>SVFV01000004.1 GCA_015056655.1 Butyrivibrio sp.
AATAACAAATGTGACTAGCCAAGGAGAAAAGCTAGAAATAGTTTTCACTCTTGACAACGGTCACTTCATAACAGGGACTATATATCAGGAGGGAATGGTTATGAGAAAAGGGGTAAAAGGTTTATTAATGCTGTGTGTAATTATGATTACATTCAGCATTTTTTGTTTGGATGCAAAGGCGGAATCAGAGTATGGTATAGACGTCATAAACCTGACGCAGACAAGTGCAGAGATAAGCTTTAAAGAGCGTATAGAAAAAGAACTGGAAGAAACGGTCAGGGTAACCAAATATGAAGTTGTTGTTAATGAATTCAAGGATTCAAAAGATGGGAAGTGTGTATTTGAATATAAACCTCAGGGAAATTACACGGGGGATTACACGCAGAAAATAACAGGTCTTGAGCCCAGAAAGATGTACCATGTATACGTTTCGTATAGTATGGAGAGAGATGGATCTGGCATGAAGACGTTGTCTAATACATTTAACACACCTGGATCTGAGGAAGCATTTGCTATTAAACAGGCCGGAAGTACAGATACTTCAATTACAATTGACATGATTGATGCTTTTAATAAATTCGATGAAGTTCTTAAGAAGAGAGGGGAAAGTACAATTAGTTCTTCATATGATATGTTTCTTGGAATTGCCAAAAAGACAGGATCCGGTGACCACGTCAAAGAAGCCAAATATGATGCAATTAATAGAAGCAAGATGATGAAAGAGAAGAAAGCATACCTTACCATTACAGGGCTTGAAGCTTCTTCTCATTATTCAATTTGTGTGATGCTTAGGTATAAGCAGTTTACTAGCGGATTTTCAACAATAGTCTTTTTTACATTAGATGATGCGTATACGGAAGCTAAGAATAATTACTCAAACCTTTCTTTTAAGCCTAAATACGATTCAAATAATGGAAAGGTTGATTCTTACTACAGTTCAAAGAATATAATCAATATATATCCGCACCACGTCAGAGAATTCACATTTACATCTAACAGTGAAGACAGTTTGACTGTTGATTGGTCAAAATGGACCGAGAGTCAGAATATTAAAGAGATTAAAATTGGATACTCTTTACTAAGGAGTATTGACCGTGATAAGGATAAACAAGAATATGGAAGTGTAAACAACATAGGGCCATATGCCAGAGAAGCCATTAATATGAGTGATAAGGCGCCCCTGTCTGTAGCAAATAATGCAAAAAACTATACTATTACAGGCCTTATGTCAGGTAGCTATTATGGTGTTGTACTTAAGTGTAAGGATTCTGCCGGAAAAATAACGTACTACTACTACGGCAGTGGTTTGACCAAGGGTGCATATGACGATCATCGTGATTTTATGCGAAAGCATAGGTTTACATCAAGTTATCAGATGCCGTATATGTATGATGCCAAAACATATAGAGAGGGTAACAGTACGGTTTTTGACTGGACAGAGGCAATTAATGCATATCTTTCTCAGGATTTTTGGAAGAATTTAAATGCTAAACCCAGCGAGACTAAAATAGCATATATAGGATATGAAGAAGCTAAGGTATCTTCATATGATAGAACAGAGTTTTATAAGAATGGACTTTCAGGATCCGGTTATTCGACATCAGTAGACTGGACAAAATGTATAACAGCAGACTTATGTTGCACAAAGGCAAGAATTTTTGGACTTGATCCATCTAAAAAATATGCATTTGAAGTATGTGCACCGGTTACCTACTACTACAGGGGAGCAGAGCAAGAAACAGTTGCTTATTTCTATGCTGACGAGACCGGCATAAACTATTTAAAACTCAGAGCAACAGGACAGGACCGCGCATCGCGTGAATACAAGGAGAAAGTAGCGGTTCTTAAAAATAAAGGTGTTTTAAATGTCGATATTTCATCAGATGATTTTGCTTTATCAGGTTATCAGGCAAAAGCCCTCGTTGATATACTTATGATAGCCGGTGAACATAATTCGGTTTTATATCCGGTTCGACATGGGACACATTATATAGATGGTCAGTATTATGGATATGATCTTAATGGTGATAACGAAGATGACATCAGATTGTTCTACAGTGACTTGGAGACACCTGCTAAATGCAGCATCAGGCTTGCCAAGGATGACGACTGCACTGTGACAGCAAATAATTTATCTTATACATTTGATAATGCTGCAATTGCAGATATTCAGAAAAAATGCGTAGAAAATAATTATACCGGTTACTACAGCGGCATCAACTTTATCTTCAAAAATCCTAACAAGGTTGATAGTAAGAAGGACGACAGTTCTTCAAAGCCTTCAAATAATGAGTCGAATAGCAGCTCAAATGAGAAGCCCGGCAGTAGTTCCAAGAAGGATAATGATGATAAGAGCTCTAAGAAGGATAAGACCGACAATAACGACAATAATGACAATGGCTCAGGCAAGACTTCAAGTTCTTCTAAGCAGCAAAAGAAGGGTAAGAAGATAACCTATAAGGGTTATAAGTATGAGATTATTTCATCTAATACAGTAAGACTTATTGCACCTACTAAGAAATCAGTTAAGACTGTAACTGTTCCTTCCAAGATTAAGTATGCAAAGAAGAACTACAAGGTAACGGAAATTGGTGATTCAGCATTCAAGGGATGCAAGAAGCTGCAGAAAGTAACCATATCATCCAATGTTAAGACAATTGGTAAAAAAGCATTTTATGGTTGTAAGAAATTAAAGACTGTAGATATCAAGAGTAAAAACCTTAAGAAAGTCGGAAAGAAGGCTTTTGATAAGACAGCAAAGAACCTCAAGATATCTGTACCAAAGAAGAAGCTGAAAAACTATAAGGGTTTACTTAAAAAGGGCGGCGTCAAAGCTGGCAAGATAAAGAGTGCAAAGAAGTAATTGCTTAAATATGGAATTTAAAAATCTGTAGCTCAAATTTGTAAAACATTATGAAACAGAGGTAAAAATGTACCGATCTTCAGACGTTAGATTTTAGTTCTAACTTTTGGGATCTGGTACAAAACCTCTGTTTTTCTTTATTTACAGGTAAACACCTTGTATAATGTGAATTGATTTGTTTTGAAGTAAACAGATATTAACGGAAACGCTAGAGGAGCTTGAAATGGCAGAAAAGATAGAAAAGACAAATGTAATGCGAGTGCTCGATGGGAAAAAGATTTCCTATGAGAGCCATTCATATAATCCAGATGCAACGCTGACAGGAGAAGAAATTGCAGGGATACTGGGTGAGGACCCGGAGAAGGTATTCAAGACTCTGGTGACTCAGGGAAAGTCAGGCACATATTATGTATTTGTTATTCCTGTAAAGGAGGAGCTTGATTTAAAGAAGGCTGCCAAGGCAGCAGGCGAGAAAGCAATCAGCATGATCAAGCAAAAGGAACTTCTTCCACTAACAGGTTATGTACATGGAGGCTGTTCACCGATTGGAATGAAAAAGCAGTTTACAACTTTTATCCATGAAACCGCTGAGCAGTATGATCATGTTTTTGTAAGTGCAGGTAAGGTTGGATATCAGATAGAGCTTGCTCCTGCAGATCTTATGAGTGTAGGAAGATGTAGTTTGGCAGATTTAATCTGATGAATTGGTTTCCGGGGGACATTTAGCACAACGGGATAATACTGGAAATCGTTTGGAGGAAAACTTTGGGAAGAGATAATGAAAGCAGAATCCCAATCATTAAAGGATATTTGCTTCCTGTAATGGCGCAGGCAGTAGTTGTGGCAAGGGATGTAAGTGCCAAAGAAGAACGGTAATATTACGTGTTGCTATATGCTATAAACGGAGAAAACGAAGATGATTTTTTATCTTGTAAGACATGGGCAGACAGATTGGAATAAAGAAGAAAGACTTCAGGGGCAGGCCGACATTCCGATGAATGAATTTGGCATATCACAGATGAATGAGCTTGCTGACAAAATGGCAGCGACAGGCTTTAAAGCAGACAGGATAATTTCAAGCCCGCTTTGCAGAGCAAGAGACAGTGCAGGAATTATCTCAGAGAAGATAGGATTTTCCGGAGATATTGTTATAGATCCTGATTTTACTGAGAGGAATTTTGGAAAGCTTGAAGGTGTCATCTGGTACCCTGGACTTGATGCTGACAATCCCGAATATGGCGCAGAGAAAGTGATGGAGCTTTGTGACAGAGCAAAGAGAGCACTTAGTAAGTATTCTTTTGGTGCTGATGAAAAAGTTATGATTGTAGCTCATGGAGCGATTTTAACTGCGGTTAAGCTTGTTTTATCTGAAGGGATGCTGGAATACCATGATAGTGATGTTCCAATAATTCAGGGTAATGTTCTTTGCTGCGAGAGGACAGAAGGAAAAGAACCGAATTATTATCAGATGTTTTGAGAGGTAAAAGAGAATGTATCTCTACCATTATTTTGACAAGCGCACAGGACCCTTCAAGAGTCTCACAGCACTTTCTGATGGCGAGGCTAAGGCTGTTTTGGAATGCACAATAGAATAAAGGGCTAAATAGTAGACTAATTTGGAAATTATTTGGAGGATTTGACATGGATTATGAAATTATAGAATTAACAAAAGAGGAGTGGAAGGGAACTCCCATAATGATGAAATATACAACTGAAGAATATTTTGACCTTGAGATAGAGGAAGGGGCAAATGCCATTTCAGCAAAGATGGTTAAGAAAAGGTTTGATACCCCTGTGACTCATTCGCCTGAAGAGTATGATTTCCCAGACAAACTCTATCAGGATCACTGGGAAGGTGCACAGGCTTTTGGAATTGTGTCTGAAGAAAATGGTGAAAAGAAGCTTCTTGCCTGCATTGAAATCTGCCCAGAGGAATGGAGCAACCGCCTCCTTGTTACTGAGCTGTGGGTTGCTGATGAGCTTCACCGTCAGGGAGTTGGCACCAGACTTATGAACCTTGTAAAGGAAAAGGCAAAGGAGCAGAACAGGCGAGCAATCATGCTTGAAACCCAGTCCTGCAATGTGAGAGCAATTGCATTCTATCAGAAGCAGGGCTTTGAACTTATCGGCTTCGACACCTGCTGCTACACAAACCGAGACATCGAACGCCACGAAATTCGCTTTAACTTTGGATACTTCTTTGATAGAGAAGACGGCAGAAGAAGATAATGGTGGAACCTATTGAAATTGCGAGATCATGAAAAAGCAATAGGTGAAAATGTCCGGGAATACCTATTGGAATTGAGAGAGTATGAGAAAACAATAGGTGAAAATGTCCGGGAATACCTATTGGAATTGTGAGTATATGAGAAAACAATAGGTAAAAAATGTCCGGGAATGCCTATTGGAATTGAGAGAGTATGAGAAAACAATAGGTAAAAATGGTCAGGAGTACCTATTGAAATTGCGAGATCATGAAAAAGCAATAGGTGAAATGTGAATAAAATACCTATTGAATATTCAATATTGATGAAAAGCAATAGATAGAAGGGGGGTAAAACACTATGAGAAAGAGATGCTTAGTACTTGGAATTCTTGGTATGGTTATGATGTCTGCCTGCAGTTCGCCTAGTAAGACAAATGATCAGGCACAGTCCGTAGATAGTTCTCAGATAGCTGAAGATGAGCAGGCCACCACTGATTCTAAAGAAGCAGTGGATAGCACATCAGAAACAAAAGAAACAAATACAGAAGAAGCTTCAACAGTTGAAAATACTGACCAGACAGCGACCACAGAAGATTATTCAGATTTAGAAAACTCAAATGAGACTAGCAGATCAGTAACTACAGAGCAGGGTGATGTGGAACCACTAATAGCAAAAGTTCTCGAGGGAACAGGCGTTGATGTCCTTGATATAAAAGATTCTGTAATAGCTGACTTTGATGGAGATGGCTCAAGGGAAGGCTTTGTTTTCATCGGTGGAGATATTGATGAGGAATGGTCAACCTGTCTGGGACAGCTCTATTTCGTATCAGACAATGGCAAGGAAATGCTCAAGGACACTAATTTTGTAGTAAATGACGGGAAGATCATACAGGAATTTCCTGTAAGTGATAAGACCTTTATTGCAGTTGAGGAGGCCTATACGACCAGCAGCGTAAGCTTCTTGTACTACGTTGAAAATGGTGAGTGCAAAGATTCCTACCTTTCCGGAATAGGTGGATTCTACAAGCCTGATTTTGTGGATGATTACGCAATATCCTTAAGCTGCTATGATATGTCATTTGACTATGAAGAGGGCAAAGAAGACGAAGGTATGTACATGGGTCATACCTGGAAGCCTTACTATTTCTACTATGATGAGGCAACCGGAAGATTTGAGGAATATGTAGGTAAAGAAATTTCTGAAGAAGAACTTAATGCAGCCTGCGGATTTGATCTTGCTGGAGAAATAAAGGCAGCAGGTAATCAGATTGATGGCATATTAAGGAGAGATAATGGCATTATAAATGTCAATTATTCTTATAAAACAGAATATGAGGGTGGGTCAGTCAGCATTCAGTACAGCAATGTAACCTTCAATGAGAAAACAAAAGAGTTCGTAAATGTGTGGGGCGATGGCGAAAACACATGGGAGAATTCTAACTTTGGAGGGACTTATCTGACTGCAATTTCAATACAATAAAATGACAAGAAGAGGAGAAATTATGAATTACAGACTAGGAAGACTTGAAGATTTAGACGCGATCTGCCAGATGGTAGATTTTGCAAAAGACCTCATGTCATCACAGGGAATTGAGCAGTGGGATGAGATTTATCCTGCAAAAGAAGATTTCAAAGGTGATATCGAAAAAGGCACTTTATATGTGGCGCTGGAAGGTTCCGGAGAAAACAAAGATGAAAACTTTGGAACACATGAAGATGTAGCTTCAAAAAAATCATCCGATCGTATCGTTGCCATTTATGTTATCAGCACTGAGTGCGATGATGAGTATTTAAAGTGCACCTGGGAGTATGAGAAGCCCTGCATTCTTCACAGACTTTGCGTATCACCTGATTATCAGAACAAGGGTATAGGAAAAATTCTTTTAAACAAAATTGAAAATCAGCTTGTCGATATGGGATATGAATCCTGCAGACTGGATGTTTTTTCTGAGAATCCATTTGCACTTAAGCTCTATGAAAAGAATGGCTATGAGCGCAGAGGACATGCTGACTGGAGAAAGGGCAGATTCTACCTGATGGAAAAGAAAATCGGGTAACCTAAAAATATTAATAACAAATAGAGGATCGGATTAAAATTTTATGCTTGAATTATACACACCAAAATATGAAGATCTGTGGTTTAAACAGACCATGATGGAGGATGAAGCTACCATGTCTTACAACCACGCCTGGGGAGGGACAATTCCTTTCCCTAAGGAGGAGTGGCAGGAATGGTACGATGCATGGATTGTTAACCATGAAAACAAGAGATACTACAGATATCTGAAAAATGAAGATGGCAAATTCGTCGGAGAAATCGCTTATCATCTGGATAAAATCTTAAAGGGCTATATCACGGATGTCATCATTTATGCAAAGTACAGAGGCCGTGGCTATGGCGGAGAAGGACTCGATATGCTCTGCGAAGCAGCCAGGGAAAATGGCATAGAAGTTGTATTTGATGACATCGCTATTGATAACCCTTCTGTTAATCTTTTCCTAAAGCATGGCTTTACTGAGGAACAACGAACAAAGGATGTAGTGCTTGTAAAAAAAGTGATTTAAAAGGAACAACAAAATGACACAATTAAATAAACTTGAAACCAAAGTATTGGCGATAGAGAGCATAGACAAAATCAGAGAATTTGAGCATCTGTGCTTTACTACTGACCACTGGAAGCAAGAGGATTGGAAAGATCTTCTTACAGATGAAAGGGCTACTTACTACGCGCTTATGGATGGCGAAAAAATTGTGGGAGATCTTTTTACCTACAACTGGAGTGGAGAACTTGATTATCTGAAAATCATGAACGTCGCTGTTCATCCTGATTACAGGAAGAAGGGACTTGCGACTAAGCTTATGGCATTAGCCAAAAAGGAGTGCGAGGATTCAAAGCTTTCAAGGATTTGTGCAGAGACAAGAGAGAGCAATATTGCTATGAAAACAGTATTTGAGCAGAATGGATATACATTAAATGATGTAGAAGAAAACTGCTATGAGAATCCTGTTGAAAGCGGGCACAAATACGTTTATATCGCATAAAAATTGCGAATCGGATTTATATAAATGATCCGGAATTTATCAAAATAACTACCAGAAGGAAAGACATAATAATGAAGTATTTAGAGTTAACAGAAACAAATTTTGATGAAGTAGTAGAAAAATATATTGAGTATTACAACGAAAATGAGGAGGGCTGCTGGACTAAAGAGACAGCATCAAAAAGAATTCATCAGGTTATGACTACAGAGGACGCAATGTGCCTTGTTCAGTACGATGAAAATGACAAGATGACAGGCTTTGTGATGGGCTATTACAAGCAGTACGATGATCTTCTTGCATACTTTCTTGAGGAGATTGTTATCTTTTCAGGCAATCAGGGAAAAGGCTATGGCTCTGAATTCCTTACTGAGCTTGAAAAGAAAGTAAAAGCAAACGGCGGGGAGCACATAGAATTTCTGTCAGTCAATGACGAGCATCATATGCACTTTTATGGAAAAGCAGGCTATTACGCAGCAGATAACCTGGCACTTATGGGTAAGCACTGGGAAAACTAAGATATGTGGTTGTGGATTATTGCAACAGTAGTTGCGTATTATATTAAAGGGCTTTGCGGATTCGCAAACACACTGGTGTTTACTTCAATACTCGGATTTGGAGCAAACAATATAGCAATATCGCCCGTTGAGCTTTTCCTGGGATATCCAACGAATCTGATACTTACATGGAAAAACAGAAAGAAGCTGAACAAATATATTTTTATTCCGCTTTCAATCCTTGTGCTATTGGGCTGCATCCCCGGGGCATTGCTCCTTAAAAATGCAAATGTAAAGCTAATAAAAATAGTATTTGGCGTGGTTGTTATTCTGCTTGGAATAGAGATGTATCTTAGAGATAAGAATGCCTTTCATTTCAAGGAATCAAGGATAGTTCTTGCGATAATAGGTATACTTTCAGGTGTTTTATGTGGGCTTTTCGGAGTAGGAGCACTTCTTGCGGCTTATGTCGGAAGAGTGACCAAGACAGGTGATGAATTCAAGGCAAACATCAGCGCAGTTTTCATAGTAGAAAATACCTTCAGGATTATTCTTTACAGTGCAGTTGGAGTTATAACCTTCGAAGGAATAAAGCTTGCACTGATTCTGATGCCCTTTGTACTTGCAGGGCTTTTTGCAGGAATGAAAAGCAGCAGTTTCCTTGATGAAAAAACAGTAAAGCGCCTTATGAGCGTACTGCTTGTAATCTCAGGAATCATGCTGATAGTTAAAAATCTGTTTGCATGATTTAAATGTGGAAAAAGATCCAAGACAATACAGAAAATTTCATGATTTAGAACGAAAACAGCAGAAGATCAAATTACAGGAGGAACGAAACATGAAAAAAGTAGAAATAGAAGATATTTTAAAGTACAGATATTTGGAAAATCTTACTTTTAATCCGGCAGGAACAGTGTATGCATATAATGTAGCCTACGCTGATGCGGAGAAGAATACCTATAAGAGAGATGTATGGGCAGTGAAGGACGGTAAAAACTTCCAGCTCACAGCTACAATCGATGCATCAATTTCTTTCTGGAACAGTGACAGTGAACTCATTATCAGCAGAACAAAGCCCGGTGATGAGAAGTCAGAGGATTCCGAACTTTTCTCAATCTCTGTTGATGGCGGAGAGGCAAAAATTTGGGCAAAGCTTCCCGTAGCACTTGGTGATATCAAGAAAATTTCTGATGGCGTTTATGCTGCAACAGTTCAGATAGATGAATCCGATCCTGACGCTTATCTTGATGATGAAGAAACCCGTGGCAAAAAGGCTGAGGAGAAGAAAAAGAATCTCGAGAGTGACTATGATGTTTTCACAGAGGTTCCCTACTGGTTCAATGGAAGAGGCGTGACCAACGGAAAAAGAAGTGCGCTCTTTATTATCAAAGCTACTGATGATGCAGAAAAAGCACCTGAAAACAGATTTGAGCTTAAAAGAATAACTGACGCTGATTTCAATGTGAATGGTATAGAAGTAGATGGCGACAAGGTTTACTTTGTTGGCGGAAAAGCTACAAAGATTCCGGATTTCTTCAGTGATCTGTTTGTTTATGATGTGAAAAAGGACGAGGTAAAGCCCATATATGATAAGCATGATTTTGGCTTTGGTGGCCTTTATGTAAAGGCTGGAGAGATCTACGTTTTTGCAAATGACTATCAGAAATATGGACTTAACGGTTCTGACTTTTTATACAAAATTGAAGGCGGCGAGCTTAAGAAAATAGAGGGCTATGAGCCTACTCACTCTCGAGGATCAAGCATTGTTGGCGATGTTGCGATTGGCGGCGGAAGAGAGCAGAAGGTTCTTAAAGAGGAAGATGGACTTGTTCTCTACACACTTTCTACAGTTGAGGATCACACCGTGATTTCAAGGATTGCACTTGCAACAGGAAAAGTGGAGACTCTTCTTGATATCGCAGGAATCATCCATTTCTTCGATATAGTAGATGATCAGTTTCTATTTGATTTTACTGACAAGGATAAGCTTCCTGAAATTTACTCTGTTAAAAAGAGCGACCTCAAAGCCTTTGATATTGAGGATCAGGAGCACTATACTCCATCTGGAAAAAGAGCTGATTTCATACAGATTTCTCATCATAATGAGGAATTCTTAGAGGGCGTTTATGTTGCAGCTCCAAATAGAATCGACTACGAATCTGAGGGACTTTCACTTCATGGATGGGTGCTTCTTCCTGAGGACTTTGATCCTTCTAAAAAGTATCCTGCTGTACTTGACGTACATGGCGGTCCAAGATGTGTATATTCAGAGGGCTTTTTCCATGAGATGCAGGTGTGGGCTGCTAAGGGCTATGTTGTAATGTTCACCAACATCAAGGGAAGTGATGGCCGAGGAGACGACTTTGCTGATATTCGCGGAGACTACGGCGGAACTGACTTTAAGAACCTCATGGCCTTTGTTGATGCAGTGTTGGAAAAATATCCTGCAATCGATAAGGATAAGATCTGCGAAACAGGCGGTTCTTACGGTGGATTCATGACTAACTGGATTATCACACACACAGACAGATTCTGCTGCGCAGCAAGCCAGAGATCAATTTCTAACTGGATTTCAATGTCCTACATAAGTGATATTGGACCTTACTTTGGACCTGACCAGAACGGAGTATGCTTTGGCGACTGGTTTACAAGTGACAGTACAGAAGCTCTTTGGGATCATTCACCTCTTAAGTATGTGGACGCTGCCAAGACTCCTATTCTTTTCCTGCACAGTGATCAGGACTACAGATGCCCTCTCCCTGAAGCAATGCAGATGATGCAGGCTCTTACAGTAAGAGGCGTAGAGACCAGACTCATTGTTTTCCATGGAGAAAATCATGAGCTCTCAAGATCAGGTAAGCCTAAGCACAGAATCAGAAGACTTGAGGAAATCACAGGCTGGTTCGAGCAGCATACGAAGTAATCATTTGGGATAAATAGAGGGAACTTTGATTTAAAATATCAGTTTAAGGAGAAAAGATGTTAGACAACAAAGGATTTGATTTATGGGCAGATGGATATGATGCGGCTGTTGGACTTTCAGATGAAGAAAACAGCTATCCATTTGCTGGATATAAGGATGTTCTGGGATCAATATTCAAGGAGATTATGACAAAAGAAAATGCTAAAGTCCTCGATATTGGTTTTGGAACTGGAACACTTACAACAAAGCTTTATGAGAATGGATGCGATGTCTATGGGCAGGATTTCTCTGAGAGAATGATTGAACTTGCAAGACAGAAGATGGAAAATGCTCACCTTTATCAGGGTGATTTTTCAAATGGACTGGTGAAAGAACTCTCTGAAAATAAGTACGATTACATCGTCGGAACATACTCGCTGCATCACCTTACAGATGAACAGAAGATTACATTCTTCAAGACACTGCTTGAAAGGTTGGAAGAAGGTGGTAAACTTCTTATTGGTGATGTTGCATTTGAGACAAGGGCAGAACTTGAAAAGTGCAGGGAAGAAGTCGGTGATGAATGGGATGAGGATGAAATCTATTTTGCTATAGATGAACTCAGAAAGTCATTTGAAAATGTGAAGTTTTATCCCAAGTCATATTGTGCCGGAGTGATTGAAATTACTGCATAAAAGATAGAGATTTTGTGATTACAGCAATACAAGTAAACGAGGATGAACAATGCGAAAGGCAAGGACGGAAAAGGAAAATGCAATCAGAGAGAAGATGCTCTCTGAGCTTTATGCAAATGAATATAACAAATTTATAGGATTTGAGGTTTTGGAGCTTAGCCCCACCTACAGTAAATCCAGAATAAAATGTGATCAGAGACTTCATAACACATATGGAAGCATTCATGGAGGCGCGCTTCTTTCGTTTGTAGATGCTATGGCAGGTGCGACCGGAAGCATGAGTGGGTATTATGTTACAACGGTGTCTGCAAATCTGAATTTCCTTTTGCCTGCGGTGAACACTGAGTATATTTACTGTGAGTGTATGAAGCTTAAGACAGGAAAACATATCCTGGTTTTTGATATCAGAGTAACGGATGATGAAGGTAATTTATTAGATAGTGGAGAGTTTTCGTTTTTTGCAAGTAAAGTCCCGGTACTTGGAGATAGTTTGAAGTTTTAAAATATTCCATTAAAGAATTAAGGCGTAAGCATCAGATTGGTGCTTACGCCTTTTCTATATTTGCTTATTTTGATTCTTCCCTCACAGGCATCATGAATTTGGCTATGAAATAGTTGCCTTCAAGTGATGTCTGAAAAATACCATCACAGCGTGAGATTGTTTCCCCAACAATCTTTAGGCCAAGGCCGTGACTTTCGCTGTCGTCCTTTGTGGTTTCGAGGTCAGGATTAGCAAGAACCTTATCCATATCGGCCTTATTTTTTATTTCGCAGCAAAGGTAATCCTGAACAACCTTAAGTAGTATATGTATATCCGGAGACTCCACATATTGGCAGGCCTCCATGGCGTTATTAAACAAATTTAGAAAAATGGTGCAGAAGCTTTCGTCATTAACAGTGATATCGCTGGGTAATGAAATTTCATTATAGATTTTTATATGATGTTTTTGAGCTTCGGAAATCTTTCTGTTCAATATATAATCTATCATAAGATTGTCAGTTGAAACACTAGTAATACTATCCATTTTTTCACCAATGGATTCGTTGATATATGTGTTGAGCTCATCATATTTTTTCTCGTGAAGGAGTGTCTGAATGTAAAGATAATTGTTCTTTAATTCATGACGTTCTTTTTTTATGCGCTCATCAATTTCAAGAGAGTAGCGGTATCTGTAGATTTGCGCCTGAGTCTCAGTCAGAGCCCTGTCCAGCATACGCTGATCTTCATAGGCTTCAACAGTTGTAAGGAAAAGATCATACAAAATAGGAAGCGCCGGAAGAATTGTAAGTGCCAGAATTGCATCGCTATAAAACTCAAAAAGAGGAATGTCCATTGAGTAAACGGAATAATAGATAAGCAGGGCAATCGGGAAGTAAGCGAGGAAAACAAGCTTTTTCCTGATGTTTGCGTGAATCTTTGGAATAGATTTTCTGGCAATTATAAAGAACAGATACAAAAGTACGATCAGCAAAATAAAGGAAAAATAATCCCAAAAGACATAGAGAGACTGCGGAATTGTACCCTCAACCATGTAGAGCGGACTCCAGACAATCTTATAAAGCTGAATAAATGAAACATAGAACAGCGAATATATAAGCTTTCCTGCAAAGTGTCCACCAAGGAATATCTCTGAGGTTATAAGCGGAATAAAAAGCTGTAACAAAAAGTTATACCAGTAATGATGTGGATATTTCGAGATTGGAAGAAGATAGGTGCCATATTGAAGTAGCACATATAAAAATAGACTGACTGAAAAATAAGTTATTGCCTTTTTTATGGGCATCTTTTCGGAATAGATTCTGTAAAGTGAAATCACGAGAAAGGTGAAAACAACGATACCATCAAATTCAGTTAATCTAAATAATTGATAAAGCATATTTACCTCATGACATTGAATGATTTAAAAAGGCCTGTTTTACTTCTTCGCGCATGTTTCTTGACAAAGGAAGTTCGTGCCCATTTTTTAGTAATACAGAGTCCTTCTGGATTCTTGTAATTGCAGACATATTAACGAGAAAGCTCCGGTGGATTTTGATGAAGTCTTCGCCGGAGAGCGACTCCTCAAGTGTCATCAGCTTTGAGCGAAGAGTAGTTATTCCGCTTTCTGTTACAATGGCGCATTCCTTTCTCTGAGCCTCCACATACAGTATTTTACGCACGTCAAAGGAATAAACATCTCCGCCTGAGGGCTCCTCTATCTTGATGATTTTCTGCTTTCTCTTATCAAGCTCTGAAAGAATGGAATCCACGAGAGAGTGGACCATTTCATTCAGCTCGCTTTTTCTGATAAATCTAAAGGGCTGTACCTCAAAGGTCTGAAAAACCAGTGATTCCTTATTTGAAATGAAAACAACAAGCGCATCAGGAGCTATCTCTCTGATCTTCCTACACACAGAAATACCATCGATTCCCGGCATCTCAATATCAAGGAAAATCATATCATAATGAAAATGCTGCTCAATCATGGGAAGAAACTCTTCACCTGACATGAAGAAATCGAAAGCAACAGAGGTATTTCTTTCATTAAAGGTATTAGCCAATAATTCTTTTGTTCTATTTAAGAATATCTCCTCATCTTCAACTATCGCTGCCTGGTACATGATATTTCCCTTTCTTGATATTGATTGTTTCCTATTTATTATATTAAAAATTTATCTTATTTTCTATTCGATATATATCCTTCCCCATTATAGACAAGCAATACTGTCTGAAGCTGCTTTGAAAAACGTCGGTTCTTATACCCTGTTTTTTAGGGTATTAGAACCGCTACGTTTTTCATAGAGTGAGAACGTCAGCTGAGGACAGTGTGCTTGTTGTATAGGGGGAAGGCATAAAATCCATTTTGTACAATTCGTACCCTATTTTTGCATTTCGTACCCAAAATGAGGAAACGCGAATTTTTTGATAATGTGATATTACAAGAAAAACCAAGAATGTAGTGTTCTTGAGGAGGTTAGAATTATGAATAGTAAGAGATTCACAAGAATCTGGACTGCGGTAATCGCAATTGTTGCAGTCCTTGCAATTGTAGCAACATTCGTTCTTACAGGACCTTTGTACACAGTTATGAACATGTACTTTGGTAAGGGCGACGTTGTAGTAACAAAGAATCCCGAGGCAGAAAACCTTGATTCTGAGTACTATAAGGCTGAGCATGCAGATGCTGAGAGCCTTCTTGCAGCAAGTCAGGAGCTCGCTGAGAGAGTTGAGGGAGAAGGAATTGTTCTTTTAAAGAATGAAAACGGTACACTTCCTCTTTCTTCTTCAGAGACAAACGTTTCAATGTTTGGTCGTACATCTGTTGATCCTATCTACACAGGTGCAGGTAGTGCAGCAACAGAGAGTAAGCCTGTTGATTACAAGACAGCTATGGAGAACAACGGATTTTCAATCAACAATGATCTCTATAACTTCTATGCTAATCACGAGATATCAACAAAATCCATAAAGGTTTCAATGCAGACAGGTATGGGACCTATGGACGTAGAGTACACAGGACGTGGATTTATTTCATCAATGGGTGCTGCAATGTTCACAGGCGATATCATCGCTGAGGTTCCTCTTGCTGATTATCCTGAGACACTTCAGGACACATACATGCAGTACGGTGATGCAGCTATCGTATTCATCGGAAGAGTTGGTGGTGAGGGTTGTGACCTTCCCAGAAATATGAGCGAGTTCGCAACAACAGATGCAGACAAGGATAAGTCTTATCTTGAGCTTGATAGCAGAGAAATCGATATGCTTAACTACGTTAAGGCTCAGAAGGATGCTGGATCAATCAAGAAGATCGTAGTAATTCTTAACACTGCTAATGCTCTTGAGATCGACTTCCTTAATGATGCATCTTACGGAATCGACGCAGCACTTTGGGTAAGCTGCATTGGTGACCAGGGTGCAAACGCAGTAGCTAAGGTACTTAATGGTACAATCAATCCTTCAGGTAGAACAGTTGACACTTATGTAACTGATCTTACAAAGGACCCCAGCTATGTAAACTTTGAAGATATCTATTATTCAAATGTTGATGGTTCAATCGGTGGCTATGAGTCAGGTTCCTTCAATGAGTATGAGGAAGGCATCTATGTAGGTTACAGATACTACGAGACAGCAGCTGCTGAGGCTATGGATGGCAACTATGCAGGCTTTGATTATGACAGCGCTGTAGTTTATCCCTTCGGTTATGGCCTTTCTTATACAACATTTGAGAAGTCATTCGATGGCACACCTACATATGAGAATGGAAAATACACATTCAACGTTAATGTAACAAATACCGGTGACAAGGCTGGTAAAGACGTAGTAGAAATCTACGCAGAAGCTCCTTATACAAAGGGCGGAATTGAAAAGAGTAAGGTTGTTCTTGCAGGCTTTGCAAAGACAAGCGAGATTGCACCTGGTGCATCTGAGACAGTAACAATCACATTTAATGATGAAGATATTGCTTCATACGATTATAAGAACAATAAGTGCTATGTCCTTGATGCTGGTACATACGGCTTCTACTTAAGTGACAACGCACACAGCTGGGCAACTATTGATCAGGCAGATGCTTCAAAGTACTTCTCAAACGAACTTGCTGGTGAAGTATTTGGCGCAGATAACAAGAGAGATTCTGATCTTGTTGCAGCAACAAACCAGTTTGATGAAGTTTCAGCAGAGTTCGTTGACGTAGCTACAGAGGGTAAGCCTCTTAACTTCAGTAGAAGTGATTTTGCAGGCACATTCCCTACAGCTCCTACAGATGCTGATATCACAGCAGAAGATTATATTAAGACATCACTTGAAACTGTTTATGACGAGAATACAGACGAAAAGACAGGCAACGTTGCAGGAAGTCTTGTTTATACAGAGGAGATGCCTGTAACAGGCGCTGATAACGGGCTTCAGCTTATCAACATGCGTGGTCTTTCATATGATGATCCCGCTTGGGAAGAGCTCCTTGACGAGCTTGATGTTGATAGCGTAGCAAACATGCTTGCAAACGCTGGTTACAATACAGCAGAGATTCTTAATATCGGCAAGCCTGCGACACTTGATTACGATGGACCTATGGGTTGGTCAACATGGGTATCTGCCAACGGCGCAGATGCAATCTGCATCGGATTCCCTGCAGAGGAACTTCTTGCAGCTACATGGAATGTAGACCTTGCAAGAGAGCTTGGTGAGATCGTTGGTGAACAGGGTCTCTACAACGGATTTAATGGTTGGTATGCTCCTGCTATGAATACACACAGAAATGCATTCGCAGGACGTAACTATGAGTATTATTCAGAAGATGGTCTTCTTGGTGGTAAGATCGCAGCAGGCGAGATCAGCGGAACAATGAAGTATGGTGTTTACACATACATCAAGCACTTCGCTGTAAACGATAAGGAAGATGGAAGAAACGGTATCGCTACATGGCTCAATGAGCAGTCACTTAGAGAAATCTATCTCCGTCCTTTCGAGGTTGCTGTAAAGGAAGCTAAGGCTGATATCAATTTCTACGACGAGAACAACCAGCTTCAGACAACTACAATTAACGCTACAACAGCTATAATGAGTGCTTACAACAGAATTGGTACTGTATGGGCAGGTGGTCAGTATGGTCTTCAGACACAGATCCTCAGAAATGAGTGGGGCTTCAAGGGAGCCGTTGAGTCTGATTACTTCGGCGGTAACGCATACATGGATCCTGATTCAGGACTTCGTGCAGGTAATGATCTTATGCTTAACACATTTGCTGATGGTAACCTTTCAGATAAGGCTTCAGCAACAGGTGTAGCAGCTATGAGAAGAGCAGCACACAACGTTCTTTACATGGTAGTTAATTCTAATGCAATGCAGGGAATTGTTTCCGGATCATCTGTATCTTATAAGATGGCTGGATGGCAGAAGGCTCTTCTTTGCGGAGATATTGTGGCAGCACTTATCGTAATTCTTGGAATCACAATGATCGTGAAAAAGAGAAAGAATGCTTAATTGACTTGTGAATTGGCTCGTAGTATTTACTGCGGGCCAATTTGAGAAGAGGAAGAAAAGTGAAGTATCAGGAAATAATAGACAAGATGACAATCGAAGAGAAGGCAGCTTTCTTAAGTGGAAAGGGCGAGTGGCAGACAAGGGACATTGAGCGCCTTAGTATTCCCTCCATTTTCTGCTCTGATGGACCTCATGGTATCCGCAAGCAGGCTGGAGCAGGGGATCACCTGGGACTTAATGAGTCTTTACCTGCTACATGTTTCCCTACTGCTGCAACCGTTGCAAACAGCTGGGATACAGAGCTTGGCGAAGCAATGGGTGAGGCTCTTGGTGAGGAGGCTATGGCACTTGGAGTAAACGTGCTCCTTGGACCTGGTCTTAACATAAAGAGAAGCCCTCTCTGCGGACGTAACTTTGAGTATTTCTCAGAGGATCCGTATCTTGCCGGAAAAATGGCAGCTTCTTATGTAAGGGGAATACAGTCAAAGGGTGTTTATGCATGTCCCAAACATTTTGCGGTAAACTCTCAGGAGCTTCGCAGAATGGCAATGAATGCTGTTGTAGATGAGAGAACTCTTCGCGAAATCTACCTCACTGGTTTTGAAATTGCTATTAAAGAGGGAAAAGCAAAGACCATCATGTCAGCTTATAACGAGGTGAATGGAACTTATGCAAATGAGAATGAGCACCTCTTAAAAGAAATCCTTCGTGATGAATGGGGCTTTAACGGAATTGTTATTACTGACTGGGGTGCATCAAATGATCATGCACTTGGCGTTAAAGCAGGTTCAAACCTTGAAATGCCTAATCCTGGTCTGGCCTCTGCAAGAGAACTGATTGAGGCTGTAAAGTCAGGTAAGATATCTGAAGAAGACGTAAATGAGAGAGTGGATGAGCTTATGGATGCTGTCATTACTCTTTACGTTAAGGCTCAGAACAGACCTGAGAGCTTTGATATCGATGCTCATCATGAGATAGCAAAGAGAGCTTCTGCAGAGAGTACCGTTCTTCTTAAAAATGAGGATAAGATTCTTCCCCTTAAGAAGGGTGCAAAGGTTGCTATTATCGGTGACTTTGCTTTTGATCCCAGATATCAGGGAGCAGGTTCTTCACTTGTAAAGCCTACAAAGCTTGAGACAGTATCTGAAATTGTGGGCAACTACGACGTTCAGGTAGTTGGAATGAGCAGAGGTTATAACAGAAATGGCCAGGAAGATGCTGTAATGAGAAAGGAAGCCCTTGATCTTGCAGCTAAGGCTGATGTAGTTCTGTACTTCTTTGGCCTTAACGAGGATAGTGAATCTGAGGGTATGGACAGGACTCACATGAGAATTCCCCAGAACCAGATAACACTTCTTCAGGAGCTTGGAGGAGCCAATCCTAATCTTGTTGGTGTTATAAGTGCTGGCTCAGCAATTGAGATGCCTTGGCACCACTATTTCAAGGCACTTCTTCACTGCTATCTTAACGGACAGGCAGGAGCAGGCGCAGCTCTTGATATTTTGACAGGAAAAGTTAATCCTTCGGGTAAGCTCAATGAGACTATCCCGAGAAGACTTGAGGATACTTCATGCTTTAGATATTATCCCAGCCAGGAGAGAAACTCTGAGTACAGAGAGAGCATTTATGTTGGCTATAGATATTATGAAAAGGCAAACATTCCTGTGCTTTATCCCTTCGGCTTTGGACTTTCATACACAAGCTTTAATTACAGTGACCTTAAAATCACTGAGGATGGAATCAGCGTAACAGTTAAGAATGACGGCTCTTATGACGGAGCAGAGGTTGTTCAGATGTATGTCGGGCTTCCGAATGCCAGAGTGTTCAGAGCTGAGAAAGAACTCAAGGGCTTTAAGAAGGTATTCCTTAAGGCTGGCGAGAGCAAGACTGTAGAGATTCCTTTTGATGATAAGACCTTCCGCTACTTCAACATTGACACAAACAAGTGGGAGGTTGAAGAAGGCGATTATGAGATAAAGGTTGGAGCTGGAAGTGCAGATATAAGACTTACAGGCATCTGCCATAGAGAAGGAACAACAGATGTTTATCCTTACAGCAGCAAGGAGCTTCCGTCCTACTATAGTGGCAATATCACAAATGTTTCATCACAGGAGTATGAGGAACTGCTTGGCAGAGTAATTCCTGATGGAAAATGGAGCGGAAAGCTTACAGAAAATGACGCTTTTTGCCAGATGTACTATGCAAAGAGTGGCCTTGCAAGACTGGTATTTAAGAAGCTTGCTGCTATGAAGAAAAAGGCTGAGGACAGCGGAAAGCCTGATCTTAACACATTGTTTATCTACAATATGCCTTTCAGGGCAATGGCTAAGATGACAGCCGGGGTCGTTGATATGGAGATGGTACATGGAATCGTGAAGATTGTTAATGGTCATTTCTTTAGCGGGCTTTCACAAGTGATAAGCGGATATTTCAGGAACAGCCGCCTGAATAAGGAAATTGAGAAAAAGCTGAAAGGCTGATATGTACGGCTCAATATGAGACGTATGTTATGAGGAGTAAAAAATGTCAGAAACATTAAATATATGGGAGAGCTTTGCTAACAGGCATCCCGCAGCAGCCAAGTGGATAAGAGAGGGCGGACTTTTTGTTATCGTATCCAACCTTATTACCGTATTTAAATATCTTATGCTGCAATTTCTTCCAGCTATGTTCAAAGGACTTCCTATGGTTGATTTTGGATGGCCGGGCAAGGAAGTGACTCTCCTTGGAGAGACCTTTAAGTGGAATATCCTGGGCTATGATGTAAACCATGGCGGACTTCCGTACTTTTGTGCATACATGGTTGCCATGCTGATCGGAGAATGCATCAACTTCCCTATTCAGAGAAACTTTGTTTTCAGAAGTAAGGGAAATGTTTGGTATCAGATACTCTGGTATTTCCTTGCATTCTGCCTTATCACCTGCATAGTTAATTCAATTAACTGTGTCTGGGTAGCAGTTGCTGGTAAGTTCGTTCCGGATTTTGTTTACAATATCGGAACAACTGTCCTCAACGGCGGAGTCAGCATGCTGATATTCTTCTTTGTTAATAAGGTGATTTTCCCTGAAGCAAAGGAAGCCTGAAAAGCTGTAGAAATCAAGGATATAAGCCTATCACATCTTAAAAGATGTGGTAGGTTTTTTTTAATGTACAAAAAGAACGCATAAAAGGTTCAAAAAACACTGTTTTTCAAAACTGAATGATGCAATAATATTCATTGTGGATATGTACATTATTAAATCAATGTGGAGGATGAGACATGATTTTTTCTAATGATAATGGCGCTCTTGTTGCTAAGAGACAGGGCGAGACGCTTCGCATAGAAAGCTGGGGTAAGAACTCATTCAGAGTTAGAAGTACTATGTACCCTGACTTTACAGGTAATGATTGGGCACTTACAGAAAAGGCTGAAAGCACAGATACTAATGTTTCTGTAACAAGCAGAGAGGATGGCCCTTTTGCTGAGATTACTAATGGCAGACTTAAAGCTACTGTAAACTTTGCAGGTGTCATTACTTTTTATAAAGATGATGAGCTTTTAATAAGAGAGTATTTCAGAAACTACGGTGGTACAGAGTCAAGAGAGAGTAGATGCCTTAAGTATGTAAACAGAGATTACAAACCTCTTGTTGGCGGTGATTATAACTTCACACTCAAGTTTGAGAGTAATGATGAAGAGAAAATCTTTGGTATGGGACAGTATCAGCATCCTTACACAAACCTTAAGGGCTGCGTACTTAACATGGAGCAGAGAAACTCTCAGATCACTATTCCATTTGAGGTATCAAGCCTTGGCTATGGTTTCCTTTGGAACAATCCGGCAGTTGGCCGCGTAAACTTTGGTATGAACTACACTGAGTGGATCGCAGAAGCTACAAAGGAGATGGATTACTGGATTACAGTAGCTGATACACCCAGAGAAATCATTGAAAACTACACAGCAGTAACTGGTAGAGCACCTGAGTTCCCTGAGGATCTTATGGGACTTTGGCAGTGTAAGCTTCGTTACAGAACACAGGAGGAAGTCCTTAAGGTTGCACATGCCTGCAAGGATAATGGAGTTCCGATTGACTGTATAGTTATCGATTTCTTCCACTGGACTGTTCAGGGCGACTGGAAATTTGATAAGACATATTGGCCTGATCCCAAGGCTATGGTTGATGAGCTTCACAGCATGGGAATCAAGGTTGTTGTATCTGTTTGGCCTTCAGTTGATAAGAGAAGTGAGAACTTCTATGACATGCTTGAGAGAGGCCTTCTTGTAAAGAATGAGAGAGGTGGCCTTCAGAACTACGACTATCAGGGTGACTGCACAATTCTAGATGCAACAAATCCTGAGACAAAAGAGTATGTATGGAACATCTGCAAGAAGAACTACTATGACCTTGGCATAGATATGTTCTGGCTTGATAACTCTGAGCCTGATCTTGTTAAGTATGATTTTGATTCACTCAGATACTACATTGGACCTGCACTTGAGGTAAGCAACATCTATCCTCAGCACTACAGCAGAGTATTCTATGACAACATGACAAAGCTTTCTGATAAGCCTGTTGTAAGTCTCCTTCGCTCAGCATGGGCAGGAAGCCAGAAGTACGGAAATGTTGTATGGTCAGGTGATGTGCCTAGTACCTTTGAAGCATTCAGAGATCAGCTGGCAGCAGGTCTTAACATGGGGCTTGCAGGTATTCCCTGGTGGACAACTGATATCGGCGGCTTCATGACAGATGATGTAAACGATCCTGATTTCAGACAGCTTCTCATCAGATGGTATGAGTTCGCTGTGTTCTCACCTGTTCTTCGTATGCATGGAGACAGAGGACCTTACGATATTCCTCCGCTTGATAACAGAGACTTTGGTGGCGGATATCTTCACACAGGCCAGGATAACGAGCTTTGGAGCTACGGCGAAGAGAACTTCAAGATCATGAAGGATCAGCTTAAGATTCGTCATGACTTAAAGCCTTATATCAAGTCACTTTATGAGGAAGCAAGCAAGAACGGATCACCTCTTCTTCGTACTCTGTTCTATGAGTTCCCTGAAGATAAGAAGTGTTGGGAAGTTTATGACGAGTACATGTTTGGTGACAAGTACCTTGTTGCACCGATTATGGAACTTAATAAGTTTGAAAGAGAAGTTTATCTTCCTGCTGGAAAATGGGAAGACATCAGAGATGGAAAGACATACGAGGGAGGCTGCGTAATCACAGCTGCAGCGCCTATCGAGTCCATTCCTGTATTTAAGAGAGTATGAGAAAAAGATTCTTACAAGTGGTCTCGCTGATTACGGCAGTCTGCATCCTTACAGGATGCGGGCTGCCTTTTGGTGACCAAGGCAAAACTGAAGGAGAAAAGAAATATCCGGAATTTCTTACGATAGATGTATTTGACACTCAGGCGAACACCCAGGGACTTCAGAGGGGATGGTTTGCGCATATTGTAAGGGAAAAGTTCAATATGCAGTTAAATATCATTTCGCAGACTCTGGATCATAATGGTGAAGCTACCTATGAGACTATGAGAGCATCTGGAAAGCTTGGAGACCTTATCATGACAAATGTTGATGATGGAAGGCTTTCAGAGCTTGTCAGAGAAGGACTTGTCCTTGATATGTCTTCATATCTTGAGGGATGCGAGAATCTGAAAAAGTATAAGAAGCAGATGGAAGCAACATCAGCCTATGCAGGAGTTGATGGAGTATGGGCTATAGCTAGCGAGATTTCTGAGAATGCAGCTACAGAGCCCTCTGATTATGTTGAGCCAACGAATGCACCATTTGTAAGATTTGATCTTTACAAACAGCTTGGATATCCGAGAATTCCTACTATTGAAGATATCCTTCCTGTGCTGAAAGAAATGCAGAACGTGGCAGGAAAAAGTGATTCGGGAGAGAACGTTTATGGCTTTAGCCTTTTCAGAGACTGGGACGGCGGAGCAATGCAGAATGCAGGCGCTTTGACCGCACTGTACGGATATGATGTTCAGGACTTTGTGCTATTAAATCCTGATACAGGAGATATCCAGTCGATTGCTGACAAGGATTCCATTTATTTTAGGATGGTGAAGCTTTTATTTGATGCAAATCAGATGGGACTTGTGGACCCTGAGTCACCTTATCAGAGCTATGAGAATGTCGCAGGGAAAATGAAGGACGGAGCTGTTCTATATTCCCTTTGGCCATGGATGGGAGAGTCTTTATATAACTCTGATGATCACCTTGCTCAGGGAAAAGGTTTTGAATCCATAGTTGTAGAGGATGCCAGCTATCTTACCTGGGGAAATGACCCTGATGGAAAGCAGAGCTTTTCACTGATGATAGGAGCGAACACGAAGGATCCTCAAAGGCTCGTTGATTTTGTAGATTGGTTATATTCCCCTGAGGGAATAGAGTGTTGTGGTTCTCCCACTGGTAACTTCAGAGGACCAGAGGGACTTACCTGGGAAGAGACTACGGATGGACCAAAGCTTACAGACTTTGGCGTAGATGCCTTTATCAATATGAAAACAGATCTTGAGGTTCCTGAGGAATTTGGCGGAGGCACATGGATACAGGGAGTATCATGGCTGAATTTTAAGCCTCTTGATAAGCAGGAAAAGGATGAGCGCGGAAATCCATACTACTACGGAATGTGGCAGGATTATCAGGATAGAACAGCGACTCTCATAACAGATGACTGGAAAGATCATTATAGAACCGAGCTTACTCCAATAGGATATTTTGAAGAAAATGACATGATTACTGTTGTTCCCGGAACAGAATGGGTTCAGGAGGAATATCCTGATTATTTAAAAACCATCCAGGAGCAGTGCAAACAGACTATTATTGATTATTCATGGCGAATGGTTTTTTCTGTGAGTGAGGATGAGTTTTACAGATTGAAAAATGAGCTTTTGGGGACTCTTTCAAGGCTTGATTATGACAGATTCTTAGAAGCAAATATTGAAAATGCAAAGAAAAGATACGAAGTCTTAAAGCAGACTGCAAAGGAGATGCCATGAGGCGCCGGGGCAGTGTCGGCAAGCAGATGTACAGGGTGCTTTTATTTGCCATTGTAATTCCGATTGGAATTATAGGTATAATTGCAGCGGTACTCCTTGTCAGACAGATGAACCAAAGATATGAGGAGCAGATCAAAGCTGAGAACACAAGAGTAAAATCAATTCTCTTTGATGTGACATCGAGCCTTTATACCAATCTGGAGTCCATTGTTTCGCTTCAGAATTACAGAGACCTTTTGTCTGGAAGCAGTTTTGAAGGGCTTCAGCAAAACGAGCTGGATTCTTTAAACAGAGATCTTTCTTCATTAAGAAGAATTACGGCTGCGATTTCCTCAATCGCAATTTATACCAATAATCCGACGATTCCATCAGGAGACCTGGTAATAAATGTAGGTGAAAGCGGCTTTGAAAAATATGAGTGGTATAGCGGAATTGATCCCTATGCATGGGATACCTACACCTGTATGCATGTGCCACTTAATGAGTATGAGGATGCTTATGAACTTACTCTTGTGAGGCGCTTTAACACCGGTAATACGGATAACAGAGCATACGCTGTTGTGACAATCAGCAGCAACTATCTAAGGAACAGACTACTTGCAACTGACAATTATATGTTGGTTAGTTTGGCAGGATACCCTACCTTTTTTGCATCTGAATATGATGAGCAGGGAATAGAAATGCCGGAAGTAGCAACGGCTAATCCTGATGATTATAACTATCTAGGGGATTTGATGCTGGATGGAAAAGTGGCACTCACCTATGTATCCAGCTTTGTACCATATAAAGCGGACAACAGGTTTTTTGTTCTCATAGGAGATTATGGTGCGCATAGTGCTGTAAGGTCAATCCTTAGAAATTACCTGATAGTTTTGCTAATAGCCATAGTTGGACCGATAGTAGCTATTTTCCTGTATTCAAGATTTTTTACTGCCAGAGTATCTTCGCTAAGAGAGGCGATGCATAGGGCTAGTACAGGAGATTATGACATTATCGAGAGCTTGTCAGGTGATGATGAACTTACAGATACTTTTAATGACTTAAAGCTTACCACGCAAAAGATTCGAGACAATGAGGGTAAGTATTACGAAGCAAAGATCCGTGAACAGCAGCTTATCAATATGCAGCAGAACATGGAATTTAAGATGCTCTCAGGACAGATAAATCCGCATTTCCTATATAACACCTTAGAGGCTATAAGAATGCAGGCCATAAGAGGTGGTGACAGGGATGTTGCAACTTCAGTAAAATACCTTGCTAAGATAATGCATTATGTTTTGGATAGCACAGGTAGAAGCGTTGCGACTTTGGATGACGAGCTAAAGCACGTTGACAGCTATATGCAGATTCAAAGGCTGAGGTTTGGCGAAAAGGTTAACTGGAACTATTACATAGCTGAGGATTTTGATCCAAAGGAATATCACATCCTGCCGCTGCTTTTACAACCTATTGTTGAAAATGCAGTAAGCCATGGCCTTAAGGATATGGATAGAAACGGGCATGTAAGTGTTATCGTTGAATATGAACGAGGAGATGAACCTGATAGAAAGCTTCTTATCACTGTGAATGATGATGGACTTGGTATGAGTCCTGATGAGGTTGATGAGCTTAATAAGTCCCTTGAAATAAAGAGATCCGATACGGATGAAAGAGGGGCTGGAAGTATTGGACTTTACAATATTCATCAACGAATAAAGCTCTATTATGGGGAAGAATATGGTCTTCTTATAAGAGCACAGGAAGGAAAAGGAACAAGTGTGGTTTTATCTCTTCCATCTGATGGAATAGGTGTGGAGGAGAGAGCAGAAAACAAGGGAGGAAATGATGAGAGATAAAAAGAAACTTATTCTTGATTGCATGGATAGGGCAATCAAAGAGAAAGAGCTTGCGGGCCTTAATTATCTTGTATTGGAAAATGGCAAAGAGAAGTTCTACGCTGAGGCAGGATATGCAAATATTGAGGAAAATAGAAAATTTCAAAGAGACACTATAGTGAGACTTTATTCACAAAGTAAGCCTATAACCGCTGCCGCAGCTATGCTTCTTATTCAGGATGGAATAATTGAGCCCTACGAGCCTGTTGGAAATTATATCGAGAGCTTTAAAAAGCAGGAAATAGTTGAAGGCGGAGCAAGAAGACCGGTAAGAGAGGATCGTCCGATGTTTATTAAGGACCTTCTTGATATGACATCTGGCCTTGTTTATCCATTCATAAATACTCCTGCAGAGATTGGTACAGGTGAGCTTTATAATGAGATGATTGACAGATTTAGTGGTGACAACATGATGAGCACCATGGAGTTTGCTAATCGTCTTGGAGAGCTTCCACTTAACTTCCAGCCAGGTGAACATTTCCAGTATGGAACAAGTGCTGATGTTCTTGGTGCTGTTATTGAGAAGGCATCAGGAATGAAGTTTGGAGAGTTCCTTAAGGAGAGACTTTTTGATCCGCTTAATATGAAGGATACAGGTTTCTTTGTACCCGAGGAAAAGCTTTCAAGATATGCTACTGCTTACCACTGTGGTGAGGAAACACTTAGACCTTATAGTGGAAACAATCTTGGAATAAGAGATGATGGCAAAAAGAACGCCTTTGAATCAGGCGGAGCAGGACTTTTCTCGACAATCGACGATTACGCTAATTTTGCAAGAATGCTTATAAATGGCGGAACCTTCGAGGGTAAGGAGATTCTTTCAAAGAGAACTGTTCAGTTCATGACAAGTCCTCAGCTTACAGATGCTCAGCAGAAGGATATGCTTTCCTGGCATGCACTTGGCGGATTTTCTTATGGAAATCTTATGAGAATCATGAAGAATCCTTCTAAGTCAGGAACGATAGTTGGAAATGGTGAGTATGGCTGGGACGGCTGGCTTGGACCATACTTCTGCAATGATCCTGAAAGCGGTCGCACAGTACTTATGCTTACTCAGAGAGTCGACTATGGTACTGGAACAGTTACAAGAAAACTTAGAAATATAGTATTTTCATAAATTCATGTGGAGCTGTACATCAAGTTATGATGTGCAGCTTTTTACAGTTAAAATTGCAGGTACAAAAAATAGGGTGTTTTTAATCGGATTCTGAGGGTGCTGAAAATTTCTTCCAAATCCTAAAATTGTTTATGTCAGGTGATGATGCCTGATGTCTATTTGATTTAGGGGAGGAAATAAAGTGTCTAAGGAGAAAGTGACGAAAGTCGTATATTATCCGTATAGGATAATTTCTGTTTTTCTTCTGGTAATCCTGTTTTTTCCTGGACTCAATGTTGCCAGGATAAGCGGACTTATCAATCGCAGCACATCGCTGCTTACTACCGGTTTTTCATACGGAAATCTCATTGCTAATTTTGGAAGAGCATTTAAGAAGGGATGGGTGTTGGAATCAACCATGCATCTTCTCAATCTTTCAAGCCTTGCAATATGCCTTGGAATAATGGCTTGTGCAGTTGGCGCATGTCTTTCACTTGGTAATAGAAAATGCAGATTCACAGGAAATATCATAAGCACTATTGGAGCACTGATAGCTGCTGTTTCCATGTCGGGTATCTGGAAAGCATATTTTCAGATTGCTGCAACAACAAAGCCTTCAAAGGTTGAGCCGATGTTTCAGAATTTCTACTACATCATGCTTGGACTTTTGGTGGCAATGGCTATAGCTTCACTTATTGAGCTTTTTATTGTTGGAAGACCTTCAAAGGATGAAAAGTTTGAGATGGAAACAAAGTTCAGACTGTTTCTTATGTTTCTTCCATTCATAGTGCTGGCATTTGTATTCTGTTATCTGCCTCTTTGGGGATGGAGATATGCATTCTTTGATTATAAGTCAGGCGATACTCTTTCAATGGATAGCTTCGTTGCTTTCAAATGGTTTGCACAGCTTGTGAGAAATAAATCAACAACAAGAGACATCATAAATGTGATGAAGAATACACTCGCAATGAGTGGACTTGGAATTGCAACAAGCTGGATGCCAATGGCGTTTGCGATTTTCTTGTCAGAAATAAAAAATGACAAATTCAGAAGATTTGTTCAGACCTTTACAACAATACCGAACTTCATAAGCTGGGTTCTGGTTTTTGCTATTGCCTTCTGTATCTTTTCAACAGATGGATTTATAAGCTCACTTATGATAAACCTCGGCATCTGGACTGAGGGAAAGAACTTCCTTATGAGCGGATCACATACATGGCTGAAGATGCTTTGCTGGGGACTCTGGAAGGGACTTGGATGGAGTGCGATCATCTACATCGCTGGTATTTCCGGAATAGATCAGCAGCTTTATGAAGCAGCAACCGTTGATGGAGCAGGAAGATTCCAGAAGATGTGGCATGTAACAGTTCCTGGACTTATGCCTACATTCTACGTGCTTCTGCTTATGGCTGTGGCAGGTATTTTGTCAAACGGAATGGATCAGTATCTGGTATTTGAGAATTCATCAAATACAGCACAGATCATGGTGCTTGATCTTTATGTTTACAAGATGGGTATCGTCAAAGGAGCTATTCCTTTATCTACCGTAGTAGGAATGCTTAAATCTGTAGTCAGCGTAACTCTTTTATATGTAGCTAACACGATAAGTAAGGTTCTCCGTGGCGAGACTATTGTTTAAGAAGGGATAAAAAATGAGCGCATCTTCAATTGCAGTTAATGAAGCAAAGGCAGAGAGAGAATACATGAAAAAGCATAAAAAGGTTATGAGTAAAAAGCCCTCTGACATTATTTTCAATGTGATAAACTACACAGTTTTTGCTGCCTTTACATTAGTATGTATATTCCCGTTTTACTACCTTTTCATAAATACCATCAGTGATAACGAATTGGTTAGAAAAGGATTAGTAAACTTTGTACCCAGAGGAATACATTTTGAAAACTATATAAGACTTTTACAGGTTAATGATCTGTTTGGTTCATTTGGAATTACACTTGCAAGAACTATTCTGGGTACATTCCTTATGGTGCTTGCATCAGCATTTGTTGGATATCTTGTTACACAGCAGGATATGTGGGGAAGAAGCTTTTGGTACAGATTCCTTGTAATCACCATGTATTTTAATGCTGGAATTATTCCCTGGTATCTGAACATGGCAATGCTCGGACTTACCAATACATTTTGGGCTTACATCATTCCGGGAATAGTTGCTCCATACAATATCATTCTCGTAAAGACCTACATAGAATCGGCTATTCCGGGAGAGCTTCAGGAGAGTGCATCTCTGGATGGAGCATCTCACATGAAGATATTCTGGAAGATAATTTTGCCTTTATCTAAGCCAATTTTGGCAACAATTGCTATCTTTGGAGCGGTTGGACACTGGAATTCATTCCAGGATTCACTGATACTCATGCAGTCGGCCCCCGGACTTTATACGCTGCAGCACAGACTCTATATTTACCTGAATACCACTAGCAATTTGTCTGCGCTAATGAGTGCCGGAAGTACATCCGGAATAAGTAAAAGTGTCCTGGATTCCGCTCTGAACGGAAAAGTTATCAAGTACACCATTGCGATGGTAACTATAATTCCCATCCTTTTGGTATATCCATTCATGCAGCGCTACTTCGAAAAAGGCATCATGATCGGCGCCGTAAAAGGCTGAGAGCACTTGGCGAGGTGTTTTTCGAGCCTAGTGCGAACGTGTTCCGGCGAGGGCTTTGGCCCGAGAGCGGAACTTCCTTGTGATTCTACCCCATGGGGTGAATATATAACTTTAAAAGAGAAAAGGGAGGTTAGTGAAATGAAAAGAAAGAAGTTATTGGCACTACTTATGACTTCAACAATGGCACTGTCAGCAGTAGCTTGTGGAACAAGCAATCCTGCAGGTACAGTAGCGACTGACACTGAGGAATCAGAAGCAGAGGATGTAACAGAGGAGGCAACAGAGGAAGCTTCTGAAGAAAAAGAGGAAGCAGCTGAGGAGGAAGCAGGCGATGCTGCTGATGCTGAAGAGGCTACAGAGGCAGCAGGTACACTTGAGGCAGATTTATCTGACATAATTCCTGCTGAGACAGTTACACTTGATGTTTACGATCAGCTTGCAAACTATTCAGGTGAGCAGACAGGTTGGTTTGGAAAGATTATGCTTGATAAGTTCAACGTTAAGCTGAACATCATTCCTGAGAATGACGGTGTATATGACACACGTATGGAGTCAGGCAATCTTGGCGATCTTGTTATCTGGGGTCAGGATGGCGATGACTATCAGCAGGCAGTTGATAAGGGAATGCTTTTTGACTGGGAAGAGGATGATCTTCTTTCAGAGTATGGCCCTTACATCAAGGACAACATGCAGGCTGCACTTGAGAAGAACAAGGGAATTTCTTCAGATGGAAAGCTTTATGGCTTTGGATTTGATGTAACTCGTTCTGCTGAGGATCCGGGTTCATTCATGTATACATGGGATCTTCGTTATGACCTTTACGAAGAGATTGGCTCTCCTGAAATCACAGATTTTGACAGCATGGTAGATGTACTTGCAAAGATGAAGGAAGCTTGTCCTACAGATGATAACGGTAACCCGACCTACGGTGTTTCACTTTTCAATGACTGGGACGGCGACATGGTTATGTTCGTTAAGTCAACAGCCACAGCATATTATGGTTATGATGAGTTCGGTCTTGGCCTTTATGATCCTAAGACTCAGACATTCCATCCTGTACTTGAAGAGAATGGTCCTTACCTGACCGCTCTTAAGTTCTACAACAAGCTTTATCAGATGGGACTTCTTGATCCCGATTCACAGACACAGGGCTTCAACGGAATGCAGGAGGATTACCAGAATGGTACAGCATTCCTCAATGTATTCAACTTCATGGGTTCAGCTCTTTATAACACACCGGATCACCTTGAGGCTGGAAAAGCTATGTATCCTGTAAAGCCTACAGAGGCAACACCTATCCGTTATGGTCTTAATGTTTACGGTGGAAACAGAATCTGGTCAATCGGTGCAAACACAGAGTATCCTGAGCTTTGCATGGCTATCATCAACTGGCTTTCAACTCCTGAGGGACGTATGATCGCTGAGTATGGTCCTAAGGATGTTTGCTGGTACTATGATGAAAACGGAAACACATGCTTCACAGAGACAGGTCTTGCATGCAAGACAGACATCTCTACAGAGATTGGCAATGGTTATGACGGAACATATGATGATGGTTCCTTCAAGATGAACAATTCAACATGGGCACTTGATGCTCCTAACCCTGATAGTAATGGTGAGACCTTCAACTATAGAAACTGGGCTAGCTATTCTACAGAGGCAGGTTCTGAGATTGAAAAGAAGTGGAGAGATTTCGCAGGCGCTGATACACCTGATGAATATCTTGATAAGTTTGATTACATCCTTGCTCCTGGAACAATGTACACAGGTGGTGTTCACTCTGATGAACTCCAGGTTGTATGGGATCAGGTTGCAACTTGCGTAAAGGATAACTCTTGGAAAGCAATCTATGCTTCATCTGATGAAGAGTTCGATTCAATTGTTGCAGATATGGTTCAGCAGGCAGAGGAATATGGCTACGCTGAGTGTATCGAATTCCAGGAAAATGAAGCAAAGCTTCGTGCAGCAGCAGAAGATGCAGCTATGGCAGAATAATTATTACTAGACAATCAATGGGGCTGCGGTCAATATAGGCCGCAGCCTTATTTGACTAAATAAGAAAGAGGCCTTTGAAATGCCTTTTTGTGCAGAATTTACGCGATTTTTTATGTAATTTTAACGGAATATCCTAAGGGATTATGCTAGAATTATTTTAGACTTTTTATGGAAACGGAATGGAGGAAATCCGCGTGGAAACAGTATTAATTGCGGATGATGAGGAAAACATAAGAGAAGGCATTAAGCTGATTATAGATTGGGAGGAGCTGGGATTTTCTGTTGTGGGAGATGCTTCGAATGGTGAAGAAGCGTTATCAGCCATAACGAAATTGCAGCCTTCTTTAGTTGTGATGGATATGCAGATGCCCAAAATCCATGGAATGGATGTTATTAAACGGGCAAGGGAGCAGGGATATAAAGGTTATTTTATCATTCTGTCAGGCTTTTCTGATTTTTCCTATGCAAGGGATGCCATCAGGAATAAGGTTACGAATTACATCACAAAGCCTGTGGATGAAGACGAATTATACGACACAGTTAAGAGAATAAAAGAGGAAATTGATAAGAGCACAAGGGAAGGCCTTAAGTCCGGAAAAATGCAGAATAAGGCTAAAGGCGTTGTAGTAAGAGAGCTTTTACTTGGCACTTATTTTGATAATAAAGAAAATGGGTTTTTAGAGGAGCAAAGGGAAGAGCTTAGTGAGCTTTTATTGATGCACAATGCTTATCAGGTTGTTATTTACGAGACCTATCACAATAAGATAAATGCTGCTTTGGATAAGGCAGAAAAGAATTATAGCTTTACTGATATGCTGGGAACGTTCCTTGAAAAGGGAAGCTATGAGGTGACTACTGCTGAGGGCTTTGACTGCATTTTGCTAAAGGGAAAGGCTCAGATAGCACGGTTTGAGGATTTTATTTCACACTATGAAAAGCAGCCTATAGAATCTGACAGTCCACTGGATATGCTTTTTGTAGCTATGGGCAAAATTGTTTATTCGCCTGATGGAATAAATGATTCCTTTGAAGCAGCAAAGGCTTTGGCAAAAAGAAGATTTTTCTGCGAAGAGGGTGCACATTTTACCCACGAATACAGCGATATGAACTTTTCTGAAGGCTGTAAGAAGACGGATGTCAGAGAGGTATTAAACAACTATCTTGATGTGATCTTTGATTCTGTAATAAACGGAAATAAATCAAAGATGATAAATGTGCTGGAAGAGATTTCGGATTACATAAAGGGGCAGGATATTGACAGCTCAGATGTGTGCCTGTATATAACTGAGCTTTTGCTTCAGATAAAGGACAGACTGACCAAGCAGTATCCCAAGCTGGCTGATCTGTTTGATTCTCATGCGGGGATAATAGAATTTATAGAAAGCAGATTTTACCTATATGAAATAATGCAGTATGTAGGTGAAATACTTAGTAACGTGATGGATAGATTACATGATCATGTAGGATCAGAGAACATAATTGATGACATTATTTCCTACACTGAAAGGAACTATACACAACCACTAACTCTGGAGGAACTGGCAACACAGTTTGGTTATAACAGCGGATATCTGGGAAGGCTTTTTACAAGAACTACAGGTACTGGCTACAACTACTACCTCAATGAGTGCAGGATAAAGAAGGCTAAGGAATTCCTGGCTGGAGGAAGGTACAAGGTTTATGAGGTAGCCCAGATGGTGGGCTATAACGACGTTGATTATTTTGGTAAAAAGTTTAGAAAACATGCCGGAATGACACCGGCTGAATTTAGAAAACAGAGTATAAATGAAGCTTGAAGGAGGAACTATGAGCTGGAACGAAAATCTTAAAAAGATACCATACGGAGGAGACTACAATCCCGAGCAGTGGCCTGAAGATATTTGGCAGCAGGATATGGAATTATTTGCAAAGGCAGGGATTGATACGGTTACTCTGAATGTATTTTCCTGGGCTTCACTGCAGCCTTCTGAAAATGAATATGACTTTGACAGGCTCGATAAGATCGTAAAGCTTGTTACTGATAATGGAATGAATATCATCATGGCTACGTCCACAGGAGCACATCCTGCATGGATGGCAAAGAGACACCCGGATATTCTGCGTGTGGACTATAAAGGACGTAAGCGTAAATTTGGAGGACGTCATAATTCCTGTCCTTCAAGTCCTACTTATAGAATGTATGCTCAGCGTCTTGCTCAGAAGCTTGCTGAGAGATACAAGAATCAGAAGAATATAATTGCATGGCATATATCAAATGAGTTTGGCGGAGAGTGCTACTGCGAGAACTGTGAGAATGCCTTTAGAGAATGGGTTAAGGACAGATATAAGAGTATCTATGACGTAAATAAGGCATGGAATACATCCTTCTGGGGACATACCTTCTATGATTTCGATGAGATAGTTGCTCCTAATGAGCTCTCAGAGGAATTTGAATTCCAGGGCCGCGCACATACTGATTTTCAGGGTATTTCACTGGATTACAGAAGATTCATGTCAGATGCGATTCTTGACTGCTATAGCCTTGAATCAGATGCAATAAAGGAAATAATTCCGGATGCCAATGTTACAACTAACCTTATGGCATTCTTTAAACCGCTGGATTATCAGAAGTGGGCAAAGAAGATGGACTTTATTTCATGGGATAACTATCCGTATCCGGGCCAAACACCTGCAAGTATAGCCATGAGCCATGATCTCATGCGTGGAATAAAGGACGGTGCTCCTTTTGCACTTATGGAGCAGACTCCCAGTGTGACTAACTGGCAGCCTTACAATTCACTGAAGAGACCTGGAGTAATGAGACTCTGGAGCTATCAGGCAATGGCACATGGAGCTGATTCAGTTCTCTTTTTCCAGATGAGAAGAAGTATCGGCGCATGTGAGAAATATCATGGCGCAGTTATTGAACATGTAGGAACAGCAAATACAAGGACTTTCCGTGAGATATCAGCTCTTGGAAAGGAACTTAGAGATATTGGTGATGCCACAATAGGCATGAGAACAAAGTCAGATGTGGCTGTAATGTTTGATTGGGATAACTGGTGGTCAGTTGAGTATTCAGCAGGCCCTAGCAAGGATATTGCTTACAGGGAACTCATTTCTGATTACTATGAGTCTGTTCGCAACATGAACATTAATGTGGACATCATTTCTCAGGAATCTGACCTGTCCCAGTACAAGGTTGTCATTGCTCCTGTGCTTTACATGGTTAAGGGTGATCTTGACCAGAGAATCAGAAGCTTTGTTGAGAATGGTGGAACCTTTATCACCGGTTTCTTCAGCGGATATGTTCAGGAAAACGACCTTGTTATTACAGGTGGATATCCTGGAAAGCTCAGAGATATTCTCGGAATCTGGGTTGAGGAGTCAGATGCTTTTTCACCTGATCAGGGAAATAGCTTTAGCTATATGGGCAGACGTTATCCTGCAAAGATTCTTTGTGACCTCATTCATCTTGAAGGTGCAAAGATGATAGATGATTATGGATACCTTGAGGACTTCTATCAGGGAATGCCTGTTATTACAAGTAACAAGCTTGGCAAGGGTAAGGCATATTATGTTGCAACCTCCTCTGATGCAGACTTTAGAAGTGCATTTTTGTCAGAAGTTTTCTCAAGATCCGGAGTCCATTCACTTATCTTTGCTTCTGAAAATGTGGAAGTTACAAGCAGAGAAGATGATAAAGCACAGATTCTTTACATCCTCAATCATGGAGATTCTGAAGGAATTTATGAGCTTCATGATGAAGGTATGGAGCTTATCAATGGAATTGAGTTTGGCGCTGGTATGCACAAGATTGCGCCTAAGGATGTTCATATTATAAGAACCATGAAATAAATGGTAAATGAAAGGGATTTTTATGGAAGGTAGTATTTCAACATTACGCTACAGAGCAGAAGAGATTTTAGAGGACATGACTCTTGATGAAAAGATAGGCATGATCCATGGCAATGAGCTTTTTAAGACAAAAGGAGTTCCGAGGCTTGGAATTCCGCCTCTTGTCATGTCAGATGGACCTTGTGGTGTCAGGGCAGAATTTCATCCAAGGGAATGGGTTAGCGTTGGAAATACAGATGATTATGTGACATACATCCCATGTAACAGCGCTATTGCTGCAACCTGGGACAGGAATCTTGCATATAGTGCAGGTAGTGTTCTTGGCGAAGAAGCCAGGGGCAGGGGCAAGGATGTAATGCTTGCTCCCGGAGTAAACTTAAAGAGAACACCTTTATGCGGTAGAAATTTTGAATATTTTAGTGAGGATCCATACCTTACTTCTGAACTTGCTTCAGAGTATGTTAAAGGCGTACAGAGCTGGGATGTAGCTGCATGCCTTAAGCATTTTGCGATAAATCATCAGGAGACAGCTAGGCTTGGAGTAGATGCTGATATTGATGATGATGTACTGGAGGATCTCTATCTTCAGGTATATAAGGATATCATTGATGCGGCAAATCCTTATAGCATAATGAGTGCTTATAACCGAATTCATGGAGAGTTCTGCAGTCAGAGCAAATATCTTTTAAATGATGTTCTGCGTAAGAGATGGAACTATCAGGGCTTTGTAGTTTCTGACTGGGGAGCTGTTAATGATACAAAGCTTGCAGCAGAGGCGGCAATAGACTGTGAGATGTCTGTTACCTATGATTTTGATGAGTATAAAATGGCCAATCCTTTAAAGAAGATGATTGAGGATGGTGAAATAGATGAGGCACTCATAGACGAAAAGGTTATCAGAATCCTTATTCTGATGCTCAGACTTAATATGATAGGCGATGATCGCATGAACAGAAAGAACGCTTCTTATAATACTTTTGCTGCCAGGGCAAAGGTTCTGGATATAGCAAGAAGCAGTGTTGTTCTGTTAAAGAATGAGGACAATATCCTTCCTATCATAAGACCCGCTATAAAGGAAAAGAAGATTCTGGTAGTTGGAGAAAACGCTAACAGAATTCATTCTAATAGCGGCGGTAGTGCGGAGATAAAGGCTCTATATGAGATATCTCCTCTTATGGGCTTAAAGAGCAGAATAGGTGGATCAACACAAATTGATTACCTTCAGGGATATTGCAGCAAGCTTGATGCTGGAAAGATTCAGGAAGGCACCAACTGGCAGGAACTCAGCCTTGAGAATGGCGGAGGAAGCGCTGCAGGCAACGGAGAAGCTGATAAAGAACTTAGGGAACTCAGGGGAAAACTGAGGGAAGAAGTGCTGAATGCATGTAATGAATATGAGTATATAATATTTGTTGGCGGTTTAAACCATGACATCGATTCTGAAGGCGTGGATAGAAGGAATATAGAGCTTCCTTATGAGCAGAATGAGCTTCTGGAAGCACTTTTGGAGAAACGTCCTGATACAATCGTAGCGCTAATCGGTGGTGGCTGTGTGGATATGAGCAAATGGTCTTCAAAATGCAAGGCTTTATTGTGGATGTACTACAATGGCATGGAAGGCGGAAATGCTCTTGCAGAGGTCATTGTTGGAGACATAAATCCAAGTGGTCGTCTCCCGGAGACCTTCTACTACTCAGAAAAAGACTGCTCAGGAATTTCAGTAGGTGATTTTGGTGATGAGAAGATGGTTCATTATCGAGAAAGATTCCATATTGGCTATCGACACACCTGTAAAGAGAATATAAAGGTTCAGTTCCCCTTTGGATATGGACTGTCATATTCAGATTTTGAAATAAAGGAAGCAAAATATAACAGGGGAATGCAGGAAGTTAAGGTCACTCTTTGTAATAATAGTGATTTTGATGCAGCAGAAGTTTTGCAGGTTTACAGGCTTCCTGATGAGATGGCTGATTATATACAGCTTGTTGGATTTGAGAAAATTTATCTTAAAGCAAATGGGGCAATAGAGACTCAGATAAGCATAAAAGATAAATTTGGAACTGGCAGATATGCTGTTGGAAAACATGTACTGGAACTTATTCCTGTTGAATGATTGAAAAATGATTCATGAAAACTGTTAATTGTCAAGTACGAGTTTTGAGGGAAGTTATTCATCTTTGGTAATACATAACAAACTATCTTATTATATAATACAAATCATGAGTTGGATTTATAGAGACTTGAGGGGTGAACTTATGAAAAACTTATTGGCAGGAGCCATACTGTCAATTATGCTTCTGCTAGGTACTCCGATCATTTCGCCAATGGTGGCTAGCGCAGCTACAGCTGAGGTCGCGTGTGAGCTTGCTTCAAACTCGGGTTTAGTCAATGGGGAGACGGAAACCGAGAACGAGGAAGCTGAAGACGACGCGGAAGAAAAGGATAAGGAAGTGCTTGGAGAAAAACGGGACGATGGTTCCGGAATGTTCATAACAGGTGTCGAAATCGCAATTTGTATTATTTTTGTGGTAGGGCTGATATCAGCCGGAAAAAGTGGGTATGAAAAATAATATATAAAAAATGCAGGCTTTGTGCCTGCATTTTTTGTGCTCGCATATAAACGAATTATTCTTCACATTCTGCAACTGAGTTATAACCCTTATTGATAAGGATGTTCTCAACAGCATAAACATCATCTGTATGCATTACCATGATTGGAAGACCTGACTTTCTGTTAAAGGAAAGATAGGTGTAGTTAACGTTTATATTACTTTCATAAAGTGATTTTAAGATTTTGTCAAAGGCGCCAACCTCATCCGGACATTCAATAGCAAGAACCGGAGTAGTTTTACATATATAATCTGCCTTACGTAAAACCTCGATACTCTTTTCGGGATCAGAGACAACCATGCGAATTATGCCATATTCAGCAGAATCATTGGTGACGGAACCCAGGATGTTGATATCATTCTGTCTGAGAATTCCTGTGATATTCTGGAAACACCCCTTTTTGTTTTCAGCATAGATAGAAACCTGTTTTAACATTTTTTCCTCCCCTATTAAGTGGCGAAAGCATAGATATAGGTGCTAACATGAGCCTCATAATATGTTATAATACAACATGTTGTGATAATGAATCAAGGGTATTGGTAAGTATATGGCTGCAAAAAAAACTACGGATTATCCTGCTAAACAAAGGCAGATTAATGAGGATATAGCAAACGGAACCTTCAGGCCCTGTTATCTGATCTATGGGGATGAAGCATATCTTCGTATTCAGAATAAGGATAAGCTGAAAAAGGCTCTGCTTGGTAGCGCAGATTCAATGAATATGTCCCACTATGAAGGCGCTGGCCTTAATCCTTTAGAGATAATTGATATGGCTGAGACCCTCCCTTTTTTTGCAGAGAGAAGAGTCATCGTAATTGAGAACAGCGGCTTTTTTAAGAATGGATGTCCTGAGCTTGCTGAGTATTTAAAGAAGCCTTCTGAGTCAACAGCATTTCTTTTTGTTGAGTCCGCTGTCGACAAGAGAAAGGACATGTACAAGGCTGTACACAAGACGGGACTTGATATCTGCTGCGAGACACCGGATGAGACGATGCTTTCCAAGTGGATAATATCTAAGCTTGGTGCTGATGGAAAAAGAATCGCACCAAGGACCATAGCCTATCTTCTTACAAGAGTTGGCACAGATATGTCTAACCTTGTCAATGAGATGGAGAAGCTTGTGTGCTACACAGCTGACAGGGCAGAGATCACAGAGGCAGATGTTGATGCTGTATGTGCCAACTGGCTTAGCAGCAGGATATTTGAGATGACCGATGCCATTGTGGTAAAGAATCAGAAAAAGGCTATGGATATCTATTACGACCTGTTAGCCCTAAAAACTGCTCCTGAGCAGATTCTGGCTCTTATTGCAAGGCAGTTTAATCTCCTTCTTATAACGAAGGAACTGGTAGATAAAGGAAAGAGTGCAGAGGTTGCTTCAGCAATTGCTTTACCTCCCTTTATAGCTTCTAAATATGTTGGATGGGCTAAAGGGTATTCCAGAAAGGCGTTAAAGGATGCCATTGATATGTGCCTTGAGAGCGATGCAGCAGTTAAAAGTGGAAAGCTTGACCATACTATAAGTGTAGAGATGATAATTGTTAAATCAACAGTTAGATAAAGAATAATAATGGGTTATATGTTATAATGCTAAATGCAAAGGGGGCTAAGAAATTGCGTAGACCATTACCACAGGAATTATACAGACATTTTAAAGGCGGAAAATATCAGGTAATTACAATAGCCAGAGATGCAGATACAGGCGAGGAGATCGTTGTGTACCAGGCTTTGTATGGCGAGTTTACCACCTATTGCAGACCTCTTTCAGAGTTTGTTTCAGAGGTTGATACAAAGAAGTATCCTAATGCAGATCAGAAGATGAGATTCGAACTTTTTACTCCTGAGGTTAAGGAGGAAAAGAAGGAGAGTGCATCATCTGAAAAGAAGGAGAATGCGCCTGCCTCAAAGGATCAGGATGAGCCAAATAAGGGTGATTTCATGAGCCGTACTATTGAGCAGGAGGCCGAGGAGTTTGGGATGAATCCTCTTGTAGTGAAATTCCTCGATGCAGATTCTTCCGCTGACAGACTTGAGGTTTTAAATCAGATCAGACCCATTGTTACAAATGAGATGATCGATGTAATGGCAATGGCTATTGATACAGAGATTCCGGGAGACGATCCGGATGTTCGCTGTGGCGAGCTCAGAGAATGCCTTATTACGAAACAGAGATTCGAAGTTACAAGACTTCGATAATGAATGGAGATATGGGAAAAGATGAAATTATTAAGTATTGCAGTACCTTGCTATAACTCTCAGGATTATATGAGCAAATGCATAGAGTCACTTCTTGTTGGTGGAGAGGATGTTGAGATTCTGGTTGTTGATGATGGTTCAACAGATAGAACAGCAGAGATTGCTGATGAATATGCAGCAAAATATCCTACAATCGTTCGTGCTATTCATAAGAAAAACGGAGGTCATGGTTCAGCTGTAAATGCAGGCCTTGAGAATGCAACCGGACTTTATTTCAAGGTTGTCGATAGTGATGACTGGGTAAAGGAAGTTGCTTATCGCAAAATTCTTACTACTTTAGAGGAGTTTGTTGCAGGCAGTGAGAGACTTGACCTTCTTATCAGTAACTTCGTATATAACAAAGAGGGTGAGGACAGACATAAGGTTATGCGTTATAACCGTATGTTCCCTATTGAAGAGCTCTTTACCTGGGATGATGTAAAGAGAGTATCAATTGGTCATTACCTTCTTATGCATTCAGTTATTTTCAGAACCAAGCTTTTAAGGGATTGCGGATTAAGACTTCCTGAGCACACATTCTATGTTGATAATATTTATGTGTTTAATCCCCTTCCGTTCGTTAAGACAATGTACTACCTGGATGTAAACTTCTACTATTATTACATCGGAAGAGCAGATCAGTCTGTTAATCAGGAGATAATGATTTCAAGACTTGATCAGCAGGTTAGAGTAAACAAGCTTATGGTTGATTATTATGTTGAGAACATTGGCATGATCAAATCAAATCCTAAGCGTCATCACTACATGTTTAACTACCTTGAGATTATTACAGCTATTTCTACAATTCTTATGATTGCTTCTGGTACTAAGGAGAATCTTGAGAAGAGAAAAGAGCTTATGAATTATATTAAATGTAAGAGCTTCTTACTTTATGCTAAGCTCCGCTACAGAATAGAAGGAGTATTTGTATATCTTCCTGGTAAGGGCGGAAGAAAGATCACTCTTGCTGGATATAAGCTTGCTCAGAGACTTTACAACTTTAACTAAGTTAATCAGAACCTCGTATGGCTTTAAAGCTGTACGAGGTTTTTTAGTACAAAAAAATCCCCACATTACGATTTTGAAATGCGGGGATGAATTAGTTCAATTTTAGTAGTTTATGCAGCTCTTCTGGCATTTAAGCGTTCCTCATATCTACGATAGTAGTTAACGATGAATTCTGACTTGTAAACAATCAGGTTAGCCAGGATTGCAAAGAGGATACCACCAAGTACATCAATGACTGAATGCTGCTTTATAAACATTGTTGAAAGAATGATAAGTATGCAGAAGATGAAGGAACTGATTCTTATCGTTTTATTCTTTCCAAAACGTTCTGAGTTAGCAATTGCAATATGTGTTCCTATTGCATTATACACATGGATGCTCGGCCAGAGATTAGTAGGCGTATCTGTAGTGTACAGATGAGCAATCATTGCTGTGAAAATGTTATCTCTAGGCATTACTGCAGGTCTTAAGTACTGAATGTTAGGCCACAGTGATGAGATAATAAGGAACAATGTCATTCCTGAGAAGAAAAATGCTGCGTTTTTGAAAAAGTCTTCTAAATCATATCTAAGTAAGAAATAAAAGAAGAAGAATGCGCAGTATGCAAACCATCCAAAATATGGAATAACAAAAATCTCAAGGAATGGAATCTTGTCATCTAAAGCTGTATGTATTTCTGTGTAGTGTAAAGCCTTGGTGCCTTCAAGATGGAAAAACCAAACGAGATAGATGACTGCATATATTGCAACCGGAATGAGGCAGCGAATAGTTACCTCAATTCTCTCTCTTGTCCAGCCTCCAAGGAGTTCATTTAATCGTTTTTTCATACAAAAATTTACCTTATTTCAAAGTAATTACAAAATCATTACAAAATATCTACTATGAAGTAATATACCCTAGAAGGCCCTTTTTTTCAAACATAAAACTGCATAAAAAAGTCTTAAAATTCTATTAAAATAGGGGATATTTCACAATAACATGTTAAGTCTCTGCTTTAGGCAGGTAAGTGTTATGGAGTCGGACTTAAGTAACACTTCTCCGTCAGTGTGAACCCAAAGCGGGAGTTCAGTCTTTATGGTGATTTCCTTGGCTTTTATATGCCATACGCCCTTCTGACCATAATGTTTTCCAAAGTATGCAAGTGGAAGAACTCTGAAAACCCTGGAGTTACTTATGTCACCTGCTGCAATCAGGTCAAAGTAGCCATCACTTAGATCTGCATCTGGAGCGAATTTGAAGCCACCACCTTCATAATGATGGATCATAGCGGCAGCAAAAATAAAGTGGTCAATGTGAATGCTCTGGCCATCATCTGTAGTGATATCACAGGAGGGCTGTACAGCATTTAAAATCTGCCTTACAGCAATTGATCCGTAGGTAAGCTTACCAAGTCCTATCTTATTAAGAATGTTTTTGGTGCCAGATGACAGAGCTTCTTCACACACAGCAGCATCAAAGCCTATTCCGCAGCTTACATCAAAGCGTCTGTCGGGGCTTATTCTATCGTCATGAAGTCTGGAGAAGGTCTTGGTCATATTATTGTAGTGAATAGTACCTATATCCAGTTTTCTAGCTATCTGACCTTTTAAAATTTCATCCAGGAGTTCACTTTTATCCTTGGGGTAGTCCATATCTCTGACAAAATCATTGCCTGAACCAAGGGGAATAACACCGAGCCTTACATTATCAAAGTTCTCTATGCCGGAAACTACCTCGTTAATGGTTCCATCACCGCCCATTACAACCAGGTTGATTGGACCATCTGTAACATGATGAGTATCACCAGTAAGGCGCTTTGTAACAGCCATGGCATGGCCCGGTCCCTTAGTGAAAACTACCTTATAAGGAATTCCCCTGGTTTTGCACTTTTCCTCAAAAAGGCTGTATATATTCTTTCCATTGCCGGATCTGGCTGATGGGTTAACTATGCAATAAAACATACCTTGTCTCCTCATAAATAGACTAGAAAATAGTATAACATAGTTGAAGTTATCCATACAGTATGCTATTATACATTGCGACGCTTTAACACATTAAATTGGCAAAATGCAGGAAAGGACAACAGCGATGTATTCATTGGAGGAGCTTAAAAAAGTTGATGCGGATATCGCGAATCTTATTGAGGAGGAGATGCAGCGCCAGAACGATCACATTGAGCTGATCGCATCTGAGAACTGGGTTAGCAAGGCTGTTATGGCAGCTATGGGTAGCCCTTTGACAAACAAATACGCAGAGGGACTTCCCGGAAAACGCTATTATGGTGGTTGTCAGGTAGTTGATAAGGTTGAGAACATTGCCAGAGACAGAGCTAAAGAGCTCTTTAAATGTGACTATGCAAATGTTCAGCCCCATTCCGGAGCTCAGGCAAACCTTGCAGTTCAGTTTGCGCTTCTTAAGCCGGGTGACACTATTCTTGGTATGAATTTAAGCCAGGGCGGACACCTTTCACACGGAAGTCCGGCTAACATTTCCGGTACATACTATAATGTTGTTGCTTATGGTGTTGATGAGAATGGCTTTATTGATTATGACGAAGTAATCAGACTTGCAAAAGAGCATAAGCCTAAGCTTATCATTGCCGGTGCTTCTGCTTACTGCAGAACAATAGATTTCGCAAAATTCCGTGAGGCAGCTGATGCATGTGGCGCAGTTCTTATGGCTGACATTGCTCACATCGCTGGACTCGTTGCAGCTGGAGTACATCCTAGTCCGTTCCCTTATGCAGATGTTGTAACAACTACAACACATAAAACATTGAGAGGACCCAGAGGTGGTCTTATCCTTTGGAATCAGGAAGCTCAGGACAAGTATAAATTTAATAAGGCTGTTTTCCCTGGAATCCAGGGTGGCCCTCTTGAGCACGTAGTAGCAGCTAAGGCTGTTTGCTTCAAGGAAGCACTTACTCCTGAGTTTACAGAGTACCAGAAGCAGATCGTAAAGAATGCAAAGGCACTTGCTGAAGGACTTATGAAGAGAGGAGTACAGATCGTTTCTGGAGGTACAGATAATCACCTCATGCTTATCGATCTGACAAACTTCGATCTTACGGGTAAGGATGTTGAGAACTGGCTTGACGATGCTCACATCACAGCTAACAAGAACACAATTCCTAATGAGAAGCAGTCACCCTTCGTTACAAGTGGTATCAGACTTGGTACACCTGCTGTAACAACACGTGGAATGAAGGAAGATGACATGGATCGCATCGCTGAGGCTATTTCAATTGTTATCAAGGGCAAGGGCGAGAAGAACGATGAAGCAAGAGCTATCATTGACGAATTAACGAAAAAGTATCCTCTTATCTGATTTGAAAATTTAGAAACAATTTTATAGCAATTCCTATTTTTTAAAACCATCCGAAAAATTTTCGGGTGGTTTTATTTTTTCAAAACACTATATATTGTGGTGCAAAATCAGGGGAGCGGATTCGGCTTATTGATAAGTTTGAGAACGATATTTTGAATTGTATATATAATATATCATATTTGTTTAATTTATCAGAAAAACGATTAATAGAACGAAAGTAATCAAATATTAAAAAGATTTTTTTAAAAATGTATTGACAAATCAAAACGGCAATATTATACTTCAGATATAAACAAACGAGATACATCTTAATACTTCAGCAGGTGGCTGAAAGAAAGGAAGGTACGGTCCAAAGGGAACATAAGATTTATTACTAAAAACTTATTTATCTAGTTTCGGAAAGGAAGGTACAGTCCACCGAGCAATTTAGTTTGAACCACAAACAATAGTGAAATTCCATCACAACTAGTTCGAGTACATGACAAAGTGGCGAAAGATTTAGTCGTCGAACTAACCGTCACAGCATACGAGTGCAAGAGTTAATGGAAAGAGCAGGGTTGAGAATTTGGAGGTAAGTCCATTGGACAATGAGACACAATTCAAAATGACTTAAGGGCGAATGATGAATCAGAACATTCGCCCTTAAGTCTTTTTTGAATTAATGAGTTCACTCCGCAGGGGTGGGTTAGGGCTAATATTTGTACTTAACTGACGCTTTCGCTCTGTGAAAAACGTAGCGGTTCTAAGGTGCTAAAAGACAGCACCAAGAACCGACGTTTTTCAAAGCAGCTTCGTACAAATATTTAGCCCTTATTCCCCTTGCGGAGTGATTTTATTAATGGGATAGGGGATGGAAATAGTGATCAGTATAGTAAAGAGGATGGAAAATATTAGAACATAATGAGGGTGATAAAAAGCCAGAAAGAAAAATGATAATAGAGGGATCAAAATGAGGCTGATTAGAAGGGGATTTGGGTGGGGGTAAACGGTTTTTGATAGAGTAATAGATGTTATTTTAAACACAATATTTTGTGGTTTAATGTGGGTGAATTGGTAGAAATTGTGGTTGGAATATGGTATAGTTTTTGTAGAAAAAGCGTGATGAATGGGCCGGGGGAAATGGTGGAAATATCAGTTTCTTGGATGGCCAGATTTTATGAAGGTCACGAATTCTTATGAGGTAACTTGAGGGTGTTTTGTAGCTGATCGTGGGGGCGATGGCTTGGCCCAGGGAGGTAGTATGGATGGTATGGAAAAGAGGAATGAAATGTCTAGCGGACGTTCAGATAGAGATGAGAGAAGAGAGTTTAGAAGGAAAAGGAGAATCAGAAGTCAGATAATTGCATATTCCATGGCTGGAGCGCTTTCAATCGGTGTGATTGCTGCTGTAGGGTATGGAGTCAGTCAGGCTTGTGTAATGATACAGGCTAAGACAGCAGCGAAGGACGCTTCACTTGAAGAGGCTACTGTTGAGGCTGAGCAGACTGCAGTTTCTTCTCCTGAGGGGACTGTTGTAGAATCTGAGGTAGAAAGCACAGAGGCTATGCTTGATAGTATAGTTGATACCTGCCTTTCTGAGATGCCTATTGAAGATAAGGTTGCTGGCTTGTTCATGGTTACACCTGAGGAGCTTACAGGATCTGATGCAGTTATAAAGGCTGGAACAGCTACACAGGATGCTTTGTCAGCCAGAGCAGTTGGAGGACTTTATTATTCTTCCAAGAATGCGAAGGATGAGGCTCAGCTTGCTGATATGCTCACAGCCACTGCTGATATGAGCAAGTATCCACTTTTCCTGGCTACTGCTGAGGTTGGCGGAGAGGATAGTCATATAGCGAAGGCTCTTTCAATTGATATTCCGGCAGCTCCTGCAGAGATAGCTGCAACTAATGATTCACAGAACGCACTTGATAGTGCTACAAGAATAGCGAAGTATTTAAATGGCTGCGGATTTAACCTCAATATGGGAATCAGTGCTAATCTTTCAGAGAATAACAATAGTTATGGAACAGATTCTTCCAAGGTTTCTGATATGGTTTCACAGACGGTTACTGGTCTTCAGTCCTTTGGAGTTTCAGCTTGTCTGCAGTTCTTCCCTGAGACAACAGATTCAGGAATGAGTGCTGATGAGATGAGCGATGCACTGGCACCATTTAGGGCTGGTATTGAAGCTGGAGCAAATATGATTATGGTTTGCTCAGGAACCTCCAGTGGAATAAGTGGTGATCAGACACCTGCTTGTCTTAGCTCAGCTGTTATCGAGGATACACTTAGACAAAAGCTAGGTTTTGATGGCGTTATTATTACTGATACATTATCTGATTTTTCTGATATGTCATCTGCTGATGCTGCTGTTATGGCAATTCAGGCAGGTGCTGATATGTTGAATCAGCCGGCTAATTTTGAAGAGGCATATGAGGGTGTTCTTGCTGCAGTTCAGAATGGAACCATAAGCAGTGAGAGAATCGATGAATCTCTTAGAAGAATTTATAGAATTAAGTACGCTGAGAGAGTTGAGAAAATTAGCGAAGGAAATTGATATACTGTGAAAACAAAGGAAGCCCCAAAGCGTCAGTGCTTTGGGGCTTTTACCTTGATATTAAATTGTTCAGCGATCAGATAAAGGAATCAAGGATTGAGGAATAGTCACTGTTAAGGCTTCCTAATGAGGAATAGGTGGAGCTGTTTGATGCAGCCTTTGAAGCAGAACTCTCAAGGAGAGAAGCTGCTGAGGATATCTGATATGCATATCCACTCTTGCCACCGATTACATTCTGGACTGCCTCCATTCCTGATTCTTTCATTTTGTCTTTGTTTAAGGACAGCTTTCCATCTTTGTTAACAGAGATTCCAATAGAAGATAACTCACTCTTATAGGAGTTTGTGATTTTGGACATATAGGAAACTCTGGTATCAGTAGTCACATCTGATAAATCTGAGGATGAAGAAATGATGCTGTTATAATCCTTAACAAGGTTTGATACAGCACTCATAATCTTGTTGGTATCGTAGTCAAATACCTTTGACTCTATGCCATCTTCATCTGTAACATTTTGCCATGATTTATTAAAGACAGAGTCAGAACCTGTCGCCATAAGCTTATCTGCATCGGCACCAAGACTCTTAGCAGATGATGCAATAGAAGAGTACTGCTTCTTTTCTGCAGCAGCCGACTTTGCAGTGTTGGTTTCTGTCTTTTTTGAATCCTTAGCCTCTGAAGTAGAGGTGTCGTCACTTCCAACTTTTTTATAGTATGCAGAAACAAGCTTTCCATAACTTCCATTTTTGATAGAAGAATAATCAGAAAGCATTCCTGATAAATTCGATAAATAGTTTGTAGATGATGCACCGCCAGAGGAAAGACTGCTGAATAAGGTGGAATAATCCATATTAACGTTTATTCCCATAGACATCACTCCTTTGATCTAGAGGACCTCGTCCCCGAAAACAGCATCCATGCTGCTCACATAGTATCTCTACTTAATTTTTATACCAAAACCGTCAAAAATTCAAATGAAAAGACAATAAAGACTATAAAGGATGTGTAAAACTTTGCGTTTTTTCGGCAAGCCTGTATTCGCGCGGGCTACAGCCATAAATGCGTCTGAATAGTCTGTGGAAAAAGCTGGTGTTGTCATAGCCCACAGAATCTGCAATATCAGCTATTGGCGCGTTGGTTCTTGAAAGGAGCATACATGCTCTGTCAAGACGCTTTGACTGTAATAATTCTTTGAAGTTTTTCCCTGTAGACTGCTTTAGAATTCTGCTTATGGTGTAGATGTCCATGTTCTTTTGCTGGGCAAAATCCTTAAGTGAAGCCTCTTTATAGTTGGTATCTATGTACCTGAGAACATCCAGCACCAGCTCCTGCTCATAGGAATTCTGGGAAACATTTATCAGATCTGTATGATTCATCAGATTCAGGAAAAGAAGACCAACTGTTATTTGATTCAAGGTTCTGCTGTTTCTCTCGGCTTCAAGCATATTCCAGATGAGATTCTCCATGAGATTTTGTATGGGGAGAACGCCTGAAACGTTGAAGTAGAGGAAGTTTCCAACCATGTCTTTTTTTGTAAGACAGCTCACAAGAAAGTCACGAAGGGAGTTTGTCTCATTGCCCATCATGGGAAGAACAACATCAAAGAATTCGGGGAGAATCATGAAGTTAACGGCGATATCGTTTTTTCCGGCCGGACGTATTTCCTGGATAGCATGTTGATTAAGAAAAAGAAGATCACCTTCCTTTAGCACAATTTCCTGGTTATCCACTATGTGAGTTGTACTTCCCTTTACCATATATATGAATTCTACATAGTTATGAGTGTGCTTGGGAAAATGGACAAAGCGCACGTGTGGACGCATATCTATGAGACGTCCGTTTTTAAGGACTCTTGCAGAATCGACCTCGTCTGAGGAACTGCCTGAATCCTTGCTGTAGTACAATGCGCGGTTAATGGTTGTTTTTCCATCAAGATGTTCCTGTTCTTCTTCTGTTATTGGACTTAATTTTTCTATGAGCTCTTTGTTCATAAATACTCCATAAGTATTAGTTTTTATCTGATGTTAATACAGTAACATCAGATGATGTTTATTTGCAAGAAAGGACGTATTTTTATTCTTTTTAAGACCTTAAATTGGTGCTGGATATGATTTAGGATTATATAAAAAGACAAATTGCCAGATAGTGGCGGGGATTGAATTACGGCAAAAAACTTTATCTGGTTAAGTAATTGGAGAAGGAAGGTATAAAGATGACAGTTAAAGAGCGTTATGAAGCAGCAAAAGAGCGCTATTCCAAAATCGGCGTAGATGTAGATAAAGCAGTTGATGAGCTTTCAAAGATAAGTCTTTCAATGCACTGCTGGCAGGGGGATGACGTAGTTGGTTTTGATCAGAAGGGACCTCTCTCAGGCGGGATTCAGACGACAGGAAATTATCCATATAAGGCTACAACACCGGATCAGTTGATGCAGGATATAGAGGAGGTTTTCTCTCTTGTTCCCGGAAAGCATAAGCTGAACCTTCACGCAAGCTATGCAGTATTTGAGGCTGGAGAGTGGGCTGACAGAGATGCCATAGAGCCCAGGCATTTCAAGGCATGGGTTGATTTTGCCAAGAAGCATGGCATTGGACTTGATTTTAATCCTACAATGTTTAGTCATCCCAAGGCTGAGGATGCAACACTTTCATCTGAAAATGAAGAAATTAGAAAGTTCTGGATTAACCATTGCAAGGCATGTATCAGAATTTCAGAGTATTTTGCTACTGAAACAGGCTTTCCCTGCATGATGAATATCTGGATCCCTGATGGATTTAAGGATGTTCCTGCAGACAGGCTCAGCCCAAGAAAGAGACTAAAGGATTCACTTGATCAGATTCTTTCAATAGATTATGACAAATCTAAGGTTTATGTTGCCGTTGAATCCAAGGTATTTGGAATTGGAATGGAGTCAATGACTGTTGGTTCACATGAGTTTTACATGAATTATGCGGCAAAAAATGACATTATGTGTCTTATCGATTCAGGTCATTTCCATCCGACAGAAAACATAGCAGATAAGCTTTCTTCAATGCTTCTTTTCTATGACAAGATGGCACTTCATGTGACAAGACCTGTTCGTTGGGATTCAGATCATGTCGTTATTTATAATGACGACGCTAAGGAAATAGCTCAGGAGATAGTAAAGAATGGCCCTGACCGCTTCTTTATTGGAATGGATTATTTTGATGCAAGCATTAACAGAGTCTCTGCATGGACTAATGGTATGAGAAACTTCCTGAAGGCACTTTTGAATGCTGAGCTTCAGCCAAATGAGAAGCTTGCAAAGCTTCAGGAGGAGCGCAATTTCACTGAGCTTATGTCACTTCAGGAGCGCATAAAGATGATGCCTGTGGGTGATGTTTGGGATTACTACTGCGAAAAGCAGGGAGTACCTACAGAGGATGACTGGTTTGAGGCTTGTAAAAAATATGAGGACGATGTCCTTAAACAGCGTGGTTGAGCGAAATATATTTAAAATAGCGCATGACACAAATTGAAATAAATCAGTAAAAATAAAGTTATAGGAGATAAAAATGAAAGTTTTAGATTCAGAATTTGCAAAAGGCTTTTGCCGCATGTGTGTGGACGGTTTTTACCAGGGATGGCATGAGAGAAATGGCGGAAACCTTAGCTATCGCATAAAGGATGAGGAAATCGCTTCTGTAAAGGAAGAATTGTCAGAGGATGGCGAGTGGAAGGAAATTGGAACCACAGTACCTGATCTTGCAGGCGAATATTTCATGGTTACAGGATCCGGAAAATATTTCAGAAATGTGGAAATTGATCCTGCTGCAAATATCTGCATTATCAAGGTTGATGATAAGGGTGAGAAATATCAGATTCAGTGGGGGCTTGTTAAGGGCGGAAGACCTACTTCAGAGCTGCCTTCACACCTCATGAATCTGGAGGTTTGCAAAAAGAGAAATCCGGAAATAAGGGTTGTTTACCACTGCCACCCTGCTAATACCATAGCTCTTACCTTTGTGCTCCCTCTTGATGGAAAGGTATTCACAAGAGAAATCTGGGAGATGGCAACAGAATGCCCTGTTGTTTTCCCTGATGGAATTGGTGTTGTACCTTGGATGGTACCCGGAGGAAGAGAGATTGCTGTTGCAACTTCAGAGATCATGAAAAAGCAGGATGTAGCAATCTGGGCTCACCATGGAATGTTTGCCTGCGGTACAGATTTTGATATGACATTCGGGCTTATGCATACAGTGGAGAAGGCAGCTGAGGTTCTTGTAAAGGTTATGTCAATGACTGATAGAAAGCGTCAGACAATCGAGCCTGATGATTTCAGGGCATTGAATGAGCCTTTTGGAATAAAGGTAAATGAGGAATGCCTTTATGAAAAGAAGACCGATATTATCGGTGGTTGAGCGATTTTTAAAAGAAGTAACATGCGTTACTAAATAAGGATGGGACTAATTATGAGTGATACCAGATACTATCTTGCTATAGATATTGGGGCGTCATCTGGCAGACATATTCTGGGAAAAGTAGAGAATGGCAAAATAGTCTACGAGGAGATCCACCGCTTTTATAACGGAATGGCAGAGGAAGATGGCCACAAGATTTGGGATACTGAGAGCCTGTTTAATGAAATTTTAGCAGGAATGAAAAAGTGTCATGATATTGGCAAAGTACCTGTTTCAATGGGAATAGATACCTGGGGAGTTGATTATGTTCTTCTAGATGGAAAAGGTAATAAGCTTGGAAAAAGCTATGCATACAGAGATTCCAGGACAACAGGAATGGATAAAGAGGTTTATAAAGTTATCCCGGAAAATTACCTCTATGAAAGAACAGGAATTCAAAAGGCGATTTTTAACACAATATATCAGCTTGAAGCTTCTTTAAGGCAAGAGCCGGAAACCCTTGAAAAAGCTGAAAGTTTTTTGATGATGCCAGATTATTTCCATTTCCTCCTGACAGGTGTAAAGAAGCAGGAATACACAAACGCTACTACAGGACAGCTTGTAAATCCTGAAACAAAGAAATGGGATATGGAATTGATTGAAAAGCTCGGCTTTCCGACTAGGCTTTTTGGTGAGCTTTCAATGCCTGGAACCTTTGTGGGTGAGCTTACAAAGGAAATTCAGGAAAAGGTCGGCTTTAATTGCAAGGTGGTTTTACCTGCAACTCATGATACCGGCTCAGCAGTTATGAGCGTTCCAAGTGTCCTTGATGATGTGCTTTATATTTCATCTGGAACCTGGTCATTGTTTGGATGTGAAGCATTATCTGCTGACTGTTCTCCTAAAGCCAGAAAAGCTAACTTTACAAATGAAGGCGGATATGACTATAGATTCAGATTTCTTAAGAATATCATGGGACTTTGGATGATTCAGTCTGTAAAGAAGGAGTTTGAGGAAGGCTATGACTATCCTGAAAAAACTGGAAATGAGGATTATTCCTTTGCAAACCTTTGTCTGGAAGCGGAGAAGGCGGATATTGACTCTATAGTAGATGCCAATTCAGAGGCTTTTCTTGCCCCTGATTCCATGATATGCGCAGTACAGAAGGAATGCGAAAGGACCGGGCAAAAAGTCCCGGTAACTCCATGGGAAATAGCGAGAGTTATTTATAGATCTCTTGCAGCTTGTTATCAGAAAGCGTATGAAGAAATCGAGGAAATAACAGGTAGAAGCTTTGATGCAATTAACATTGTTGGAGGCGGATCTAATGCCGATTATTTAAACAGACTCACAGCTCAGTTTACTGGTAAGAAGATATATGCAGGACCAGGAGAAGCTACAGCGATTGGTAATCTTGGAGCACAGATGATAGCTGACGGGCTTTTTGAAGGGCTTACAGATTTTAGAAGCTGCGTGTTTGAATCCTTTGGTGTTAAGGAATATTGAAAATTAAATATTATAGAAATTCTCATATCGTCCTTTTATTTGGCGTTTACAAATAAGTTTGCTGTATTGTACAATGATGTGGAACATTTGTGAAAGCATGAGGTTTACGTATGTCATCAATAATTCAGGACGATCAGGTTTTTAATAATGAGGTATCTTTTTGCAGAGTTTATTCCCAGGAGAGTAAGAAAATCCTGGAGGAGCGCTTTTTAGCAAACAGAATATCCTATTTTGTTGACTGGCAGGAGCAATCTATATTCCAGAAGATCTTTGGCAGAGGTAATAACAAGATTTTATGTACTATCCGCATTAACAGACAGGATGTGGAGAGAGCCAGAGACCTGGTATCAGGCCTTGAGAATATAAAGCTCAGAGATTTCAGCGACAAGAAAAAGGATAGAAACAAAAAGAAATGATTATAACCTTCGGGGCGGGGATTGTTCCGAAGGTTTTTTGTCATATAAGGATTTATCTTTAGATATGCATTTAGGTAAGAGGTTTTAGAATGGAAAAGAAGTTAAACAAAAGTGGCAAAAATGAAAAGGCATCACAGCAGAAAAAGACAACATTAAATAAGTCTGCCAATAAAATGGATGATGGAATAAAGAGAAGTAATATACGTAAAGATGATAAAAAAACATCAGTAAAACGCATTGATAAAAATGCGTCAAAGGCTCCTTCCAAAAAGAGTAAGTGCCCCTACTCCAAGAAATGCGGCGGCTGTCAGATGATTGACGTGCCTTACAAGAAGCAGCTTGAGAGAAAGCACGAGAGAGTTACAGAGCTTGTAGGCAAATATGGTGAAGTTGAACCCTTCATCCCTATGGATAATCCTGAACACTACAGATGCAAGGTTCATGCAGTATTTACTCATGACAGAAAAGGAAATGCAGTTTCTGGTATCTACAAGGAGGGGACACATGACGTTGTTCCCGTTGAAGAATGCCTTCTTGAGAATAAAAAAGCGGACGCTATCATTGCGACAATACGCGGAATGCTCAAGTCTTTCAAGATAAAGACCTTTGATGAGGATAACGGTTTTGGACTCTTTAGACATGTTCTTATTCGTGTTGGACATAACACTGGTGAGATCATGGTAGTCCTTGTACTTACATCACCAATCCTTCCTTCAAAGAATAACTTTGTTAAGGCTCTTTTGAAGGAGCATCCTGAAATCACAACAATTGTTATAAATGTAAATGATAAGCGTACAAGCATGATTTTGGGCGATAAGGAGAAAGCTATTTACGGACCTGGATTTATTTATGATACAGTCTGCGGAAAGAAATTTAAGATTTCTCCTAAGTCCTTCTACCAGGTAAATCCTGTTCAGACTGAGAAGCTTTACTCTAAGGCAGTTGAGCTTGCTGGCCTTACAGGAAAAGAGACAGTCCTTGACTGCTACTGCGGTGTTGGTACAATCGGCATCATTGCCAGCGAAAAAGCAGGCGAAGTTATAAGCGTTGAGCTTAACAAGGATGCAGTTAAAGATGCAAGACTTAACGCCAGAATAAATGAAATCAAAAACATAACAGTATATGAGAATGATGCAAGTAAGTTCATGGTTCAGATGGCAGAAGCCGGAGACAAGGCAGACGTTGTATTCATGGATCCGCCACGCTCAGGTTCAACAGAGATTTTCTTAAACTCAATGTTTAAGCTTAACCCTGACAGAGTGGTTTATATTTCCTGCAGCCCTGATTCACTCGCTAACGATCTTGCTATCATTACAAAGAATGGATACAAGGCTGATAGAATAATACCAGTTGATATGTTTCCGCATACAAGGTCAGTTGAAACAGTCGTGCTCTTAACAAAATCGACTATCTAAAAAGATATAGATCCTACCATCTAGTAATACCTTCATACTCTATGCTCCGAAGCCTTTTGGGGACAGACAGGAAATCCCACTTGAGAAAAAGGTACTTCACTTCGACTTTGAGAAATTGTCAGAGGAAGTTGCTGATGTAATCCTTAATCCCGGCGAGTTCTATTTATACGAGATTAGTAGCAACAATTGAGAATAAGTTGGTAGCAAATGAATAGTTAAATACCTCCAAGAACACTATTATTTTTATATAGGGGTTTAAGGAGGTATTTTTTATGGATAAACTAATTTATTCAGTTTATTTCATTCTTCCTGTACTTTTGCTTTGGGGAGCAAAGGTAGAAAAAATAGGGGAATGGAATGACGAAGCTTTGTCACTAAGACAGAGCAAAGCAGTACAGGGATTTTTGGCATTATGCATCATGTTCCACCACGTTGGGCAAAAGACATGCGCATCATGGCTTAATCCGCCAAGCAGAATTCAGAAAGGTCTTGGATTCTTCGTTCCGCTTGGATTCCTTTTCGTTTCAGTATTTTTATTCTTTAACGGCTATGGTATTTACAAGAGCTTTCACGCAAAGGACAACTACTTAAAGGGATTTATGAAAAAGAGAATTCTCCCTGTTGTTCTTGCTCTTTACTCAACAACAATCATATTCTTCATCGCAAGAATTCTTGTTGGTGAGAAGATGGATGGAAAGAAAGTATTCTGGTATCTTACAAGCATTAAGCTGTGCAATCCCAACACATGGTACGTTATAGTTCTTCCGTTCTTCTATCTGTTCTTCTATCTGGCATTCAGATTTATCAAAAAGGACGGATTTGCGGTTGCAGTTGTATGCGGACTTGTTCTTTTGTACATGCTCGAAGCAACAAGAGTAGACCACAATGATTTCTGGATCAGAGGTCAGTGGTGGTACAACTGTGTACATTTATTCCCTATGGGAGTATTATTTGCAAAGTTTGAGAAGAACATCCTGAAGTTCTTCAAGAAGTTCTATGTTGTTCTTATGCCGCTTTCAGTTTTGGGACTGTATCCACTTTATAAGTTTTCAACCTTCATCACTGGTACAGTTTCCTACTATGGAGAGAACTGGAATGCTCCGGACAAGGTTATGAGAAGAAGAATCTGTCTTGGCTCAGAGATGCTTGTAACACTTGACTTTGTTCTAGTTGTACTTCTTCTTTGCATGAAGCTTAGAATTGGCAACAAATTCCTTAAGTTCATGGGAACAATTACTCTTGAGTTTTATTTGATACACGGACTTTTTGTAGAACTGTGCGACCACACCTTTGATGGCGGCGTGAGATCACCCTTCCCGATTCACAACCTGCTTTTATACTCAGTGGTGGTATTCGTTCTTGGTGTTCCGTCAGCAATTCTTTTAAAAAAATTTCATACATTTGTATTGGGCAAAAGTAAAAATAGTACAACTCAAACAGAAGATATGGTAAAATCTGCTTAATGATGGTTATAATAGTCGAAATGAGGCAGATTCGATAAAACCAAAGCTTTAAGATCGGCTTCAGAAATGGAGCCGATTTTTTTACCCTTTTGGGACTTGTTTAATTCCTAAAAAGGCAAAGAAATACGGAGGTAAGACATGAAGTACAGAAAAAACAGAGTGGGCGGGGATATTTCATTACTTGGCTATGGATGTATGAGATTTACCAAAAACGGTGGAACTATCGATTTTGATAAAGCTGAGAAAGAAATAATGAGAGCCTATGAACTGGGCGTGAATTATTATGACACTGCATATATTTATCCCGGAAGTGAAGTTTTAATTGGTGAGATTTTTGAAAAGAACCATATCAGAGAGAAAATCCAGATTGCGACAAAGCTTCCTCAGTATCTTATTGCAAACAGGGCAGCTATTGATAAGTACTTCAATGAGCAGTGTGAGAGGCTTAGAACTGACTACATTGACTACTATTTGATGCACATGCTTTCTGATATCGAGGCATGGGAAAAACTAAAGAGACTGGGAATTGAGGAGTGGATTGCTGAAAAGAAGGCATCAGGCCAGATAAAGCATATCGGATTTTCCTTCCATGGAAATACAGATATGTTCATAGAAATTTTGAATGCCTATGACTGGGATTTCTGCCAGATTCAGTACAACTACCTGGATGAAGTATCTCAGGCAGGTAGAAGAGGACTTGAGGCAGCAGGCGAAAAGGGCATCCCGGTTATCATTATGGAACCTCTTCGCGGAGGAAAGCTTGTAAGCCTTCTTCCTGATAAGGCAAAGAAGCTTATTGCTGAGGATGAAAAGAAGAGGACAGCGGCTGAGCTTGCATTCCGCTGGCTTTGGGATCAGCCTCAGGTTACCTGTGTGCTTTCAGGAATGAACTCTATCGAAATGGTCGAGGAGAACTGCAGGATTGCATCTGAGGTTGAAGTAGGAGAGTTCACAGAAAAAGACTTTGAGCTGATTGGCAAGATCAGGGATAGCATAAATGAGAACCTCAAGGTTGGCTGTACAGGCTGTGGATATTGCACACCATGTCCCAGAGGTGTCGATATTCCCAGTATTTTCAGATGCTACAACGCTATGTATATGGATGATAAGGGAACAGGCAGACAGGAGTTCCTTAGAATCGTTGGAATGCGTAAGGAACCGGCACTTCCCTCTCAGTGCGTAGAGTGCGGAAAATGTGAGAGTCATTGCCCTCAGCACATTCATATAATCGAGGAATTAAAGAAGGCGGATAAGGCTCTTAACCCTTGGTATTACAGGATTTTCCTCTTCGCGGCACGAAAGTTTTTGTATAGAAAATAATAATAAATTTTTATCTCAATTTAATAATTCTTGTATTTCAAATGGGATAAAATGTACATAGTTGATACAATATGGGGGATTTTTTCTATGGGAAAGAAGCATGTTGTAACAGGAAATAGTACATTTATCCCAAATGATGTGCCTGCTGGCTTCTTCATCTATTATGCTGAAGGCAGTGGTGAGATAGTCTATGCGGATGAGAATGTTATAAAGCTCTATGAATGTGATGATATCGAGGATTTCAGACGCCTTACGGGCAATACCTTCAGAGGGATGGTCTACCCTGAGGACTATGCGCAGACAGAGAATTCTATAAGCAAGCAGACTATTTTTGGTGCCATGCGTCATGACTATGTCAGATACAGAATCAAGACAAAAACGGGTAATATCAGATATATTGAGGATTTTGGACATCTGGTTCACGGCGAGGATGGTACAAGCTATTACTATGTCTACATAGTAGATATTGATCAGAACGAGTTCTACAATAACAATAAAAACAGCTACGCTGAGTCCCAGGTTCTGGAGATGAATCAGGAGATGGATTCTCTCACAGGAATGTGGAATCAGGCGCATTTCTATAAGGTGGTTCAGGAAAAAATGTCGGATATGACATTTAGAAGAATTGGAATCACCATCATTTATTTCGACCTTAACCATTTTAAGCTTTTTAATGAAAAATATGGATTTAAAAAAGGAGATGATCTGCTCTACGATATCGCAAGGCTCCTTTGGCATTCATTCCTTGAAAGAATGGTTGCAAGATTCTCAGAGGATCACTTTGTTGTGTGTACCTTTGTGCGGGATGTAGAGCCAATAATAGTCAAAATCCATGATGATGTCGCCAAACTTGTTCCAGGTGCAAAGCTAGAACTTAAGGCTGGAATCTACAGAGTGGAGGATGGCTGCAATGATATAGGTCTTGCCTGTGATCATGCGAGACTTGCCTGCAAAAACATCAAGAGCAGATACGATATTCCTTATGCATTCTATAACGAGGACATTCATACCAAGCTTCAGATGCAGCAGTTCGTATTGGACAATATAGATGATGCTGTTGAGTTTGAAAATATAAAGGTGTTCTATCAGCCTGTAATCAGAGTTGCAACTGGAGAGATATGTGGCTATGAGGCTCTTGCGAGATGGAAGGATCCGGAGAGGGGACTTATTCCTCCGGGACACTTTATTGATATTCTCGAAGAACATAGGCAGATCCACAAGCTCGACAGGTTTATGGTCAAAAAGGTGTGCGAGGATTACGCCAGGTTAAGAGATAGAGGAGAAATGCTGGTTCCTGTTTCAATTAACCTTTCAAGACTTGATTTTAACCTTTGCAATATTTTTGATGATGTACAGAAATACAGAGAATCCTTCGGGGTTCCTGTGAATATGCTGGACATAGAAATAACAGAGAGTGCCTTAAATGAGGATGACGAGCTTATAAAGAGGGAGATAGAGCACTTTAGAAACGAGGGCTATCAGGTCTGGATCGATGACTTTGGAAGTGGATATTCATCGCTTACAACTATTCTGGATTTTGATTTTGATACCTTGAAGCTTGACCTCACCTTCCTTAGACAGTATGACAAAAATCCTAAATCCGGAACAGTTTTGGCATATATTGTTCAGGCCGCTAAAAACATGGGGCATGTAACCTTGTGCGAGGGTGTTGAGACTGAAACACACTTTAATTTCCTTAAGAAAATCGGATGTGACAAAGCGCAGGGATACCATTTTGGCAAGCCTCAACCCATGGATGAAAGTAGAAAACATACAAGTTTTCAAGGTATGACTTGGGAAGAATGCTAAAAGTGTGGTAAACTACTACTAATTTGTGTTTATAGTAGACAGAGGAGGATGAAAAAATGTATGTAACTTGTCTCGACCTTGAGGGTGTACTGGTACCGGAAATCTGGATAGCTTTTGCAGAAGCTACAGGAATTCCTGAGCTTAAAAGAACAACCAGAGATGAGCCTGATTATGATAAGCTCATGAAGTACAGAATTGATATTTTAAAGGAGCATGGTCTTGGACTTAAAGAGATCCAGGAGACAATCGCAAAGATTGATCCCATGCCCGGCGCTAAGGAGTTCCTTGATGAGCTTCGCTCTGTAACACAGGTAATAATTCTTAGTGATACCTTTACACAGTTTGCAACACCTCTTATGAAAAAGCTTGGCTGGCCTACAATTTTCTGCAATCAGCTTGAGGTAGCAGAAAATGGTGAGATCACAGGCTACAAGATGAGAGTTGAAAAAGGAAAACTTGCTACAGTTAAAGCACTTCAGAGTGTTGGTCTTGAGACCATAGCAAGTGGCGATAGTTTCAATGACCTTGGTATGATCGAGGCAAGTAAAGCAGGCTTCTTATTTAGAACAACTGAGCAGATCAAAAAGGATTATCCTCAGTTCCCTGCTTTTGAGACATACGATGAACTCCTTGGAGCAATAAAGGAGCAGCTTTCAAAATAATGATCATTAGTTCAGGAGCACTTGGCTGCTCCTGAAACTTTATGTGGGGAAAACTATGAAGAGAAATTATAAGTTTACATTAAGCTATGACGGAACCAGATTTTACGGATGGGAGAAGCAGCCAAATAAGGATATGACAATCCAGGGAAAACTTGAAAATGTCCTTAGCAAGATGGTTGGCCTTTCAGATGGTGAATTCGTGCAGGTTATCGGAGCAGGAAGAACAGATGCAGGAGTTCATGCCAGAGCTATGACTGCGAATGCTATACTGGATACTGTTTTTAACGAGGAAGAGATTCAGAAGTACATGAACCAGTATCTGCCTGAGGATATAAGCATTAATGAGGTGAGAGTCTGCTCTGACAGATTCCACAGTCGCTATAATGCTATAGGTAAGACCTACAGGTACACCTGTTACTATGGCATATCCAAGCCTGTGTTTGACAGAAAATATGTCACTGTACTCGAGCAGAAGCCTGATGTTGAACTTATGAGAGAAGCAGCTGAGTACATAGTTGGAACCCACGATTTTAAGAGCTTTTGCGGCAATAACAAAATGAAGAAGTCCACTGTAAGATGTGTGGACAACATCAGGATAGAAGAGAACGGACCGCAGATAAGATTCTATTTCCATGGCAATGGCTTTTTGCAGAACATGGTAAGGATAATGACAGGTACTCTTTTGGAGGTTGGATATGGAAACATAAAGCCTTCAGAGCTTGAGAACATTATCACTTCCTGTGACAGACAAAAGGCGGGGCCAACGGCACCGCCTCAGGGTTTATGTCTTATGAAAGTTGATTATTAAAACTCAGTAAGTGGATTATCGCATGATACAGTGTAGGTCACGATGTAATCATCATAGTCCACAGGTACCATGGCAAGCTGCTGGGTGTTGGTGTTTCCGCTGTGGAGAACGTAAGCTGAGTCTCCCACATTTACGGTTTCAAATGCAACCGGCACGCCATCCTTAAAGAAAACGCTGCGCACGTTTACAAGATTTACATCTGATCCTGAAAAGTTGGTTCCGGCAACATTAAGTGTGCTGGAGTCATCTTTTTGAACATCAAGTCCGATGGCATCATATCTGCAGGAACCAGTAGTCTCTACTCTGATGTCATAGGAAAAGCTGGCAACGTCAGCTATACTGTCATTCTTAAACTGGCCATAGATAATGAAGTTCTGGCCATTCTTTACAGCATCTGCATAATCATGAACTACCTTTATGGGTTTTCCTGAAGCATCAAGTGCATAAAAATCAGCTTTAACTGAAATATCTGCTCCTGATGCGTTAGTAGCAAGCACAACATACCTTGAATGAATACCATCCTGATCTCTGATGAGATACTCGGCATTCACTGAAATGTCAGAGGTCTTTGCCAATACTTCTACAGGTGTGAAAGCTCCGAAAATAAGAGCGATTGCGATGATGATTCCATAGATTTTCCTCATACCCGTTTCCTCCGTTTCTTTGGTGTATGAATAGGATACCATCCGAGAATAAAATCCAAGTAAAGTAAATCTAAAAAAAATATATAGTGGCCATTTTTGGGCATCCAAAATTTTTTTCAAAATCTTGGTAATTTTTACTATTGAAAGAAACCAATATCCAACAAGAGGTGTTTTATAGATGAAATTATGATATAATGCATTTTGGCTATGTAATTAATTAAGAAATGTGGTAATTGTATGCTTGATAATGGGGAGGATACCAGGACTGCAGCAGAGAGAGCCAAGAGAATCCGTTTTTTGAGAAAGCTTATTCTGTTTTCAATAGCAGCTGCTTGCCTCGTTCCCACATGCTTGTGCCTGATACTGGCGATTAAGTATGACAGAACCAGGAATACTCTTGAAAAAGCCAAGAGTGAGCTGGCATGGTATGAGGAACAGTATGGAGATACAGCTCTTTCAAAGGGCAAGGGTGAGGATAAGCCCCTGATCGAGGACAGTGAAGAGGCATCAGATGTAGTTGCTCAGACAGAGACAGAGGTCACGTTAGAGAGTAACGCAGCTGAACCTGTTAAGACGGATGAGGAAGTATCTGCAGACAATCCGGATGAAAAAACACAAGATATTTTAAATAATGCTGAGGGAAGCGAGAGCGAAACAGACGGGATTCGAAGAGTGTATATAACCTTTGATGACGGCCCCAGCAGTAAAACCAATGAAATATTGGATATTCTTGATGAATATGATGTAAAGGCCACCTTCTTTGTAACAGGGAAGGCGGATAGCAGATATACAGATGTTTACAAGAGAATAGTAGACGATGGGCATACACTTGGAATGCACTCATATAGTCACAGATACAGTGAGCTGTATGAATCACTTACAAGCTTTCAGACGGATCTGCATAAGCTGCAGACTTTCCTGTATGAAACCACTGGTGTATGGTCCACATGTTACAGATTCCCCGGGGGCAGTTCCAACACTGTTAGCAAGGTTGGAATGAAGGATCTTATAAATTATCTTGAACTTGAAAATATCACATACTATGATTGGAATGTAGCCAGTGGCGACGACAGAGATGGAATAACAAAGGATATGATTGTATCCAATGTTATGGCAGGGGTTCCGAAATTTGAGAATTCCATGATCCTTCTTCATGATGCGTCGGATAAACAGGCCACAGTTGATGCGCTTCCTGAGATAATTGAGGAAGTACAGAAATTAGAAAACACAGTGATAGTTCCGGTAACGGAGGATACATTACCGGTTCAACATATCAGCAATGAGCAGTAATGCAATAAAAATATGGAGGATAGTGAAAATGGGATTTTTTTCAGAGCTGAAAAGTGATCTTTCTCAGGCAGCGAAGACAATCATACCTGAGGAAAGCGAAGAAACTCAGATTCTGAATTCCGAGACTAAAGAAGAAGCTCCTTCCACTGTGAAGAGTGAAGCTGAAGTCAAGAAGGATCTGAATGAAATGCTTGATCACCTTGATGACATCAAGTTGGGGGACAGCATTGGTGTTGAGGAAACAGTGGAGCCTGAGAAGGAGGAGACAGTAGAAGAGACTGTAACTTCTGAGGACGCGGAGGAAGTAGCCAGTGAGCCTGAGGTAAGCAGCGAAGAAGTGACTTCTGTAGATAATGTAGCTGATCTTACATCATCCTTGAGCGCTATCGAGACAATGAGTCAGGAACAGAACAGCACTGTAGAAGAAACAGAAAGTAGAGAAGATGTTAGCGCATCTACTAATAATTATAATAATGGGGGATTTGAAAGTATGGATATTCAGCAGCAGACACCTACAGATGAAACAGCCAGCATTACAGAGGGTATGAAAATCGTTGGTAACCTTGAGACAACAGGTTCACTTGAACTCATTGGTAAGGTTACAGGTAATGTTACATGTCTTGGCAAGCTTAACGTAACAGGCGAGATCGAGGGTGACTCTAAGGCAGCAGAGATTTATGCAGAAGCTGCAAGAATTACTGGTGAGGTTCGCAGTAACGGAAGCGTTAAGATAGGCCAGAGTACAGTAGTAATTGGTAACATATTTGCAACTAGCGCAGTTATCGCAGGCGCTGTAAAGGGCGACATCGATGTTCCCGGCCCTGTTGTACTTGATACAACTGCAATCGTAATGGGTAACATCAAATCACAGTCAGTACAGATCAACAACGGTGCTGTTATCGAAGGTAACTGCTCACAGTCTTATGCTGAGGTTAATCCTTCTGCATTCTTTGATGGTCTTAAAGGAACAAAATAATGAGAATATTACTTAAACTTAGCGGAGAAGCTCTTGCAGGACCGAATAAAACAGGTTTTGACGAGGCAACAGTTCGAGGGGTAGCACTTCAGGTAAAGGAACTTGTGGACAAAGGTACACAGGTTGGAATCGTCATTGGTGGCGGTAATTTCTGGAGAGGACGTACAAGCGAGAATATTGACAGAGTCAAGGCTGATCAGATCGGCATGCTTGCAACTGTAATGAATTGCATTTATGTTTCTGAGATTTTCAGAAGCGTGGGTATGATGACAAACATTCTTACTCCATTCGAATGCGGATCATTTACAAAGCTTTTTTCTAAAGATAGAGCTAACAAGTATTTTGAAAAGGGAATGGTAGTCTTCTTTGCAGGCGGAACCGGACATCCTTATTTCTCAACAGATACAGGAGCAGCTCTGAGAGCTATTGAAATTGAGGCTGATGTAATGCTTCTTGCAAAGGCTATAGACGGCGTATATGACAGCGATCCGGCTAAAAATCCTGATGCAAAGAGATATGACACTATCAGCATTGATGATGTAGTAACACAGAATCTTCAGGTTGTCGATATGACTGCATCCATTATGGTAAAAGAAAACCATATTCCAATGCGTGTCTTCGCTTTACAGGAAGAAAAAAGTATAATTAAGGCAGAAAGTGGCAACTTTAACGGAACCACAGTAACAGCCTGAATTAGTTGGAGGACGACAGTATGAATGAGAAAGTTAAGCCCTTTGAAGAAAAAATGAACAAGGCGTACGATTTCCTTGCACAGGATCTCGCCGCTGTTCGTGCAGGTAGAGCAAACCCGCATGTACTTGATAAGATAAAGGTTGATTATTACGGAACACCCACACCTCTTCAGCAGGTTGGTAACGTATCAGTTCCTGAAGCTAGAATGATACAGATCGCACCCTGGGACAAGAGCCTTATCAAGGACATTGAGAAAGCTATTTTGGCTTCAGATGTTGGTATCACACCCAGCAATGATGGAAGTGTTATAAGACTTATTTTTCCTGAGCTCACAGAGGAGCGCAGAAAACAGCTGGCTAAGGATATCAAGAAGAAGGGTGAGGATTCAAAGGTTGCTGTTAGAAATATCAGACGCGACGGAAATGATTCCTTCAAAAAGCTTAAAGGTACAGATGTTTCAGAGGATGAAATAGCTGAACTTGAAGAGGACCTTCAGAAGCTCACAGACAAGTTCATCAAGAAGATTGATGAAGCTGTTGAAGAGAAGAGTAAGGAAATCATGACAGTATAAAACATGGAAATGTAACGCGAATTTCTAAAATAGCTAAGAGCCTGTGCCGGCTGGTCACAGGCTCTGAATTTTAGTATAGCGCCCGGCGCTAAAACATGAATAGATTTAAAATGGAGATGACTAAATGAGTAATATTCCGGAACATGTTGCAATTATTCTTGATGGAAATGGTAGATGGGCTAAGGCTAAAGGAATGCCCAGAAACTATGGGCATATGCAGGGGGCAAAAGCTGTAGAGGATATCCTTGTAGTAGCAAGGGATATGGGCATCAAATATCTTACGGTATATGCTTTTTCTACAGAGAACTGGAATAGACCAGAATCTGAGGTTTCAGCACTTATGACTATCCTCAGACAGTACCTGAAATCAAGTATTAAAAAGTCCATGAAGAACAATGTCAGATGTCAGGTAATTGGTGAAAGATCAAGACTTTCAGATGACATTAAGGACGCTATAAATGAACTTGAAACTGCAACTGCAGAGAATACGGGACTTACTTTTACTATAGCAATCAATTACGGAAGCCGTGATGAGATTGTGAGAGCTGTTAGAAAAATAGCTGATAAATGCAAGAATGGAGAACTTGATAGCCAGGATATCACAGAGGAGATGATAACCAAGGCTCTTGACACAGCTAACTTACCGGATCCTGATCTTTTGATCCGCACCTGTGGTGAGCAAAGACTTAGTAACTTCCTCTTATGGCAGTGTGCTTACACAGAGTTCTTCTACACAGATGTAGCATGGCCTGACTTTGATAAGGCTCAGCTTGAGAAAGCTGTTGAAGCTTATGGCAACAGGAACCGTAAGTTTGGCGGACTTAAAGATACAGCAGAAGAACAGAAATAACTTAGAATATTAAGAATAACCCAAAGGGGGATGTCTATGAAGATAAGAGTTATAAGCGGTATAGCTCTTGGAATAATGCTTGCAGTTACTCTTTTTGGTGGAGGATATTTAACTGCCGGAGTTTTACTTATCGTTTCATTACTTGCATATCATGAGCTTGCCAGTGCATTATCATTTTCTGTAAAAAATGGAGACGCTGGCAGACTTGAGGTTGTCGGCATGGCTGCCATCATCCTTCATTACCTTTTGATGGTGATTACAGGCGGAGATATGAAGTACTTTGTTATGCTCATTATGCTTTTGTTTGTGGCTAATGCAGCAATCATTGTATTTGATTATCCTAAGATTTCATCAGATAAAGTGATAGCTTCAGTTTTTTCTTTTGTTTATGCACCTATGATGCTGTCCTTTATCTATCTGCTTAGAATTATGCCAAATGGAAAGTTCTTTGCATGGATACCTTTTATAGCGTGGGTATGCGATACCTGTGCTTATTTTGCTGGTAATCTTCTTGGTAAGCATAAGCTTTGTCCTAAGCTTTCACCTAAGAAAACTGTCGAAGGTGCAGTAGGTGGAGTTCTGGGAAGTGCATTAGTTGGTGTGCTCTTTGGATATATTTATGCGAATTATGGAAATGTTGAAACAGATATTGTAAGATCCGTTGTCAGCTTTGTGATAATCACAGTTGTGGCAAGTGCTATTTCACAGATTGGAGATCTTATAGCATCTGCCATTAAGAGAGACCATGACATCAAGGACTATGGAAAAGTTATTCCTGGTCATGGTGGAATTATGGACAGATTTGACAGTGTAATTTTCATCACTCCGGTGATATATTTTATGGCAACATATTTTTTCAAATGATTTAAGAGGTTTATATGGGAAGAAAGATAGTACTTCTTGGCTCTACAGGGTCAATCGGAACACAGACACTTGATGTAGTAAGGAACAATCCTGAAGATCTTAAAGTAATAGGAATTGCAGCAAATAGAAGCGTTGATATGGTTGAACAGCAGGTAAGGGAATTTGCTCCTAAGTATGTCTGCATGTTTGACGAGAAGGCAGCTGAAGATTTAAAGATTAAGCTTGCAGATGTGCCTGTTACAGTGCTTTCAGGAATGGACGGCCTTGTTGAAATTTCTCAGGTGCCTGAGGCAGATACAGTTCTTACAGCAGTTGTTGGTATGATTGGAATTCGCCCTACCATAGCTGCAATTGAAAGTGGTAAGGATATTGCTCTTGCGAACAAGGAGACTCTTGTTACGGCTGGACATATCATTATGCCTCTTGCAGCAAAGAACAATGTGAAGATTTTACCAGTTGATAGTGAGCACAGTGCCATCTTCCAGTCACTTAACGGAGAGCCGGCTGATAAGCTTGAGAAGATTCTGCTTACAGCATCCGGTGGTCCCTTCAGAGGCAAAAAGAGGGATGAGCTTGTAAACATGACAGTTGATGATGCTCTTAAACATCCTAACTGGGACATGGGACCTAAGGTTACAATTGATTCCGCTTCACTTGTAAATAAGGGGCTTGAAGTGATGGAAGCAAAGTGGCTCTTTGGCGTAGACCTTGATCAGATCCAGGTTGTGGTTCAGCCTCAGAGTATTATTCATTCCATGGTTCAGTTTGTAGACGGAGCAGTAATGGCTCAGCTTGGCGTTCCGGATATGAAGCTTCCTATCCAGTATGCACTTTTCTATCCTGACAGAATGCCTATGAGTGAAAAGAGACTTGATTTCTTTGAGCTTGGAAGCATGACCTTTGAAAAGCCTGATACTGAAACCTTCAGAGGACTTCAGCTTGCATACGACGCAGCCAGAATTGGCGGAAGCATGCCTACTGTATTTAATGCAGCTAACGAGATGGCAGTTAAGAAGTTTATTAACAGGGAGATCAAATTCCTTGATATTTATACTATGATATCATCGGCAATGGAGCATCATAACAAGATTGAGAATCCTAATCTTGAGGAAATACTCAAAGCAGAGGCTGAGACATACGAGTATTTGGAGGAAAAATAATTAGATGTTAGTAAGCTTGATAATTTTTGTATTCATATTTTTAATACTGGTTACAACCCATGAGCTTGGACATTTTTTAATTGCCAAGGCTAATGGAATCAGAGTCCTTGAGTTCTATGTTGGTATGGGACCTGTGCTTTTCAAGAAAAAGAAGGGCGAGACCACATACAGCATACGACTTCTCCCTATTGGTGGAGCATGTGTCTTTGAAGGAGAGGATACTCTTGATGCTGAGAATCAGGAATTTGATGAAAGAGCATTTCCTAATGCAAATGTATGGGCAAGAATAGCAACACTTTTTGCCGGACCATTTTTCAATTTCCTTACAGCTATGATAGTTGCGATTATCGTTGTAGCTAACTCAACCTGGGCATTTCCTGTTATTTCAGGACTTACAGAGGATTCTGCAGCAGCTGAAGCTGGACTTCAGGAAGGTGATACCATCATTTCCGTAGATGGTGAGAGAATTCACCTTGCAGCCGAGGTTACACTTATTTCTCAGTTTAATAAGGGTGGCCCCATGACTATCGTTTATGAGCGCGATGGAAAGCAGGATGTAGCTCAGCTTATACCGCATTTTGACAGTGATTCCGGAAGATACTACATGGGAATCTACATTGGAAAATATGAAAAGGTAAGCCCTGCGCAGGTAATTCCTTATGCTTTCTACGACCTTTTATATTACTTCAAGGCAACCTACAGAAGCCTTGCACTTCTGATTCAGGGACGTCTTTCATTGAATGATGTGTCAGGCCCTGTTGGAATGGTTAAGATCGTGGATGATACTTACGAAGCAGTAAGCCCTTATGGACTTTCATCTGTAGTACTTACTATGATGGAGCTTCTTATTCTGCTTTCAGTTAACCTTGGTGTAATGAATCTTTTGCCTCTTCCCGCACTTGATGGTGGAAGACTTATTTTCCAGTTCATTGAGGTAGTCAGAGGAAAGCCTGTGCCAAGAGAAAAAGAAGGTATGGTCCACCTTGTTGGAATGGTACTTCTTCTTGCATTTATGGCAGTTGTTGTAGTTAATGATATATCCAAATTCATGAGGTAATTAAATGGCTTATCGTGATAATACAAAGGTAGTTCATATTGGAAATAAGGTAATTGGTGGTGGAAATCCCATCATGATCCAGTCCATGACAAATACTCCTACAGAAGATGTAGATGCTACTGTAGCTCAGATTTTAGCATTAGAGGCTGCAGGCTGTGACATCGTGCGCTGCACAGTGCCTAACGAAGAAGCAGCTCTTGCAGTTAAAAAGATAAAAGAACAGATCCATATTCCGCTTGTTGCAGATATTCACTTCGACTATAAGATGGCTATCGCAGCTATGGAAAACGGCGCTGATAAAATCAGAATAAATCCCGGTAATATTGGATCAAAGGATAGAATTGAAGCAGTTGTTAAGACTGCAAAGGAGAGAAATATACCCATCAGAGTCGGAGTTAATAGCGGCTCTTTAGAGAAAAATCTCCTTGAAAAATATGGCGGAGTAACAGCAAAGGCTCTTGTTGAGAGTGCTCTTGATAAGGTTCATATCATCGAAGACTTTGGTTATGACAATCTCGTGATCAGTATTAAGTCTTCAAATGTTATGCTTTGCGTAGACGCACACAGAGAGCTTGCTAAGCAGACAAACTATCCGCTTCATGTTGGTATTACAGAGGCTGGTACTCTTTATGGTGGTAATATCAAGTCTTCTATTGGACTTGGAATCATCCTTAACGAAGGTATTGGCGATACAATCAGAGTTTCCCTGTCAGGAGATCCTACAGAGGAGATTCGCACAGCGAAGATGATACTTAAGACTCTCGGACTTAGAAAGGGCGGAATAGAAGTTGTATCCTGTCCTACCTGCGGAAGAACCAAGATCGATCTCATAGGCCTTGCAAATCAGGTTGAGAAGATGGTTCAGGAATTCCCGCTTGATATTAAGGTAGCAGTTATGGGATGCGCTGTTAATGGCCCTGGTGAGGCTAGAGAAGCAGATATAGGAGTTGCTGGTGGAATCGGTGAAGGCCTTCTCATTAAAAAGGGTGAAGTAATCCGAAAGGTTCCAGAGGCAGAGCTTATAGATGCGCTTCGTAATGAGCTTGTGCATTGGAATGATTGATTTAGATACAACAGGTAATTAAGAAAGTAGAGATTAGCATGACAAAACCATTTCTTGAGGTGTTTCAGACACTTAAACTAGATCCGCATACAAAGGAAGAACTTACGGATGTTAAGGTGGAGAAGATTTCAACCACAGAGAAAAAGGATCTCGTGCGAATCTATCTGTCCAGTAATCGTCTAATTGAAAAGGCTGATGTTGTTAAGGCTGAAAAGGAAATCAAGAATCAGCTTTTCAAGGGGACGAATCTTACAGTAAAAATATATGAGAAATTCTTTCTCTCGTCCCAGTACACTCCGGGGAACCTCCTGGATATGTACAGGGACAGTATCATGCTGGAATTCAAAAACTATGATCCAATTGAATATACAATCTTAAAGACTGCAAGCTTTGAATTTCCTGAAAGCGATGTGGTCAATCTTGTATTGGAAGAATCTGTAATAGCAGAGAAAAAAGCTTCAGACATACAGCGCATTTTTGAGAAAATCTTAAATGAGCGCTGTGGCTTTGCTGTGAAGGTAATTATCAGTTATAAGAAAGCTGAAACTAAGAAGAAAAAGACTGACTACTCGAAGGAAACAATTAAGCTTGCTCAGAAGCTTGAAGCGGCTGAACAGAAGTCAGATAAGCAGCATGAAGAAAAGGCTGAAGCAAAGGGTGCTCAGAAGAACGAAGCTAAGCCCAAGGCAGATAAGCCTGCTGATGCCAAGCCACAGGAGAGCAAGTTTGGCAAAGGCTCTGCAGGAAAGCCTGCAGGCGGAAGCAAATTCTTTGGTAAGGGCACAGGCTCAAGCTTTAAGAGAAGTGATGATCCTAACGTTATCTATGGACGTGACATTGAAGATGAAGCTATGCCTATGGACGAGATCGTTGGTGAAATGGGTGAAGTCACAGTCCGCGGTCAGGTTATCAGCTATGATAAGAGAGAAATCAGAAACGAAAAGGCTATCCTTATTTTTGCAATTACGGACTTTACTGACACTATCGTTGTAAAGCTCTTTGCAAAACAGGAAAATGTTCCTGAGCTTGAGGCTGACATCAAAAAGGGAGCGTTCCTTAAAGTCAGAGGTATTGCCATGGTTGATAAATTCGACCACGAAGTGACAATACAGAGTGTTGCCGGAATCCGTAAGATACCTGATTTTACAAGCAAACGCGTAGATGAAGAGGAAGTAAAGAGAGTAGAGCTCCACTGCCATACCAAGATGAGTGATATGGATGGAGTTTCAGAAGTTAAGGATATAGTTAAGCAGGCTTATAAATGGGGAATGCCCGGAATTGCCATCACAGACCATGGCGTTGTTCAGGCTCTCACTGATGCTAACCATGCATGGGAGGATCTCTGGAAGGCTGAGAAGTCAAAGAGAAAGGAAGCGGGCGACCCTAATCCCGACAGACAGGATTTCTTTAAAGTAATCCAGGGCGTAGAGGGATACCTTGTTGATGACCTCAAGGAAATAGTAATAAATAACAAGGGACAGAAGGTTGAAGGAAGCACCTTTGTTGTCTTTGATATTGAGACCACCGGTTTTTCACCTAAGAGAAATAAGATTATAGAAATCGGTGCCGTAAAAATGAAGGATGGAGAAATTCTGGATCGCTTTTCAGAATTCATTGATCCTAAGGAACCAATTCCTTTCCATATAACAAGACTTACCAGCATTACAGATGACATGGTAATAGGATGTCCTACAAGAGACGAGATAATCCCCAGATTCGTCGAATTCTGCGAAGGATGTATTCTTGTTGGTCACAACGTTGGCTTTGATATAAGCTTTATCAACGAAAACTGCAAACAGCTTGGAATAGATGCTGATTATACTACAGTTGACACCATGGGACTTTCACGTGCCTTCTTCCCTAAGCAGGCAAAGCACAACCTTGATGCACTCTGTAAGACTTTGGGAGTAGTAAATGAACACCATCACAGAGCGGTTGATGATGCGGAATGTACAGCAAAGATATTTATGAAATTCCTGCCTATGATGGAGCAGGAGGGTGCAGATGATCTCATTAAGGTTAATGATCTTGGAGCATCTAATCCTGAGCTTGTAAAGCACCTTAGAACACATCATATTATTTTGCTTGCAAAAAATACTGTTGGAAGAGTTAATCTCTACACACTTGTAAGTAAGTCACATCTTGATTACTTTAGCAGATTCCCTCGTATTCCAAAGAGTGAGCTGATGAAGTACAGAGAGGGACTTATCATAGGCTCAGCCTGCTGTGCTGGTGAGCTTTATGGCGCAGTTTTAGAGGACAGAGCAGATGAGGAAATCGCCAAGATAGTAGATTTTTATGACTATCTGGAGATCCAGCCTGTTGCTAATAACCATTTCATGGTGGAATCAGAAAGATACGATACCATCAATTCTGATGATGATATAAGAGAAGTAAATAAGAGAATCGTTAAGCTTGGAGAGCAATATGGTAAGCCTGTTGTGGCTACCTGTGATGCTCATTTCCTCAACCCTGATGATGAGATATACCGTACAGTTATCATGGCGGGAAAGGGTATGAATGAGGAAACTCCTGCACCTTTGTTTGTCAGAACTACTGCTGAGATGCTTAAGGAATTTGATTATCTTGGAGCAGCAAAGGCAAAGGAAGTTGTTATCGAAAATACAAGAGATATTATGCGTAGATGCGATAGCATTTCTCCTGTACGACCTGATAAATGTCCTCCTGTTATCGAGGATAGTGATGCAACACTTACAAAGATCTGTTATGACAAGGCACATGAGATTTATGGTGAGGATCTGCCGGAGATAGTTGAGGAGCGTCTTGAAAGAGAGCTTAATTCAATTATTAAAAACGGATTCGCCGTTATGTACATAATCGCGCAGAAGCTGGTTTGGAAGTCAGTTGAGGACGGATATCTGGTTGGTTCACGTGGATCTGTAGGATCATCCTTCGTTGCTTTTGCATCCGGTATTACAGAGGTTAACTCACTTTCACCTCATTATGTATGTCCGAAATGTAAGTACAGTGATTTTGACTCAGAAGAGGTTCTTGCATACGGTGGTAACTCTGGTTGTGATATGCCTGATAAGCGCTGTCCGAAATGCGGAGCAATGATGAATAAGGATGGTTTTGATATCCCCTTCGAGACGTTCCTTGGATTCAAGGGAGATAAGGAGCCTGATATCGACCTTAACTTCTCTGGAGAATATCAGTCTAAGGCCCATAAATATACTGAGGTTATTTTCGGCTATGGACAGACCTTCAGAGCTGGAACAATCGCAGGTCTTGCTGATAAGACCGCTTATGGTTTTGTAAAGAAATATTTTGATGGCATAGGTGCATCAAAGAGAAGATGCGAGGTTGACCGTATTACACAGGGATGTATCGGTATCCGAAGAGGTACTGGTCAGCACCCCGGTGGAATTATAGTTTTGCCTGTGGGAGAGGATATCAACTCCTTCACACCGGTACAGCATCCTGCAAACGATATGACTACTGCGACCATAACTACGCATTACGATTATCACTCAATTGACCATAACCTGTTGAAGCTTGATATTCTCGGACATGATGATCCGACCATGATCAGATTTCTTCAGGATTGTACAGGACTTGATCCCAAGACTGTGCCACTTGATGATAAGAACGTAATGAAGCTTTTCATGAACACAGAGTCACTTAATATCACACCAGACCAGATTGGTGGAACAAAGCTCGGATGCCTTGGACTACCTGAGTTTGGAACTGACTTTGCTATGCAGATGGTTATCGATGCGCAGCCTTCATCGCTGTCGCATCTTATAAGAATTTCCGGTCTGTCACATGGTACAGACGTATGGCTTGGTAATGCCCAAACTCTGATCCAGGAGGGTAAAGCTACTATCGATACCTGTATCTGTTGTCGAGACGATATCATGATTTATCTGATCCAGAAGGGTATGGATAAGTCACTTTCCTTCAAGACCATGGAGTCAGTTCGTAAGGGTAAAGGTCTCACTCCTGAGATGGAGGAAGCCATGATAGCAGCAGGAGTTCCGGATTGGTATATCTGGTCCTGCAAAAAGATTAAGTACATGTTCCCTAAGGCTCATGCGGCTGCTTACGTTATGATGGCGTGGCGTATAGCTTACTTTAAGGTTTATGTACCACAGGCCTTCTATGCAGCATGGTTTTCAATCAGAGCTAAGGCTCTCAACTATGAGCATATGTTTACAGGAGAGGGCAATCTTCATCGCTGGATGAACGAGTACAGGGCTAAGGGCGATGAAATGACTAATGCCGAGCAGAACGAGCTTGCAGCAATGAGACTTGCAGAAGAGATGTACGAAAGAGGCGTAGAGGTTATGCCTATCGACATCTTTAAGGCTGCATCCAGATCCTTCCAGGTATTTGGAGATAAGATTATGCCCAGCCTTGTCAGCATAGACGGACTTGGTGAAAAAGCTGCTGATCAGATAGTAGAAGCTGCAAAGGATGGTCCTTTTATATCAAAGGATGATTTTAAACAGCGTACCAAGTGCCCTCAGGCAGTTGTCGACAGAATGGCTGAAATGGGACTTCTTGGTGATATACCTGAGTCCAACCAGATCAGTATTTTTGATTTTATGGGCGGCTGATAAAAAATGTATTTCAAGGGGCTATATGCCCCTTGGTTTATATCAAATAATAAATATGGAGAATTAGAAAAATGGATAGCTATGTAAAACAGCAGATTCAGGAATGCTATAACGAGATGTATGATTATGTTTTTGACTATGAGATGCCAGAGGATGGCGAGGATGAGAACTTCACTTATCTTAAGAACGAAATAGAAAAAAGACAGATCAGTATTCCAAAAGATATCTATGAAAAAATAAATGCCTTTATAGATAAAGAATTTCTTCCGCTTGCAAATGGCGAAGCTTTTGGGGATATGGTAAGTGCAATCGAGAATCTCAGCGAGGCAAATGAGATAGGAGCAGAGTATCTTTGGGCAATAATTCAGAGAAGAAATGCATTAAAAGAATTCGGAATGAAGGAATTATATCCCCTTTTAGTGGAGAATCCTTGAAGAAAATAAAAGTTTTTTATTCCTTCAAGCCTGTATTCATGAGGGTTTGAAGGAAACTTGAAAAATTTTTAAAATTTTTTCAAAAAAGTACTTGCAAAAGTGTTGGACATGTAATAATATAATCAAGTCGCCAAACGAAAGGCACGAAACAAAATGAAAATGGCTCGTTGGTCAAGCGGCTAAGACGCTGCCCTCTCACGGCAGAATCAGCGGTTCGATTCCGCTACGAGCTACTGACTGTGTAAACAGCCCAACCCGAAACCCCAGAACACATCAGTGTTTTGGGGATTTTAATTTCTACAGATATTCTTTAAAATTCCCCAGTTAAACCGCAGTTAAACTGACGCTATTTGAAAATGCCTTGTTTGTGGGAATGGTTTAGATAAATAAAACAAGTTTAAAGAAAAATGCCATCTCAAAACGGGATGGCATTCATTATCTGTTCGCGCTTATGTTCAGCATTCCTCCTACTGTAGTAGTAATACTTACGTGTTGTGGTAATATCTGAATGCCCCATCTGGGACATTACAAGCGAATCTTCCACGTTTGCATCTAAAAGTGCTGTTCCATAAGTCTTACGGATCTTATGCATGGACCTTCTTTCAATCTCTAAAGCATCACATGCTTTATATAACCTGTCATTGAAAGTATTTGTCCATATCTTACGTTCTCCGACCTGCATCATATATTCGTTATGCGGATTAAGAATTCTTATCTTCTGAATGGTTTCAAGGGCAGCAGGAGTAAGGATGATATATCTGTCGCCTGCATCTGATTTTGTGTACTCAACTATTTCGTGTGTACACTTTCCGGTAACTGGCGACTTGTATTTTATTTCCTGCCTCTGTATATGCAATGTTTTGTCTTTGCAAACATCAGAAAACTTTAGCCCTGATAATTCACCTTCTCTAATGCCTGTCTGGAATGTAAGAAGTATCCCAAGATTTTCTATTGTCGGGTGTTCACGAAGATAGCTTAAAATGAGTGGCACTTCATCCTCGTCGAATATCTGGGTCTTATCACGTACATTAGACTTCTTAAATGCCTTTTTAGATAGATCCAGATCGCCAAAGAAGGAAGATATGCTGATGGTTGTATATTCATACTTTTTAGCCCATTTAAACGCCCCTATAACGAGAGTTCTCATATTGGAGTATGCTTTAGCTGTCAAATTAAGTTTTGCAATGGTTGTACGGACAAATGTTTTAGTCTTGTAGATGAATGTGAGAAACATAATGCTATTCCGACATTCTACTTTGAGAAAGTAATACAGAGAGCATTTGAGAAGAATCTTACGGTTGAAGAAATCGTTGATGAAATTGTGGAGATGAATAGAGCGCATATAGCTGATTTTGATATTGATTGCTTAAGAGAAAAGGAGTTTATTCTCTCTAATGTATGTATTGGATTACAGAAGGAGGGAACAGAGAAGCTGATAAAAAGAAAGTGCGATTATGAAGGGATTGAGGCATATCTTTATTTGAAGGTCACTGTTAACGGAATAGACGGAACAATTAAGCTTAATGATTCCATACTTGATACCTCACATACATCAGTTGATGAAGCGTGGAGAGCAGCAGAGAAGAGGCTTTGTGAGGATACAGTAATAGAACCTTTGGCAAATTACTTTAATGGATTTCTTGGAGAGGATGATTCTACCGGTGCTGAAAACTATATGTTTGTTTTGACTAATAAATCAAAAGTTAGAGGAGCAAGCACAATACTTAATCAAGAGGCTATTACAGAGCTTGGCAAAAAGATAAATGTAAGCCGTTTTGTATATCTGCCTAGCTCTATTCACGAATCACTTTTGATTCCAGTAGATGACAACGCTAGTCTTGAAATCTTTAAGAAAATGGTTACAGAGGTTAACCATACTACGGTAAATGAAGAGGACAGACTAATTGATAATGCATATTTCTTAAATGTATAAGACAAAACATAGTATAAGGAGAATAAAACAAATGACAAACGAACAGATTATTTTAAAAGAGCGCATTGAACTGATGAAGTCAGGCAAGATTGGAACTACAGGAAAATTTATCTTTGTAGAAGATGGAGAAGGTAACAAGAAGAAAGTGAAGGAGCCTGCACAGTTGCATACATTCTTTGCCTGGAAAAAGAAAGGATATAAGGTTAAGCATGGAGAGCATGCAATAACAAAATTGGATATATGGAAGCTTGCTTCTAAGGATTCAAAAGGAACTGATGAAGGAGATAATGAAAAGAGCTTTATGAAAAAGACAATGTTCTTCTTTACAGATTCACAAGTTGAACCTATTGCAGAAGAGAACTAAACACTAAACGCAGCTTGAAAAGCTCGGCATCGTAGGGTGCCGGGCTGCGTTTACAAGGGAACCCCCGTCGCTCCCCGGCTAAAGCCGCGCCCGTTCCCTTGACCTTCCCATTGATCAGAATGAATTATTGTTTCACATATTTTTGTTAGTTTTGTAATTGATTTTTATTTTTGATAAAGAACAATGATTTCAATATTGAAATCCTAATATAGCAGATGGTATTATTTTGGATGTTTGGGTAAAACTTAATAATTTAAACAAATAAGAAAATTTATGGATTCATAGAATGTGTAAAAATCCTTATGCCGATTGAAAGAATGGAATTAAGCAGTAATATGAACTCATAAATTTCCTGTGCGGGAGCATATAACTACCCAATAATAAAAACACCTGCACAGGAAATCGTTACAAACATATAAACATTATAGAAAAAGAGGAATAAATATGAGAAAAAAGTTAATAGCAAACATGCTGACAGCTTTTGCCGCAATGGTAATGACAGTCAGCATCCAGGGGTTAAAGGCAGAGGCGAAGATTCCGACAAGCCTTAACGAATACTTTGCAACAAAGGGTGATGCATATAACAACCTTGATGAAGTAGAGAAGGCAAAATATGATCTGATTTGCCAGACATTATCAGGGGGTTCGTCAATGAAATCCATCCCCGGATATAAGGTTGATACCATTTATTCACAAGCATACCAATATGACCATCCCGTTATAGAGGATGAAATAAGTGTTATCCCCTCTGTAGTAGGAAGTAATGATCCAAATAATTGTGAGTGTTTAATAATGAGAAAGGATACATACTGGTCCCATGTTGAGCCAACTATCCAAAAAGCATGTCAGATAGTCAGCGGAGCACAGGGTACTCCTCACGAAAAGGCAAAATACCTGCATGATTACCTTGTAAGCAATGTAACATACGATACCACAACCGCTAACTGCGCAACAGCCTATGGAGCACTAATTGAAGGTAAAGCTAAGTGTACCGGATATGCTGATGCATACTCACTTCTTTGTCAGATAGCAGATATCCCATGCTACAGAGCGCAGAGTCGTTCACATGCATGGAACGTACTGAAATTAGAGGATGGACAGTGGTATGAAGTTGACTGTACATGGGATGACGAAACACCCATAATCTATGATTACTTCCTTATTACCACAGAGCAGATCACCGACGAATCACATACAAGAACCTTATATAGCAAGATGGTTCCTATCGCATACGGTACTCAGTTTAAATATGTAACACCCGAGGAAGAAAAAAAGGAAGAGGAAGAAAAAAAGGAAGAAACCGAGGTCACACTCAATGGGTTACTCTTCTCCCTTGAAGATGATACAGCCGAACTTTGCTACTATGAAAAAGAAAAAGCAACTGTGAAAATACCAAATTTCATAGAAGCCAACGGTAAAAAGTACAAGGTCACATCCATTGCCGATTATGCCCTCGAAGGAAACAGTAAGCTAAAGAACGTAGTTATTGGGGCAAACATAACAGAAATCGGGGAAGGTGCATTTTCAAACTGCAAAAACCTAAAATCAGTTGACATGAAAAACTGCATGGCAAAAACATTGCCTAAGTCCTTATTTAAAGGAGACAAGAAACTCACAAAGGTTCTCCTTAATGGGAAATGCTTAAAGACTGTAAAAGGCAAATCATTCTCCAATGTGAATAAAAAATGTAATATAGTAATCTATGGTTCAAAGAAAAATAGCAAAAAAGTTATGAAAGCAATAAAAAAACAGGGCTTAAAAAATTTCAAGCTTAAATAATAGAAAAGGCTGTCCTTTGTGAACAGCCTTTTCTATTATCAGCCAAATGTGACCAGACCACTTCCCATTGCAGTATGGAAACTGTAATTTAATGTAATATCCTTAGAAGCCACAACCTTTAGCTTCGCAATTCCTGCACCAGATGACTCAACTGAGATCGCCACTCCCTGACTTTTGGCTGCATTGCTGCAGTCTGATTTTTTTATGAAATTACTAGCATTACAGTTATTATTTTGGTTGTTAGGGTCAGTACTATTCTGAACATATTCCCCAACCTTTTTATCACCAACCTTAAATGTAAGTATATTGTTAACTGAAGGCACCGATGATGTCATGACATAACAGTAGTACGTCTCATCTTTATTAATTGTCACGCTGCCCGAAAGTGTTTTTCCCTGAGTACATGTACTTACTGTACTTTTTACACTACTCTGATGCTTCCATGCTTCCAGCTGATTCATCAGATCTTGAATCTGAGCTCTTAAGGCTGCTTCTACCTGGCTCAGCCTGGATATCTCCCCATTAAGCTGATCGATATAAGACTTGACAGCAGAGGCATCAAGGGTTCTACAAGCCTTTGCCATATCTATATTGGTGGTATCTGTAGTTGGAGCAGTAAGTGTCTCCACTGTCAATGTGTACTTTCCACCCTTTTTCAACTCCTCAATTTCAGCCTTCAACTCAGCAATCTTACCATTCTTCTCCTGTATCTTATCGGATACCCCTGCTAAGTCTATGTTACCATCTTTATAAACTCCTGCACTTGGGGTAGGATAAGTTGCGTATGGCACATCATCTGCTCCAACACCTATCGCAATCTGAGAAAATGAGTAAAGAGGCATTGAGTCAATAGCGCCTTTAATGGACGCTGTTCCTGCACCTTCAACATACTTTGCATTATCACTTAAAGTATTTATTCCAAATCTGTTCCATGAAGAAATGAGCTGTTTTCTATTGCTCTCTGCCTTGTTATAAAGGTTTGTATACTCTGCAGAAAGAGCCTGCTCATTCTGATTCATCACATTAAGGGCATCTCCAAGTGTCTGATAGACAAGGAAGTGGAGAAACAAAAAAACAGTGCCCTAAAGCACTGTTTCTATAAATAAAAGATTTTTTGTTGAAAAAAGCTTGTATAAGCGTTAAAATCAAAACATCTAAGAGGTGGTGCAAACCCCTCGCTGAATACTGCGAACTAAAATAGCTGCCATTCTTGCGGAGGGGCAGCTATTTTACTCACTTCATCTGTTATAGTAACTAATCTTCAAGTTTATAGTTGGGATGTCGATATAATTCGGTGGCTGAGCCATTAGATATTTTTTCCTTTAACATCCAATAAATCCCTGTTCCCCTGAAACTTCGTTTCTTTTGAAAAAAAGTGACCACAACATATGTATCGTCTTCAGTTCTTTTTCTGATGAATATATAGGCTGTACTCTTGTTATATTTTGCCTCTATAAAATAATCAGCTTTAATAAAGCTTCCAAATTCCTGCAGTTCATATATTCTTATAAAATCACTTGTGTCCAGAAACTTTTCTAAATTCCTAAATGCACTTACACGATCCTTAACACTGTCGCCATCACTGTTAACAGCCTGGTATTTCTTACTCTTTGATAGCAGTTCATCTGTGATTGTCTTTTTTATTATTGCAGAAATCACTTTATCAGGATTTCTCTCAATATCTATGTCATCAACATAGTGCAGACCAGCTGCATGTCTGAAATCGGCTTCCCGAAAATCTATTGTGATATCTTTAACCTTACGCTTTGATGATACAACAAAGTGATATTTTATATCTAACAGCTTCTGAAAGTTTGCTGCACACTCATATATAATGTCCATTATCCTCCCATCACTAATAAAAGCCTTGCGTACGCAAGGCTTTTATTAATGCAACTTTCTTTTCGCTTTCGCTAGATGGTCTATGGTAAGTTGCCACCTTTTACGAAGCCTCCGCAGTCACCGCATACCATCACGGGTTCTGGTTCACAGGCAATGAAAGCATTTTTACGAGTATGCTTCTCGAGAAGTCTCCTTCTATAATCATAATACAATTGACAGTCTTTGATGTCAATTAGTAAAAAACTATTCCTGGAATATCTTTGCTAAAATAAATAATACCATTTATTTAGACTTTTTGTGCTGGCATATATGATTATTGTTTATTTCGGACGTTTTTCAAGTCGGTTTATTGGACGCTCTTCATTTTATAGTTTTAGTGTTTAACAGTTAAACCGAATTAAACCGATTGAAATGCCAACAAACCGCATATTTAAGCCATTTGTTGCACTTTCTTATTACGTTCGATTCCGCTACGAGCTACTGACTGTGTAAACAGCCCAACCCGAAACCCCAGATCACAACAGTGATTTGGGGATTTTAATTTCTACAGATATTCTCTAAAATTCCCCTTGTAAAATGGCAACAAAAAGGCTCCTTGGCTCTTCGTTTATTCATAGCGAGTCGGAACTCATTTGGCTGGATCGACAAATGATAAAATTAAAAAATGATTAAGTTTATGATAAATATTTGGTAAATCGATGTAAATGTGGGCCTGGATATGAAAGAATGGATGTAGTAACAAATGTAATCTGAGTAAAGGGGCTAGACGAAAATGAACAGTTTAATGTTGAGCTGCCTGGTGATAGTTATAGTCACCACGCTTCGAGGAATGAAAAGAGGCTTTTCTGGAATTATATATGGTGTTGTTACCTGGGGGCTTATAATACTCCTCTTGCCGGATATGGTACCAAGGATCAATAAAGTTCTTCAGAAGGATGAGACGCTTAATAGTTCCATAGAAAAGACCATTTCTCCGTATATTGGAGTTCTGGCAATGGGAGCGCTCTCTGTGACAAGCGATGATGATGGAAATATAAGTGGCATAGGTTTTGATAATGATCAGGGATTGTTGCAGAACTATATTCAGAGTTTTATAGGTTCTGAGGAGCAGCTAGAAAAATATGAAAAGCAGGTCCTTGGTGAGTTTGAAAATGAGGGCGGAAAGAGCTCTAATCAGGCATATTCAGATATTCTCGATCAGTATATGGAGCCGGAAGCAAAAGAAGAGATGACGAAGTTCATCGTAAGATATGTGATATTAGGTCTTGCAGTTGGAATTAGTTATGTCATGCTAAAGATTCTTGCGATTATTCTTGGTGTTCTCGCGGGAGTTGTCTTTCCTAAACGTGATAATAATTCCTGGGATGGATTTGGACTCCTTTGGGGAGTGATAGAAGGCGGACTCTATATCTGCGTTTTGATGTCAGTCATTTCTGTTTTACGCATTTCAAGTATTGGTCAGACAATGATTGGTATGATAAATGAAAGTGTCATTTTAAAAATGTTTTATGATAGAAATCTTTTTGGCTCCATGGTCAGAGACATTTTTTCATTGGCTAATTTATAAGAAGGCAAAATTACCTTATACGATATCTTGTTACATTTCACACTATAAGTTATAATGAATGCTGTTTTACAAAAAACTTTTGGAGGGAACTTGTATGAAAAGTAGACACAGCATGGGGAATGTATTTAGAAAGGTATTGTCTTTTGCGCTTGCACTTGCAATTACAGTATCATTTTCGCAGCCACTCAGCGCAGAGGCTAAAGCTAAAGTAAACAAGGTTATCTTAGATAAGCAGGGTTTCACAATCGAGAATGATGTCATAAAGAATGTTGCAAAGCCGCTTAAAAATGGCAAGAACAATGTTGTAATATGGTATCGCGTCGGAACTGTTTATGATGGATATTCCAAATTCACAGCACCTAAGACAAAGACATATACTTTTGAATTCAGTAATCTTAAGGGTGATAAAAAGGTTGGAAGAATTCTTGGAGATGTTAAAGGATACTATGCTCAGGGCCAAACAATGAAAGATGCAAAGATTGGTCCTAAGAAGAATATGTATAATGCACAGCTTGGCTCAAGTAATCTTTCTGTATATAAGAAAACATTTACAAGTAAGGTTACTCTTAAAAAGGGCCAGACAATCTATTTCTATAATAAGTTTATAACTCACTATAAAGATAAGAGCGTAGAAAACATATCCCTGGATGTAAAAATTAAATAATTGATTTTATAGGCTTCCATCAAATTGGTGGAAGTCTTTTTTATGCTCTTTTTTGTATTCGGCAATTTCTTGTAAATATATCGCAATTTATGTAATGCTTTATTTACTCATAATTAGTATAATTAGCAGTGGATTACTATATTAGTTTTACTTTATTTAAGAAAAAGGGAGAAAAGGTATGCTTTACATAGGCGTAGATTTAGGAACATCATCAGTTAAGCTCATTCTTATGGATGAGACAGGAAAGATTCATGGATCAGTATCAAGAGAGTATCCTCTGTATTTTCCTCAGCCAGGCTGGTCAGAGCAGAAGCCGGAAGACTGGTATAAGGAGAGCGTTGAGGGCTTAAAGGAACTGCTTAAGGGCGTAGACACAACACAGGTTAAGGGTGTCAGCTTCGGTGGTCAGATGCATGGCCTTGTAATTCTTGATGAAAATGATGAGGTTATTCGTCCCGCAATTTTGTGGAATGATGGTAGAACTCAGAAGCAGGTTGACTACCTCAATAACGAAATTGGTAAGGATACACTTTCAAAATATACTGCAAATATTGCTTTTGCTGGATTTACAGCACCCAAGATTCTCTGGGTTAAGGAGAACGAGCCTGAAAACTTTAAGCGCATTAAGAAGATAATGCTTCCTAAGGATTATCTTGCATATAAGTTCTCTGGCACATTCTGCACAGATTATTCTGATGCATCAGGTATGCTTCTTCTTAATGTTAAGGAGCATGAGTGGTCAAAAGAGATGTGTGATATCTGCGGCATCACAACAGATATGCTTCCTCAGCTCTTCGAGAGCTATGAGAAGGTTGGTTACATGAACCACGAGCTTGCTTCAGAGCTTGGCCTTTCAGATGAAGTAGTTGTAGCAGCAGGTGCTGGTGACAACGCAGCAGCAGCAGTTGGAACAGGCACAGTTGGTGACAACAGATGTAACATTTCTCTTGGAACAAGCGGAACAATCTTCATGTCATCCAATAAGTTCGGTGTTGATAGTAACAATGCACTTCACTCATTCGATCATGCAGATGGACACTTCCACCTTATGGGCTGCATGCTCAGTGCTGCAAGCTGCAATAAGTGGTGGATGGATGAAATCCTTAAGACTAAGGATTATGCTGATGAGCAGAAGGGGATTGAGAAGCTTGGCGAGAACCATGTATTCTTCCTTCCTTATCTGATGGGGGAGAGATCTCCTTGGAACAACCCTAATGCACGTGCTACTTTCACAGGTATCACAATGGATACTACAAGAGAGGATATGACACAGGCTGTGCTTGAAGGTGTTGCTTTTGCCACAAGAGATATGTACGAAGTTGCAAAGAGCATCGGCATTACTCCTGAGAGAACAATGATCTGCGGTGGTGGTGCAAAGAGTCCTCTTTGGAGAAAGATGATAGCAAATATTCTTAATATAAAGGTAGATGTTCCTGCATGCGAAGAAGGCCCTGGAATGGGTGGAGCAATGCTTGCAATGGTAGCATGCGGAGAATACAGCAGCGTAGAAGAGGCTGCATCAGCTATCGTTAAGGTGAGCAAGACAGAAGAGCCCGATCCTGAGCTTGTTGCAAAGTACGAGGCTAGATATCAGCAGTTCAAGAATATCTATCCTGCTCTTGCAGATACTTTTGACAAGATTATCTAAACGGGAAAATATCTTTCGAGAAATTTAATTTTATCATTGACGATGTGCGCATAGTTGCTATAATGATACAGGTAACTAAAAGTTTTAGCAGAGTAGAATCAGGCGCGTTAAGTGCTATCTGTACAGGGAGTTGACAGATGGACGAAGGCTTAGCCGCGGTGCCAGGTTCGCATCCCGCTGCTGCATATCGAACGTGTAGATTATTACACCTCCTTGTGCAGAATGTGGAACTGCAAAAGGAGGTGTTTTTATGTCAAATAATGTAACAGTAAACAAAGAGCAGTCAGTGAGCGTAAACAGATGGATCGGATCCCTTAAGGAATTCCAGAGTCTGAGAACCATCGTGTTCTGTGGAATGATGGCAGCAATAGCAGTAATACTTGGCTATGTAGCAACCATCAGAATTGGCCAGTACATCAGAATTGGTTTTTCCGGACTTCCGAATCAGGTAGTTGATTATCTCTTTGGGCCAGCTATTGGAGCAATCTTTGGTGCGGCTCTTGACGTTATCAAGTGGTTCCTTCAGCCTTCAGGTGATTTCTTCCCTGGCTTCACAATCAGTGCAGCGCTTGGCGGAATCATTTATGGATTTGCTTTCTATAAGAAGAATGTATCTCTGCCCAGAGTATTTGTTGCACAGCTCATTGTAAAGGTGTTCGTTAATATCGGACTTAACTCACTTTGGCTTAAGATGCTCTATGATCAGGCAATACTTGCTTTATTGCCGGGACGCATCTTATCCAATGCTATTATGCTTCCTATCGATACCTTTATCACATACGCTATGCTTAAGGCAGTTGATAGAACAATCAGACCTATGTTTCAGCAGTAAAGGGCAAATCACCCTTGACGAAAGTCAGGGTGGGTGCTATATTAGGGATGATAACTGATAACAATGTAGACTAGAAGTGGACTTTTGCGAGTCCACTTTCATTTTGCAAAAAAATAGGAGCGCAATGTCCAGAAGAGAAGAAATAGAAAAAAAGACAGAAGCACTGCTTAAGCCTATTGCCGAGTCAAATAAAGTTCGCATCTATGATGTTGAATTTGTTAAGGAGGCTGGCGAGTGGTACCTTAGAGCTTACATTGACAGAGACGGTGGCGTAGATATCAACAAATGTGTAGATGTCAGCCATGCTTTATCAGATGCACTTGATGAGCACGACTTTATTGAGGAGGCATACACACTCGAAGTCAGCAGTCCTGGTCTTGGCAGACAGCTGAAAAAGGACAGGCACTTTGAGAACAGCCTTGGACTTGAAGTTGATGTGAAGCTTTATAAGGCAATTGATGGTACGAAGGAATACACAGGTAAACTTATTTCCTATGACTCGGATACTGTTACCATAGAGATGCCTGACGGTGAACATGTATTTAATAGGAAGGATGCTTCGAGCATACGACTTACAATTGATTTTTAATCCCGGTAAAAGGATTTAAGAAAACTTTTCATAGAAAGAATAGGAGAAACTACTATGAGTAAAGAATTGATGGAAGCACTTGATGTGTTGGAGAAAGAGAAAAATATCAGCAGAGACTCTTTGTTTGATGCTATCGAGACTTCACTTATGACAGCCTGCAAGAACAACTATCAAAGAGCAGAGAACATTCGTGTCGAGATCGACAGAGACACTTGTGAGTTCAAGTGCTTCTCTGATAAGGAAGTAGTTGAGTTTCCTGATGATGTAATGGATCCTCAGAACATGATCTGCATGGATGATGCTTTGAAGTATGTATCAAGCTGTGAGATTGGTGATATGGTTACAGTGCCGATCAATTCAAAGGAGTTTGGTCGTATCGCTACTCAGAATGCCAAGAACGTAATCCTTCAGAAGATTCGTGAGGAAGAGAGAGGCGCTATTTATAATGAATATTTTGAGCATGAGCATGACATCGTAACTGGTGTTGTTCAGCGTTTCATTGGCAAGAACATCAGCATCAACCTTGGTAGAGCTGATGCTATGCTTAGCGAGAATGAGCAGGTTAAGACTGAGCACTATCGCCCCACAGAGAGAATCAAGGTTTATATCCTTGAGGTTAGAAATGGAAATAAGGGACCCAGAATCCTTGTATCACGTACACACCCTGATCTTGTAAAGAAGCTCTTTGAGCAGGAAGTTGCAGAGATTCAGGATGGCACAGTTGAGATTAAGAGCATCGCTCGTGAGGCTGGAAGTCGTACAAAGATTGCTGTTTACTCTAACAACCCTAACGTTGATGCAGTTGGTGCTTGCGTAGGTGTTAACGGAAGCAGAGTAAATCTTATCGTTGACGAGCTCAACGGCGAGAAGATTGATATCGTAAACTGGGATGATAACCCTGGTAACCTTATTCAGAATGCACTTTCACCTGCAAAGATCGTAGCAGTATTTGCTGATCCTGATGAGAAGAGTGCTAAGGTAGTAGTTCCTGATTACCAGCTTTCACTTGCTATTGGTAAGGAAGGACAGAATGCAAGACTTGCAGCAAGACTTACAGGCTACAAGATTGATATCAAGAGTGAGACTCAGGCTAAGGATGCTCCTGGATTCCGTATCGAAGACTATATGGATGACGAGTACGACGAGGATGAGGAGTACTACGATGAGGATGGAGCAGAGGAGTCTGCTGACGTCGATACTACAGAAGAAGCTACAGAAGAGGAATAAATTATGCAAAAGCCTATGCGAAGATGCGTTGGCTGTGGCGAAAGTAAGGAGAAAGCTTTACTTGTAAGAGTTGTTCGTGATGCAGAGGGCAATATTCATATTGATCCTACAGGACGAGCAAATGGTCGCGGCGCGTATATATGCAGGGATGAAAAATGTCTTGAAAAGGCTATAAAAAAGAAAGGTCTCGACAAAACACTGAAGGTAACTGTACCGGAGGAGGTTGCCGCTGAACTTAAGAAGGAGCTGATGGAGAATGAGTGATAATAAAACCTATTCGCTTCTTGGGCTTTGCCAGAAGGCTGGCAAGCTGGTTAGCGGAGAATTTGCTGTCGAGAATGCAATAAAGAGCGGAAGTGCTTGCGTTGTTTTGGTAAGCAAGGATGCTTCAGACAATACGAAAAAGAAATTCCGTGATAAATGTGAGTTTTATGGTGTGCCGATCTATTCTTTTGGCGATAAAGAAGCTCTTGGGCATGCTATTGGTAAGGAAGTTCGAACGAGTATTGCAATCACTGATAATGGTTTTGCGAAAACGCTTCAGAAGAACTTGCAGTTAGAAGAACAGGACGGAGGAAATGCGAATGTCGAAAATTAAAATATCCGAACTCGCTACGGAACTGGGGATTGAAGGAAAAGCTGTTGTTGCATTCCTGCAGGAGCAGGGAGTAGAGACAGCTAAGAGATCAAATAGTTCAGTAGAAGATGAGGATGCAGAGAAAGTAAGAAAACACTTCGGAAGCGGGAAGGCAGAGAATAAATCAGTGGCAGAACAGAAAACAGATATTAAAGAAAATACACAGGCAAAGGAAAACGCAAAGGAAGTATCTAATGCAGATGCTGAAAAGAAGCCTGTAAAGAAAAAGAAAACAATCATCATGGTTACTAACCCCAGCAATTCCAAGAACGGAAATGGTGGCGGAAACAGACCTGCTCAGAACAAGGGCAACAACCGTGATGGTCAGAACAACAGAAATGGACAGAAGCAGGGCACATTCGCAAGAAGTCAGAACGTTTATCATCCGATCAAACCTTTGACTGCTCCTTCACAGCTTGAGTCCTATAACACAGATATACCCAAGTATCAGGAGACTTCACAGAAGCCTGCTCAGAAACCTGTAGAAAAGCCGGTTGAGAAGGAAACACCTCAGACTCAGGCTAAGCCTGTAAATGAGGCTCCTGTTCAGAAGGAAGAGGCTAAAAAGCCTGCTCCTGTACAGGAAAACAGAAGACCTGAAAATCGCCAGAATGATAATCGCCAGAACGATAATCGCAGAAATGACAGAAGACCTGATAACAATCAGCAGGGTGGTCAGCTTCGCAGAGGCGATTCAAATGACAGAGGCAGATCTGGTCAGGGTAATGTCCGTCAGGGTGCAGGGAATGCAAGACCTGGACAGGGTGCACCTAATAGAAATAATGGCGCTGGCAAGGGCAGAGATTTCGCCAAGGGTCAGAATGCTAAGGGTGGTTTCGAAGCAGCTCCTATGAATGAAGGTAAGGGAGAAGGCAAGAGAAGAAATAACAGCCAGGATAAGGATAAGAGATCCAAGAAGGATCATATTTATGAAGAGAATGAAGAGATGATGCCCAGAAGTAAGAGGGTTGGTCGCTTCATTAAGCCTGAAGTTAAGAAGGTAGAGGAGCCAGAGGAGCAGATCAAGGTAATCACACTTCCTGAGAAGCTTACAATTAAGGAACTCGCTGATAAGATGAAGCTTCAGCCTTCAGCTATTATCAAAAAGCTTTTCCTTGCAGGTCAGATCGTGACTGTAAACTCTGAGCTTTCTTATGAAGAAGCTGAGAATATTGCAATCGAGTATGACATTATCTGCGAGAAGGAAGTTCAGGTAGACGTTATCGAAGAGCTTCTTAAGGAGGAAGAGGAGGATGAGAGCACACTCAAGTCCAGACCTCCGGTAGTCTGCGTAATGGGTCACGTTGACCATGGTAAGACATCACTCCTTGATGCAATTCGTGATACAAGCGTAACTGATAAAGAGGCTGGTGGTATCACACAGCGTATCGGTGCTTACCAGATCAAGGTTAATGACCGCAAGATCACATTCCTTGATACACCTGGTCACGAAGCATTCACAGCAATGCGTATGCGTGGTGCTAATTCTACAGATATCGCAGTTCTTGTAGTTGCAGCTGATGACGGTGTAATGCCTCAGACAATCGAAGCTATTAACCACGCTAAGGCAGCTGGTGTTGAAATAATCGTAGCTGTTAACAAGATTGATAAGCCTAGTGCAAACGTTGACAGGGTTAAACAGGAAATGACTGAGTATGGTCTTATCGCTACAGATTGGGGCGGATCAACAGAGTTCGTACCTGTATCAGCTAAGACTGGCGAAGGAATGGATGTACTTCTTGATACAATCCTTATTACTGCTGATATCCTTGAACTCAAGGCAAATCCTGATCGTGAGGCAAGAGGTCTCGTACTTGAGGCTAAGCTTGATAAGGGTCGTGGACCTGTAGCTAACGTACTTGTTCAGAAGGGAACACTTCATGTAGGTGACTTCATTTCTGCTGGTGCATGCTCTGGTAAGGTTCGTGCTATGATTGATGATAAGGGCAGAAGACTTAAGGAAGCCCTTCCTTCACAGCCTGTTGAGATTCTTGGTCTTTCAGATGTTCCTGGTGCAGGTGAGGTATTCCTTGGCCATGAGAGTGACAAGGAAGCTAAGCAGTATGCTAATACATACCTCCAGCAGCAGAAGAAGGATCTTATCGAAGAGACTAAGGCTAAGATGTCACTTGATGAGCTCTACTCAAAGATTGAAGAAGGTAAGCTCAAAGAGCTTGATCTTATCATCAAGGCAGACGTTCAGGGTAGTGTAGAAGCACTTAAGGCAAGCCTTCTCAAGCTCTCTAATGATGAGGTTGTAGTAAAGGTTATCCACGGTGGTGTTGGTGCTATCACAGAGTCTGACGTATCACTTGCAGCAGCTTCAAACGCTATCATCATCGGTTTCGATGTAAGACCTGATGCAGTAGCTAAGAGCACTGCTGAGCACGAAGGCGTTGAGATTAAGCTTTACAAGGTTATTTACCAGGCTATTGAGGATGTTGAGTATGCTATGAAGGGTATGCTTGCTCCTGTATACGAAGAGAAGATCACCGGACATGCTGAGATTCGTCAGCTGTTCAAGGCTTCTAAGGTTGGTAATATCGCTGGTGCTATCGTTACTGATGGTATGATCCAGAAGGATTGCAAGGTTCGTATCACAAGAGACGGCGAGCAGATCTTCGAAGGTGATCTTGCATCTCTTAAGAGATTTAAGGATGACGTTAAGGAAGTTAAGGACGGTTACGAGTGCGGTCTTGTATTCGACGGATTTGATGCAATTAACGTTGGTGACGTAGTTGAAGCTTACATAATGGTAGAAGTACCTCGTGAGAAATTGGACAATAAATAATGAGAAAAAATAGTATTAAAAACATCCGTATCAACGGAGAAGTACAGAAAGTTATTTCAGAAGCAATAAGATTCAGCAAGGATCCTCGTATAAGTCCCATGACTTCAGTTATGGACGTTGAGGTTGCACCTGATCTTAAGACCTGTAAGGTATGGGTGTCTGTCATGGGTAATGATGAAGACAGACTCCGTACTGAGGAGGGACTTAAGTCTGCTGCAGGTTATATTCGCAGCACAGTTGCTAAGGAACTCAATATGAGGAACACCCCTGAGCTTAGATTCATAATGGATGATTCCATTGAATATGCCATCAATATGTCAAAGATTATTGACGAGGTTGCAGCAAAGGATGCTGCAGCTAAGGCAGCCAGAGGTGAGACTGACGAGGACGACCTTGAAACACAAGAGGAAGATGAATGAGAATTGACGAAATAGTTAAAGGCGCAAAGACTGTTGGTATAGGCGGACATATTCGCCCTGATGGTGACTGTGTCGGTTCAACTATGGGTCTGTATCTTTATCTGAATAAGAATTTTCCTGAATTAAAAGTAGACATCTTTTTGGAGAAGATTCCGGAGAGCTACAGATTCATAGAAAAATCAGAAGAGGTTAACTCGGACTTTACGAGTGATGTAGAGAGCTATGATGTGTTCTTTGCATTAGATTGCGGAAAAGAAAGACTTGGCAGTGCAGAAAAGTTTTTCGACGCAGCGAAAAAAACAGTAAATATCGATCATCATGTCAGCAATGCCGGAACAGGCGATGAGAACTATATTGTTCCTACCGCAAGTTCTGCATGTGAGCTAGTTTACAACTGTCTCGATAAAGAGAAGATGGATGTGAATATTGCTCAGGCTATTTACATGGGTATTGTCACAGATACAGGTGTTTTCAAGTATTCAAATACATCACCTGATACCATGAAGGTGGCTGCTGAATTGATCGGTTTTGGCTTCGATTTTGGAAGTCTTATAGACCATGTTTTCTATGAGAAGAGTTATGTTCAGAATCAGATTATGGGCAGAGCACTTTTGGAGAGTATGGTGTTCATGGATGGCGAGTGTATCGTCAGTGTCGTATCAAGGCAGACAATGGATTTCTATATGGCAGAATCCAGTGATCTTGATGGAATAGTAAGCCAGCTTCTTTTGACTACTGGTACTGAATGCGCAATCTTTATGTATGAGCTTGAGAGCATGCAGTACAAGGTAAGCCTCCGTTCAAAAGGAAAAGTGAATGTTGCAAAAATTGCAGAGCTTTTCGGCGGCGGAGGACATGCAAGAGCAGCCGGATGCACTATGAACGGTACACAGCATGACATTATAAATAGTCTCTCAGAGTATATTGATAGAGATTTAAAAGGCGTAAGCGCTAATTAAGATAGGACGATTAATGTATAACGGACTTATTAATGTTTATAAGGAGGCAGGCTATACATCAAGTGATGTAGTGGCTCGCCTCCGTGGCATTTTAAAAATGAAGAAGATCGGACATACAGGGACTCTGGATCCGGATGCGGTCGGAGTCCTTGTTGTTTGTGTAGGAAATGGAACAAAGCTTTGTGACATGCTAACTGACCATGATAAGGAATACATAGCAGTTTGCAGACTTGGCGTCACAACTGATACGCAGGATATGTCAGGAAGGGTGTTATCAACGACTGACGTAGATGTTGACAGTACAAAGCTCCATGAAGTAGTTAAAAGATTTGTGGGTGAATACGACCAGATTCCTCCTATGTATTCTGCGATTAAGATTGGTGGCAAAAAGCTTTATGAGCTCGCAAGACAAGGCAAAGAGGTTGAAAGAAAGCCCAGAAGAATAAGAATTGAATCTATTACTATTTTGGATGATTCACATCTTCAGGATGAGCATATTTTCACTATGGAAGTAAAATGCTCTAAGGGTACATATATCAGAACCTTATGTAATGACATAGGTGAAGCTCTTGGATGCGGAGCAGCTATGGAACATCTGACAAGAACTGCTGTAGGAAGCTTCCATCTGGATACAGCTCTAACTCTCGATCAGATAGAACAGAAGAGAGATGAGGGCACAGTAGAAGATATTGTTGTTTCTACAGAGAGCCTATTCAGAGACCTTGATTATTGCATTATTAAGGACAGCATACGAAAACTTCTTGAGAATGGAAATGGCTTTAAGGTAAAGGATATGGTCAGCCAGGCACCTGAAGATGAGGATGACTATGTTGAGCCAGATAAGCTTTATGCTGATGGAACAAGAGTCAGAGCTTATTCAGAAGATAAGACATTTTTTGGAATATACAAATATGATGCAAGAGTAGAAAGCTTTAAGGTTGAGAAATTCTTCTATACAGCAAAATAATTGCATCTGACAGGAAATACAATGGAAATAATAACAGGGGAAAGACAATTTCATATTGAAGATAAAACCGCTGTTGCCATAGGAAAATTTGATGGTATCCATTTGGGACACCAGAAGCTGTTAAAGCATATCCTTGATAAAAAAGAACAGGGTATGAAGGCTGCGATATTTACCTTTGATCCTTCACCTGCAGTATTTTTTAAAATGAAAAAGGGTGAGGATATATCTGCAGTGCCTCAGCTTTTAACAAGGGATGAGAAGAGACGAAAGTTCAAGGAACTTGGAGTTGATATCCTTGTTGAGTTTCCCATGGATGATGAGACAGCCCATATAGATCCGGAGGCTTTCGTGAGGGACTATCTTCATGGAAGAATGAATGCAGCGTATATAGCTGCCGGAGATGACCTGTCTTATGGCTACAGGGGACGAGGGGATTTTACTCTTTTGAACAGTCTCGCTTCTGAGCTTGGATACAGAACCCATGCGATCAAGAAGCTTCAGATGTTCGAAAGAAATATAAGCTCAAGTTTTATTAAGGAAGAAATCTCTCAGGCAGAGATGGAAAGAGCAGCTGCTCTTTTAGGTGAACCCTACTATGTAGGAGGAATTGTTGAGCATGGCAAAAAACTTGGCAGAACAATAGGTTTTCCTACAGTCAACCTTCTTCCGCCTGATGAAAAATGTCTGCCTCCCTATGGTGTATATTTTTCTGAGGTCAGGATAGAAGGAAAAACATACAATGGCATGACAAATATTGGGTGCAGACCTACTGTTTCAAACAATGGACAGGTTAGTGTTGAAACCTATATATATGATCTGGAAGCAGATTTATATGGCAAGTACCTGGAGATTGCATTAAAGACATTCCACAGAAGTGAAATGAAATTTGACAGCGTCGAAAGTCTTCAGGCACAAATGAATTTAGACCTCGAAGCGGGCAGAAACTTTTTCGCCTGCTGAGTACAGACTTTACATTCTGATGAGTCTGTGATAAAATCAAGTGGTTTCTCACATGAGAACACATAGAAATTACCGATACTCGGATGGAGGCCACTCCAGCCACTTCCTGGTATACGGCACATTGTAAAGAAAAGGAGTAGAAGCATGATTACAAAGGAAAAGAAAACAGAAGTTATCAACCAGTATGCTAGACAGGCTGGCGACACAGGATCACCGGAGGTTCAGGTAGCAATCCTTACAACACGTATTAAGGAGCTCAACGAGCACCTCAACACACATCCGAAGGATCACCACTCAAGAAGAGGTCTTCTTAAGATGGTAGGTCGCAGACGTGCTCTTCTTGCTTACCTTAAGAAGAAGGATCTTGAGAAGTATCGTAAGCTTATTGCTGATCTTGGTTTGAGAAAATAATTTTCCAAAGAAAAAGGCGGGGTTTGCCGGTTGTTTACAGCTGGTCTATTCCGCCTTGCTTTACATTAAAAAGAAAAAACAAATGCGCCCGAGGATGGCGCGAGAAGATTGCCAGTCATATTATATGAGGGATATGGCTGAGCGTGAGATAAGGAGATAAATATGAAGACATTTACAACAGAACTGGCTGGTCGTACCCTTAAGGTAGAAATCGGCAAGGTAGGAAAACAGGCTAACGGATGTGCATTTATGCAGTATGGTGATACAACTGTATTATCTACAGCTACAGCATCAGACAAGCCTAGAGACGGAATTGATTTCTTCCCTCTCAGTGTAGAGTACAGTGAGAAATTCTATTCTGTAGGAAAATTCCCGGGAGGATTTAACAAGCGTGAGGGCAAGCCTTCAGAGAATGCGATTCTTACGAGCCGTGTAATCGACAGACCTATGCGTCCGCTTTTCCCTAAGGATTATCGTAATGACGTTACTATCGAGAACATGGTAATGTCAGTAGATACACAGTGCCGCCCTGAGCTTGTGGCCATGATCGGTTCATCTGTGGCTGTGTCAATTTCAGATATTCCGTTTGATGGCCCTTGTGCAATGACACAGGTTGGTCTTATCGATGGTGAGTTTGTTATCAACCCTTCACAGGAGCAGTGGGATACAGGTGATATGCGCCTTACTGTTGCATCTGTAGGTCAGAAGGTTATCATGATCGAGGCTGGTTGTAACGAGGTTCCTGAAGAGAAAATGAAGGAAGCTATTTACATGGCTCATGATGTTAACCTTAAGCTCATCGAGTTCATTAAGGGTATCGTAGCAGAGGTTGGTAAGCCGAAGCACGAGTATGAGAGCTGCGCAGTTCCTCAGGAACTTTTCGATGCAATCAAGGAAGTTGTTCCTCAGGAAGAGATGGAGAAGGCTGTATTCACAGATGAGAAGCAGCAGCGCGAAGCTAATATTTCAGAGATTACAAATCGCCTTACAGAGAAGTTTGCAGACAACGAAGAGTGGCTTGCAATTCTCGGCGAAGCTATTTATCAGTATGAGAAAAAGACTGTTCGTAAGATGATCCTTAAGGACCACAAGCGTCCTGATGGAAGAGCACTTGATCAGATTCGTCCTCTTTCAGCTGAGATCGATCTTATTCCTCGCGTACACGGAAGTGCTATGTTCACTCGTGGACAGACACAGATCTGTGACGTTACAACACTTGCTCCTCTTTCAGAGATGCAGAAGATTGAAGGACTTGATCCTTACGTAACAGGTAAGAGATACATTCACCAGTACAATTTCCCTGCTTATTCAGTAGGTGAGACAAAGGTTTCAAGAGGACCTGGACGTCGTGAGATTGGTCATGGTGCACTTGCAGAGAGAGCACTTCTCCCTGTACTTCCTTCTGAGGAAGAGTTCCCTTATGCAATCCGTTGCGTATCTGAGACTTTTGAGAGTAATGGTTCAACATCAATGGCTTCAACATGTGCATCATGTATGTCACTTATGGCTGCTGGTGTTCCGATTAAGAAGATGGTTGCTGGTATCAGCTGTGGTCTTGTAACAGGTGATACAGATGATGATTTCGTAGTACTTACAGATATCCAGGGTCTTGAGGACTTCTTCGGAGACATGGACTTCAAGGTAACAGGTACTAAGGAAGGTATCACAGCTATTCAGATGGATATCAAGATCCACGGTCTTACAAAGCCTATCGTTGAGAAGGCAATTTCACAGTGCCGTGAAGCTCGTCTCTTCATCATGGATGAGTGCATGAGCAAGGCAATTGCTGAGCCTCGTAAGGAAGTTAGCAAGTATGCTCCTAAGATCATTTCTATCGAAATCGATCCTGAGAGAATCGGTGATGTAGTAGGTCAGCGTGGTAAGACAATCAACGAGATCATCGCTCGTACAGGTGTTAAGATTGATATCACAGACGATGGTAAGGTAAGCATCTGCGGCGAAGATATCGACAAGATGCAGAAAGCTATCGACATGATCAACATCATCACAACTGACTTTGAGAAGGGTCAGGTATTCACAGGTAAGGTTGTAAGCATCAAGGAATTCGGCGCATTCGTTGAGTTCGCTCCTGGAAAAGAGGGTATGGTTCACATCAGCAAGATCGCTAATGAGAGAATCGACCACGTTGAGGATGTACTTACACTTGGTGATGAAGTTAAGGTTGTTTGCCTTGGTAAGGACAGAATGGGCAGAATCAGCTTCAGCATGAAGGATGTAGCTCAGAAGTAATATTATTCTAAATATGTTACAATATAGGGGATGCGAGAAATCGTATCCCCTATTTTACTTAATTACATTCCTAGGAGGTAACTTTAATGGGAAGAATATTTTTGATAGTTTTAGACAGCTTTGGCGTAGGTGAAGAGCCTGACGCTGCTGAATATGGTGATTTTGACGTAAACACCTTAAGATCATGCGCTACAAGTAAGTATTTCAGCATGCCTAATATGGGTGCAATGGGACTTTTCAATATTGATGGTGTTGATTGCGTTCCTGGAGTAGCTAATCCTACAGCCGCTTATGGTAAGTGCCAGGAAGCAAGTAAAGATAAGGATACAACAACAGGTCACTGGGAGATAGCAGGTGTAGTATCACCTAAGCCCATGCCAAAATTCCCCAATGGATTCCCTCAGGAGTTCCTTGATGCTTTCAGTAAGAGAGTTGGCAGAGGCGTTATCTGTAACAAGCCTTATTCAGGAACACAGGTTATTGCTGATTACGGCGATGAGCATGTGAAGACAGGTAACCTTATCGTCTATACTTCTGCAGATTCTGTATTTCAGATTGCTGCTCATGAGGATGTAGTTCCTCTTGAGACTCTTTATGAGTATTGCCATATCGCAAGAGAAATGCTTCAGGGTGACCTCGGTGTTGGACGTGTAATTGCCAGACCTTTTGTTGGAACTAGCGGCAATTATACAAGAACACCTCACAGACATGACTATTCTCTTGAGCCACCTAAGACAACAATGCTTGATCAGCTTAAAGCTGCAGGCAAGGACGTTCTTGGTGTAGGTAAGATTCGTGATATCTTTGAGGGCAAGGGCCTTACAGAGTTTGTCTTCACAGAGAGCAATGCAGATGGTATCGAGAAAACTCTTGCTTATATGGACAGAGACTTCGATGGACTTTGCTTTGTTAACCTCGTAGACTTTGATATGCTTTATGGCCACAGAAGAGATATTGATGGCTATGCAAAGGCTCTTAATTACTTTGACACTAAGCTCCCTGAGATGGTAGCTAAGCTTAAGGATGATGACATCATCATGATGACAGCTGACCATGGCTGCGATCCTGCTTACCAGAAGACTACAGACCATACAAGAGAGTACATTCCTTTCATTATGTATGGTAAAAATGTAACACCTAAGAACCTTGGCACAAGAAGTACATTTGCTGATATTGCAGCTACTGTTCTTGACTATTTCAAGATTAAGCCTGAATTTGAAGGAACATCCATGCTTTAATAAATTCAATATTTGACTTTATGCGCACCTTTTCATAAAATAGGAAGGGTGCGCATTTTTATGCGTGATTTTGGCGTGAGAATTTCCATGTGGAATTCAAAGCTATACGCTATGTTTTATGTAGAATTTTTCAGAAAGGCTAAACATGAGTAATAATCAGATTACAGAAGAGATCAATAAGAGACGTACTTTTGCGATCATATCTCACCCCGACGCAGGTAAGACTACACTTACTGAGAAGTTCCTTCTTTATGGTGGAGCTATCAACCTTGCGGGTTCAGTTAAGGGTAAGGCAACAGCAAGACATGCAGTATCTGACTGGATGGAGATAGAGAAGCAGAGAGGTATTTCAGTTACTTCTTCAGTACTTCAGTTTAACTATGAGGATTGCTGTATCAACATTCTTGATACTCCTGGACACCAGGATTTCTCAGAGGATACATATAGAACACTTATGGCTGCTGATTCAGCTGTCATGGTTATCGATGCTAGTAAGGGTGTTGAGCCACAGACCAAGAAGCTTTTCAAGGTCTGCACCATGAGACATATTCCGATTTTTACTTTCATCAACAAGCTTGATAGAGATGCAATGGATACCTATGAGCTTCTTGATGATATTGAGAATCATCTTGGTATTGCTACTTGTCCTATGAATCTTCCCATCGGTTCTGGTAAGAACTTCAAGGGCATTTACGATCGTAGAGAGAAGCATGTAGTAACCTTCGCTGATACCATGAAGGGAACTAAGGAAGGAACTGAGACAATCATTCCTTTTGATGACAGAGATCAGCTTGTAAATACTATTGGCGAGGAAGCTCTTGAGAACCTTGAGGGTGAAATTGAGCTTATGGATGGTGCAGGTGCTGAGTTTGATCTTGCTGAGGTCAGAGCTGGAAATCTTACACCTGTATTCTTTGGATCAGCTCTTCAGAACTTTGGTGTTGAGCTTTTCCTTCATAACTTCCTTGAGATGGCTACTCCTCCCAGTGGAAGAAAGTCAGCAGAGGGTGAGCTTATCAATCCTCTTGACCATGAGTTTACAGCCTTTGTATTTAAGATTCAGGCAAATATGAACAAGGCACACAGAGACAGAGTTGCGTTCATGCGTATCTGCTCAGGCCGCTATGATGCTGAGAAGGAAGTAAAGCATATGCAGTCTGGCAAGGTATTCAGACTTTCGCAGCCTCAGCAGCTTATGGCTGATGAGAGAAAGATTTTGTCTGAGGCATACGCTGGAGATATCATGGGTGTATTTGATCCGGGTATTTTCTCAATCGGTGATACAGTATGTATGCCCAAGGATACAGTAACTTACGAAGGAATTCCTACATTCGCTCCTGAGCATTTTGCAAGAGTGAGACAGGTTGATACCATGAAGCGTAAGCAGTTCGTTAAGGGTATCGAGCAGATCGCACAGGAGGGTGCTATCCAGATTTTCCAGGAATTCAACATGGGTATGGAAGAAATCATAGTTGGTGTTGTTGGTGTTCTGCAGTTTGATGTACTTAAATTCAGACTTCAAAACGAGTATAATGTAGAGATACTACTTGATACACTTCCTTACGAATATATTCGCTGGGTAGATAATGATGATATTGACCTTAATTCTCTGGTTGGAACATCAGATATGAAGAAGATCAAGGATATGAATGGAAGACCGCTTCTTTTGTTTGTTAATGAATGGAGTCCCAAGATGGTACTTGATCGTAACGAAGGCCTTAAGCTTTCTGAGTTCAACGAAAACGTCAGCTATTCATAAATAGTCGGAGTAAAAAAGGTATGATGAGGGGCATGGGTGTTTTTAAAAACTTAATAAGAAAAGCATCTGCCCCTTTTTTGGCAGTGCTTATAACTGTTTCGCTGACTGGCTGTGGTGATAAAATCACCCGCTATCTGCAGAATAATAATCTTCTGGATTCTTATGATGATGGAGATTCTTCATCTATCTGGGAGAGTGTTCCGGAGGAGGATTTAAATGCAGATAAGCAAAATGATGAAAACACAGCTGATTCAGGCACTGCAAAAACTATGGAAGAGGGAGATAACTCTTCTATAGATGTGGAGGATTCAGCAGATAATGAACGAGCTGACACAGAGAGTGCAACTTCAGAATCTGAATCTGAAACTGCTGATGCATCAGCATCAGACACGATTGATATAGATAGTGTTAATAAGAAGATAGATGATCTTATAAGTCAGCTTGAGGAAGAGACAGGACGCACTGACAGACATAACGAGGAAACTGTCGAAGAAAATGATAAGGGTCAGGATGCGACAACTTATTTTAGTGACACCTATCAGAATGCCCAGAGGACATCACTTGGTCTTACAAGCTTAGACATTCCTGCATTGAAGGCTTCTCAGCAGGGTAAATATGCGTATGAGCATCTTACTGAGGAAGGCAAGACTCTTTATGTGGAGCTTTTAACCATAATTGAACACAGAGCGGAGGATGTGGTTGTTTCCACACTTGATGAGGAAACACTTGATGTAGTCTGCAGCTTTGTTCTTGCTGATCACCCTGAAATTTTCTACATGGATGGTTACACCTATACCAGATACACAATTGGTGGCGAGCTAAAAAAGCTTTCCTTTACTGGAAATTATATCTATGGTGCTGACGAAGTCGCTTCCAGACAGCAGAAAATAGATGCCTATGCTGCCAACTGTCTTGTTGGAATGCCTATGGATGGCGATGATTATTCCAAGGTTAAGTATATCTATGACTATCTTGTAACGAATACAGATTATGACAGCTCGGCTCCTGATAATCAGAATATCTGCTCCGTATTTTTATACGGTAAATCTGTATGTCAGGGTTATGCAAAGGCTACGCAGTATCTTCTTAATATGGCTGGTATTCCCACAACCCTGGTAACAGGAAAAGTGAATGGCGTTGGACATGCCTGGAATCTTGTTTATGCGGATGGTGAATACACCTATGTGGACACAACCTGGGGTGATTCTTCTTACCAGAAGCTTGAATCGGGTGACAGTAGTCAGAAGATGCCTCTTATCAATTACACATACCTTTGTTGTACTACTCAGGACATAAGTAAAACCCATGTTATATCGGAGACCTTGCCGATGCCCGAGTGCACTTCCATGAGGAACAACTACTATGTCAGAGAGGGAGAATACTTCACAGAAACAGATATGAACGCTGTGAGTAATCTTTTCTCCAGAAGGTACGCTGACGGAAGCAATAATGTGACTATAAAGTGTAGTACCAAGGCTGTTTATGACGATCTGATAAACAGACTGATAAACGACCAGCAGGTGTTCAGTTACATGGATGGATCCAATAATACGGTTTCTTATACGACCTTTGACGAGCAGTACATTTTGATTATTTGGCTATACTAATAGTAGAAAAAATTGTATAATTATTAGAGTTTATGGATAAACTAAGGCGAAAGGAAATTACTTCTATGGATAAGGAATTACAGAATAAAGTTGTAAAAAAAGGTAAGATCGGTTCTGTTAAAGTGGCAGATGATGTTGTCGCAAAGATTGCAGCACTTGCAGCTCTTGAAATAGAGGGAGTTAGTGCTATGGCAGGCGGAATTACCAATGACAATATTGAAAAATTCAGTGCCAAGAACGTCTTAAAGAGTTCCAAGGTATTTGTTGGAGATGGAAAAGTAAGAGTTGATATGTCAATTCTCATGAACTACAGCTACAACATTCCTGCTACAAGTAAGCAGGTTCAGGACAGAGTAAAAACTTCAATACAGAGCATGACAGGTCTTGATGTTACAGATGTTAATGTTCGTATTGCCGGAATCACAATGCCGGAGTAATAAACGCGAGGATATTTATGAAGAGATCAGAACTTAGAGAACAGGTTTTCAAGCTCCTTTTTCGTGTGGAGTTTAACACCCCCGAAGAGATGAGCGAGCAGAAGGACCTTTTTATCGCCACAAGCGATGTAGAAATTTCAGATAAGGATGCTGCTTATGTAAAGGAACGCTATGAGCAGATTGCAGCTAAGATACCAGAGATAGATGCCCTTATTAATGCAGAGACAAAGGGCTGGGATACTGAGAGAATCGGTAAGGTTGAGCTTGCAATTTTAAGATTAGCAGTTTATGAGATTAAGTTTGATGAGCAGGTTCCTACAGGCGTTGCTATCAATGAGGCTGTAGAACTTTCCAAGAAGTTTGGACAGGACGGAGCATCATCATTTGTAAATGGAGTGCTTGCAAAATTTGCGTAACGTAAACGTTTATACAGTCAGCTATATCAATTCATTCATCAAGAATATGTTTCAGCAGGAACCACTTCTTAATAACCTTACGGTTAAAGGAGAGGTGAGTAACTGCAAATACCATACCTCCGGTCACATCTACTTTACGCTTAAGGATGGGTCCGGAGCAATTTCTTGTGTGATGTTTAAGAGCAGCAGGCTGAACGGACTTAAATTCCAGATGAAGGAAGGACAGTCTGTTTTAGTTACCGGATCAATTGATACTTATGAGAGAGACGGTAAATATCAGCTGTATGCCAGAAAAATAGAGCTCGATGGCGAAGGTGCTCTTTACGAGAAATATGAAAAGCTCAAAAAAGAGCTTGAAGAGAGAGGGCTTTTTGCAAAAGAGTATAAGCAGCCAATTCCCAAGTATATAAAGACACTTGGCGTTGTAACTGCATCTACTGGAGCTGCTGTAAGAGATATTATAAATATCTCCACAAGAAGAAATCCATACGTACAGATTATCCTTTATCCTGCTATAGTTCAGGGAGACCAGGCTGCTGAAAGCATTGTTAAGGGTATAAGTGTCCTTGAGCAGGCTGGCGTAGACACAATTATAGTTGGAAGAGGCGGCGGAAGCATAGAGGATCTGTGGGCGTTTAATGAGGAGATAGTGGCTGAGGCCATTTTTAACTGCAGTATTCCAATCATATCAGCAGTAGGTCATGAGACGGATACTACCATTGCTGACTATGTGGCAGATTTACGTGCACCGACTCCTTCAGCGGCAGCAGAGCTTGCAGTTTATGATGTCGACCTTCTTATGCAGGATATAAAGGCATATCAGGATATCCTTTATCGCAAGATGAACGTGGAGATAGACAGGTTAAGAAACAAGGCTCTTGGTGATAAGAGACTTCTTGAACATTTATCTCCTGAAGCGAGAATACGTGATAAGAGGATGAGAGCAGCCCAGATGGGTGATAAGCTTGAACGCCTGATGCTTGATATGATCAGAGACAAACGTCATGAGCTTGATGTAGACATCGAGAGATTAAAGGCGCTTAGTCCACTGGATAAGCTTCATTCAGGCTTTTCCTATGTGGCAGATGATAATGGCAGGAACATCAGGCAGATAGGGCAGGTTAAGGCAGGCGATAAGCTGTCTATTTATGTCAGTGACGGAACTATAATGGCGACTGCTGACAGTGTGGAGAAGAAAAATTATGGCAAAAAAGAGTGAAGATAAAGAACTAACTATAGAAGAAGCTTTTTTAGCTGTTGATGAAAAGATAAAGGCCCTCGAGGAAGAGGATGTGACTTTGGAGCAGTCCTTTAAGTTTTTTGAAGAGGGCATGGAGCTTCTGAAATATTGCAACGAATCAATTGATAAGGTTGAGAAGAAGGTCCAGAAAATTATGCAGGATGGGCAGACGGAGGACTTTGAATAATGTCTGATTTTGAGAAGGCACTTTTAGAGAAGGCAGAAGAAGCAGAAAAGATTATTCAGGGCTTTTTACCAAAAGAAGAGGGATACCAGAAGCTTGTTATAGAAGCCATGAATTATAGTATCCTTGCAGGTGGAAAACGCATAAGACCTGTTCTTATGATGGAAACCTACAGAGCTTTTGGCGGAGAGGATTTATCAGTTGTGGCACCATTCATGGCTGCAATAGAGATGATCCATAACTATTCTCTTGTACATGATGATCTTCCTGCAATGGACAATGACGAATACAGAAGAGGACGTAAGACTACGCATGTTGTCTACGGACCTGGAATGGCTACTCTTGCAGGTGATGGACTTTTGAACCTGGCGTATGAGACAGCCATAAAGTCATTTTTGATTAATGCGAATCTGGATTCCTATGATGGAGATGTCGCTGACAGAAGAGTTAAGGCTCTCCAGATCCTTGCTGAGAAAGCAGGAATTTATGGTATGGTTGGTGGACAGTGCGCTGACATCTGTGCAGAAGGAAAAAGCGAGGCTACTCTTGAGGAGCTTCTATTCATACATGAAAATAAGACAGCAGCGATGCTTGAAAGCAGTATGATGATAGGAGCAATACTTGCAGGAGCAGACAGCAAGGCTGTTTCAGAGATTGAGAAGGCAGCCAGCAAAATTGGAATAGCTTTCCAGATTCAGGATGATATCCTTGATGTAACTGGAGACGAAAAGGAACTCGGTAAGCCTATTGGCTCCGATGAGAAAAACGAAAAGACAACTTATGTAAGTCTTAATGGAATAGAGGCTTCCAAGGAAGAAGTTAAAAAGCTTTCTGACGAGGCTTGCGATATTTTGAGAATGACAAAGAAAAGTGAAGAATTCCTGATACCACTTGTACTTTGGATGATATCTCGAAACAAATGAGGTTAAACTGATCATGCTGCTTAACAGAATTAAAAAAGCAAATGACATAAAAATGATACCGGACAACAAGCTTGATGATCTTGCTCTTGAGATTAGAGAATTTCTCATAGACAAGATAAGCCACACCGGAGGACATCTGGCTTCAAACCTTGGTGCTGTTGAACTTACAATGGCACTTCACATGGAGCTTAAGCTACCTGAGGATAAGATAATCTGGGATGTTGGACATCAGTCCTATACTCACAAGATCCTCACAGGTAGAAAAGATGGCTTTGATACACTTAGAAAGTACGGCGGACTTAGTGGATTCCCCAAGAGATCTGAGTCTGACTGTGACAGCTTTGATACAGGTCACAGCTCAACCAGTATATCCGCTGGCCTTGGTATGGTAAAGGCAAGAGAGCTTGCCGGTGATAAATATACAGTAGTTTCTGTAATTGGTGATGGCTCACTTACTGGCGGCCTTGCTTATGAAGCTCTTAACAATGTAGCTAAGCTTGATACAAACTACATCATAATTCTTAATGATAATGAAATGTCTATATCCGAGAATGTAGGTGGTATGGCTAAGTATCTTAACCATGTCCGTACAAACGAAGGATATTTGAATTTAAGGGACGATATTTACAATTCCCTTAAGAATACCAGACCCAAGGTTGTAAGAGGCATTAGAAGGGCAAAGAACAGCTTTAAACAGCTATTTGTACCTGGAATGGTATTTGAGAATCTTGGTGTGACATATTTAGGACCAATTGATGGTCATGACATTCCTGCTTTGCGTGCTGCAATTCGTGAGGCAAAGAAGGTTCGTAAGGGTGTTCTTATTCACGTTGTAACCAAGAAGGGAAAAGGCTTTGAGCCTGCAGAGAAGCATCCTGCAAGATTCCATGGTACTGAGCCTTTCCTTCCGCAGAACGGAATTCCCAGGAATCCCAGAACAACAGCTAACTATCAGGATATTTTCAGCACAGTTATGTGTAAGATAGGTGAACGTGATCCCAAGGTTGTAGCTATAACAGCGGCAATGGCTGATGGCACAGGATTAAAGCGTTTCAGAAACATGTATCCTGACAGATTTATAGATGCTGGAATTGCAGAGGAGCACGCAGTTACTTTTGCTGCAGGACTTGCAGTTGGAGGTTTCCATCCGATTTTTGCGGTGTATAGCTCATTTCTGCAGAGAGCCTATGATCAGGTTATGGAGGACGTATGCCTTCAGAATCTGCCTGTTACATTCGCTATAGACAGAGCAGGACTTGTTGGAAGTGATGGAGAGACCCACCAGGGTATATTTGATCTGTCATATCTTTCATCTATGCCCAATATGCATATCATGGCTCCAAAGAATAAATGGGAGTTATCAGATATGCTCAAGTTCGCAATCAAGTTTGATGGACCGACAGCTATAAGATATCCCAGAGGCACAGCTTATGATGGACTTCAGAATTTCAGAGCACCTATAGAAATGGGTAAGGCTGAGCCTATCTATGAAGAGAGTGACATTCTCCTTCTTGCAGTTGGTAGCATGGTTAAGACTGCTGAGAAGGCAAGAGAGATCATTAAAGAAAATGGTTACAACTGCTCCCTTACAAATGCAAGATTTGTAAAGCCTATTGATAAGGATTATATAAGAGAGGCAGTTAAAAAGCATAAGCTGATTGTCACCATGGAAGAGAATGTGGAGTCAGGCGGCTTCGGAGATCAGGTCAGAGGCTTTATGTGCAAGGAAGGCATGTGTGTGCCAATCCTTAGCATAGCAATCCCTGATGAGTTTGTGACACATGGTTCCTGTGATGAGCTGTGCAGACAGCTTGGAATTGATGCGGAATCAGTTGCAAATAAAGTAATTGAAAAGTTCAAAGGAATAGATTAATGGCAAAAGAAAGACTTGATGTCATATTGGTTTCAAGGGGGCTTGCGACTTCCAGAGAGAAGGCAAAGGCAATTATCATGGCTGGAGATGTTTTTGTTAACGGCCAGAGAGAGGATAAGCCCGGAACCTCATTTGACGAGTCAAAAATAACTTCATTAGAGGTAAAAGGAGATCAGCTTCCATACGTAAGCAGAGGCGGATTAAAGCTTGAAAAAGCAATGAAGAGCTTTGATCTGAAGCTAGATGGATTTGTTTGTATGGATATCGGTGCATCTACCGGAGGCTTTACAGACTGTATGCTTCAGAATGGTGCTATCAAGGTATATTCAGTTGATGTAGGACATGGACAGCTTGCCTGGAAGCTTCGCTCAGATGAGAGAGTTGTCTGCATGGAAAAGACGAACTTCAGATATCTGACAAGACAGGACATTGATGATGACCTTGATTTTGCTTCAGTCGATGTTTCTTTTATATCACTTACCAAAATACTTATTCCTGCAAGAAAGCTCTTAAAGGATGGCGGTGAAATGGTTTGTCTAATTAAGCCCCAGTTTGAAGCAGGCAGGGAAAAGGTAGGTAAGAAGGGCGTTGTAAGAGAGCCTGAAACTCATAGAGAAGTTATTTGCAAGGTAATGGATTTCGCAGGACTTATAGGATTTGAAATTCTTGGACTTAGCTTTTCACCTGTAAGAGGTCCTGAAGGAAATATAGAGTATCTTTTATACATCAAAAAGGATGCTTCTAGAAATGAAGAGGTTTCAGAGATTGATGAAGCAGCAGGACTTCGTAAGCTTTCTCAGGTAATAGATGAGAAAAGCGGAATATCATGTAGTCCTGAATTTACAGCTTTAATACAGGAGACGGTGGAAAAAGCACACGGGGAGTTATAGGGGACATGAAGCGTTTTTTCATTATTACTAATAAGAGTAAAGACCCTGAATTAAAAGAAACTTTGCACATCAGGAACTATCTGATTTCAAAGGGAGCTGAATGTGAGCTGGCAGAAAGGGACTGCTTAGCCGGTTCAGAGTCCGATAAACCTTATACATGTAAGGTGCCTGATGATGTAGATGTTTGTATTGTTTTAGGCGGCGATGGAACAATGCTCCAGGCAGCTGCCAATGTAATTGATAAAGATATTCCGATAATTGGTGTTAATATGGGGACACTGGGATATCTTGCGGAGGTTGATGTAGCGAATGTGGAGGAGGCTCTGGATAAGCTTCTTTCTGATTCCTACGAGATCGAAGAGAGAATGATGTTAAAGGGGGTTCTTCGTCAAGGGGAAGATGAGGGCAAAATCAACTATGCTCTCAATGATATCGTTATTGTCAGATGTTCATCCCTACAGGTTTACAACTTTAATATCTATGTAAATGATATGCCTCTTACCAAATATCAGGCGGATGGCATAATCCTTTCTTCACCCACTGGATCTACTGGTTATAATATGTCGGCAGGCGGCCCTATTGTGGACCCGGAAGCGCAGATTCTCTTACTTACGCCCATTTGTCCGCATACCATAAATGCAAGAACCATAGTTTTGTCTGAGCATGACAGAGTGACGGTTGAGATTGGCATGGGACGCGGCGATTCTGTACAGATGCTTGAAGCAGCAATCGATGGCAGTAATAGAAAAATAATGAAGAGCGGTGATAAGATAGATATTTCCGCTGCAGATAAAGTAACCAAAATAGTTAAGCTTAATAGTGAGAGCTTTTTGAACACACTGAGGAAAAAATTAGTATGAAGAAAAAAAGACAGAGTAGGTTACTCGAGATAATCCGCACAAATGTAATTGAGACACAGGAGCAGATCGCTGATATTTTAAAGGCTGAGGGATATGACGTTACTCAGGCTACTGTATCAAGAGATATCAGAGAGCTCAGACTGACCAAAAGAGCAACACCTGATGGAAAGCATAAGTATGTTATCATTCAGGATGGTTCCGGAATGGATGACAAATATACAGATGTTTTGAGAGCAGGTTTTGTCAGTATGGACAAAGCTCAGAACATTCTGGTTGTCAGAACTGTTTCCGGAATGGCAATGGCTGTAGCCGCTGCTTTGGATGCTATGGATTATGACGAGATAGTAGGATGCATAGCTGGTGATGATACAATTATGTGCGCTATACGTACAACAGAAGACGTAGAGCTTGTGATGCAGAGACTTAATGAAATCGTCGAATAAATAAAGCTTATAGATGGTTAATACCATTTGTAATATAGATTTATGATTTCCCACGCCCGGAGAAGCAGGGGAAAGGAATAAAAATGTTATATAGTTTACACGTGAAGAATCTGGCTCTTATAAATGAGCAGGAGATTGAGTTTGAAAAGGGCCTCAACATAATGAGCGGTGAGACCGGAGCAGGTAAGTCTGTAATAATCGGAAGTGTTAACCTTGCTCTTGGAGGAAAAGCTGATAGTGGGATGATCCGCACAGGTGCAGATTACGCCCTTATTGAACTGACCTTTGGAATAAAGGATGAAGCGCAGCTTGAGAGATTAAAGGAGCTGGATATCCCTGTTGATGATGACGGAACCTTGATCCTTCAGAGAAAGATAATGGAGGGCAGAAGCGTCTGCAAGGCTGGTGGTGAGACTGTCAGTGCTAAGCAGCTTCGAGAGCTTTCCAACATTCTGATAAATATTCATGGACAAAATGATAATCAGGAGCTTTTACATAAGAAAAAGCATCTGATGATTCTGGATGATTACTCAAAGGATGAGCTTACTCCTCTCAAAGAAAAATGCGAGAATTCCTATAGGGCATGGAAAAATGTTCTGAAGGAATTAGAAGAAACTAATCTCGATGAAAGAGAAAGAACCAGAGAACAGGATCTGGCTAGCTTTGAGCTTGAGGAAATTGATAAGGCACAGCTTAGACTTGGAGAAGATGAAGACCTCGAGAGTAAATATCGCAGGATGGTCAATTCTCAGAAGATAGCGCAGGCTGCTAACGTAGCTGCTGAAGCAACCGGAGCTGGAGATACTTCAGATAATGCATCTGAACTCATTGGACGAGCTGTAAGAGAGCTTTCATCAGTAAGTAGTTATGATGAAGGAATGGCTGATTTGCTTGATCAGATAAATGATATCGATAATTTATTATCGGATTTTAGACATAGTCTTTCCGCTTATATTACTGAGCTTGAATTTGATCCTCAGTTTTTCCAGGAAACAGAAGACAGACTCAATACAATAAATCATCTTAAGGATAAGTATGGCGGCTCAATAGAGGCAGTACTTAAGTATCGCGATGAGAAGGAAGCTGAACTTAAAAAGCTAACTGATCTTGGTGCATATAGAGAAAAGCTTTTATCTGATGAAAAGAAGTATCATGAGGAGACACTTGAGATATGCAAGAAGATCTCCGATGTGAGAAAAGAAAATGCTAAAAAGCTTTCTGAGTTATTAAAGAATGCTCTTGTTGATCTTAACTTCATTGATGTCAGATTTGAAATAAATGTAAGCCCATCAGAGGATAAAATATCCGCAGACGGCTGTGATGATGTAGAGTTCATGATCTCCACTAACCCCGGAGAGCAGATGAGGCCTTTGGACAGCGTTGCCAGTGGTGGTGAGCTTTCAAGAATAATGCTTGCACTTAAGACAGTTGTTGCTGACAAGGATGAAATTGATACACTTATCTTTGACGAAATAGATGCTGGTATTAGCGGACAGACAGCCTGGAAGGTTTCTGAGAAGCTTGGACTTTTAGCAGGAGATCACCAGATAATCTGCATAACACACCTTCCGCAGATTGCAGCAATGGCTGACACTCACTATGAGATAAAAAAAGAAACAACTGACGAAAATGGTCAGGAGAGAACAGTTACCAGAATCAATAAGCTCCCTGAAAACGAACGTGCAACAGAGCTTGCAAGAATGCTTGGCGGAGCAACCATTACAGACACTGCTTTGGAAAATGCAAAGGATATGATAAAGCAGGCAGAAAAGGTAAAGAAGAGATGACACTAGATTATGATGATCTGATCAACAGTATAAAGGCCAGCCTTGGCAGGATAGAACAGGTTGATGTTAAGGATATCCCTAATATTGATCTGTATATGGATCAGCTTTTGTCCTTTATGGATGAAAGCCTCCATAAGTCTGTAAGGCATCCGGGAGTTGATAAAATCCTTACCAAGACCATGATCAATAACTATGCCAAAAACGATGTTCTTCCTCCTCCGGTAAAAAAGAAATACTCAAAGGATCACATAATTCTTTTGATATTTATTTTTTACTACAAGAATATTTTGTCCATCCATGATATACAGACTCTCCTTTCTCCCCTCAATAAGAGATTTGGAAAGGATGATGAGGATATTACATTAAAGGATATCTATCAGACAATCTATGACGAGCAGGATGATATAATAGAGGTTCTAAAGGAAGACATTGAGAGAAAATATAAGGCTGCAATAGAATCTTTTCCTAATGCAAAGGGAGATGACAAACAGGAACTTCAGATGTTTAATTTCATCTCTATGCTTTCCTATGACGTTTTTGTGAAAATGCTTCTTATTGAGAACATCTTGGATCACATAGAGGCGGGCTGTGAAAAAAACAGTAACCAAAGTGAAGGCAGAAAGAAGAAAAAATAGAGGTTTTTACATTATTTATGAGTATTTACGATACACTGAACAGTGAACAGAAAAAAGCGGTTCTGCAGACAGATGGCCCAGTTCTCATACTTGCAGGAGCAGGTTCGGGAAAGACCAGAGTACTGACTCACAGAATCGCTTATTTAATTGATGAGTGCGGAGTTAACCCATGGAATATCCTTGCCATTACCTTTACTAATAAGGCAGCAGGCGAGATGAGAGAACGTGTGGACAATATTGTTGGATTTGGTTCAGAGAGCATCTGGGTTGCAACCTTCCACTCCACATGCGTCAGAATCTTAAGACGCTACGCAGATAAGCTTGGATACGACAATAACTTTACCATCTACGATTCAGATGATTCCAAATCTGTGCTTAAGGAAATCTGCAAAAGATACCAGCTTGAAACTCAGCAGCTTAAGCTTCGTAGTATTCAGACTGCTATTTCACACGCTAAGGATAACTGCGTAGATGCAAGAGAGTATGCACTTTCTTCCGCTGATGATTTCAGAAAACAAAAGATAGCCAAGGCATTTATTGAGTATGAGAATACTTTGAAAAAGAATAATGCCATGGATTTTGATGATCTCCTTCTTAATACTGTAAAGCTTTTCAAAGAAAATCCTGATGTGCTTAATCAGTATCAGGAGAGATTCAAATACATAATGGTTGATGAGTATCAGGACACAAACAATGTCCAGTTTGAATTCATCAGACTTTTGGCTGACAAATACAGAAACCTTTGTGTTGTAGGTGATGATGACCAGAGTATTTACAGATTCAGAGGTGCAAACATCCGCAATATTCTTGACTTCGAGAAGGTTTATCCAGATGCATGTGTTATAAAGCTGGAGCAGAACTACAGATCAACACAGGCCATCCTTGATGCTGCTAATAGTGTTATCAGGAACAACTATGGCAGAAAGGACAAGGCTCTCTGGACAGACGAAGGAAAGGGAGAGCTTGTTAAGTTCAAGCAGGTAAACACTGGATATGATGAAGCACAGTTCATAGCTAACGACATCATTAAGCTAAAGAAAAGTGGCAGATCAGACTATAAAGAGATCGCTGTTCTCTACAGAACCAATGCTCAGTCTCGACTCATAGAGGAACGCTTTGTGCACGAGGGAATTCCTTATGACCTCGTGGGCGGCGTAAACTTCTATTCCAGACGAGAGATAAAGGATATGCTTGCGTATCTCAAGGCTATCGATTCAGGGAATGATGACCTTTCTGTAAGACGAATCATAAATGTTCCCAAGAGAGGAATTGGAGCTACAAGCATTTCTCATGTTCAGGAATATGCTGACAGAGTAAACATAAGCTTTTTAAAGGCATGTGATGAGGCGGATATCATTCCTGGTCTCAATAAGGCAGCAGCTACTAAGTGTAAAGCATTTGCAAACATGATTCGTGTTTTCAGATCTTATGCAAAAGAAGAGAGCCTTGAGAAGATGCTTCAACATGTTATCAGAGAGATAGGATATATAGATTATCTGTACACCATCGATGATAACGAGAACATTGAGGATAATGAGAGACAGCAGAACGTGGACGAGCTTATCTCCAAGATGGCTGCCTACGAGGAAAAGGAAGACGAGCCTACTCTTACAGGATTTTTGGAGGAGGTAGCACTTGTAGCTGATATAGACAATGTATCAGAGGATGACGACAAGGTTCTTCTTATGACACTCCACAGTGCTAAGGGTCTTGAGTTTGATAATGTTTACCTTGCAGGAATGGAGGAAAATCTTTTCCCTAGTTATATGACTCTTATGAATGAGGATAATGATCCTGAAGGACTTGAGGAAGAGAGAAGACTTGCATACGTTGGTATAACAAGAGCTAAAAAGCATCTGACACTCACCTGCGCTAAGAGCAGAATGAACAGAGGTCAGCTCGAGTACAACAGAGTAAGCAGATTCGTGACAGAGATTCCTGAGGAGCTTATTGATCAGGCAGGAGATCCGCTTGATAAGTTCCTGTTTGATGGAGGAGAGTCAATCGATGATGATGATGATATCGATATCGAGACTGGAACTCTCTTTAAAAAGAAAATGAATTTCAGTGGAGCTGGAACTACAGGATACTCAGCATATTCTGGAACTAAGGCAGCAGTCGCAAGACCTACAGCCAAGGCTAAGCCTGTTCAGCCTATTAAAAGAGCTGTTCCCAAGGATAAGCCATTTATAGCAGGAGCTGCTTCTGCCCACAAGGGTGCAGCGATTGGAAAGCCTGGATTATCCGGACTTTCAAAGGGAATGCCTGCTGGTACAAAACCTGATTATGAGGTTGGCGACAGAGTAGCCCACGTGAAATTCGGTGAAGGAAAGGTCTTAGACATAGTTAAAGAGCCTCGTGATTACAAGGTCACAATCGAGTTCGACGACTATGGTACAAAGATTATGTTTGCAGCTTTCGCCAAGCTGAAGAAAATATAATTAAAAAAATATTAAGAGTTTTGTTTTCAATGGAAACATGATTTTAGGTCGTGTAAAATGAATTATGGAGCAGAATTATCTGCAAATTAAAACATTGAGGTGGAAAGGGGCTTTTATTATGGATAGAAACAAAATTGAAGAGCTTTTAGAGCTTACAAGAATTAATGAGATGATTGAGAAAAAGGAAGCGGCTAACGCAAAGAAGCCTGCAAATGTAGTCCTTTGGTGCCTTGCTGTTTTTGGAGCTATTGCAGCAGTAGCTACTATCGCGTACCTGGTATTTGATTACATGATACCTGAGTATGATGATGATTATGATTTTGACGATGACGATTTCGATGACTTCGATGACGACTTCGTGGATTTGGATCTTGAGAAATGAAGCGTAAGGACATCATAACAGGCAAGATTGCCCGCGTTGAATTCCCTAACAAGGGAATCATTGAAACTCCTGATGGAAAGGTAATCGTAAAGAATGCTCTTCCTGGTCAGAAAGTTTCATGTGCTATTACAAAAGCACGAAATGGCAAATATGAAGCCAGACTCCTTGAAGTTTTAGAGGAAGCAGGGGATGCTGTAGAAAGCCCTTGTATTCACTTTGGAAAATGCGGTGGCTGCAGTTATCTTACTATGCCGTATGTTAAGGAGCTTGGACTTAAGGAACAGCAGGTCAGACGTATCCTTAATCCTATTCTTGAAAAGCAGAAACAAAGCTATACCTGGGAAGGTATAAAAACCAGCCCGGTAAAATTTGCATACAGAAATAAAATGGAATTTACCTTCGGAGACGAGGAGCTTGGCGGGCCCCTCGCTCTTGGTATGCATAAAAGAAACAGTATGTATGACATCGTAAGTGTCACTGGCTGTAGAATCGTAGATGATGACTACAACCACATACTGAGCGCTACACTTTCCTTCTTTGGAGAGCAGTATAAGGAAGGCAAGATTTCTTTCTATCACAGAATGAAGCAGGTGGGATATCTTCGTCATCTCCTTGTAAGAAAGGCTGTAAGAACAGGCGAGATTCTTATCGACATTGTCACCACAACCCAGGAGAATCATGATCTTTCTGCATATAGTGACATGCTTCTGACATTGGATCTCAAGGGCAGAATTGTTGGTATCCTTCATACTATCAATGATTCAAAGGCTGATGCAGTAATTGATGAAGGTACAAGCCTTCTTTACGGACAGGACTACTTCTACGAAGAGCTCTTAGGACTTCGTTTTAGAATTACACCTTTCTCATTCTTCCAGACTAACTCACTTAGTGCGGAAGTCCTCTACGATACAGTACGAGAGTATATTGATGGACTTTATCACAACACTAACGAGGATCCAGGTGACAAGGTTATCTACGACCTTTATTGTGGAACTGGAACAATAGCTCAGATTGTTGCACCTATAGCTAATCGTGTTATCGGTGTTGAAATAGTAGAAGAGGCAGTTCTTGCAGCAAAAGAAAACGCAGCAAGAAACAACCTTACAGACTGCGAATTCATCGCAGGTGATGTTCTCAAGGTTCTTGATGATATCGAGACAAAACCTGATCTCATCATCCTTGATCCGCCCAGAGATGGTATTAACTCCAAGGCACTTGCCAAGATCATAAACTACGGCGTAGATCACATGATCTATGTAAGCTGCAAACCCACATCTCTTGCACGTGACCTCGAGCAGCTCGCCGAGGGCGGCTACTATGTACAGAGAGCTGTCGCAGTGGACCAGTTTCCTTGGACAAATCATGTGGAGACGGTTTGCCTTTTGTCCCAACGCAAGCCGGACACGACAATTGAAGTGGATCTGGATATTTCAGAGCTTGAAGTATCCAGTGCGGAAACCAAGGCAACCTATGAAGAAATCAAGTCCTACGTGTTGAAAAAATTCGGGCTGAAGGTATCGAACCTTTATATCGCCCAGATCAAAAGAGAATGCGGAATTGTGGAGAGGATCAATTATAATCTTCCGAAGACGGAGGGGAACAGAGTTCCTCAGTGTCCGGAGGATAAGAGAAAAGCCATCAAGGATGCGTTCATACATTTTCAGATGATTTAAGAGAAAAGGCAGTCAGGAATCAGATCCCGGCTGCCTTGTTCATTGTAGCTTCGATTGTCGTCATTTCTTTTTAGCTTCTTTATCGCGAGCCATTGTTTCATCAATCGCTCTGTTAATGAAGGCGGTGGTGCTTTCGTCCATGTCCTGAGCATGCTGCTGAACCTCTGTGCGGTGCTCAGGAGTCATTCTAACTTTCACCTCTACGAATTTATCAATATAGCGCTTATTAGCTGCCTTACGAGCCTCTGTGAGGGTTCTGTGGCGGCTGTCCTTTTTCTCTGCCATGTTCTTATTCTCCTTGGGGATGGATTTCTACACAAAATGAGTATAACACATTTCTGGACATGCGACCATACATTTTTCTTGACGGACATGCGACTATGTCCTATAATACGAATCAAGGGACATGCGACCATATCCCAAACAGAAACTGAATACGACAATCATCGAAAAAGGAGGACCTAAGAATGACAAAGAAAAAAGAATACAGATCGCTTAAAATCAGCAGCATTTGGAATTGCGGAAGTAATCCAGCTCCGCAACTCAGGCTTCAGGGACGATGGCTGGAAGAACTGGGGTTCCAGATCGGAGAGGCTGTGCTTGTAAAATGTGAGGACGGAAAGCTCATTATCACGCCGGATACTATGAGGGCTGAGACAGAGAGCAGGGAGAAGGAATTTCTTGATAAAGAGATGGCTTTGCTTCAGAAAAGGTTTGACGCTGAGAAGAAGAAAATCCGTCAGCAGATTGTGGCAGAGAGGGAGGCTATGTATGTGGCGGAAGGAAGGTGATCGCCTATGTTTGACGCAAATGAACTGGCTTCTCTGGACTCAAACTATTTTACCGTCATCTATAAGGACATCTACGATGTAACCATCAAATCCAATAACACCGGTCACTACTGGAGCCTGCACAGTCCGGGCTATCCGGAGCCGGGAACAGTTATCATCTTTCATTCGCATTTTGCTTCCTGCCCTTACCACCAGCATGGAAGGGCGACCAGTCTGCGACAGGCGGTAAAAAGTATTAAGAGCCATGACCGGTTCCAGCTCAATGGACGTAAGCCGGTCAGAAGATAAAAGAGTGGCGCTATCGGAATGGATCCGACAGCGCCATTCGTGCGTTTTACAGTTCGAGGAACTTTTTCGTCAGTTCTTTCGCTGCGTTGATTTCCTGATAGCCACGGGACGGCTTCAGACCGAGCTCAGCAATGATCTGTTCTTTCGAGTAGTCCTGCCTGCCGAGGGTGACGATCTTCGCATAGCGAGGGCTGATTTTGCCCAGATATTCCACCAGTTCTGTGAAGAGTGTTTCGAGGATCGCTTCTTCCTCAACATTTACATTGGGATCTGCGATGTCGAGACCGACGGTGTTGCCGTCCTCATCTTCGTGGGTATCCTGGAAGGATGTGAACTGGATGAAGTCCTCACGGCTCTTGAAGCGCGGAAGGTGCTCTGCACGTCTGGGACAGCCCTTGCAGCGGTTCTCCTTGCTGCAGAGGATCGGGAAGCCTTCGTTATCCCATCCGAGAACGCATCTGCCGGGGCGGAGCTCCGGATGCTCTTCAAAGTAGTCGTTGATGCCGGAGTAATAGAGGGAGAGCATCTTGTTGAAATCTGCTTCGTCCACCACCATGAATCCGACTCTGAACGGAACACCATAGTGCTTCCAGGTTCTCAGGTTCTCCGGAATGATTGTGTTGTTGCTCTGGAATTCTGCATCCGAGATCAGAACCGGTGCGAGAACCTTGCCTTCAGTTACGGGAGTTCCATCAAAGGAACTGTACTTGTTGCAATATTCAATTGTAATCTTAGCCATTTTGATTTCCTCCGTAGATTGGCTGTGGAGGAAACCAAGCGGCTGTTATTCATTTGTTCTTTCAGATGACCGTTCATAGGGATCCTCCTACAAATCGGTCAGCTGCTCTACTTGAACTGACACCTGCAAGTTGCTTCGCTTTGGGTGGCGGTAGAGCGCCTCACTTTGTGCACAAGATCGGCAACCACCCGCGGCGAAGAGCCTTTTATTGCCATGCTCAGGGCATTTGATTAGTCTACTGACATCTGGTAAAGTTCCCCAAACACTTCTGAATAGTCGGAAGGATTCAGGTCTTCTGAACAAGTGGCACCATACTTTTTGAAAACAAATTCAACTGCTTCAGCACCGTATTTCTTTTCAGCTTCAGCGGCTGTGTTTTCAATATTCATGAGCCAGTCTTCTTTACTGAGTTGACACATATTGGCTACCTTTTACCTTTCTATGCGTCAGCCGTCCTATGAGCTTCGGCATGGATTGATAAAGAAGGCTTGGCGACTTTCGGACACAGCTTGATCGGAACTGTTCATCGCCTGGTTGCTGCCTTCACCAATAAATTACGGCATTTTCCGATGAGATCCCATGACAAGGGACTTGGCATTGACTTGGCATACTTGGCAATTTCAGGTGATGGGGATTTGGCACTCAAGACAGGCAAAAGGTGTATGAGTATCAGTTGGAACAAGCAGTTTAGAGAAAACGGAAGCATGTACAGAGACACACTGATTTTTAAAAAATTTATTAATAGTGAATTGAAATTCTGTTTTGACAAAACGGACTTGGAGAAAAGTGATTTAAACTTGCGAAAAGTGGATTTTTATGGTATGCTACTTAAGATAGGGATAGTATACATAGATTTAAGCTCTGGATTAGCGGAGGAAACCAAATGAAATTTAGCTATAGCAAACTATGGAAGATACTAATCGACAAGAAAATGATGAAGAAAGATTTGATGGCGAAAGCGACCATCACATCTTCTACTATGGCTAAGATGGGGAAGGATCAGCCGGTCAGCATGGAGGTTCTTGGCAGGATATGCGAAGCTCTGGACTGTAACATCGGTGACATAGTGGACTACATCAAAGAATAATGTGGAGATTTGAAGTATTCATGGGAAGGAGGAATCAGTGTGAAACGAATTTGCTTCGGTACATTTATTAAAGTACTGCTGTTGTGCAAAGATCCGTTGCAGGATGTAAAACAACATAAATTTGGTCAAACACTCATTTCCTCCGTTAATGAACTACACGGTCAGTATGTGGATGAAACTACAATCTCTAATTATGCAAGATGCGAAAGGTCGCTTGCCTCGGAGATAACAACAGCCACTGCATCCGCCAACAGGGACTATGTGGTGGACTATTTTGAGAAGAAAATTGTTCCTCAGCTTGACATAGAGACTCTAAAGAAGGGAATTTGTGCTTTTAAGGACATAATCCGCAATGATGATATCGAGGATCCTCTTTTTAGGGATCCGGATGTCACGAGAGAGCAGTGGCTTCGTAAGCTTGTATTTGTTCCTTCGGAAGTGCTGGCGGATCTGTTTTTGATTGCTGGTAAGGTAGAAAACCACTATGGGAAAGAATCGGTGGCATATATCGACAGAGCCTATATAGACTCTTTTGCGTCAGATGCTTCTAGTATTACCTTCAACGCCAGAGTGATTGCGCCTGATGTGATTCTGACAAAGACTCTTCAGGAGAAATATTTCTGCAGGGCCTTTATGCCTGTGGTAGATGGAAACCTACAGATAAAAGGACATAACCATATAAAAGCCTTCAGATACCGCATAGAGTCGAATAGATTCGACTATACGTGGTTGAGAAAGCTTTTGAATGCAAATATAGGCAGATATGTTTTTAACCGTGCTGAGATTGAGAAATATCTGAAGGATGATGTTGAGAGCCTGGGAATGGAGGCGGCTCAGTACGTAAGAGCACATGCCACAGGTAATGAACTGGGAGAGATGCTGATCTATGCCTTTCTGGAGGAAGTACTTAAAGCTCCCAAGCTTATGAGTGCTATTGAATTGAGTGCAGAACATCGTTGCTCCGGAATTCATTTTTTAACGATTCCCGGATCAAATACAACGTATGAACTGGTTTACGGAGCATCAAATCTCCAAGGTAATCTTGAGCGTGCTGTGGATCAGGCGTTTGAGGTAATTGAAAAGCTGAGATCGGATCGTTTGTCCGGCATGGAGCTAGTTAATAGCGCAGAATTTAATAAGTCAATTGATATAACAACCGCACATCTAATCAAAAAAATTGTGATACCTGAAGATGGCGGCGATTCTGGTGCCGGTACTGCTTACGGTGTTTTCCTTGGATATACACTTGATCTGAATCCGGAAGACTTCAGCCGTGATGAATATACAAATGCGGTAGTTAAGAGGATTGAGCAGGACATTGAAAAAGCACTTGTACGAGTTCAGGAGAGAATAGCTGATCTTAAGATGGGCGCGGATTCTTTTTACATATATGTTCTTCCGTTTAATGATGCGGATAACGACAGGAGTTCTATTATGACTGAACTTATAGGGGGTACCGCTTGATGGAAATGACAACAATCGGTGCCGCTATCTATAAGGATATCGAACAAAATGAATATCTCAATAAGCTGTACGATAATTTGCTTTTCAACTATGGTTTGCAGCTTTTTGGGCTAAAAGATGTAAAAGCAAGGGAATTGAATGTTCGGGATCTGTTGCGATTTGCCGACATTCTGTCAAAGTCGGTTGATGCCGAAAAGGCTGAACAGCATAAGCTAATGGCGCAAGAAATCGTGGCTCTTCTTCATGCGCTTGACCCGGAGGATGAGCGGATACGATATTATTTAGGATCCGTCTTGACAAATGTTACAAATTTCAGAGGTATGAACATAAAGGCTGCGGATTATAGAAGCAGTGAGCTCTATGAGAGGTTGTTCACTCAGTTCAGCCAGGACTATTTGCGTATACCAGCAGCTCCCGACAAATACTTTTTCAAGGCGCAAAAAGAGATATACGACAAATTCTCTGCGAAGTTCCTGAGTTATTCCGCTCCGACATCGCTGGGCAAGTCCTATGTGATGAGGATGTACATAAAGGAGAAGATAGAAAAATACGGAGATGGCAATTTTACAATAGTAGTTCCTACTAAGGCTTTGATCAACGAAGTGACTGCCAACATAACAGAAGACTTGGGGAATATCCTGTATGAAAAGAACTACAGAATAGTTACCTCGGCTGGTGCAGTCGCGCTTGAAGAAGAGCATAATTTCATCTTTGTCATGACACCGGAACGGTTGCTTTATCTTCTGATCCTCCTGCCGGATATGCCGATGGAATACTTATTCGTTGATGAAGCACATAAAATATCACAAAGAGACGACAGAAGTGCTTACTACTACAAGATTGTGGATATGCTGGCGAAAAGAAATCATGCGCCGCATATTATCTTTGCGTCTCCCAATATTCCTAATCCGGATATCTATCTGCAGCTTGTGACGGAAAAAGGAGAAGGAGAAAGCTTTACTCTTGCGACAAGGTTTTCTCCGGTCAATCAGGAGAAATTCCTGATCGATTGCAAAGGGCATGATCTCTATTCATATAACGAGAGTACCCAGAAGCTCACAAAGCTTTCCTCTTTTGATCCGAACAAGGAACTGCTTGATTTTGTTCGAGAAATCGGAGAGGGGAAGCGGAACATCATATATTCAAACAATAAGGACAGGGTGATCGAATATGCTCTGGCATATGCTGATCCATTGGATCCGCTTCCGGATTTGGAGCTGCAGCAGTTAGCTGAGGATATTCGAAACGAGGTTCACAGCTACTATTATCTGGCGGATATCATCACAAAGGGTGTTGCATATCATATGGGATATCTGCCGGCAACTATCAGAGTAAGAATTGAGCTGCTTTATAAAAAAGGTGCCATCAAGACTTTGTTCTGTACCAGCACATTGCTTGAAGGCGTAAATCTTCCTGCGGATAATCTATTTATCACAAGTCATAAGAATGGCGGTGATATGGGGCCAGTGGATTTCAGGAACCTGATGGGGCGCGTAGGAAGAATTGAGTTTAATTTGTATGGGAATGTATTCCTTGTTGCGATAAAGTGGCGGACAAATAAGGAAAGGTTTTTGTCACTTCTGAAGGAGGAAATCGAACCGCAGAAGCTGTCGCTTGTTACAGCTCTGAGCGAAGAACAAAAAGAGAAGATTGTTAAGACACTGGAAAGCGGCAGTACGGAACTGCTGAAAGAGCCGGATCAGTCCCCGAGTGAATATTCGCTTATACGCAAGTTCAGCAATATTCTTTTAAAGGATATTGTTAATGAGCGTCAGAGTAGGGTAAGAAAAGAGTTCGCAGAATATCTGAAGCCGGAAGTGGAAAAAAAGATCGTAGACAGATTCCGTGATACAGAGAATCCAATGGATGAGGATATAACCTTGTCAGTTGATCAGACGGAGAAATTACAGGACAAAATAAGAGGCGGGCTTCATTACCCGGCTATCCACATTGGAGGAAGAGCAAATTATACCGAACTGTATAATTTTTTGGTTGAGTTATGCGAGGTGTTCAAGTGGGAAACATACGAGATGGATACTCTTGGATTTAGGAATAAAGATAGTGGTGAGCTAACTCGGTTAAAACACTATGCTTTTGTACTTAACCAGTGGGTATCCGGAATGCCTATTGAAAGAATGGTTGCAGATCAAATTGTACAGAATGAAGAGACTAATAGACTCTGTAAGATAGATGCGAGCAGAAAACCGGCGCTTGTAAAATACAAAGGTCATTATGTGGAATTTGAAAATACGCCAGAACATGTGAATGCGCTGATAGGAAATTTGTTGGAAGACATCGAGGATATTATCCTTTTCCGGATATCAAACTATTTCCTGAGGTTTTCGAAAGAATATAGAGCGGTTTATCCGGATGATGCTTTCATGGACTGGTATGAATTTGTTGAGTATGGATCCACGGATCCAACAGCGATATGGATTCAGCGAAATGGCTTCACAAGAGAAGCAGCTACTTACATGACTGCAAAGGGACGAGACTTCATCATTCATACTGAGGATGGAAAGCTCCGGATTAAGGCAGATCTGCTTGAAACTGAGAACCAAAGTGTGAAGCGTGAGGCGATACAAGTAAGATATAACAGTCCGGAAATATTTGTATATCAACAATAACGAGTCCATTTTTTAGGACAGCATAAAGAATAGAATGACAATGAAGGAGTGTAAGCTCCACAGAGACAAACAGTTGGAGGAAAGATAATGGACAACAAGAGCATAAAAAAATTGGAGGCAGACCTTTGGGAAGCTGCGGATCTATTACGTCAGGGATCTAAGCTCACTTCTCAGCAGTACTGTATGCCGGTACTGGGTTTGCTGTTCCTTAGATATGCATATAGCAGATTTAAGAAGGTGGAGGAAGAGATCCTAAAGGACAGACCTGTCAGGAATGGTCGCGTAATGCCTGTAGAAGCCTCCGACTTCGCGGAGAAGAGCGCTCTATATCTTCCGAAAGAAGCACAGTATTCATACCTTGTAAATTTGCCGGAAGATATCAAGGCAGCGAATATCGTTGCTGAAAACGGGCAGCAGATGAACAGTCTGGGAGAGGTTGTGAACCATGCGATGGAGCTGGTTGAGGCTCAGTCTGAACAGTTGGCCGGCGTTCTTCCGAAAGAATATACCAATTTTGCTGATGATCTGCTGGCAGAGTTATTGCGTATCTTTAACAATAATGCTCTTGATGATGTGGGCGGCGATGTCATCGGACGCATCTATGAATATTTCCTCAGTAAGTTTGCTCCGGCAGTGGCATCTGATGACGGCGTATTCTTCACACCGAAGTCTCTGGTAAAAATGATCGTAAATATTCTGGAACCGACTTCCGGAGTGCTGGCGGATATTGCCTGTGGCAGCGGCGGTATGTTTGTACAGTCCGGTGATTTCGTCAATAGTAAGGGAATGTCTGCCAATAAGGCTATGACGTTCTATGGGCAGGAGAAGGTCGAGTACAATGCTCAGCTCTGCCTTATGAATATGGCGGTTCATGGGCTGACCGGTGTGATCAAGTCCGGAAATGAAGCCAACACTTTCTATAATGATGCCCATAATCTTGTGGGTTGCTGTGATTACGTGATGGCAAATCCGCCCTTCAATGTGGACAAGGTAAAAGCAGAGGCTGCCCAGAATGCTGGAAGATTACCGTTTGGGTTGCCGGGCGTGAACAAGGCAAATGAGATCGGCAACGCAAACTATCTGTGGATCTCTTATTTCTATGCTTATCTTAACGAGACCGGAAGAGCCGGTTTTGTTATGGCTTCTTCAGCAACAGACAGCCAGGGAAAGGACAAAGATATCAGAGAGCAGCTGGTCAAAACCGGTCATGTGGATGTCATGATCAGCGTTGGTAATAATTTCTTCTATACAAAGAGCTTGCCTTGCAGTCTGTGGTTCTTCGACAAGGGAAAGGCAGAAGCGCTTAAAGACAAGGTTCTGTTTATCGATGCCAGGAATTATTTCACTGTCGTAGATCGTACCCTTAATGAATGGAGCGACTGGCAGCTGAAAAACATGAATGCCATTGTGTGGCTATATCGTGGAGAAATTGACAAGTACCAGCATCTTATTGAGGAATACCATTCTGTTCTGGGAGAAGGTGATTTTGAGGAGATCCTTCATGCTCAGGAGGATCATATTAAAGAACTGAGAAGTGAGGCTAAGGCTGCTGCGGACTCTGCTGCCAAGAAGGACAAGAAAAGGATCCAGGCTGAGTTTGATGAGAAGATTGCCGAACAGGAAGAACAGCTCACGATAGCCAAAGAGGCCGTATGGCTTTACAGCAAATTCGGTGATGGAGAGTATCAGGATGTTCCTGGATTTTGTAAGATTTCTGATCAGGATGAAATTGAAGAAAAAGGCTGGTCATTGACTCCTGGTGCATATGTTGGTGTTGCTCCGATTGAAGATGACGGTGTTGATTTCCATGAGCGTATGGGTGAGATTCATAATGAGTTACTGAAGCTTCAGGATGAGAGCAATCGACTGATGGATACCATCTCACAGAACATGAAGGAGATGGGAATATGAAGAATTGGGAAAGTGTAAAGCTTGGGGACCTTTATGAGGTCCATAACGGACTGTCAAAAGGCGGTAAGTTTTTTGGCAGCGGATATCCATTTCTTACGTTTTCAACTGTGTTCAATAACTATTTTCTGCCGGAAGAATTAACTGATTTCGTGCAATCCACAGAAAAAGAGCGTGAGAGCTATTCCATCCTGCGTGGAGACGTGTTCGTTACAAGGACAAGTGAAACATCCGATGAATTAGGAATGAGTTGTGTTGCGCTAAAGGATTATCCAAACGCCACTTATAACGGTTTCACAAAAAGGATGAGACCGATCACTGACAGAGTACTTCCGGAGTATATTGGATACTATATGCGGATGCCAAGCTTCAGGGGTGAGTTCCAAGCCTTCTCAACAATGACAACACGAGCGAGTCTGAAGAATGAAGATCTTCTGAGTCTCGAAGTGAAGCTTCCAGAGATTGGTGAGCAAAAGAGAATTGCGGGAATTCTATCAGCGTATGATGCATTGATTTTGAACAATCAAAAGCAGATCAAATTACTGGAGGAAGCGGCACAGAGACTTTATAAGGAATGGTTTGTTAACCTTCGTTTTCCAGGACACGAGAATGCGGAGATTGTTGATGGTGTGCCAGTTGGGTGGAAGAAAGAGAAACTAATTGATATAGCGGACGTTCAGTATGGATACGCATTTGATGGCTCTCTTTTCAATACACAAAAAGATGGCATGCCAATCATTAGGATCCGCAACATTCCATCCGGAATAACTAGCGATTTCACGACGGAAGAAGCTGATGCTCAGTATATTATTCATAATGGGGATATCGTTGTAGGCATGGATGGAGAGTTTCATATAAACTCCTGGTGTGGTGATGATTCATATCTTGTTCAGCGAACCTGTTGTATGAAACCACGGAACAACGGAATGAAGGGATGGTTTCTTACGGCAATATATGAACCCATAAAATATTTTGAGAAGACAGTAGTAGGGGCAACAGTGGCTCATTTGGGTAAGAAGCATATAGATACAATTACACTTTTGACTGGAACCAGTGAATTATATGTTCCGTTTCAAAGAATGTTTGAAAAACGTCAGTTATTACTCAATCAGAATAGACTATTATGCGAAGCCCGAGACCGTATACTTCCAAAGCTTATGTCGGGAGAAATAAAACTGTGAGGTCAGTATAAACCTCAAATCGATTACAAGGAGGGCATCCCTTATGAAATATGAATACTCCGAAAATGTATTAGTCCAGGACAGCGCGGCAGCTCTTATGCATGATGAGCTGGGATGGGATGTCGTCTTTGCCTATAATCAGGAGGTGCTGGGGGAGAACGGTACTCTTGGCAGGAAGGACTACCATGAAATTGTCTTGTGGAGATATTTTAACCAGGCTTTGAAGAAACTGAATCCGTGGATTAATGATGCTCAGATCACCGAAGCAAGGCAAACGCTTTCTTCATACCTATCTTCAGCATCGTTGCTTCAGATTAATGAAGAGAAGTATTTCATGATCCGTGATGGTATTCCTGTAACAGTTAAGAAGCCAAACGGAAAGACAGAAGAAAAGAAGGCCATTGTAATCGACTTTAATGATCCTGATAATAATCATTTCCTTGCTGTTAAGGAACTGAAGATTCACGGAGATCTTTACCGCAGACGAACAGATATCGTGGGTTTTGTAAATGGCCTGCCGCTTTTGTTCATAGAACTGAAACGGAATGATGTGGATGTGGAGAATGCATATACGGATAACTACACAGATTACCAGGATACCATTCCGTTCCTGTTCTATTATAACGCCTTCCTTATGCTGTCCAACGGCATGGAGGCTAAGGTGGGAACGCTTGGTAGCAAATATGAATTTTTCCATGAATGGAAGCGTCTGTCTGAGGATGATGAAGGTAGTGTGGCGCTGGAAACCATGCTCCGTGGTATTTGCAAGAAGGAGAATTTCCTGGATCTGTATGAGAACTTCATCCTTTATGATCATTCCGATGGAAAGACTGTGAAGATTCTGGCAAGGAACCATCAGTATCTGGGAGTAAATGAAGCGGTGAAGGCATATGGAGAACGCCAGCTTCGTGAAGGTAAGTTGGGTGTTTTTTGGCACACGCAGGGATCCGGCAAGAGCTATTCCATGCTATTCCTGTCACAGAAGATCCGCAGGAAATTCCCTGGATCTCCGACGATTGTTGTATTAACAGACCGTGATGAGCTGAACAAGCAGATTTGTGGTACTTTTGAGGCTTGCGGCCTTCTTGGCAAGACCGAGGGAAAGAAATTTATGGCGACAAGCGGAACGGATCTGGTCAACAAACTGAAGGGCAATCCGAGCTTTATATTCACACTGATCCAGAAGTTTAATAAGCCGGATGAGCCGCCGATCTATCCCGATCATGATATTCTCATCATTTCGGATGAAGCACACCGCAGCCAGTATGGTGTGTTCGCTGATAATATTGAGAAGTTACTGCCTACAGCATCCCGCATCGGATTTACCGGAACACCGCTGTTATCATCCAACGAGATTACGGCCAGGACATTCGGTGGCTATATTTCCGTATACGACTTTAAGCGTGCTGTAGAAGATAAGGCTACGGTTCCGCTTTATTACGAAAACCGTGGCGATAAGATAAAGGAGATCAAGAATCCAGATATCACGGATAAGATTCTGGATGCAATTGAAGAAGCGGATCTGAATCCGGACCAGGCAGAGAAGGTGATGCATGAATTTGAGAAGGAAGTGCATCTTCTGACTGCAGAGCCGCGTCTGCGTGCTATCGCAAAAGACTTTGTCGGGCATTACAGTGATCTGTGGACTACAGGCAAGGCCATGTTCGTCTGCCTGAATAAGGTCACTTGTGTCCGTATGTATAACTTCGTACAGGAATACTGGCAGGAGGAAATCAAAGCACTTGAACAGAAGATTGCAAGCACTGTTTCTGATCAGGAGCAGATGGAGCTGTCCAGGAAGCTGAAATGGATGAAGGACACCGAGATGTGCGTGGTCATAAGCCAGGAACAGAATGAGATCCAGACCTTTAAGAAGTGGGATCTGGATATTCTGCCGCACAGGACAAAGATGGAGAAGCGGGAGGTGGATAAGGAATTCAAGGATTCCGACAGCAATTTCCGTGTTGTGTTTGTCTGTGCGATGTGGCTGACCGGTTTCGATGTTAAGTCGCTGTCGTGTCTGTATCTTGATAAGCCGCTGAAGGCACATACGTTGATGCAGACAATCGCCAGGGCAAACCGTGTTGCTGCCGGCAAGAGCAACGGTCTCATCATCGATTATATAGGTATTGTCGGAGCCTTGAAGAAGGCGCTGAATGATTATACAGCAAATAAGAACGGGCGGAACGCAATCGATCCGACCGTCAATAAAGAAGAACTGATTCAGCAAATCATAAGAGCCGCCGCAGATGCAAAGCAACTGCTGGCAGAGCATGATTTTGACTTGGATGCGCTGATCAAGGCTGAGAATTTTAAGAAAATGGCTTTGCTTAAGGATGGGGCAGAAGCAATGTGCTCTGATCCGGAGACTAAGAAATCATTTGATACATATGTGAATGAGATCAGCAGACTTGTTAAGTATCTTGATCGTAATGATGTTACGCAGGATGTCCGTGATCAGACGGATGCTATCTGCGCTATTTTCCGGGAGATGCAGAAGAAGCGCAAACATATTGATACGACAGATCTGATGGTGGAAATCAACCACATCATCAATGAAAATGTGGAGATCGAGCATCAGGAGGGCGAAGGCCTGGTGGAATCCCGCCGCTTTGATATAAGTCAGATTGATTTTGATCTGCTGGCAGCAGAGTTCGCAAAGGTGAAGAGAAAGAATCTGATGATCAAAGACCTAAATGATCTGGTGCAGGAGCGCTTATCAAAGATGATGGCTGTAAATCCGTCACGCGTTGATTATTATGTCCGCTATATGGGAATCATCGAGACCTATAATGCGGAGCAGGATCGGACAACCATAGAGAAGACCTTTATGGAGCTGATGGATCTGGCAAAGAATATGTCAGAGGAAGAGCAGAGATATGCGCGTGAAGGGTTCTCCAGTGATGAAGAGCTGTCGATTTATGACCTGCTTTTCTCAGAGAATCTGTCGAAGAGCGATATAGATAAGATCAAGAAGATGTCCAAAGATCTGCTCAAGAAAATAAAAGAGAGAATCGCCGGTATGGATCACTGGACAGATAAGCAGGAGACCAGGGCAGCGGTTGATGTTCTGATCAGAAATGTGCTTTATGAAGAGATCCCGGACAGCATGTTTGATCGGTTGGAAGCATACCGGAAGGCAATATACGAACATATTTATACGCACTATAAGCAGGCGGCGTAATCAATAACTGTTAGGAGGGCTATATCAATGCCAGAGATTTTTAGTAACACAACGCTGACAGTGAATCAGCTGATCGAAAAGATTGATACAGGAGAACTGGGCCTTCCGGAGCTTCAGAGGCCTTTTATTTGGAAGGATACAAAGGTTCGCGATCTTTTTGATTCAATGATGCGTGGGTATCCGATCGGATACTTAATGCTCTGGGAATGCCCGACACTTGAAAAGAAAAAATCCATTGGCGTAGATGCTCACAGTTATGACTCTCCTAAGGAAGTTATTATCGATGGTCAGCAGCGGTTGACATCTCTTTATGCAGTAATAAAGGGTAAGAAGGTCATTAATTCAAAGTTTGATGAAAAGGCAATCATCATTTCTTATTGCCCACTGGAGAATAAGTTTGAGGTTGGTACCAATGCGACTAAAAGAGATCCGGAGTGGATATACAACATAAGTGAACTGTTTACAACCAGCAATGCTTTTAAGTATACCGGAGATTTTATCCAAGCGCTTAAGAATTATCGTGAATCGAAGGAAGGAACACTGACGGATGATGAGCAGGCGGTGATTGCCGATCATATTAATGGTGTGTTCAACCTCAAATCACATACACTCCCGATTTTCAGTATTAAGTCGAATGCGGAAGAGGAAGATGTTTCAGAAATATTTGTACGAGTGAATTCTGGTGGAGTACCGCTGAAGCAGAATGACTTCATTTTAACCCTGCTTTCGCTGTACTGGGATGAAGGCCGGAGAGAGATCGAAGCTTTCAGCAAGGAATCCACCGCACCTGCAAAGGGAAAGACGACATCCTACAACCAGCTTACAGTTGTGAATCCACAGGACATTGTCCGAGTGGTTATTGCGTATGCTTTTGACAGAGCCCGTCTGAAATATGGATACAAGCTGCTTCGCGGTGCAGACTTTGATAAGAAAGGTGCCGTAGATGAGGATCTTCGCATTGAAAGATTCGATACATTAAAGGCAAAGCTTCCGGACGTTCTTGATGTCCATACATGGCATGAGTTCTTGAAAGCAATAATGAATGCTGGATACTTATCGGGCGATATGATTCTTTCCGGCAATGCAATCTATTATACATATGCCCTGTATCTGATAGCGAAGCACCGCTTCAATGCGTCATACAACGATAATATGCATCTTACGTCGCTGTGGTTCTTCTATGCTTCATTGATTTCGCTGTATACTGGATCGTTCGAGTCTACGGTGGAAAGCCACTTGAACAGCATAAAAGAACTGAAGACGCTGGATGAGTATAAGCGCTTTATTCTTTCCAGAGTTAATGAAAGACTTACCAATGATTACTTTGATATTACGCTGCTTGGATCTGAGGGTCTGGCTGTGTCTGGTAGAGGAAACAATGCATGGAATGCATATGTCGCCTCTCTAAATATTATGAATGCAAAGATTCTGTTCTCCAAGAGCAGCCTGCTGGTTTCAAAGCTTTTTGAGCCTGGTACGGATGGAAACAGAAAGTCTCTGGAAAAGCATCACCTTTTCCCAAAGGCTTACTTGCGTTCTCAGGGATATAAAGATTCTATGATCAACCAGATGGCAAATTATGCCTTCATTGATTGGAAAGATAACATGGATATTCTGGATGATGCACCATCAATCTACTATCCGATTGTGTGTGCCGGTCGCTCAGAGGAAGAGATACTTCAGATGGAGAAAGAAAATGCTCTTCCACATGGCTGGGAGAATATGAAGTATGAAGATTTCCTTGTGGAGAGAAGAAAGTTGATGGCTGCAAGGATTAAGGAAGCATTCGAGCAGTTGAGGAAGAATGCGGAATAAGAATAGGATGGTTTGGTTATGAGTAAAGGAATTGGTGCTCATGCAAATAAAATAGCCGAGGACGACCATACCGTCATATATGAGTATGGCGGATATAATCTGAATGAACCGGAGTATCGAAACGCCGATCATGTTTATGATGGAACTATAACGATTCAGAAGAATTGTTTTGTAGAGCCGGAAATACATGAAAAACTTAAGAAGATGCCTTCAGGTAAAAAGAAGCTTATCACAAAAAAGATTCCTGTTCCGGTTCATTATGGAGAGATGATTGAGGATGGTCGGATCGTCGTAGAGAATTGCAGTAATTGCTGGCGTACTACAGGGGACGATTTCCATATTGATGTAATGGTTGGACATTTGTTGTTTTATATATTTCTTCGTTATCAGGAAGAAGGAGAAATCCCGGAATTAATCAGTTATAACGTGTAGGTGAATCACATGAAGCATGAACATATACAAGTTAAATACTCGTATGAAAGCTCCATATCATAGAGGTGGGGAAGATAGCTAAAGATTATGCGGCCCTCCGGCGTTGAACCGGGAGCCGCTATTTTCATGTCAGTCTTTTTTATAGAAATCAGTCTCGTAGCCGTCGGCACGGAGCAGGATGTCCGGCATCCAGTCCGGAGATCTGCCCATTTGTTTACAGATCACATCTAGGTCAACATCAGGGCTGCATTCGATGATCAGCTCATCATGAACGTGACCGACGATAAAGCAGTGCTGGAGAGTCTTCATGGCGTAACAGAGAATGTCGCGGCTAACGGCTTGGACGATGTTCTCCACGAACTTCGGACCATAGGATTCGATGCGTTCCCATTTCTTTGTTGATCCGACTCCTTCATAGGTGACGGATTCGCCGCCATACTGGTTTTCTCCGATACGGGGCTTAACGTAGGAGAGCAGGCGGCCTGAGGGAAGCTTGATGAACAGCATGCCGCTTTTATAAAAGAAGCGGATCCCGCGCACTTCGGTCTGGATGCGCTGTGTGATTGTGGTTTTGACGGCGCGGTCGATGTCCCACCAGAATGCGGTGATCATCGGGTTGGAGTTCCGCCAGGAGTTGACCAGCGGCTGCAGTTCTTCTTCGGTCAGTCCCATTTCCAAAGCTCCCATTGATTTCAGTGCACCAACGCTGCCGCCGTATCCGAGAGCCAATTCTGCGATTTTTCCCTTCTGACGGAGATGACCGTTGATACCGTGCTTTTCTACCGGTACGCCGAACATCTGGCTGGCAGAGGCACAGTAGATATCTTTTCCTTCTGCAAATACCTTGGAACGCCAGGTCTCACCGGCAAGGTAGGCCAGCACTCTGGCTTCGATGGCTGAGAAGTCACTGACAATGAATTTGCATCCGGAACGGGGCACGAAGGCTGTACGGATCAGCTGTGACAGTGTGTCCGGGATATCATCATAGAGCAGCTGTAGCGTATCATAATCGCCGGCTTTTACAATGGCTCTGGCTTCTGCGAGATCCGGCATGTGATTTTGAGGAAGGTTCTGTAATTGTATCAGTCTGCCTGCCCACCGGCCGGAGCGGTTGGCTCCGTAGAACTGAAACATGCCATGGGCTCTGCCATCCCTGCAGACAGCATTCTGCATGGCCTGATATTTCTTCACGGATGATTTTGCCAGCTGCAGGCGGAGCCTGAGGGCTTCTTCCACCTGACCGTCGGTATCATTGATCAGCTTTGCTACATCCTTCTTCCCAAGGGATTCCGCTTCCACACCGTTCTCAGAGAGCCAGGCCTTCATCTGAACCACGCTGTTTGGATTCTCCACGCCGGTAATATCTTGCATGGTTTCGGAGAGGGCAGCCTTTGAACGTTCATCAAAGGTGATGGCGTTTTCCACCACATCCATATCCAGGGCGATGCCTCTGTCGTTGATCTCCTGATCGAGATGATATTCATCCCAGATGAAGTCCGGGACAGGGTATTTCGACAGGCGCTTCTGTATCGCCATTTCTACTTCCACATCGCGTTTATTGTAGGATTTGAAGAGTGACCACTTCTCCGAATCGTGGTCAGGAAGGTTCCGGGTGCGTCCGCCATTGCTTTTGGTCGGTTTGCAGGGACTGCAGAAGTAGCGGATCAGGTCTTTGCCTTCCTTCAGCTTCTGATCCTGCAGCTTCAGGACGGCTCCGACACCTTCCAGTGAGAGCGGCAGTCCCATATAGGCTGACCAGATCATGGTGCATTTCCAGGATGCCGGATTCAGGTACTGACTGGCGGGATCCTCCGGGATGCTGTAGCCGGTGAAGTATTCCGGGCGATGCTTTTTCAGCCAGTTGGAGAGACAAATCCGCTCAAAGGAAGCATTGAAAGCCCACTTGGTTACATTCTCATCAGATAATGCTGCAAGGATCTCTTCAGGAATGGTGTCGCCGCAGGCAAGGTCGTATACCTTGACGGGTCCGCCATCCACTGAGACTCCGAAGAGCAGTATCTCAAATTCATCAGACTCAGCGTACTTGTAAGCACCGCACTTGGTGATGTTCATGTCGCTGTAAGTCTCTAAGTCGATTGACATTTCTTTCATCATCATTGTCCTTTCCATGAAAAGAGAAGCGGCAGATTATACCTGCCGCCTCCCGTCTGTTTAACGTCTGTCTTCCAGCATCCTCTGGTATCTGAGCTCTGCTTCTTTGCGTTCCAGCTCATCCTTTTCTTTCTTGCGTAAATACTCTTCACGATCCTGCGTTTTTGCCTGAATCATGAACTTGATCCCGAAGATCAGTCCCACAAGGAAGGTCACAAGAAGACCTAAGCATATGATGTTACCGATAAGATTTACTACACTGTTTGCAAATTCCATGATTATTACCTCATTCTTTCTGTAGATTGCCGCAGGTAGCGGCGGTATTGCCGCCACCTGCATTGGTTGTCAGGTTAGTCGAGGAAGTCATCCTCATCGTCCGCCGTTGCAAAGTCATCCTCAGCTCTGGACTTGCCTCCGAGAGGTTCACCGTCACGGATCTTCTGAAGGTTGTTCAGACCGCAGGCGATACCCTTGTTGCCGTTGCTGTTGAAGGCGTACAGGTTGATGCTTGCTCTGCCGTAAACGCCGGAGTAGACTTCGGAGCGTTCGAGGATCGGCTGTCTGTCCGCATCCACGATGCCGGGAGCAGTTGCGCTGTTGGCGTTGATGAAGTAGGCATTCTTGTAAGCCTCATCATCCGGTCTCTCCAGATCTCCGTCACGGAGAGGTGTCTTGATAGCGGAGAGGGCAGGAACGGACTTGCCGTTGCCCTTCAGCTTGCTCTGACCTTCCTCATAAGCTGCCTGGATGGCTGCTTTGATCTTTGCGACCGTAGCGGTATCGGACTTCGGAATGATGAGCGACACGCTGTACTTCGGAGCACCGCCGTTGATGCTCTTCGGATCCCAGACATTCGCATAGCTCCATCTGGTGTTTACGCCTGTGATTACCTTTGTCGGAATTGTTACTTTGTTTGCCATGATTTTTTCCTCCTTATTCTTCGCTAAAATCATATTTGGCTGTGTTCAGTGCCGGTCGTTTGTCTGACTCCGGCACAAGTGTCGGTTTGCCCTGCGGCTTTGTGATGAAGCCGGACAGGAGTTCGTTGAACTTCTTCTTGCCGAGAAGAGAAGTCATTGCTGTGATTCCCAGAAGCTTCTTTTCATAAGGATCGAAACCGGCGGCTTCCACCGTGGATGCGACTGCATTCTCATCGGAGTATTTACGGTTCGATTTGCCTTCTACGACTTTGAAGCCGGGATACTCTACGCCGCTGAGTGCCTGCTGGAGTGCGTATTCCTTGATGTCATTTGCCCAGGCGACCAGATCATCGATCCGGGGAAGGATGGCAGCGATTTCTGCTTCATCCAGGTTGGGCGGCATCTCGAAGTCATACTGTGCGAGCTCCAGGTTGTGTTCGGCACGTTTGCGGCAGGTTGCCTTTGCTTTGCAGAACTGGCAGTGATCACCGGCTCTGAATTCGCCTTCGCCGTTGTAGGCCAGAGCTGCGGTAGGCTTTAAGACTTCCTCAGCCCATTTCATCAGATTGTCTCTGCTGATCTCATAGGTACTGATGTTGTCCCGACGGGGCTGGAAGATCGTCATGCGGATAGTCTGGATGCTGTAGAGATATTCGTAGGTATCCAGAGCACCTAAGGCGTAACACATCATCTGCGGATTATCTTCGGCATCCACCAGGACACCGAGACCGTATTTGAAATCGATGATATGCAGCACATCGTCCGCAATGATCACGCAGTCGCCGGTTCCGAAGCCTTCCGGTACCCACTTGGAGAAGTCCAGCTTTTCCTCAATCAGGATCAGCGGGTCGGAGCAGTGTGTCTTTGCTTCTTCAATCTGCTCTGCGACGTAGGCTGCATACTGATCGGTACAGTCGTCCATCTCCGTATCGAACCAGGTCAGGTTCTCAGTCGGATCCTCAGGACTCCTTCCCAGAAGCTTCTCCACCTTGTATTCGCAGAGTGCGTGTGCATCGGTTCCCTGCTGGGCATATGGACTGCCGTTGTCATTGATGCCGGCACACAGCTTTGCGCTGGGCGGGCAGGCGAGCCATCTGTGGCTTGCGGAGGCGGAAAGATACGCATGCTTAGGCATCAGTTAATCCTTCCACCTCTCTGACAAGCGCCGCGTAGTCCTTCGGATCCACATTGGTAAGGCTGCCTCCGTTGCCGTACTTCTGAACGATCGCTTTGACATCTGCCTTGAAGCGGCCTTCTGCTTCGTTTGCTTTCTTTGCGAGGATCCCTCTGACTTCTTCCTTGGAATACTGCTTTTCTGCAGGTGCTTCTGCAGGAGCAGGATCCTGTTTCCTTGTCTTCTTCTCAGGCTTTGCCGGGGCTGCTTCTTCGGTTCCGGAATAGAATTCCTTCAAAGCTCTGCCGGTCTCTGCCAGGGTTTCTCCGCAGCTGATCAGGTTGTCGATCATGGCAGAGAGTTCACTCATTTTGCTCATGTTGACTTTCTCCCTTCTGTTCATTCTGTAGTTTTCTTGCAAGCCGCTTGGCTACGACACTGATGGCGATCAGAACATCGATGAGTTCTTCGTCTGTTCCGTCGAGTCCGGCGGTTTTTTCAATGGATTCTTTCTGCATCTGCAGCACCTTCCTTTCCGAATGGCTTCCTGCCGTTCTACCTCTTAAAGTTCCCTGGGCTTTCGCTATTCCGATGATTTTGAAAATTTCTTTTCGCATCGCCGGAGCTCTTCTCCGTACACCACATAAAGTTCCCTGCGGCAGATGGATTCCGATGGAATCTGAAAAAAGGTGCAGGTCGATTTCGCCATATAAAAGGAAGCAATTCGAAAAATGAAAAAAGTTCCCTGATTCATCGGAATGACGGTGAGCCAGGGAACTTTAAGGAGTGGAAAGCCGTAGGGGCTTTACTACTTTTTACAGGAGGTTTGTTTATGCGCTTAGTGTTGCAGACGGCCAATGTGGTCTCTGACGCGAAGAACTGCCTGTACCCGAACCGGGTGGAAGCAGGGAACGCGGCGGAGCTGCAGGAAGCCATCAAGAAGGACCATGTGTGCGGTGAATATAAGAAAAACTACCGCAGCAAGGAAAACTTCATTCGTTCCAATGTGGCGGTCATGGACTGTGACAACGATCACTCCGAAGATCCGGAGGAATGGATCACGCCGGAAAAGATGGAAGAGCTGTTCGGGGATTTTTCCTATGCAATAGCGTTCAGCCGCAACCACATGAAGGTGAAGGACGGCAAGTCCGAGAGACCGAGGTTCCATGTTTATTTCCAAATCGAAGAGATTACAGATGAGAAGGTATATGCCGGTCTGAAGATCGCCATCCAGAAGCAGTACACATTTTTCGATGATAATGCGCTGGATGCGGCAAGGTTCATCTTCGGTGCGGATACCGGAGAAGTGATCTGGCATGAAGGCTGGATGACGATCGATGAAGAGATCAGCCCGGTCGTGGAGACAGATGAGCCTGAGAAGCAGGAGGGCACGAGCTCCGGTCCGATCCTTCAGGGAAGCCGCAATAACACCATGAGCCGGTTCGCGTCCAGGATTCTGAAGAGATACGGCGACACAGAAAAGGCTCATGTGGCATTCATGGAGCATGCGGAGAAATGTGATCCGCCGCTTCCGGAGGCAGAGCTGAACACCATCTGGAACAGTGCCGTGAGGTTCTTCAATAAGAAGATTTCTTCCTCTGACGGGTATGTGCCGCCGGATCAGTATAATGCCGATTTCAGCGATGCGTCTTTGAAGCCGGAGGACTATTCGGATATCGGGCAGGCGAAGGTGCTGGTGCAGGAATATGGCAGTGAGCTCAGGTTTTCAGCGGCTACGGATTATCTCAGATATGACGGTGAACGCTGGGTGGAGGATGTGCAGCTGGCCATCGGTGCGATCGAAGAGTTCCTTGACCTGCAGCTGGTGGATGCTCAGCAGGACAAGGAAGATGCGGAGAAGGACTTGGTCGATGCCGGGATACCGGAACCGATTGTTAAGAGCGGATCGAAAGCAGTGGCGAAGGAAGTTACGCCGGATCAGATGCCGCTTCTGTATGCGCTCGTGGCAGCGGAGACTTATCTGAAGTTTGTGCTGAAGAGGCGTGATTACAAATACATCATTTCCACCGGGAATGCGGCGAAGCCGATGATCGGGATCGACGTGAATGATCTGGACAAAAATGAGTTCCTGATCAATACGCCGGTTGCCACCTATGACCTGAAGAAGGGACTGACCGGGGAGCAGCCGCATGATCCGAGAGACCTGATCACGAAGATTACAACCTGTGCTCCGGGTGAAGAAGGAAAGCAGCTGTGGCTGGATGCCCTGAAGCTTTTCTTCTGCAAGGATCAGCAGCTGATCGACTATGTGCAACTGGTGGTCGGAATGGCGGCGATCGGGAAGGTCTATCAGGAGCACATGATCATTGCCTATGGTGGCGGTGCCAATGGTAAATCGACTTTCTGGAACACGATTTTCCGGGTTCTGGGAGATTACGCCGGGAAGTTGTCTGCGGAAGCACTGACCATGAACTGCAAGAGAAATATCAAGCCAGAGATGGCAGAACTAAAAGGCCGCAGGCTCATCATTTCTTCCGAGATGGAGGAAGGCATGAGGCTGAATACGGCGACAGTGAAGCAGCTTTGCTCTACGGATGAGATCCAGGCGGAGAAGAAGTATAAGGCTCCGTTCCATTTTGTTCCGTCACATACGCTGGTGCTGTACACGAACCACCTGCCGAAGGTGGGTGCCAATGATGATGGCATCTGGAGAAGGCTGATCGTGATTCCCTTCAATGCGAAGATCACCGGGAAGAATGACATCAAGAATTATGCAGATTACCTGTACGATCACGCCGGTTCCTTCATTATGAGCTGGATCATCGACGGGGCGAAGAAGGCAGTGGAGATGAATTTCAAGGTGCCGCTGCCGAAGGTCGTGGAGAATGCGATTGAAGCATATCGCGAGGACAACGACTGGATGGGACATTTTCTGGCTGACTGCTGTGACGTTGATAAGGATGCTTCGGAGAAGTCCGGGGAACTGTATCAGGCATACAGGGCGTACTGCCTGCAGAATGGTGAATTTACCAGAAGCACAACGGACTTCTATTCAGCGATCGAAAAGGCAGGTTTTGTCAGACGCAAGACGCGCTCCGGAATTATGGTTCATGGTCTGAGTTTGAAGGAAGGACAGGACTTCCTGGACTGATGTGCAGGTCATGCAAGTCAATGGAGTAACTGTTTTCAGAATGGTGAACTATCAGAAACGTTGATTTAAGCCATTGTGCAGGTCGTGAAGGTCTACTACTAAAAGTCCTATAAGAGAGTTTTTTGAAAATGCCTTAAAGGGAGTTTACGGGATGACTTTCACGACCTGCACACCTGAAAACTTTGATGGAGGTTAGCGATGCGTGAAAAAGTCATAGAGCAGAAGCTTGTCACTGAGGTGAAAAGGCGCGGCGGCATCTGTCCGAAGTGGGTGTCTCCAGGATTTGATGGGATGCCCGACCGGATTGTCTTACTGCCGGGCAGGCACTTCGGACTGGTGGAGGTCAAGGCACCGGGTGAACGTCCGAGACCGCTGCAGGGTTCACGGCACCGGCTTCTGATGAGATTAGGCTTCCGGGTTTATGTACTGGATGATCCGGAGCAGATTGGAGGAATACTGGATGAAATACAATCCACATGATTATCAGATATATGCAATCAACTTCATAAAGGAGCATCCCATAGCGGCGATCCTGCTGGATATGGGTATGGGCAAGACCAGTATCGTGCTGGCAGCACTGAACGATCTGATGTTTGACAGCTTTGAGGTGACGAAGGTGCTGATCATCGCACCGCTTCGAGTGGCGAAGCATACATGGTCAGCGGAAATCCAGAAATGGGATCAGCTGCGTGGGCTTCGATATTCCATAGTAGTCGGTACGGCAGCAGAGAGGATGAAAGCGCTTCAGGCGGATGCGGATATTTACATCATCAACAGGGAGAACGTTCCCTGGCTGATCGAAAAGAGTGGACTGCCCTTTGACTACGACATGGTGGTGATCGATGAGCTGTCATCCTTTAAGAACTGGCAGGCAAAGAGGTTCAAGGCTCTTATGAAGGTAAGGCCGAGAGTGAAAAGGATTGTGGGCTTGACCGGCACGCCTTCCAGCAATGGTTTGATGGATCTCTTTGCAGAATACAAGGTTTTGGATATGGGAGAGAGACTTGGAAGGTTTATCAGCCAGTACAGAGTCGAGTACTTTGTACCGGATCAGACAAACGGTCCGATCGTATACAGCTACAGGCTCAGGAAGGGTGCTGATAAGAGAATCTATGACAGGATCTCCGATATCACGATTTCCATGAAGGGAACGGATCACCTGCAGATGCCGGAACTGATCAACTCCGAATATCCGGTATATCTGGATGAGGATGAGCGTGAGAAGTATGAGGCGATGGCCAGTGACCTGGTGATCAATCTTCCGGGCGGTGAGGTGACGGCTGCCAATGCAGCGACGCTTTCCGGAAAGCTGACGCAGATGGCGAATGGTGCTGTTTATTCCGATGCCGGCGGTATCGAGTTCATTCACGATAAGAAGCTGGATGCTTTGGAGGATATCATCGAAGCGGCAAACGGCAAGAGCATTCTGGTGGCGTATTGGTACAAGCACGACCTGACAAGGATCATCGACAGGCTGGAAGCTTTAGGTGTGAATTACGGAAAGCTGGATTCGGATCAGAGCATCGAAGACTGGAATGCAGGAAGACTGGAAGTGGGACTGATACATCCGGCTTCTGCAGGACACGGACTGAATCTTCAGAGCGGTGGCAACACATTGGTGTGGTTCGGCATGATCTGGAGCTTGGAGCTTTATCAGCAGACTGTCGCAAGGCTTTGGAGGCAGGGGCAGGAATCCGGGACGGTCGTGGTGCAGCATATTATTACAGCCGATTCGATTGATGAGCGAATCATGAAGGCACTTAACGCAAAGGGCAACACGCAGGCCAGACTGATCGATGCCGTGAAAGCGGAGGTAAGTGCCTATGGCAGGAAATAAAAATCTGGCAGAGGATCCGTATGAGCGATTGGCGAATGCAATCATTCTGCAGGCAGTCGCTGATTACAGGGTGGCTCTTAAGAAGATCAAGGCACATCCGAAGGATCGAAAAGCAATAGATGAGGTTTTGGAGATCGAGAAGTTTTTCCATTCCGGCTGGTGCAGCCAGCTGACAAGCGTGGACGGAGAATACCTGGTCAAGAGACTTCAGGACGAAGTGAGACAATCAGAGTCAATCCGAGGGAGAAAAAATAAATCCAATCGGAGGTAGCTTATGAACAGACATCAGCAGGAAGCCAAGAAATATTTATCACAGGCCTTCGGACTGAACCAGCGGATCGAGAGTAAGCTGGGGCAGATCGAGGATCTCCATGATCTGGCGACCAAAGCAACGGTGACATATTCGGATATGCCGAAGAGCCCGAACAGGGATGGTTCCAGAATGGAAGATGCCATTATAAAGATCATCGACCTGGAGAACGAGATCAATCAGGATATGATGAAGCTTGTGGAACTGAAGAAGGATATCATCCGCAGGATCAAAGCAGTGGAGAGTGCGGAACTTCAGACAATACTGGAACTGCGGTATCTGTCCTATATGAGATGGGAAGAGATCGCCATTGAGCTTGGTTACGGTATCGATAATGTATTCCGCCTTCACAGGAATGCTCTGGATGAAATAACGATTCCGGAAACAATACAGTAAAATCAAGTTCGGTACAGTAAGCCTATGTGATATTGTTAAACTGGCAAAAGCGAAAGATGAGAGAGCCGTTGCGGAGCAAAATACCGTGGCGGCTTTTTCTATGGGAAAGAAGGTGGAATGATGCCAAGGAAACCGAAGCATCCATGCTCTTATCCCGGATGCTCGAAGCTGACAGACAAAAGGTTCTGTGAAGAGCATGAGAAGCTGAGTAATAGCAACTATGAGAAGTACGGCAGAGATAAGTCTACGAAGAAGAGATACGGTCGTGCATGGAAGAGGATCCGTGACAAGTATGCTGCGGAGCATCCGTTCTGTGAGCTGTGTCTTGAACGTGGAATTATCGTGCCGACTGAAGAGATCCACCACAAGCTGCCTCTGAGTGAAGGTGGTACACACGATCGAAGTAATCTGATCGCGCTGTGCAAGTCGTGTCACTCAACCATACACGCGAAGAGAGGGGACTACTGGGGAAACCATCGCGGGTAGGGGCGGTGCGAATCTCTACAGGTATGGCTCCCAGGGAACGGCGCGGGGGTCACGCGTGCAAAATCGCGAAATGAAAAGTGAAATTTGGAAGGAAGGAGGGCGATGCTCTATGGCTGGAAGAAAGCCAAAGCCTACAGCGGTAAAAAAGCTGGAAGGCAATCCGGGAAAGAGAAAACTGAACACAAAAGAACCGAATCCGGGAAAGGGAATGCCCGACTGCCCTGCATGGTTATTGCCGGAAGCCAAGACAGAATGGATCCGGTTATCGGAGAAACTGAATCAGATTGGTGTGCTGACGGAAATCGACCGGTCTGCATTTGCAGCCTATTGTCAGTCCTACGCCAGATGGAAAGAGGCTCAGGAACATATCAATTCTGAGGGTGCGACCTACGAAACGGAGAACGGTATGCAAAGACCGAATCCGTGGGTTGCGATCTGTAACACGGAGCAGAGGCTTATGATGCAGGCAGCATCCGAGTTCGGACTGACTCCGTCTGCCAGATCGAGGATCATGGCGGCATCCGGTGTGGGCAAGGATGAAGAAGATGAGATGGAGGCATTACTTGGGGGTGAGGCTTAATGGCTGAGAGAAGACCTGCGGGTTATCCGAAGCTGAAGAATTATAAGCCGTCAAGATTTATGCTTCCGACATCTCATTATGATAAAGCGAAGGCTGACAGGGCTGTGAAGTTCATCGAGAACCTGTGCCATACCAAAGGAAAATGGGCTGGCAAGAGGTTCTGGCTGCTTCCCTGGCAGGAGCAGCTGATCCGTGACATCTTCGGGATCGTCAAACCTGACGGGTACCGGCAGTTCCGAACAGCTTTTGTGGAAATATGCAAGAAGGTAGGTAAGAGCGAATTGGCAGCAGCCGTCGCTCTTTATCTTTTATACGCAGATAATGAACCTTCCGCAGAAGTCTATGGGGCTGCAGCTGACAGGCAGCAGGCCAGCATCGTTTTCGATGTGGCAAGGCAGATGGTGGAGATGTCGCCGGCGCTTCTGAAACGGTCGAAGCTGATGACGGCAACAAAGAGAATCGTGAATTATGGAAATTCAGGATATTACCAGGTGCTCAGTGCAGAGGTCGGGGGTAAGCATGGATTTTCAGTCAGCGGATTGGTATTTGATGAGATTCATACTCAGCCAAACAGGCAACTGTATGATGTTCTGACGAAGGGATCATCGGATGCCAGACAGAATCCGCTGCATTTCATTATCACTACGGCAGGCACAGACAGACATTCCATTGCCTATGAACTTCATACGAAGGCGGTGGATATTCTGGAAGACCGGCGTGTGGATCCGACCTTTTATCCGGTGGTCTATGGACTGAAGGATGATGAGGACTGGGAGGATGAAGCGAACTGGTACAAGGTCAATCCTTCGCTGGGATATACGGTGGATGTCGAAAGACTTAGGGATGCTTACCGGGAAGCGAAGCAGAATCCGGCAGACGAAGTGACTTTCAAGTGGCTGAGGCTGAACATGTGGGTTTCAAGTACTGTTGCATGGATACCCGATGCGATATTCATGAAGGGTAATGAAGAGATCGACCTGGCTGCTCTGGAAGGCAGAGACTGTTACGGCGGTCTGGACTTGTCCAGCACAGGAGATATCACGGCTCTGGTGCTGATGTTTCCTCCGAGGGATGAGGATGAGAAGTATATCCTGCTTCCGTTCTTCTGGGTGCCGGAAGAGACGATACCACAGAGAGTGAAGGCGGCTTCCGTTCCTTATGACATCTGGGAGAGACAGGGATATCTGTTATCGACCGAGGGTAACGTGATCCACTATGACTTCATCGAGAAGTTCATTAATGATCTGGCGGAGAAATACCACATCGTAGAGATTGCAGTGGACAGATGGAATGCCACACAGATGATCCAGAACCTGGAGGGTGACGGATTCACGATGGTTCCGTTCGGCCAGGGCTTTGCTTCAATGTCTGGACCGACAAAGGATTTTTATCGTCTGCTCATGGAAGGCCAGATCATTCACGGAGGGCATCCGGTTCTCAGGTGGATGGCCGGCAACGTGGTGGTCGATACGGATCCTGCCGGAAACATCAAGGTAACGAAGGCAAAATCGAAAGAAAAGATCGACGGCATTGTGGCTGCAATCATGGCACTTGACCGGTGCATACGCAATCAGACGGAGCCGCAGGGGAGTGTTTATGATGAGCGCGGATTACTTGTATTTTGATGAAGGAGGGAATTGCGATGGGAATACTGAGCGGTCTATTTCGGAGCAGAGATAAGCCTACAGATAGGACAGCAGGAAGCAGCTACAGCTTCTTTCTGGGAGGTACTTCGAGTGGCAAGTATGTGACAGAACGGTCTGCAATGCAGATGACGGCGGTGTACTGCTGTGTGAGGATTCTGTCAGAGGCGGTGGCGAGCCTGCCATTACAATTTTACAGATATACCGATGATGGCGGTAAGGAGAAAGCGGTGGAACATCCGCTTTATTTTTTGCTCCATGATGAGCCGAATCCGGAGATGACTTCCTTCATTTTCAGGGAGACATTGATGACGCACCTGCTTCTGTGGGGAAATGCGTATTCGCAGATCATCCGCAACGGCAAGGGTGAAGTTGTGGCTCTGTATCCGCTGATGCCGGATCGGATGAAGGTGGACCGTGATGAGCACGGAAGGCTCTACTACGAATACACCGTCTATGATTCGGACGATGTGGACGGCAGAAAAGGCACCAACAAGGTTGGAAGGACAGTAAGGCTTCAGCCTCATGATGTACTTCACATTCCGGGATTAGGGTTCGACGGCTTGGTTGGATACAGTCCAATTGCTATGGCCAAGAATGCTATTGGTCTGGCAATCGCTACGGAAGAGTATGGCAGCAAGTTCTTTGCGAATGGCGCGGCTCCTTCCGGTGTCCTGGAGCATCCGGGAACCATTAAGGATCCGAGCAAGGTGAGGGAAAGCTGGCAGGCTACCTTCGGAGGAAGCGGCAATGCGAATAAGATTGCTGTTTTGGAAGAAGGAATGAAGTACACGCCGATTTCCATTTCACCGGAACAGGCTCAGTTCCTGGAGACAAGAAAGTTCCAGATTGATGAGATCGCGAGGATCTTCCGTGTGCCGCCTCATATGATCGGGGATTTGGAGAAGTCCAGCTTCAACAACATTGAGCAGCAGTCGTTGGAGTTTGTGAAGTACACGCTTGATCCCTGGGTGAGCCGTTGGGAGCAGGCAATGGTGAGAGCCTTGCTGACTCCGGATGAGAAGAAGAAATACTTCTTCAAGTTCAATGTGGATGGTTTGCTCCGTGGAGATTATCAGAGCAGGATGAACGGCTACGCAACAGCCAGGCAGAACGGCTGGATGTCCGCCAATGATATCCGTGAGCTGGAGAACCTTGACAGGATCCCTGCGGAACAGGGCGGCGATCTGTACTTGATCAACGGAAATATGACGAAGCTGGAAGATGCCGGAATATTTGCTGCAGGCAACAACGGAAAGGAGGAAGGAGATTCCGATGAAGAAGTTTTGGAACTGGAAAAGCAGGAAGATCAGAGACCAGGCTTCAGGCGAAGAGGTCAATGAGAGAGTGCTTTTCCTTAATGGAACCATAGCAGAAGAGAGCTGGTTTGACGATGATGTCACGCCGGCTCTTTTTAGAGAAGAGCTGAATGCCGGGACGGGAAGCATTACGGTCTGGATCAATAGTCCGGGTGGTGACTGTGTGGCGGCAGCTCAGATCTACAACATGCTGATGGACTATAAGGGCGATGTCACGGTGAAGATTGATGGCATTGCTGCATCGGCGGCAAGCGTGATCGCGATGGCAGGGACGAAGGTGCTCATGAGTCCTGTGAGCATGATGATGATCCACAATCCAGCCACTATCGCTTTTGGTGATACGGCGGAGATGCAGAAGGCAATCAACATGCTGGCTGAAGTGAAGGAATCCATCATGAATGCCTATGAGATCAAGACCGGCATGAGCAGGACGAAGATCTCACATCTGATGGATGCGGAGACCTGGATGGACGCGCACAAAGCGGTGGAGCTGGGATTTGCTGATGATGTGCTGCAGAGAGCGGATGCATCAGAGGGCGAAGACCTGGAAGCACCGGAGGTGTCGATGCTCTATTCCAGGGCGGCGGTGACCAATTCGCTGATGGATAAGATCGCTGCGAAGTGTCACATCAAGGCACCGGAGAGCGGTGCAGGAACTGAACAGACAACGGATAACGGGCGTTCCTGTGATGAGATCAGGGAACGCCTGAACTTTATCAAGAGATTCATTTAAGGAGGAATCGAGTTATGACTATCAAAGATATGATCGAGAAGAGAGCAAAGGTGTGGGAGACCGCGAAGAACTTTGTGGATACCCACGAGAATGAGAACGGCGTTCTGTCTGCGGAGGATAACGCGACTTACAGCCGTATGGAGCAGGAAATCGAGGATCTGACTGCGGCAATCGACCGTCAGCAGAGAGCTGAGGCAAGAGAGGCTGAGTTCAACAAGCCTGTCAATATGCCTCTTACAGGAAGACCTGCAAGACAGGAAGTTGAGGAAAAGACCGGCCGTGCTTCCAATGCATACAAGGAAGACTTCGGTGCGCATCTCCGTGGAAAGAGACCTGTGCATAACGTCCTTTCTGAGGGCGTGCAGGCGGACGGCGGTTATCTTGTGCCGGAAGAATTTGAGCGTCAGATCGTGATGGGTCTTGATGAGGCGAATGTGGTGAGAGGGCTTGCTAAGGTCATCACCACCAGCGCGGAAAGAAAGATCCCGATTGCGGCGACTCATTCTACCGCTGCATGGACGGCTGAGAATGGTGCCTATACTCCGAGTGATCCTTCCTTCGACCAGAAGACCATCGATGCGTTCAAGCTGACTGACCTTGTGAAGGTTTCCATCGAGCTTCTTCAGGATTCCATGTTTGATCTGGAATCTTATATTGCGGCTGAATTCGCAAGAGCCTTCGGTATCGCAGAGGAAGAGGCTTTCTGCGTAGGTACCGGAACCGGTCAGCCTACGGGTATCTTTACCGCTAATGGCGGACAGGTGGGCGTTACCGCTGCGGCAAACAACGCGATCACTGCTGATGAACTGATCAGCCTTGTCTATGCGCTTAAGAGTCCTTATCGCAGAAATGCGAAGTTCCTTATGAACGATGCGACTATCGCTGCAATCAGAAAGCTGAAGGACGGCAACGGTGTTTATCTCTGGCAGCCTTCCCTTCAGGCAGGCGAGCCGGACAAGCTTCTTGGCTATGACCTTTACACTTCGCCTTATGTTCCTACGGTTGCATCAGATGCGCTCACCGTGGCTTTCGGTGATTTCAAGAATTACTGGATCGCTGACCGTTCCGGTAGAACCGTGCAGAGACTCAATGAGCTCTACAGCACCAATGGACAGGTGGGATTTGTCGCAACTGAGAGAGTTGATGGCAAGGTGATCCTTCCTGAGGGCATCCAGCTTCTTAAGATGAAGCACTAAGGAGGACTGAGTCATGAGTGAGTACAACGCTAAGAATTATACTGAGCAGGGCGGCGATGTCACCCATATCGGAGGCAAGCTGATCTTTGAGGATGGAAGTTCCGTGGAGGGGCTTCCTTCTTCCTTTACACCGGCGGAGAATCAGGCGGCCAGTGAAGCGACTACGGTTGAGGCACTGAAGGAAGATTTCAACAGTCTTCTGGCAAAGCTGAAGGCCGTCGGTCTTATGACAGCGGATGATGATACTAACGGAACAGAGTAAAAAATGCGGGGCGGTGGAGTAATCTGCCGTCCCGGTTTAAGGAGTGATGCAGATGACTGTGACTGTGGAAGAGATGAAGAGCTATCTTCGGGTTGATTTCGAGGATGATGATTCCCTGATCGAAAACTTTATAACGGCGGCAAAGAAGCAGTGCATGGATATCCTGCGGACGGACGATGAGGCGGACCTGGATGCGGCTCAGAACGGAAAGATCGCTGTGATGTTTACGGTGGCTTATCTGTATGAGCACCGGGAAGAAGCTGACCATCACGCGATGGATCTGACGCTTCGGGCTCTGCTGTTCGGCAGCCGGAAGGAGGGATTCTAATGGATGTGGCAGCTTTGAGATCTAAAGTGACATTCCAGAAGAATGAAACAGTGACCGATAAGTACGGCAATCACAAGAATGCCTGGACGGATTACTATACCTGCTTTGCCACGATTGGCGGTGAAGGGCTGGCCAGTTCCAAGGAAGAACAGACTGCCGGGACTACTGTTGAGGATTTCAGCATGACGGTCACCATCAGGTACTGCCGGAAGGCTGCTGTGATGGATTCCACACATTTCCGGGTGATGTTCATGGGTGAGATCTACAACATCATGAACATTGACCATATGAACTTCCGGAAGAAGTCACTGAAGTTTACCTGCAGGAAGGAGCGGCGCTGATGGCACAGACGATAAAGATTGACCAGCTGGCGGATACCGTGATGAAGGGCATGGAGGAATACGCGAAACTTGCTGCGGAGGACCTGAAGAAGGATGTCCAGAAGGCGGGCAAGACCGTAAAGCAGCAGATCGAAAGCACAGCTCCAAAGAAGACGGGAAAATATTCCAAGAGCTGGGCGGTGAAAAAGACCAGAGAAACGTCCGATTCCATCCAGATCGTGGTGCATTCCAAGCGGTACCAGCTGACACATCTTTTGGAGTTTGGCCATGCGAAGCGCGGCGGTGGAAGGACAAGGGCGTTCCCTCATATCGCGCCGGCGGAGCAGGCAGGTATCGAGCAGCTGACAAGGGATATCGAGCGTGACCTGCAGAAAGGCGGTTAGAGATGGAAATATTGCTTTTGTTATTCGTGATCGCTCTTGGGATTGTGGTGATTGGTGCTGCCATTTATCACGGTACCCGGAGGGGCGAGGATTGTCATGGTTATCCGTATAACTGCCCGGCCTGTCGTCATGCTGCGGAATGCATTATCGAGATCGGGAGGAAGAAGGATGACGCATGAAGACGTAATGCAGATGCTGGCTGAAACAGAGATCCCTTTTGCGTATGACCATTTCGCGGAAGGGGAAAGTCCTGATCCGCCATTCATCTGCTTTTTATTTCCGGGTTCGGAGAACTTTGCCGCTGATGATGTGGTTTATATGGAGTTTTCCAACCTGAGTATTGAACTTTATACCGATGAGAAGGATCCGGAACTGGAAGACAGCGTGGAAGCGGTGCTGAACGCGCATGAATTGTTCTGGAACAAATCGGAGGTATGGATCGAATCAGAAAAACTATACGAAGTGCTGTACCAGATGACGGTATAGCGGAAAGAGAGGTTAATTATGCCGAGTACAAACAACAAGGTGAAGTTCGGCCTTAAGAACTGCCATTATGCGAAGGCGACACTTGATCCAGATACCAATGCCGTGACATTTGGTACGCCTGTTGCGATTCCGGGTGCTGTGAACCTGTCGCTTGATCCGGAGGGCGATACCGAACCGTTCTATGCGGATGATATGGTGTATTACACCACTGTAGCGAACAACGGTTATTCCGGTGATCTGGAAATTGCGCTGATTCCGGAAAGCTTCAGGAAGGATATCCTGAAGGAGACTGAGGATGCGAACGGTGTTCTGGTGGAGGATTCCACGGTGGAGCCGGAGCATTTCGCTCTGCTTTTCGAGTTTTCCGGGGATAAGAAAAAGATCAGGCACTGTATGTATTACTGTACCGCTGCAAGACCTACGATCGAAGGAAAGACCAATGAGGATAGTAAGGAAGTACAGACCGAGAAGCTGGAGATCACGGCGACTCCGCTTCCGAACGGACTTGTGAAGGTAAAGACCGGTGCGAATACGTCAGATGCGGTTTACAACGGATGGTATTCCAATGTCTATCAGACAGAGCATGCACAGGTATCTGCGGTTCTTGCCGGGATCACGATTGGAAGCCTGCAGCTTACGCCTGCTTTTGATGCCGGTACCACTTCCTATACGGCTGAGACCGTGAATGATGAGGATGCTGTATCGGCTACTGCGGCAAGCGGAACGGCGGTCACAATTCTTGTGAACGGGGTGGCTCATACTAGCGGCAATGATGCGACCTGGGCGAGTGGAACCAATACAGTGACGGTGATCGCAAGCAAGACCGGATGCACCAGTACGGCTTATACCGTAACGGTGACAAAGAACGGACAGGGTTGATCTTAGCGGGCAGGGCTTCGGCTCTGCCCATTCTTGTGATTGGAGGAAAGAGAAATGGCACTTACAAAGACAGTGAATATTGATGGCAAGGATGTGACTTTCAGAGCATCGGCAGCCATTCCAAGAATATACAGAAACAAGTTCCATCGTGATATCTACAAGGATCTTCATGACCTGCAGAAGAGCATTGATGAAAATGATCCTGAAAACTCTGCACTGGATTCCTTTTCGTTGGAACTTTTCGAGGATATCAGCTACATCATGGCGAAACATGCGGATCCGCAGGGTGTTCCGGATACACCGGATGAATGGCTGGATCAGTTCGGTACGTTTTCCATTTATCAGGTGCTTCCGGAGATCATTGAGCTTTGGGGTCTGAATGTGCAGACACAGGTGGAGAGTAAAAAAAACTTCGAGCGACTGACCGGGAAATGACAACGCCTCTGCTATTGCTGAGGTGTGTACAGCTGGGAATCCATATCAGCGAGCTGGATCTTTTGACAATCGGAACCGTGATGGATATGTACACAGAGCTTCAGAGGGATGATGAGCCTCATGATCAGATAGCAAGCCAGGATGATATGGATCGATTCTAATGGGAAGGAGGTTGAGACATGGCTGGCAGAATCCAGGGTATTACCGTTGAGATCGGCGGCGATACTACCAAACTACAAACTGCCTTAAAGGGCGTAAATACAGAGATCAGGAATACGCAGAGCCAGCTGAAAGATGTCGATAAGCTCCTGAAACTTGATCCGGGGAACACGGAACTGCTTGCTCAGAAGCACAGGCTCCTGGGGGATGCCGTTAAGGAAACGAAGGAAAAGCTGGAGACCTTGAAGACGGCTGCCGAACAGGCAGAGCAGGCACTGAAGGACGGAACGATTACGCAGGATCAGTATGATGGCCTGCAGCGTGAGATCGTTGAAACGGAACAGAAGCTGAAGTCTTTGGAGGAACAGGCGAAGCAGTCTGGAACGGCTCTTCAGGAAATCGCCGCTAAGGGTGAGAAGCTGAAGACAGTCGGAGATAATGTCACAAACGTAGGAAAGAAGTTCCTTCCTGTGACGGCAGGTGTTGTTGGGCTTGGCACGGCGGCGGTGAAAACTGCCGCTGATTTTGATTCTGCCATGAGCAAGGTTGCTGCGGTATCCGGTGCGACAGGTTCGGATTTGGAAGCATTAAGAGATAAAGCCCGTGAGATGGGTGAGAAGACAAAGTTCTCTGCATCAGAAGCGGCGGAAGCCATGAACTATATGGCGATGGCCGGTTGGAAGACAGAGGATATGCTTTCCGGTATCGAAGGTGTCATGAACCTGGCTGCGGCTTCCGGTGAAGATCTGGCTACCACTTCTGATATTGTGACAGATGCGCTAACAGCGTTTGGACTTACGGCGAAGGACTCCGGGCATTTCGCGGATATCCTTGCGGCGGCATCGAGTAATGCCAATACGAATGTCTCCATGATGGGTGAGACCTTCAAGTATTGCGCTCCGATTGCTGGTGCCTTGGGATTCTCTGCAGAAGATACGGCAGAAGCGATCGGCCTGATGGCCAATGCTGGTATCAAGGGTTCTCAGGCAGGTACTTCTCTCAGAACGATCATGAATAACCTTTCCGGAGAAGTGAAGATCTGCGGGTCTTCCATCGGAGAGGTTACGGTAGCGACGACCAATGCGGACGGTTCCATGAGAGATCTGTCGGATATTCTGGCTGATTGCAGGACAGCTTTTGCAGGCCTTACTGAATCCGAGAAGGCACAGGCGGCTGAAAGCCTGGTTGGCAAAAATGCGATGTCCGGATTCCTGGCACTGATGAACGCCGGGGAAGCGGATATTGAAAAACTTTCGTCTGCTATTGATAACTGTGATGGTTCTGCAGCAAGTATGGCCGAGACCATGAATGACAACCTTGCGGGTCAGCTGCAAATCCTGAAGTCACAGCTGGAAGAACTGGCAATTTCCTTTGGTGAGCTGCTGATGCCTGCGATCCGGACAATCGTGGGCTGGATACAGAAGTTTGTGGACTGGCTCAATTCGATGGATGAAGGTACCAGGAAGGTGATCGTGACGATTGCCCTGGTGGCGGCTGCAATCGGACCGATACTGATCATAGTCGGAAAAGTGATCTCTGCGGTCGGTACCATTATGACTCTGGTGCCGAAGCTGGCAGGCGTGATCAATGCAGCGAAGGGAGTCTTTGCTGCCTTCAATGCGGTATGTGCGGCAAATCCGTATGTGCTGATCATAGCGGCGATCGTTGCTTTAGTGGCGGCGTTCATTTATCTCTGGAATAACTGTGAAGAGTTCCGGCAGTTCTGGATTGACCTGTGGGAGAGTATTAAGGAGATTGCTATATCCGTGTGGGAAGCACTGAAGGCATTCTTCCAGGCGGCGTGGGAAGCAATCAAGACCACGGCAACAACGGTCTGGAATGCTATCAAAGATTTCTTCTCCGGTTTGTGGGAAGGTATCAAGAATATCTTCACAACAGTGGTCAATGCAATCAGCACGTTCCTGACAACGGCATGGAACACGATCAAGAATACTGTGACGACCGTATGGAATGCGATAAAGACATTCTTCACGACGATCTGGAATGGGATCAAATCAGTTATCACGACAGTGGTGAATGCGATTTCTACCTTCCTGAGTACGGCGTGGAACGGGATCAAAACCACTATCATTACGGTGCTGAATGCTATTAAGACAGCGGTTACTACGGTCTGGAACGGCATCAAGAATACGATCACAACTATCGTGAACGCAATCAAAAATGCAGTCACGACAGCCTGGAACAATATCAAGACTGCCGTATCCAATGCGGCAAACGCGATCAAGACCGGCGTGACGAATGCCTTCAATGCTATGCTGAACGGCATCAAGAATATCTGTGGAAATATCTATGGCGCGGTGAAGGGCGGATTTGATAAGGCAATCAATTTCGTGAAGAACCTGGCATCGCAGGCTTTCCAGTGGGGTGCTGATTTCATCGGCGGTATCGTGAACGGAATTAAGTCAATGATCGGTAAGGTCGGTGAGGCGGTTTCTTCGGTTGCGGATAAGATCCGGAGCTTCCTGCATTTCTCCGTACCGGATGAAGGTCCTCTTACGGATTATGAGAGCTGGATGCCGGACTTTATCGGCGGACTGGCAAAAGGCATTGAGAAGAGCCGTGGCATGATTGAAAATGCCATGAACGGTGTGACTTCTGATCTGACTATTACTCCGAGGGTGATGGCAGCGCAGGGAGGCTATTCCAGCGGTGGCGTGAATGGCGGTGATCTGATCTCCGGTATCAATACGGCGCTGAATACGGCTCTTGCCGGTGGAGGCGCTGCCGGGGATATCGTGATCCCCGTTTATATTGGCGGTGACATGATCGATGAGATCGTGGTTACTGCTCAGCAGAGAATGAATCTAAGAAGTGGAGGCAGGTAAGATGGCTCATATGCAGTATCTTGTTTTTAACAATGAGAACATCCCGAAGCCTGCCTCTTATTCTGTGAATCTGACAGATGTGGAGGCGGACAGCGGCGGTGTGACAGAGGCAGGTACCACGCAGAGGGATGTTGTCCGTGAAGGCGTGGTACAGATCGGAGTCACTTTCAGGGTATCGAAGAAGTGGCTCAATAAGTTTTCGGCGTATAAGAAGCTGGCGAGTATTACGGTGGGATATCTGGACTTGGAGACTATGAACATCGTGAATACGCAGATGTATATTGACGGGTATCAGGTGAAGCTGGTTTCCGATACGTCATATGGTTCACTTTGGGAGGTTTCCTTCACACTGAAAGAGTTTTAAGGAGGGCGGCTATGTATTCAGTGAGCAATGCCTTCCTTGAAGCAGTGAAGGCGAATACAAGAAAATATTACTGGACCGGCAGGATCACAACGACTGCCGGAACAGTTTATGAGTTTGATCAGGATGATATGGTCAAGGGCAGCGGATATATTACCAGTCAGTGCTGCGGATCCACGGAGATTGAGTTGGGAACAGTGTATGCTGCGGAGATGGGGGTTTCTCTTTTCTCTGAGATCAACCGGTATACGCTGGAAGATGCAAAGGTGGAGCTGTTCTATCATCTGCAGGTGGCAGGCGGCTCTTATGAGCGGATTCCGATGGGAATCTTCGAAGTATCGGAGGCGAACCGGAAAGCGAAGTGCCTGGAGATCAAAGCCTATGACTACATGGTGCGGTTCGAGAAGGCTTTTACTTCTCTGGAATCCATCGGTAACGCTTATGACTTTATGGTGCTATGTTCAACTGCCTGTGAAGTGACGCTTGCTCAGGACAGGGCAACCATTGAGGCAATGCCGAATGGGACGGAGAACCTGTCCATCTATTCTGATAATGATATTGAGACTTACCGCGATGTGCTGTTCTATGTGGGACAAGTGCTTGGCGGTTTTTTCGTGATCAACAGAGCCGGGGAGCTGGAGCTTCGGAAGTATGGGAACACGCCGGTGCTGACAGTTGAGAGGAAGCACAGGTTCACTTCCAGTTTTTCGGATTTTATCACGAGATATACGGCGGTCAGTTCAACGAACCTTCGAACACAGATTGCGGAGTATTATGCGCTGGATCCGGATGACGGGCTGACGATGAACCTGGGCGTGAATCCGCTTCTGCAGTTCGGTCTGGAAGAGACCAGGCGGCAGCTTTGCACAAATATCCTGAATGATCTGGCCGTGGTGAACTATGTTCCGTTTGATTCGGATACCATCGGGAATCCGGCACTGGATGTTGGCGATGTTTTGTCATTCAGCGGTGGACAAGCGGACGCTACGAAGTATGCCTGCATTACATCGAACAGCATAAAGATCGGAGGCAGGCAGAGTATCAAGTGCGTGGGAAAGAATCCGAAGCTGTCCCAGGCAAAGAGTAAGAATGATAAGAACATCTCCGGGCTGCTGGCTCAGATCGAGGCAGGGAAGATCGGGATTCATACCTTCACCAATGCATCAGCATTCACGGTGGCGGATGTGGATACGAAGATCATTTCCATCGAGTTTGCCACCACAGAAGCGAACCATGCGCAGTTCTTCGGTCAGGTGATCGTGGATGTGACGGCTCAGCCGGTGACAAGATCTTTGACGGCATCCGGGGATGTAGTGATTCCTTCAGTGAATGTTGATGGTATCCCTGTGGATCCGGATGATCCGGAGGAAGAGCCGGTGGTGATCGGCAGGACGGAAGAGCAGACGATAACGGTATCTCTTCCGATGAGCTGGCAGGAAGATGGTCATGCGGATGTCATCTTTTCCTTTGAGTTCAATAACCAGATGATCCCGGTGCATTATCCGCAGGAGAACTGGCACTCCGGAAGGCACACGATCCTTCTGTATTATCCGATCGAGGATGTTGTGCCGAACTATACGAATATCTTCAATGTCTATATGCGGTGCGTGGGCGGTACGGCTGCGGTGGATACAGGAATGTGCATTGCTTCCATTTCCGGCCAGAGCATGGGCGCTTCGGCGGCATGGGATGGCAGGATCGATATTGAAGAGTATGTTGACCTGTTCAGAATCGGCAATGGCAGTCAGAACGGACGGCTGCAGGTGAAGGCGTTCACGGAAGCGGATGAATGGGAGGTCAAGGAAACCATGAGACGGTACTATTCGGATGTGAAGAACGGAAGGACGGCCGTTGGCGCTTTTGCAATGGTCGTAGATGTGCCGGGCAGTAACGCTTAAGGAGGCTTTTATGAAGAGATATACAGGAAATCTGGTCATTGAACTGGAAGACCAGAATACAGGAAATGTGGAGACGGTATCGGAGACCAACATGGTCACCAATGCCGTCAATGACATTCTGGGGGTAAATCCGATGGGTGTCATGTATAAGGCCGGCGGGGAATATGATGATTCCCTGACCTGGAATAATGCGCTGCTTCCGATCTGTCCCAACATGATCGGGGGCATCCTGCTTTTTCCGGGTTCCATCACGGAACAGGCGAATAACATTTATCTGCCGTCAACAAATCTGCCGGTGGCTTATGCTTCCAATGATGTCAATGCTACGGCAAACACAAAGAGGGGAAGCATGAATCTGACAGAGAGCACGAAGCTGACAGACGGTTACAAGTTTGTCTGGGAGTTTACGCCTTCGCAGGGGAATGGCACGATCACAGCGGTAGGGCTTACTTCCAAGCAGGGCGGAGCGAATGCCTATGGATCCGAGGTGGCGGTGGATACCACGCTGCTTCAGATCAAGAAGGTCAGTCTGGATGATGGGGACGGATTCATCAACGATCTGTTCAGGACGGTGACGGTGGATTTTGTAAATGCGAAGCTTTATTCCCTTGGGTATGCAAGCAATACCGTGACGATCAAGCGGTATAGGATCCCGGTATTTGATATCGGACTGAATGAGAAGCTGGATGATTCCACGCTAGTGCTGGAGGATACAACGGTTCTGCAGTGCAGCACCTTCCATTTTTACGGAAGCTATACGCCGTATGGAATCTTCATGGATGGCGGAGACGGGTATTGGTACGGATTTGCCAATCAGGGCAATTCCTCCGGAAGCGCAACGGTGCTCTGGATCAAGATCAAGAAAAGCGACTACACCTTTACGGAAGGAAGCTGGACCCTTTCCAATGCTACGCTGATGACGATGGGAAGCTTTAAGGAAGGATCCAGTTATCCTTCCGGAAACAGAAGCGCTGTGGTAAGAAACGGGTATTTGTATGTGCCGTCTTATGACAAGACCGGTGTGTATAAGATCAATATTTCCAACAGTACGGATGTGACGCTGATCAGTCTGGGATTTACTTCCGCCATGAGATGCATCGGGGAGACCGGCAGTACGGACTGCTGCCTTACCATTCTTAATGACATTATCGTGGCGTATGATTTTGAGATCGATGTGAATGATCATGTGATCCCGTTATTTGCCGGGGAACATTGCGGGAATGTATCCACGCCGTTCTTTCAGTACAAGGAATATGTCTTTGCCTGGGGCGGCGCTTATCTGAACCAGTATAGGTATACCTGGCTATTGACTCCGTATCTGGCTACGATCTGTAATCTGAGTCAGGCGGTGGTGAAGAATGCGGATAAGACGATGAAGATCACTTATACGCTGACGGAGCAGACGGTGACATAAGGGCTGGATAAATGAATAGGTGTTGTTAAGGCGGTTATCCCGATATGGGAGCCGCCTATTTTTATGTGAAGGAGGGCATGTGAAATGAAGGAGTTTTGGAATGTGATTCAGGCGATCTTTGCGGCTGTGGGCGGCTGGCTTGGCTATTTCCTGGGCGGAAATGACGGTCTGCTTTATGCGCTTCTGGCGTTTGTGGTGCTGGATTACATCACAGGGGTCATGTGCGCGGTGGCAGATAAGAAGCTGTCGAGCGCCGTAGGCTTCAAGGGGATCTGCAGGAAGGTTCTGATCTTTGCGCTGGTAGGAATCGGGCATCTGCTGGATACGCACATTTTTGGAGAAGCCGGTGTCTTAAGAACCGCTATCATTTTCTTCTACATCTCCAATGAAGGCCTGAGCCTTGTGGAGAATGCAGCGTATCTGGGACTTCCTATTCCGGGGAAGCTTCACAAGGTGCTGGAGCAGCTGCATGACAGAAGTGAGAAGGAAGATGATGGCAAGGATGGCGAGGATGGCAAAGACGAAAAGGAAGGTGAAGAATAATGGCTTATACGAACAGTTCTATGGTGGTTTATAAGAAGCTTTCTCCGAACCATTCCGGGCAGAGGACACACAGCATTGACCGGATCACGCCGCATTGTGTGGTCGGCCAGTGTACGGCGGAAGGCCTGGGGGAATGGTTTGAGAAGCAGTCCACGCAGGCATCCAGCAACTACGGCATTGATCGTGACGGTAGGGTGGCTTTGTACGTGGAAGAGAAGAATCGTTCCTGGTGTACTTCCAGTAATGCCAACGACCAGAGGGCGATCACGATCGAGTGCGCTTCCGATACCACAGAGCCTTATGCTTTCAGGGATGTGGTGTATCAGACTCTGATCAAGCTTTGCATCGATATCTGCAAGCGCAACGGCAAGAACAAGCTGATCTGGTTCGGGGATAAGGATAAAACGCTGAACTATTCTCCAAAGAGCGGGGAGATGATCCTGACCGTTCACAGGTGGTTTGCGAATAAGTCCTGTCCGGGAAACTGGATGTATGCACGAATGGGAGATCTGACATCAAAGGTTACGGCTGCTTTGGGCGGCTCGTCTGATTCAGGTTCTGACGGCGGTTCCGGTTCAAATGGTATACAGGCCTCTGCCCTGAAGAACCTGTCTGAGGCGGATGCAATCAAAAAGGTCGGTGCGCTGTTCACTGCGGATCAGAAGAAGAGTGGCATCTTGGCATCGGTATCATTGGCTCAGTTCATTCTGGAATCCGGATATGGAAAGAGTGAACTGGCTCAGAATGCCAACAACATTTTCGGGATGAAGTGCAGCCTGTCCGGGAATACCTGGAGCGTATCCAGCTGGGACGGTAAGAGTAAGTACACGAAGAAGACGCAGGAACAGAATCCTGACGGCAGCATGGTCACGATCACGGCAGACTTCCGGAAGTATCCTTATATTGAAGATTCTATCGCTGACCACTCCGCTTATCTGCTTGGTGCGAAGAACGGCAACAAGCTGAGATATGCAGGCCTGAAGGGATGCACGGATTACAAGAAGGCTGTGCAGATCATCAAGGATGGCGGCTATGCCACAAGCTTGACCTATGTGGAGAAGCTGATTTCCATCATTGAAAGGTGGAACCTGACTCAGTATGATACGAAGGATTCCGGCGGTGAAGTGATCCGCTGGTACCGTGTCCGAAAGTCCTGGGCGGATGCCAAGAGCCAAAAAGGAGCCTATAAGATCCTGGACAACGCGAAGAAATGCGCGGATCAGAATCCGGGGTATAAGGTGTTTGATGTAGACGGCAAGGTAGTGTATGAACCGAAGGCGGCGGAGCCTGCGGTGAAGGTGCCGTTTTTGGTGAAGGTCAGTATCTCTGATCTGAATATAAGAAAAGGACCGGGCACCGATTATGACAGGGTTCAGTTTATCCCGGTCGGTGTGTACACGATCATGGAAGTGCGGAGCGGTAAAGGCAGCTCTGCCGGATGGGGCAGGCTTAAGAGCGGGATAGGATGGATCTCGTTGGATTTTGTGAAGAAAATATAAGAACATGGGCAGCAGGTAGTGTAATACTATCAGCTGCCCTTTTTTTATTTGTGCCTGATGGCATATCCACGAACGACATTGAAGATTGAACGGAATTTATTCTGATCCTGTGTGCGGCATACCACCCAGTAGGTGGCATGGGCGTCTTCATCGCAGATAGGAATGGAGATTCTGCCGGGTGCATTATATCCGAGTTCTATCATTCGGTCTGAATTGAACAGGGGGATTGTAGAATTGTCTGCCAGTTCATCGAGAGCATCTGCATTGTTTTGCACTAGCAGATCTGATGTATTCAAATGCTTTTTGCAAATATCCATCCAAAAGCCAACATGAGCAGAAACTAAAATCCGTATTCCTAAGATATCCTTAAAAGAAACACTGTTTTGACGGGCAAGCGGGTGATCGTTAGAGATGGATATATATATCTGCTCTTCCATGTATCTTTGACAAAACAGAGATTTATCATCGGGAAGGGTGTGAAGGATCACCATGTCATACTGTCGATTCTTCAGACCTTTAACAAGTGCTTCGTCGCTGCTTACGAGTTCTGTCAGAATTGTTTTGTCAGAGAGATAATTCTGAAATGTTGGCATCAACTCATTGATTGGAAATGGTGAGCTGGATCCGATGCTTATGGTTCTTAACTGTCGGTCAAAGGAAAGAACATGGTCAATAAAATCCTGATTTGCGCTCAGTGCTTTTTCAGCGTATTCTGCAGCAATCTTACCCGTCCTATTTAAGGACAGCTTACTGTTCTCCCTGTGAAATAATGAAACTCCAAGTTCTTCCTCCAGCTTTTTCATTGACCGGGACAACGTAGGCTGGGTAATATGCAGTTCTTCTGATGCCTTCAGAAGAGTTCCGCAGCGCGCAAAAGCTGCGAATTGTTCAAGAAGATAGGTTTCTATCATAGAATCATCCCTTTCGTTGTATGCGTGATACGTATACAATTATAGATGAAAAGCAGTTCATTTTCAAGGTGATTGCAAATATAATATGAGCATAGACAGAGATTAATGCTATAGACAGAGAACAATACACTATGAAAGGAAGGTTTACTATGGAATATTTAACACTCAACAACGGATCTAAAATGCCAATGGCTGGAATTGGAGTTTTCATGATGTCCCCTGCAGAGGCGGAGGCAGCAGTAGAAAGCGCATTAAAGAGTGGTGTGCGTCTTATTGATACCGCAAACGGATATATGAATGAGTCCGGAACCGGCAGAGGAATTAAAAAGAGCGGCGTTGACAGGGAAGATATCTTTCTTGTAACAAAGCTGTGGCCGACAGTATATGAGAAGGAAACAGCAATCGAGGAAACCTTGAAGCGACTTGACACGGACTACATTGATCTCCTTTTCCTGCACCAGCCGACAGACAACTGGCGTGAGGGGTATAAGAACATCGAGAAGGCATACAAAGAGGGAAAGGTCAAGGCAATCGGTCTTTCCAACTTCCCGGAAGAGCTTCTTAGGGAAGCCATTGAAACGATGGAGATTAAGCCACATGTGGTTCAGGTAGAAGCACATCCTTACTTCCCTCAGACTGAGCTTAAGAAGATTCTCGCGGAGACGGGAATGGGACTGATGGCCTGGTATCCGTTGGGACACGGGGACAAGAACCTTGTGAATGAACCGATATTCACAGAGCTGGCAGCAAAATATGGAAAGAGCAATGCGCAGATCATCCTTCGCTGGCACATCCAGAGCGGCAATGTGATCTTTCCGGGTTCGAAGAATCCGGATCATATCCGTGAAAACTTCGACATCTTCGATTTCGCTCTTACCGATGAAGAAATGGCTGAAATTGCCAAAGTCGATAAGGGAATGCGTTACTATACTGCGACACCGGATCTGATCGCTCAGTATGCAAAGATGGAACTGCAGCCGGATCTGTAAGAGAAAATGGAGAAGATGAAATGGCAAAAGAACTGGTAGTTTATTTTTCGGTATACGGCACGGCAAGAAAAGTGGCGGAGGAAATCGCAAAGCAGACAGGCGCGGATATCGCAGAGATCGAACCGGCAGTTCCCTATGACAGCAACAGAGATCACTACAATGCTTTGGCAAGGCTTGCAAAGAAAGAGCATGACGAGGATCAGCGCCCTGCAATCAAGAACGAGATCGACATTGAAAGCTACGAGCGGATTTACATCGGTTATCCTATGTGGTGGTATACCTTCCCGATGATCATTTATACCTTCTTTGACAAGTATGATTTCTCCGGGAAGACCATTATCCCTTTCAATACTCATATGGGTTCCGGGGACGGCGGTACCTACGATACGATCCGTGAGTTGGAACCGAATGCAACGGTCGTTGCTGGGCTCCCTGTTGAAATGCGGGATGCGGAAAACGGTCCTGCAAAAGCTGTTGAGAGATGGCTGAAAAATTTACAAGTATAGCGAATAACATATCCGCCCGAAGGTCAGGTCTTCCGGCGGATATTGGCATAGGAGGTTTTGTCTTATGAACACATTTACCTATAGTTATCCTGTTAAGGTTTACTTCGGAGAAAAGGCGGCTGCAAGTAGTCTCCCTGCGGAACTTGCCAAGGTCGGGTCGAATGTCCTGCTGGCCTACGGTGGCGGCTCTATCAAGAAGAATGGTGTCTATGACGAGCTGCTGGACATCCTGAAAAAAGCCGGGAAAAGCGTTACTGAGTTTACCGGGATCATGTCCAATCCGACCTATGAGAAGGTTCTTGAAGGTGCAAATTTAGCAAAAGAGAACAGTATTGACTTTATTCTCGCGGTTGGCGGCGGCTCTGTGATCGACTGCTGCAAGATCGTTTCGGCACAGGCAAAGATGGATGCGGACATTTGGGAGTTTGAGTATACGGAGCATGGCTCTCCATCAGATTTTATCCCCATGGGTGCAGTGGTTACGGCCTTCGGAACCGGAGCGGAAATGAATAACGGAGCGGTTATCACCAACACAGAAAAAATGATGAAGTCTCCACTCTGGGGAGCATTCTATGATTTTGCGATACTTGATCCGGCATATACCATGACCATGCCTATGAAACAGGTGATATCAGGCTCTTTTGATTCCCTGTCCCACAGCATGGAAACTTATATGGGATCGCCTCGTGAGTTAAATCTGTCGGATGAGATCAATGAAGCAACACAGAGGAACATCATCAGAAATATCAGAGCTACAATCAAGAATCCGAATGACATTCAGGCAAGAAGCGAACTGATCTGGGCTGCCGCAATGGCTGAGAACGGGATATTGAAGATCGGCAAGGTTACGGATTTTCAGTGCCACATGCTGGAGCATCAGCTTGGAGCCTATACGGACTGCAACCACGGACAGGGGCTTGCAGTTCTGCACCCGGTTCTCTACAGGCATATGATGCCGGAGGCAAACAAGCAGTTTGCAAGACTGGCTGTAAATGTATGGGGGATCAAACCAGACGGAAAGAATGAAGAAACGTTGGCGAATGACTTTGTGGATGCTTTGACTTTGTTCATCAAAGAGATCGGACTTCCGACATCCTTTGCTGAAATGGGCATCGGCGAAGATACCGACTTTAAGGCAATCGCTGATTCCACGATTCTGACCGGCGGGTGTGCAAAGAAATTTACGAAAGAGGAACTTTTGGAGGTGTTGACTTCATGCAAATAAAAAGGATAACAGCATTACTGCTGACTGCGATTCTCGCTGTGTCCCTTGCGGCCTGCGGAAACAGCCGGACAGCTGATAAGCCGTCTGATTTGACAGATCAGCAGACGGAAGTCTCCGAGAATACTGAGAATCATACTACAGATATGCAGACAGATGATCAGACAATACAAGAAACTGCGAATGACGATGGACAAAAAAGTACATTGATCCTGTATTTCTCAGCAGACAACACGAAGGATGTGGACGCCGTCAGTTCAGCAACGCCAATGGCGGATGGAACAGCCTCTGTGGAATGGATTGCAAATATCATCCAGGCACAAGTTGGCGGCGATCTGATACCAATCATTCCATCCGTGGATTATCCTCTGGATTACGATGAACTTGCAGATTACGCAAAGCAGGAACGTGATGATGGCGGCAGACCGGCTTTTGAAGATCTTGGTGTCGATCCGACAAGCTATGACATTGTATTTATCGGCTACCCGATCTGGTGGTATGAAATGCCGATGATTATGGATACTTTCTTTGACACTTATGACTTCACTGGTGTAACGATCATTCCGTTCAACACCCATGCGGGAAGCCGTGACGGAGGCACTTACGGTGACATCAGTGAACTGGAACCAAATGCAACTGTCCTGGATGGACTTGCGATCAGAGGAGAAGATGCCGGAGAGGACAGTGCAAGGAGGAGTATAGAAGAATGGTTGTCAGGTCTGAACCTGGACTGACGGTCGCCATACCCGGCGAAATTACTCCCGGTACAGAAATGCAGCGGGGATTTATCAACGATAATGTCCTGCATACGCCGGAGTATGGCGATATTCACTATTCAAGCTATATTCCGGAAAGCTATGACGGAAGTAACCCTTATGCACTGTTCATTACGCTTCCCGGATGGGAGGGGCTGTACTTCCAGGGAGTTGGTGCCAACATGGTCGAAGATTTCGGCGTGGAAGCAATCCGGTACAACGATGAGATGATCGTCCTCTCCACGCAGCTGAATGACTGGGGAGAGATGTCGGCAAATCAAGCCGTTGCTTTGACAGAGTTCTTCCTTGCCCACTATAACATTGATCCAGGAAAGGTCTATCTGCATGGTTATTCCGGCGGCGGAGAAACCGGCTCTCTTGTAATGGAAAAGAGGCCGGAACTATATACGGCATTCCTCTGCTGTGCAACACAGTGGGATGGCGATATGGCTGCCCTTGTGAATGCACGGATGCCTGTTTATATGGTCACGGGAGAGAACGACAGCTATTATGGCTCGAAGCCGCTTAAGGATGCTTATGAGAAGCTGCATGATCTGTACCTTGCGGAAGGCTTGACGGAAAGTGAAATAGCTGAACTTGTCATTCTTGATATAAAAGAACAAAAGTATTTTACGGACAGAGGTTATAAAGATCAGCACATGGGAGGACAGGCATTTGCCAAAGATGAAAGCATTATGGGCTGGCTGTTCGGAGAACACTGACGAAACAAAATCAAACAATAACAGGAGGTACACTCATGAACACACAGAAAGTCGTATTCGTAAACAAGGAACTGAACACAAGGATGGCGGGACTGCTTCGTTTGCCCGAGGGCTTTGATCTAAGCAAAGATTATCCTGCAATCGTCCTTACCGGGCCCATGCTCTCCGTCAAGGAGCAGGCGCAGTCCGTGTATGCCGAGAGACTGACAGGGGCCGGATATGTAACGCTGGTATTTGACGGCACATACTTCGGCGAGAGCGAGGGAACACCGAGAGGTCAGGAACTGCCCGATGTCAAGGAAAGTGATATTGAGAGCGCAGTGGATTATCTCGTGAGTCTCCCTTATGTGGATAAGGATCGTATCGGCGGGCTTGGTATCTGTGGTTCCGGCTCCTATATGTCTGTCGCAGGCGTCAAGGAACCCCGTATCAAGGCGGTTACAGCTATTGTTCCTGCGATTTCCGATATTTCCACTTCCCCGATGATGGGCTTCTTTAAGCCGGAAGAGGAAGTAAAGGCTGCCAAGGAAGCCTATGACAAGGGTGAAGGCGGGCTGATGTACCTGAACTTCATGCCCAGAGCCTTTGACGAGGGTGCGGCATATTATTACAGCGCAAGAGGCACACATCCCCGCTGGTCGAATCAGGTCGTTGCATGGAGCCAGCTGGAACTGGTGAAGTACAATGTCACCAATATCATGAAGGAGATGCAGAAACCTTACTGCGTGATCACGGCGGAAAATGCATGGTCAAAGCCGTCCTCTGAAGAAATTTTCAATGCAGTTCCCACAGACACAAAGGAAATGCATGTAATCCCGGAGGCCAGCCACTTTGATATGTACGATCTTGCTCCGTTCGTTTCCGAAGCATTCGAATATATCATTCCGTTTTTTGAGAAGAATTTGTAAAAGAGAAATCAATAACATGGAGGAAATGATCATGAAGAATGTTGAAAACAAGGTAATCATCATCACCGGAGCTTCTTCCGGTATTGGAGAAGAGACGGCACGGGTTCTTGCAAGAGAAGGAGCGAAGGTGGTTCTTTCCGCGAGACGCGAAGAGAGGCTTAAAAAGCTGGCTGACGAGATTGGCGAGAATGCGGCTTATCTGAAGTCGGATGTGGTGAATGCGGATGAAATGAAGGCGCTTGTCGCTTTGGCGAAGGAGAAGTTCGGGAAGGTCGATGCCGTCTTTGCCAATGCAGGAATCATGCCTGCCGGAAATATGTCAGAACTGAAAGTAGCAGACTGGAATGCCATGATCGAGATTAACATCAAGGGCGTTTTGAATACGATGGCTGCCGTTCTGCCGGAGTTCATCGCGCAAAAAAAGGGACATATCCTTGTTACCTCCTCCAGGGCAGGCACGATGTCCGTTCCTGGAAATGCGGTATATTGCGGCACCAAGCACTTCGTAAGGGCAATGCTGGATTCCTTCCGCAGCGAATCCATCCGGGAAGGCACGAACATTCGCACGACTACGATCTATCCCGGCGCGATCAAGACCGAGCTTCTGAACACTGTGGCAGAATCTGAAGCAAAGAACATGGTGTCTCAGTTCTATGAGAATGTCGGACTGACCTCGGATGTCATCGCAGACGCGGTTCTCTACGCGGTATCTCAGCCCGACAATGTAGCTGTGCCGGATCTGGTTGTATGCCCGTCGATGGAAGGGTAAAGAATGCACGTGCAGGGCTTACGGACGAGAAACAGAATTTTGCCTGTACTGCTGGCGTTCACACTTAGCTTTGTGTTCCTGGCAGGATGCGGACAAAAAGCAGACGGGGAAAGAAGCAATATGATAAGTAACAGCGCCGCCATGGGTTCAAAAGATACAGGGACAGAAGCCATTCAGAGAGAAGACACATTCACAATAGAAACGAGGATCATCGATGTTCAAAATGATCCTGCTTTCGGCGATTACGGCAGGCTGCTCTTTCCTGTAAACAGCGGATATATGAGCGGTGATACGATTGGGAGTCTTCGTCTTACCTGGTACAACAACATTGATCCGGATAAGACTGTGGAGATATGCAACTACATGAGAGATCATGCGGAAACCGGGGATACCATCTTTTATGACATTTACACGGAAGAAGAAAAGAAAGCTGATCCAGCCAAAAGAGATACCGGTCTGTTTTTCTTCAAGGGTGATCCCGGTAAAAAGTTTGCGGTCGTAAACGCGGGAGGCGGCTTTGCCTACGTTGGTGCGATGCATGACAGCTTCCCGCATGCTTTGGAGCTTTCGAAGAAGGGCTATAACGCCTTTGCTCTTATCTACCGTCCGGGTGCGCAGACAGCCTGCGAGGACTTAGCCAGAGCAATCGCGTTTATCTTTGAACATGCGGAAGAACTGGAAGTCGATACATCCGACTATTCCCTATGGGGAGGTTCGGCTGGAGCCAGAATGGCAGCATGGCTCGGCAGCTACGGCACAGAAAGCTTCGGAGAAGATGTTTACCCACGTCCGGCGGCTGTATTTGTCAATTATACCGGGCTTTCAGAAGTATATGGCAATGAACCACCAACCTACAGCGCGGTCGGGACAAACGACGGCATCGCTTCCTACAGGACGATGGAACGGCGCATCAATGCCATTCGGGCAAACGGCACAGATGCAGAAATCGAAGTCTTTAATGGCCTGTCTCACGGCTTCGGGCTTGGCACAGGCACCGTTGCGGAGGGCTGGATCGACCGTGCCGTGGCATTCTGGGAACGCAATATGAAAAACGAGTAAGTTAGAAAGGCGGAATCAAAAATGAGCATTTTATTTATCAACGCAAGCCCGAATAAAAACGGAAATACGGCTAAACTGGCAAAAGAGCTTCTTGCCGGAAAAGAGTATGAAACTTTGAATCTGATTGACTATAAGATTTATGCCTATGGTCAGGAATACGCCGATGATCAGTTTGATGAGGTCATATCTGCGATCCGCAAGGCGGATATAGTAGTCATGGGTTCGCCGCTATACTGGCACAACATCTGCGGTCTTATGAGAAATTTCCTTGACCGCTGTTACGGCCCGATCGGACAGGGTGAGTTCAGTGGCAAGAATCTGTATTTCATCATGCAGGGTGCTTCACCAGAGAAGTGGCAGTTGGAAGCCTGCGAGTTTACAATGTCCCGTTTTGCCGGTCTGTATGGGTTTGCTTATAAGGGAATGGTTACCAATACGCAGGAAGCAAAGAACATTAGCGTAGGTTAAATTAGTATTGGGGGTGATGTAGTTATGAAAAAGAAAATATTATCACTCCTGCTTGCTGGTGTGGCTCTTTGTACTCTTGCAGCCTGTGGAAGTGAACAGGATTCTGTAGGAACTGTGGCGTCAACAGATATGGCGGAACTACAGAACGCAATAGAAGCAGATACGAAGGCGGAGGAAAAAATGAAGGAGTCATTTACCAGAAACGCAAGAGATATTCCAGATGAACTGGAAGCTATCTCAGATGAATATAGAAAACCTGCTGAACAGGAGGGTACCCTTGTAAGGCTGGATTATGAGACATGGGAGTCTTTTTCCTATGAGCAGCATAGCCAGAAGCTGACTAAGACGGCTTGGGTGTATCTGCCATATGGATATGACGAAACGCTGAAATATAATATCTTTTATCTCAGCCATGGCGGATGGAGTAATGAAGAAACGGTTCTTGGCACAGATAAACACCCATCGGAATTAAAATATGCAGTGGATCATGCGATTCAGGACGGACGCATGAAGCCGATGATTCTTGTATGCCCAACCTATAATAACACAAGCAGCCGAGACAGTGGGGATTACAGTCTTGCATTGAAACTGACAGACCAGTTTCATAATGAATTATTAAATGACCTGATTCCTGCAGTAGAAGGCAAATATCATACCTGGGCGGACTATAATACCTCACCTGATAACCTGAAGATCGCCCGTGATCACAGGGGGTTCGGCGGTTTTTCGATGGGTAGTGTGAATACTTGGCATACTTTCCAATATTGTCTGGATTACTTTCGGTATTATATGCCTATGAGCGGTAATATGGGAGATGGTGCATGGATCGATTCGGTGGTTCGTTCTTCAGAATGGACGGATGAGGATTTCTTTATCTGGACGGCAACGGGAACGGAGGATTTTGCAGCATCTGGTTTTTCTTATCAGATTAACAGCATGGTGAATGAGTATAGTGATACCTTCCATCTGGCTAATAATGAGATTGAAGGAAATGTATCTTATAGATTGTATGAGGGCGGAACTCACGGACCGGAAGCATCGAATCAATATACATTCAATGCTTTGTGTTGGTTCTGGAATGATTAAGAACAAAGGGTATATTATTTTATATGGTCGGTAGAGATTGATTTCTTTACCGGCTATTTTTTTGCTCAAAAATCGGAATAGAAGCTTTCCAGGGAACTTTAGGGAGTAGGAAAAACTACTCTTGGAGGTGCCCGATGGATAAGCTTGAAATGACAACGGAACAGCAGCTCGCTTTTGACGGCTTTATTGATGTCATGGTTCAGATATACAAGATGACTTCTGACAAGATTGATTATTCAAAACTTGAAAAGGATAAAGACAAACAGAAAAATGGAAATGGTGCAGAGGATAAGGCGGAGGCTTGAGGGCTTCCGCCAATTTCATTTTTGGGAAAGGAACAGATTGAAAAAATGGGCAAATACGGCTATAATGAAAACGTTGGGACACAACACGTAAGACTTGTAACGAAAGGAGATACTATGGCAAACAAGAAAGTCAAAGTTTACACATACAAAAGAGTATCTACCTCGATGCAGGTCGATGGATACTCATTGGATGCGCAGAACGACCGTATGGAGAAGTATGCAGAATTCAATGACATGGTGATTGCCGGATCTTATTCTGATGAGGGTAAATCCGGTAAGAACATTGCCGGAAGAACCGACTTCCAGAGAATGCTGAATGATATTGCGGCAAAGAAGGATAATGTGAAGTTTGTGCTGGTGTTCAAGCTTTCACGTTTCGGACGTAATGCTGCGGATGTTCTGAATTCCCTTCAGTTCATGCAGGACTATGGTGTGAACTTAATCTGCATTGAGGATGGGATTGACTCAAGCAAGGAATCAGGAAAGCTAATGATCTCTGTTCTGTCAGCGGTTGCTGAAATTGAACGTGAGAACATTCTGGTTCAAACAATGGAAGGCCGGCGACAGAAGGCAAGAGAAGGCAAATGGAATGGTGGTTTTGCTCCGTATGGCTATAAGCTTGTGGATGGAGAGCTGCAGATCGCTGAGGACGAAGCAGAGGCAATCAGGATTATCTTCGATAAGTTCACCCACACAAATATGGGCTATACGGGAGTGGTTAAGTACCTGGCTCAGCAGGGTATCAGTAAAAAAGCAAGGCAGAACGGACATCTGACAAGGTTTTCGGTCTCGACTGTAAAAGCAATACTGGATAATCCGGTTTATTGTGGAAAGATCGCTTACGGCAGACGGAAAACCGAGAAGATTGAAGGCACAAGAAATGAGTTCCATATTGTGAAGCAGAATGAGTTCTCCGTTTATGACGGAAAGCATGATGCCATCATTTCTGAAGAAGAGTTTGAGCTTGCTAAAAAGAAGAGAGCAGCCACTGCAAAGCGCCTGGAAAAGAAACATGATCTGGAGCATGAGCATCAGCTCAGCGGCATTGTAAAATGTCCTGTATGCGGAGCCGGCCTTGTAGGTAATGTAAACCGCAAAAAGAGAAAAGACGGAGCATACTATAAGGAATACTACTTCTATGCCTGCAAGCATCGTCTGGAGGTGAATGGACATCGCTGCGATTATCATCATCAGTGGAATGAAGCATTGATAGATGAAGCAGTTGCTCATGTGATCAGCCGTCTGGTTCAGAATCCTGACTTCGAAGAGAAGATGAAGGAAAAAATCAATATGTCCATTGATACCAGGGAAGCTGATCAGTCTCTTGAAGCAGCAGAGAAGCAGCTGAGGCAGGCAATTGGAGTGAAGGACAAACTGATCGCTCAGCTTGACAACCTTGATATCACTGACAGAGCATACGACCGTAAGTATAATGATCTGCAGGAACGTCTCGAAAATGCCTATGTCAAGATTACTGAACTCGAAGATGTGGTCGCTCAGTATCAGGAAGAAATCGAGAGTATCAGGAGAGAAAAGATCAGTGCAGATAATGTCTACAACTACCTGATTCTGTTCCATGATGCCTATGATCAGCTGCCGGATATCTGGAAGAAAAAATTCTTCCAGAGTTTCATTCAGGAGATCCAGTTATATCCGGAACAGCAGGAAAACGGGCAGGTTTTGAAGTCTATGAAGTTTAAGTTCCCGGTCTTCTATAACGGTCAGACGATAGAGGAAATCCGTTGGGACAAAGAAAATACAGTCGAGACTGTAGTGTTGCTCACAAGAGTGAACTAATAGAAATCCTTGAATTTACGCACTTTTTCGAGCATTTCACGTTTGATAAGACTGATTATTCTGAGCGTGGAAAGCACATGAAAAAGTATATTCGGGTAGTTGTAGCTGTCGAACTCGTGACAGTAGGTGCAAAAATAGAGCCTACGTCGTGACAGTAGTGCACTACTTGAATATGTCTGATATAAACAAAATAAGAATCGTCGGAAGACGCTTAACTTACAGCATTTCCTGTGGGTTAGGCGTCTTTTTTTGTTTTATTTCAAATCTAAGAAAGGAGGAACGCCAGTGGATTTTGATTATTTTTATGGCAGAGGGGCAGATCAATTTGCTTTTTATCAGATTCCTAAGATTTTGATTACGGATGAAAAATTTGCAGGAATAACGATGGAATCTAAAATTCTCTACTCCTTAATGCTGGACAGAGCATCTCTTTCAGCAAAAAATGGATGGCTTGATGAAGATGGCAAAGTGTTTATTTATTACAAATTGGATCGGATTATGGCAGATATGCACTGTGCTAATCAGAAAGCAACGAAGATGCTAAAAGAGCTGGAAGATAAAGCCGGTTTAATAGAAAGACAAAAGCAAGGTCAGGGTAAGCCAACAAAAATCTATGTAAAGGACTTTGCTACCGGATTGCATGACTATGGGCCTGACAGAAGAATAATTCAGACTCATGAAAATCATGATTCTGAGACTAATGAAAATCATGAATCTAGAAATGTGATAATCACAGGTCCGGACTCATGGAAATCATGCACTAATAATACTAATTATAACAATACTGATTTTATTAATACCAATCCAATCAATCTATCGGCGGAATCAGCATCTCCGAGGATAAAGGTGGTAAAGTCACAGGAAAAGGAGGATTCGATAAGATTACGAGAACAATACGAGGATTATCTTAGAGAAAAGCTGGAAATAGACATATTGTCTCAAAGGAATCCTTACGAAGTCAGAAGAATTAATGAAATTCTTGAAATCATGATCGATGTGCTTAACAGCAAGGCAAAGACAATCCGGATATCCGGAGAGGATAAACCAACAGAGGTGGTAAAAGCACAGTTTATGAAATTGGATTCAAGCCATATGGAATATATCCTGGATTGTTTCAAGCATCAAGCATCGGATATCCATAACATCAAGCAATACTTACTTACCACTATCTACAACGCACCACTAACAATAGATCACTATTATACAGCCAAGGTCAGTTATGACATGGCAAATTGGAAGGAGACAGTATGAAAAAAGAAGCAACAATTATTGCTGTAGTTAACCAGAAAGGCGGTACAGCAAAGACTACCACAGTGGAAAACTTAGGAATAGGACTTTCAAAACAAGGGAAGAAGGTACTTCTAATAGATGCAGATCCCCAAGCGTCTCTTACGATCAGCCTGGGGTATCCACAACCTGATGATTTGGAACTTACACTCTCAGATCTTCTGAATGGAACAATAAGTGAAAATCCAGTGGCGCTGGATGAGGTGTTGATCCATCAGCAGGAAGGTATTGATTTAATCCCTTCAAATATTTCTCTTGCGGGGTTAGAAGTATCACTTGTGAATACCATGAACAGAGAGCGTATTCTTAAGCAGTTTCTAGAGACACTGAGAGAAGATTATGATTACATTCTTTTGGATTGTATGCCGAGTCTTGGGATGCTTACTGTAAATGCTCTTGCAGCCTCTGATGCAACATTAGTTCCTGTTCAGGCAAACTATTTATCAGCAAAAGGCTTAGAACAATTACTTGCAACGATAAACCAGGTTAAGCGTCAAATTAATCCAAAGTTATGTATTGAAGGAATTCTAATTACCATGGTAGAAGCTAGAACGAATTATGCCAAGGATATCAGCAATTTAATTCGTGATACCTACTGCAACAAGATAAATGTGTTTGAGACAGAGATTCCAAGATCAGTTAGAGCTGCTGAGACGAGTGCAGAAGGGAAGAGCATTTTTGCTTATGATCCTTCAGGCAAAGTCGCTGAAGCTTATTCATCATTAACACAGGAGGTGCTTAGCTATGACCAGAAGAGGAACTAATATTAGCTTAAAGAGCTATGAAGATATTTTTACAACTGAAGAAAAGAGACAAGAGACCGGCGAGCAGGTTGTTATGATTCCGGTCAATCAGATTCATGAGTTTAAAAATCACCCATTCAAGGTGCTTGATGACGAGGATATGAGAAAAACTGTTGATAGTATTAGAGAATACGGAGTACTCGTACCTGTAATAATTCGTCCTGATGGTAATGGAGAATACGAGATGATTTCTGGACACAGAAGAAGGTATGCTTCCATCATGGCGGGGAAAAAAGAAGTCCCGGCAATTATTCGTGAAATGGACGATGATACAGCAACCATTTTGATGGTTGATTCTAATCTACAGAGGGAACATATTTTGCCAAGTGAAAGGGCAAAGGCTTATAAAATGAAGATGGAGGCACTAAAGCATCAGGGAAAGCGAACAGATCTTACTTCGTGTCAAGTTGGCACGAGGTTACGTGCAGATGAAGAACTGGCAAAGCAAACCGGTGAAAGTGCTAGAACTGTGCAGAGGTTTGTAAGGCTAAACAATCTTATTCCAGAGCTTCTTGATCTTGTAGATGAAAAGAAAATAGCTTTTAATCCTGCAGTAGAGATTTCCTATATGAAGCCGGAAGAACAGAAAGAGTTTTATGAGGCAATGGAAATAGCACAGACTACTCCGTCATTATCACAAGCACAGAGATTGAAGAAATCTAGTCAGGAAGGGAATTGTACTGCAGAACTCATAGAAAGAATAATGGACGAGGAAAAGAAAAATCCTCTAAACCGTGTGGTGTTTGACAGTAGCATTCTTCAAAAATATTTCCCTCAGAAAACAACAGCTAGAGAGATGGAAATGCAGATTCTACAGCTATTGGAGCAATGGGCAGGTAACAGAGCATAAATAATATTTATCATGATTCCAGGCTCATGATTTTCATGAGTCTGGAAATATTATTGAATATTTATGTCAGAAATACTGACATTATAAATAGAGTGTGTTATTATAATGATGTCAGAAATGCTGACATGGAGGTGCATTATGGATAACACTATAGCTGATAGATTAAAAGAAGCAAGAAATAAGGCAGGTATGCATCAAGAGGATGCTGCACGTTCTATGGAAATGTCGCGACCAACTCTTAGTGCGATTGAGTCTGGCAAGAGAGTAGTATCTGCAGAAGAAATTCGAGAGTTTTCTGCATTATATGATGTGTCCAGTAATTGGCTGCTCTATGGTGATAATTCTGAGGAAGAAGCCAGAATGAAGCGATTAGGTAAGTATTATCAACTTTATTCTAAGCTGAATGCTACAGAACAAAATGAGGTAATTAAGTTTATAGAACAGATATTGGATAAATAGGGGGATTTATGATGGCAATAAGTGCATTTAGAGTTTTCATCCGTATAATATTGAAAATACTTCTCTTACCGGTACAGGCTGTTTTGACAGTCCTTATAGCTATGGTTCATTTTGCAAGTGGTGTGCTTGGTCTGGTTTGCGGAATAATTGGAGGCCTCTTTGTGCTATTATCCTTTACCTTTTTGTTTGCATCACCGATTGACTGGAAGATGTTTTTGGAGGCATTGATATTTGGCTCTATAATAGGTGCTTTACCACATATAATTTGCTATGCTGGAGACACTGTCCTAATAGCAATAAAAGAGTTTTTAGATATGATTTGAGTCAAAGGTACAAATAATACACCCAAAGGGCACTAAGAATACACTTGCCATGCATTTTCACAAGAAAATTCCTATGATATTATTACAATGGATTTAATGAAGTGAAGCAAAAAACTTCCTTTGAGATCCTTTTCTGCAGAAAGTAAATAGGCAAAGTAAAGAGCGTCAGCTCGTGATTGTAAAGTCGCGAAGCCGGACGCTTTTTTTATTGCCAAATTCGGTAAGCGCGCGCCGGTGTTTCTATTGATAATGCAAAAAGAAAAGGAGAAAACTGAATATGGATTATGAACGTTTCAAAGAAGATTTCCAGGATGCTTTAAAGGACGTACTTGCTGGCAGAGGAGCTGATGTTGAAGTCGAGTCTCGTAGAGTAGAAAAGATGAACGACAGCTACGATGCTATTACGGTAAAGCCGGTAGACAGTGCGATTGGCGTAAACATCAGCATTGAGAAGGCGTATGCCGAGTATGAAAAAGGTACGGATATCGCTGAGATTGCGGATCGCTTTGCAGATGCCGTTGAGAATGGGCTTCGTGAATCGCCTAAGTTCGATCTGGATTCCATTTCTGATTATGAGCAGATGAAGAGCAAGCTTTCTATGGAGGTTGTTTCTGCTGAGAGAAATGCGGATCTTCTTCAGAATGTTCCTCATGAGAAAATGGAGGATATGGCGGTTGTATATCGCATTATCCTTGATCAGACGGATTCCGGTAATGGGACTATTCTTATTACCAATCAGATGCTTGATCAGTACGGCATTACCAAGGAACAGCTTCGTGCAGACGCTTTAGAAAATGCACCTGAAATCAGACCTTCTGAAATCAGAGGCATGTCTGAAGTGATGAGTGAACTTGCACCTGGCATGCTTCCTGAGGTAGCGCCGGAGGATGAGCAGATGTTTGTAGCTTCTGTTCCTGATAAGATTCATGGCGCAGGAGTTATCGCATATCCGAATTTCATGGAGGATGCAGCTGAAAAGATGGGCGGTGACTTCTTCGTTCTTCCAAGCAGTATCCATGAGGTGCTATTGGTAAGAGACAATGGCCAGATGACAGCCAAAGAGCTTGAAAATATGGTCAAAGAGGTCAATGCCACTCAGGTTGAGCCTGCAGATCAGCTTACTGATCATGTCTACCACTACGATAGTCAGAATCATATTTTTGAGCTGGCTGATAAGTATGAGGAAAGACAGCGCGAGGCTGAGCATGAGATCACAGCGGATAAGGATTCCGTACTTGAAGATTTAAAGGAAAAGAAACAGGAGATTGCAAAGAAAGATCCGGCTAAGGATGCAGCTACAAAGGCTGCTACAAAGAAGCATGAGACTTCTTTGTAATATCCACTGAATAATGATAGGGCTTCGAGGCTTAACTGCTTCGGGGCCTTTTCTTATGGAGAAAGGAGATATCCAAGATGAATAAAGGATATAAGAAAGTTCAGAAGAACTTTAGCAAAGATGGCATCTCAAGAGTTCCTCACAGCGTATCACCAAAAATTGGACCGGTAACACCATGTAATTGTCAGACCCCTTGTCCTTATGGAAATGGCAGAACATTCTGCTGGCCATGCTACCAGAATATTGTGGCAGATCATAGAGAGAAGAGAGCTGCCGCAGGGAATTCGTAAATGAGGTGAGGTATGGACTTTGGCTATTTTCATGAAGAAGAGTCTGAGCAGTTCGCTTTTTACAGGATTCCGCAGATTCTCTTCAAAGATGAAAAGTTCGCTAAGCTTTCAACGGATGCCAAGGTTCTGTATGGATTATTCCTGAATCGGGTATCCCTCTCCAAGAAAAATCATTGGATTGATGAGCAGGGGCGTGTGTATGTTTACTACACATTGGAGAATATCCAGGAAGATCTACACTGTGCCAGCCAAAAGGCAATGAAGCTTCTGAAGGAGCTTGAAAGTTATGGACTTATTGAGCGAGTAAAGCAGGGACTTTGCAAACCGGACAGGATTTATGTGAAGAACTATATCCTGTATCAGAAATCACCAGTCCGGAGTGATGAAAATCACCAGACTGGGATAGTGAAAATCACCAGTCAGGACTCATGGAAATCACCACCTAATAATATTAAGAATAATAATACTGAGTGTAGTAATACTAATCCTTTCCTTTCCGAGGATGGGAAGGGAACGGATACGAGAGCAGAATATCGTGATTATTTTATAAGGACTCTAAATTTGGATATTTTGAAAGAACGCAATCCTTATGATGACGGTCAGATTGATGAAATTCTTGAGATTCTTTTAGATGCAGTCTGCTCCAATAGGAAGCAGATTCGTATTGCCGGTGATGACAAACCTGCGCAGGTGGTAAAGAGCCAGCTGATGAAGCTGGATTCTAGTCATATTGAGTTCGTGTTGGATTGCATGAAGCAGAACACTACTCAAATCAGAAATGTAAAACAGTACATTCTTGCGGCGCTATATAATGCGCCACTTACAATCAATAACTATTATCAGTCGCTTGTTCAGCATGACATGGCGACAGGAAAAATCTAAGGAGGTTTTTAAAATGGATCAGATTACAATTGATATTCAGCTTAATCCTATTACGGATGGCATTAAAGTACCGGAAGCAGATGTTTCAAGACCAGATGCTCATGCAGTGATTCTGGGAACTAACGGTAAGATCAAACAGATTTCTATGAAGGAAGCAGAGCATTTGCTTGATCAGATGGAAAATTGCGGAGCAGGAGTTAATCTTGGCAAATCAGATTATATTGCTTTCTACAATAAGGAAAAACTATTTAAGGCTGATGGAGAAGATTACCTTGTCGGGAGTGTTCTGATTTTTCACAGATCGGGCAATATATTAAAGGCTATTCCTGATGATGAAATTGGTGATCTTTTAGAGGTTGCCATGGCTCAGATGGATACGTTAAAGGCAGGTGATGCATGCTTTTCAGCATTGCGTGTATAAAGGAGGATTCATATGAGTAGAACGATACCAAGAGCTTATGTTACAGCAGCCTGGAATAAGAATCCTGTTGTAGCAAAAGAGGATGCGAAAAAGTATTGTCAGGCATTGGTTAAGGAAGGATATCTTCCGTTATGTCCGATTTTGGCTTTTGACGGGATATTTTCTGCCGAAGATACAGAATCTCATAAGCGCTTTAAGGAAATGTCAGAGGATCTTCTTCGTAGAGCCAGATTTCTAGTCATCTGTGGTAATAAGCAGAATGAGGATGTAAAGGATGATATTGCTATTGCTAGAAAATCAAAGGTAATTGTAACGACTTTGGACGGTGTAGTCAGTTTATGACAGAAAGGCAATGGAAGGGGGGCGATAGATTGTGGTAAATGAGGAATTATCTGCCAAAAGTATTCATTTTGTCGTTGACTATATGATTAAACCGGCTGCTAGAGACCTTGTGAAAACACTAGAAAAATATCAGCAACATAGACGTGATAAAAAATACTTCGCCAAAGAGAAGGTCCCTACTGGTAAGATGCCGGTTAAAAAGCTCATCAAACAGGGCAAAGGAGCTCAGAAGATTGAACTTGATGGGGAAGATATACGTCTTTTTAATCGCATGGCTAAGAAATATGGTGTTGATTATGCGGTAGTAAAGGACAAAGATGCCGGTACTTACAAAATCTTTTTCAAGGCTCAGGATGCAGATGCTATTTCTGATCTTGTGGCTGACTACACCAGAAGAACCCTTGGAAAAGAAAAAGGCGCAAAGGCGAGTGTGCTTGATAAGCTTAAGAAGTTTAAGGAAAAGGTTGCTTCTATACCTCGAAAAGTGGTTGAGAAGAGGAAGGAGCAGATGCGATGAATCAGAAAGTAAAAAAGAAAATTATCCTGAATATTCCTTATGTAGCGATAGGGCTATTTGCTACTAACTTTGGTGAAGCCTGGCGTATTGCAGAGGGTGTGAATGCTTCAGAAAAACTGCAGGGAATGATTCTCGGTGGAGGTTTTCAAACCGCATTTACGAATCCGTTACCAAGCCTACATCCTTTGGATTTGGTGGTGGGCATTACCTGTGGAGCAGCCCTAAAGCTAGCTGTTTATCTTAAGGGCAAGAATGCAAAAAAATACCGGCATGGAGAGGAATATGGTTCTGCTAGATGGGGGAAACCCTCGGACATAGAGCCTTTCAAAGATCCAAACCCAAAGAATAATGTTATCCTGTCTCAGACAGAGCAGATTACATTAAGTTCCAGACCATCTCAACCTAAGTACGCAAGGAATAAGAACGTGCTTGTTGTAGGTGGTTCCGGTTCAGGAAAAACCAGGTTTTTTATTAAGCCTAACCTGCTCCAATGCGATAGCAAGGATTATCCTTGTTCCTTTGTTGTTACTGATCCTAAGGGAAGCGTAGTTCTTGAATGTGGCAATGCACTTTTGAAGAAGGGGTATCGAATTAAAATCTTCAATACCATCAACTTCAACAAGAGTATGCATTACAATCCTTTCGCCTATATTCATAGTGAGAAGGACATCTTAAAGCTTGTAACTACACTGATTGCCAACACCAAAGGTGAAGGAAAAGGCGGAGATGAGTTCTGGGAAAGTGCGACTTGTTAACAGCTCGGTAAAAAGGCTGTGCGCAGGTAGATTTAAAGCTATCTGTAAACTGA
>SVFV01000046.1 GCA_015056655.1 Butyrivibrio sp.
ATTTAGGGCAAAAAACAACCCCAACCCCTCATGAGTGAGGGGCAGGGGAGTTGAGGTGCCGCAGGCACTTTTTTATTTCTTTTTACATTGATGCAGAATAACTTATTGTTTTATAGGGGATAAAGAAAACAATAGGTAAAATAAGCGCTTGAGACCTATTGTTTATTTGGGGGATGAAGTAACCAATAGGTAAAATAAGCGCTTTAGACATATTGCTTTTTGAGGATATGAAGAAAACAATAGGCAAAACAGTCGCTTTATATCTATTGTTTTTTGAGGTTAGAAGGATACCAATAGGTAAAAAAGGCGCTAGAGACCTATTGTTTATTTGGAGAATAAAGGAACCAATAGGTAAAACAGATTCTAGGGACCTATTGGCAATTTAGAAAATAAGAAAATCAATAGGTAAAACAGAGGTTTCAGATCTATTGATTTTGCGGGATAAGATCATTTCATTAGAAAAATAAGTGAGAAAACTTGATATTTGAGCGAAAAACAGTTCTTAAGCTAGGGATAAAGGCTATTTTGTAATATAATGGTTGTAGATTTAACTTGATAAGTGCTGTAATTGCATTGCGGGTTTATTTCTAACTATCTTTTTGGAGCATATTAAATGGAACAATACACTGATTTTGCAAAAGTATATGATGAGTTTATGGATGAGACACCATACCATGATTGGGCTCAGTATGTATCTCAGCTGATTGGGAGCTATGGAATCTCTGCACCCTATAAAAAGGGACAAAAGAAGGCAGAGGATATAAGCGACAAAGAATCTGCAGATGAAACAGAGTATGCATCAGAGGACACAGAATCTGCAGATGCAACAGAGTATACATCCGAGGACACAGAGTCCGAAGAGGCCCTTCTTCTCCAGGAACAGAATCTTGTTGTGGAGCTTGGTTGCGGAACAGGAGCATTCACTGAGGAGATGGCAGAGCTTGGTTATGACATGATTGGAATTGATAACTCAGGTGATATGCTTGGCATTGCCAGACAGAAGATGGAGAAGTCAGGGCATGAAATTATGTACCTTGAGCAGGATATGTGCGAGCTTGACCTTTTCTGTACAGCGGGAACAATTGTCAGTGTATGTGACAGTGTGAATTACCTCATCGAGGATGAGCAGATCAGAAGAGCCTTTACCAAGGTAAATAACTACCTCTATCCCAGTGGACTTTTCCTATTCGATTTCAATACACTTCATAAATACAGAGACGTAATCGGAGATGCCACAATTGCTGAAAACCGTGAGGATTGCAGCTTTATCTGGGAAAACTTCTTCGATGTTGAAACTAATATCAATGAGTATGATCTGACAATCTTCAGGAAAAAGGACAGTGACCCCGGAAGTGAGCTGTTTGAGAGATCAATAGAGACACACCTTCAGAGGGGATATACTCTTGAAGAGATGAAGAAATTCGTGGAAGAGACAGGCATGAGATTTATCACAGCAATCGATGCCGACACTCACGAAGAGCCAACAGAGGATAGCGAGAGGATTTATGTTCTTGCAAGAGAGCATGGCAAATCACTTCTATAAATTAACCTGATTAAGGAGCAAAATAATGAAAGATGGATTTATAAAGGTTGCAGCTGCAACTCCAAAGATCAAAGTTGCAGATCCCTTTTATAATGCAGAACGTGTTATTGAACAGATAGATGAAGCTACAAAGAAGGGGGCAAAGATAATTGTTTTCCCTGAGCTTGTGCTTACAGGATATACATGTAATGACCTGTTTTTGCAGGACAGGCTTCTGGATGCGACTATGCAGGCGCTTCAGAAGCTTGTAGAGCACAGTAAGGACAGCGATGTTATTAGCTTTGTAGGACTTCCTGTTGAGCATAATGGAAAGCTCTACAACTGCGCAGCTGCCATTCAGTCAGGGCAGATAATCGCCATGATTCCTAAGTGCTATATGCCAAACTATGGCGAGTTCTATGAGCAGAGGTATTTTGCCAGCGGCCTTGATTTCAAAACACCTACTACAATTAAACTTCCCGGAATGCATTTCTTTTATGATGAAGATTTCGAGGATGATGACGACGATGCAGAAGAACTCTTTGAAGATGATAACTATGAGTTCGTTGAGTTTGGAAAAGTTATCATCGACCTTAGTCCAAGCATAAAGGGACTCAAGGTTGCATGTGAAATCTGCGAGGATCTGTGGGTTCCCAATCCTCCAAGTACAGGCTACGCGATGAACGGAGCAACTCTTATCGTTAACCTTTCAGCATCCAACGATATAGTTGGAAAGGACAGCTACAGAAGAGAACTCGTTAAATCCACAAGTGGAAGACTTGTTGCAGGATATGTTTATGCTTCAGCAGGTGAGGGAGAGTCTACTCAGGATATCGTTTTTGGCGGACATAACATCATAGCTGAGAATGGTACAATCCTTGCGGAGCAGACACTTTTTGAAAACGGAATAACCTATGCTGACATTGATATTCAGAGAATCTGTCACGAGAGACGTAAAATGAACACCTTCACTGTTGAGGGCTCTGAGCCTGATGCTTACTCTTATGAGGATGCTGAGATTAAAGTGACAGATACCAAGCTTTCAAGGACATTTCCTGCAAGACCTTTTGTTCCTTCAAATCCATTGGAGAGAGAAAAGCGCTGCGAGCAGATTCTTTCAATCCAGGCGATGGGACTTAAGAAGAGACTTGAGCACACTGGTTGTAAGACTGCTGTAATCGGAGTTTCAGGCGGACTTGATTCAACCCTTGCGCTTCTTGTTACTGTCAGAGCATTTGATTATTTAAAGCTTGATAGAAAAGGAATTATCGCTGTTACAATGCCATGCTTTGGCACAACAGACAGAACCTATCAGAATGCTTGTAACCTTGCAAAATCTCTTGGAGCAACCCTTAAAGAGGTTGATATCAAGGCGTCAGTTACACAGCACTTCAAGGATATAGGACAGGATATAAACACCCATGACGTAACCTATGAGAATGGTCAGGCGAGAGAGCGTACCCAGGTTCTTATGGATATAGCCAATAAGATGAATGGCATGGTAATAGGAACAGGTGACCTTTCAGAGCTCGCTCTTGGCTGGGCTACCTATAACGGCGATCACATGTCTATGTATGGCGTAAATGTGGGAGTTCCTAAGACTCTTGTAAGACATCTTGTAAAATACTACGCAGATGAATGCTGCGACGATAAGACAGCAAAGAAGGGTGACAAAAAGGTAAGAGAGATACTCCTTGATGTCCTCGATACTCCTGTTAGCCCTGAGCTTCTTCCGCCTACAGACGGACAGATTTCACAGGAGACAGAGTCAATTGTTGGCCCTTATGAGCTCCATGATTTCTTCCTGTATTACATGCTTCGCTGGGGATTTTCCAAGGAGAAAATCCGCAGAATAGCATACCTTACCTTTGCTGATAAGAAGGCAGCAGGTGAGGCCAGCGCCAAAGCAGCAGGTAAGACCGGCGCCAAAGCTTCTAGCGCAGACGCAGAGGATGTTTCTTACTACGATAAGAAAACAATCGATAAATGGCTCGACACCTTCTGCAGGAGATTCTTCTCACAGCAGTTTAAGAGAAGCTGCCTCCCAGATGGCCCTAAGGTTGGTTCAGTTGCAGTATCACCCAGAGGAGATCTTCGTATGCCATCAGATGCAAGTGCAGCACTCTGGATGTAAAATAAAGAGATACAAATCAAAATGGCACCCAAGGGTGCCATTTTTAATTTTTGCCAACGTATATAAGAAAAAGCTCTTAAGCTAAATTTATATACCTATTTCTTACGGAACTTTTCTGCCCGGTATATAAATTGAAAATAATAATTTATTTTATATACCTTTTTGCATGTTTTTCTTGCAAATTTTTCCCCATCTACTTTTTAAGCACAGAAAAAAGTATATAAATAGCAATTATATTACGAACTTATATACTTGCCTCGCTCGGTCGCTTACAAAAAAGGTATATAAATTCTATGTATTTTTCCGTCTTATATACCTGTCACAAATCACGTACTTATTCTCATTTAAAGAATGAAATTACATGCTGTTTCGAAAAATAAAGAAAGCTTATAATTTAGCAATTCTATCTACAGCTTCAACAGTATTTTCATATGTACCGAATGCTGTAAGTCTGAAGTAGTGCTCACCGCTGGGGCCAAAGCCTGATCCGGGAGTGCCGACTACATTTGCCTTATCAAGAAGGTAATCGAAGAATTCCCAGCTGGTCATATTGTCGGGAGTTCGAAGCCAGATATAAGGGGAGTTAACTCCACCTGATACGGTATAACCTGCGTTCTTAAGTCCATTGTAGATGTAGGATGCATTCTTCATATAGTAAGCAACCTGCTCCTTGAGCTGAGCCTTGCCCTCTGCTGAGTAGCATGCCTCACCAGCCTTCTGAACAATATAGGGAGCGCCGTTGTATTTTGTTCCGTGACGTCTTGCCCAAAGCTTGTGAACCTCTACGCCATCCTTTGTCTTAAGGTCATGAGGAATAATTGTTGCACCAAGTCTGAGTCCTGTGAAGCCAGCGTTCTTTGAGAAGGAACGAAGCTCGATAGCGCATGTCCTTGCGCCTTCACACTCATAAATTGAATGAGGAACATCATCCTCTGAAATATATGCCTCATAAGCTGCGTCATAGATGATGACAGCACCGTTTTTGTTTGCGTAATCAACCCACTTCTGAAGCTCTGATTTCGTGATTGTTGCTCCGGTAGGGTTATTAGGGAAGCACAGATATATAAGGTCAGGAGTTTCCTTAGGAAGCTCAGGAGCAAAATTATTATCTGCAAGACAAGGCATGTAGATTACATTACTCCATACTTCTGATGTTGTATCATAATCGCCGGTTCTTCCAGCCATTACATTTGAATCAACATATACAGGATAAACAGGATCACAAACAGCAATCTTACTATCAGCGGAGAAGATCTCCTGAATGTTTGCAGAATCACTCTTTGCGCCATCAGATATGAAAATCTCATCATCAGCGATATCACATCCACGACTTCTAAAGTCATTCTCTGCCATGGCTTTTCTTAAAAACTCATATCCAAGGTCAGGTGCGTATCCCTTAAAGGTATCAGCATTTGCCATCTCATCAACAGCGCTGTGAAGAGCTGAGATAACTGCAGGGCAAAGGGGCTGAGTAACATCACCGATACCAAGTCTTATAATCTTTTTATCAGGATTATTCTGGCTGAATTCGGAAACTTTTTTTGCAATGGTTGAAAACAGATAGCTTCCAGGAAGCTTAAGATAATTTTCGTTTAATTTAATCATAACGCTCCTCCATATTCACATTGATGCATAATTATAATATTTTGCACAATCTAAATCAAGGAGACATCAGATATTTTTTGAGTTTATTTAAACCAAAAGTTTTGAAAAAGGCTTATAATCCGAGTATAATTGCTAGTTAGTAAATGGTATAAGGGAGGAATTATATGCATTTCACAAAGATGCACGGCTGTGGCAACGATTACATCTATATAGATGGAAGCAAAGAATACGTATCAAAAGAGGACAAGCCTGAGCTTATCAGACTTCTTAGTGACAGACATTTTGGAATCGGCGGTGATGGTGTCATTTTCATTAATAGAATGGATGGCGACATGGCAGACTTCGAGATGGAAATGTACAACGCTGACGGATCATACTCTGAGATGTGTGGTAACGGAATCAGATGCGTTGCAAAGTTTGTATATGACAAGGGCCTTACAGATAAAAAGAAGCTCAAGATTGTGTCCGGCGGACGCGTACGACTCTTAGACCTTCTTATAGAAGATGGAATGGTTACCAATGTAAGAGTAAACATGGGAGCGCCTATTCTTAAGCCTGCAGATATTCCTGTAGCACTTCCTGATGAGAGAGCAATGGCCGGGGATGCTGTTATCAACTATCCCATCACAGTTATGGACAAGGAATACAAGGTCACCTGCGTATCAATGGGCAATCCTCACGCTGTTGTATTTTTAAACAGAGGAGAGAGCCTTGATAATATTGATATAGAGAAAATAGGACCCAGATTCGAGCATCACCCTTTCTTCCCTAATTGCATAAATACAGAATTTGTAACCATAGATGACAGAGAGAATGTTCACATGCGTGTATGGGAACGCGGAACGGGTGAGACTCTTGCATGTGGAACAGGATGCTGCGCAACAGTAGTTGCATGCGTGTTAAATGACCATACAGCAGACAATATCACAGTTCATGTTCGTGGCGGCGACATTGTATGCAGATGGGACAGAGAGCAGAACACAGTATACATGACAGGTCCTGCTACAACTGTATTTGAAGGCGAAATATAAGATTTTTTGTATAAAAATTCATTATTCAGGGTTGCGCCGTGCTAAAGCATGTGATACAATATCGCTCATGAGCGCACAAATGTCCGCGTGAGAAAAACACTTTGCAGAGGGCAGATAATGAAAGAGGAAACTGGATACTACGTGCTTAAAAAGCAGGCAGTGCCGGATGTTTTGCTCAAGGTTCTTGAAGCGAAAAAGCTTATCGATTCAGGAAAATGCAAAACCATCAACGAGGCTGTTGAGAGATTACATATAAGCCGTAGTTCTTTTTACAAATACAAGGACGATATATACGAGTTCCATGACAGTCTACAGGGCACCACATTAACCTTGAATCTTCAGGTTGATGATGAGCTGGGATTGTTGTCTGATGTTCTAAAGATCATAGCAGATTGCGGAGCCAATATTCTTACTATTCACCAGGCGATTCCCTACAACGGAGTTGCATCACTGTCAGTTGGCATACAGGTTTTGCCTACGACTAAGGATATAGCTGAACTTCTTGGAAGGCTTGATGGCCTCGGTGGAGTTCATAAGGTTCAGATAATCGGTAGAAGTGCAGAATTATAATACATAAATAGATAGCAGATAACGAGGAGGATGGAAAAATGACAAAGATAGCAGTACTTGGGTATGGTACCGTTGGAAGCGGCGTAGCCCATGTTCTTGATACAAATGGAGCGCAGGTCGCTGACAGCGCCCACGACGAGATAGAGATAAAGTACATTCTGGATCTTCGTGATTTCCCTGGGGATAAGCACGAGGCACAGGTTGTTCATGACATTGACATCATTTTAAATGATCCTGAGGTAGAGGTTATCTGCGAAACCATGGGTGGTATTGAGCCTGCATTCACTTTTGAGAAGAGAGCACTTGAAAGTGGAAAGAGCGTATGTACCTCCAACAAGGAGCTGGTTGCAGCTCACGGACCTGAGCTTGTAGAGCTTGCTGAGAAGAATAATGTAAGCTACCTCTTCGAAGCCAGCGTAGGCGGCGGAATTCCGGTTCTTCGTTCCATGAATGATTCCATCAGACATGAACAGCTCGACTCTATCAGAGGAATCTTAAACGGAACAACAAACTACATCCTCACCAAAATGTGCCAGGAGGGAGCTGATTTTGACAGCGTTCTCAAGGTTGCACAGGATAAGGGATATGCAGAGAGAAATCCCGAGGCAGACATCGAGGGACATGATGCATGCAGAAAGACAGCCATCCTCGCTTCAATCATGAGTGGTCAGTTTGTAAAGCATGAGGATATTTATACAGAGGGTATCACCAAGATAACAGGTGAGGACTTCGAGTATGCAAAGACACTTGGGACTTCAATTAAGCTTCTTGGCAGCTGCGAGAGAAAGAACGGCAAGTTCTTTGCAATGGTAGCACCTTTCATGGTACCTGCTGACAACGCTCTTGCTACAGTAAACGGAGTGTTCAATGCAATTGATATTCACGGCAACATGCTTGGCGATGTTATGTACTATGGTAAGGGCGCAGGAAAAGATGCTACAGCTTCAGCCGTTGTTGCTGACGTTATCGATATGGTTCGCCACAAGGGCAAGCACATCGACTGGAATCTTAGAAATGTTCCTGCAACAGTCGAGTCTAACGACAATGCAGTTAGAAAGTTCTTCGTAAGATGCGATGCATCTGATAAGGATAATGCTACAAAGCTTTTTGCTAATCTTGCAGAGGTTAAGGCAGAAAAGGTCAGCGGAGAGTTTGCATTTGTTACATCAGAGATTTCTGAAAAGGAATTTGCTGATAATTATGCAAAGCTTTCAGGAGCAAAGGGATATTTAAGAATGCTTTGATCAAAGCATAAATATATAAGTGTTCTAAAATTTTTTTGAGGAGATTATGAAATAATGAGTAAGGTAGTTAAATTTGGAGGAAGCTCTCTTGCTGATGCAAAGCAGTTTCAGAAGGTTGCAGACATCATAAAGGCTGATCCTGAGAGACATTTCGTTGTTGTATCTGCACCTGGCAAAAGAAACGACAAGGACACAAAGGTTACAGATATGCTTTACAAGACCTATGCCCTTGCAGAGGATGATAAGAATTTTTCCAAGGAGCTCGCAGCTATCGAGGCCAGATACAATGAAATCATCAAGGGCCTTAAGCTTAAGCTTTCTCTTAAGGAGGAGTTTGAGAAAATCGAAGAAAACTTCAAGGCAAAGGCAGGAAGCGATTATGCAGCTTCAAGAGGTGAGTATCTTAACGGAATAATCATGTCAAACTACCTTGGTTTTGAATTTGTTGACCCTGCTGAAGTTATCCTTTTTGATGATGACGGATCATTTGATGCAGAGATGACAAACAGAAAGGTTTCAAAGAGACTTAGAGGCGTTGAGAATGCAGTAATCTCCGGATTCTACGGCGCTTATGAAAATGGTAAGATCAAGACCTTCTCAAGAGGTGGATCTGATATAACAGGTTCAATTGTTGCCAGAGCAATCCACGCAGATGTATATGAGAACTGGACAGATGTTTCAGGCTTCCTTGTAACAGATCCCAGAATCATCGACAAGCCGGCTCCCATTGAGACAATCACATATACAGAGCTTCGAGAGCTTGCTTACATGGGCGCTTCAGTTCTTCACGAGGATGCAATTTTCCCTGTAAGAAAAGAAGGCATTCCAATCAACATCAGAAATACTAACAGCCCCGAGGATGCAGGAACCTGGATCGTTGAATCTACAGCAAAGAAGTCTAAGTACACAATCACAGGTATCGCTGGTAAGAAGGGCTTCTGCTGTGTGAATATCAGTAAGGACATGATGAACTCAGAGGTTGGATATGTGAGAAGAGTTCTTCAGGCATTCGAGGATCAGAACATTTCTATCGAGCATGTTCCTTCAGGAATCGATACAATGACAGTCTTCGTTGCACAGGAAGAGTTCATTGATAAAGAGCAGGCAGTTGTTTCTGAAATCCATCGTCTTGCAAAACCTGATCTTCTTGAGATCGAGTCAGACCTTGCGCTTATCGCAGTCGTTGGACGTGGTATGAAGAGACAGCGCGGAACTGCAGCCAGAATCTTCTCAGCACTTGCACATGTAAGTGTAAATGTAAGAATGATCGATCAGGGTTCATCAGAGCTTAACATCATCATCGGTGTTGAGAATCGTGATTTCGAAAAGGCAATCAAGGCTATCTACGATATCTTCGTAGTAACACAGCTTTGATAGAAAAATAGTATAAGTAAGGCATTGCCTGGAACTGAAAACAGCCCAGTGCAATGCCTTTTCTAGTGGTTATAAAATGCAATCAGTTTGTAAGATCAAATTTACTTTCCAAGAAGATATCTGATAAAGTCAGCTGAAACTTCTTTTCTCTCTGAGCTTGCAGATATTCCTGCAATTGGAGTCTGCTCTGTGTAGCACTCGTTCTGTAAAAGAAGTTCATTGTTTTCAAGGATGATTCCGTAAGGAATGGGATTTTCCATAGTGGAAGGATCCTGACGAACAAATTCATAAGTGGCTTCATCGCTTCCGTCATCTGCGTAAAGCTCGCCGTTTTCCATCTGCTGCTTTCTGAGCTCATTTTGTCTCTCTATCTCAGCGTAGTCTAAGTAGTAAACCTTATCGCCAAGCTCTGCGAGCTCTTCCTCAGTGAAAACTTCCCTAAGATCAAGGAACATTTCGTTGTTTGCGTACTTTTCAAAAATTTCTGTATCTGCAAGGAAAGCATCCAGCTCCTTTGCTGCGATCATGGCATAGATTTTTTCCATCATGGAGATGTCCATGCTTCCGCCGCTAGGTGAAAGAGAGGTGTTTGTATCGATAAACACATTGTTTTCGTTGGTGTCGATTCCCTCATATTCAGCAAAGCCAGCCTCTATTGCCTCAGCTCCCATAAAAGAATTTGCATTTACAAAGATCGAATCAAGCGCATAGGGCTTATTTCCTGTGATGTCATGTATCAGCATCACAAGCATCACAATTGCAAAAATACCTACAGCGACATGGATTTTATAATAGTCCCAGAAGTAATCCCAATGAGCTTTAAAACCCATACCCTTGAGAGCCTGCCACTGATGTCTCTTTTCTTCGTTAATATTCATTTGTCTAACTCCTGTATAAATATCATTTTGAACTATTCTAACTGATAATTGTTTAAACTCTGTGAATTCTAACACAAATTACGTTATAATAAAAATGGTGTGTTTTGAGCAAATTTTTTTGTTGCACGAATTTGGATGTTAATATATCATATCCATTAAAATAAAAATGGAAGGAAAAGTCTCATGATGAACGACAACAGCTATGTGGAAGTTATGGTTGCCAGAAAAGCATCACCTCTTATGAAATTTCTCAAGTATTTGCTTATACTTCTGGCCGTTTTTTCTTTTCTTTTGGGGGCGTCTAGCATTGCTTTCTTTATCATCGGAATTGGTTTTTCAGTAGGTGCCTGGTTTGCTCATCGCTATGCCAGCATTGAATATGAGTACCAGTATTGTGAGAAGGAAATCACTGTAGACAAAATTCTTAACAAGAGCGCGAGAAAAAGGGTAGCTACATTCGAAACCGACAAAATGGAAGCCCTTGCTCCGTCAAAATCCTATCATCTGGATGATTATCGCAGTAACAATAATTACAGAACCCTGGATTTTTCTTCAGGTATAGAACAGCAGCCCGATCCTACATACACTATGTATTATGATGGCAGGGAGAAGGTTGTATTCGAACCCAATCAGCAGTTTATCGATGCTGTGAAGAATGTTGCACCACGCAAGGTTTTTAACGACTAAATTTGGAAACTGACAGCTTGCTTTTTGCCCAAGGCATAAGGCTTAATTAAGTAATTTTTAAGGAGAAGAAAATGGGAAAAATTATCGGCGAAGGAATTACATTTGATGACGTACTCTTGGTACCTGCTTATTCACAGGTGGTACCTAATATGATCGATGTCAGCACTAATCTGACTAAGAAGCTTAGACTCAACATTCCTATGATGAGTGCTGGAATGGATACAGTTACAGAACACAGAATGGCTATCGCTATGGCCAGACAGGGTGGTATTGGTATCATCCACAAGAATATGTCAATTGAGGCTCAGGCCGATGAGGTTGATAAGGTAAAAAGATCAGAGAATGGTGTTATCACAGATCCTTTCTCACTTTCTCCGGAGCATACACTTGCAGATGCAGATGCTCTTATGGCTAAATTCAGAATTTCAGGCGTGCCGATCACTGAAGGCAAAAAGCTTGTTGGTATCATCACAAACAGAGACCTTAAGTTCCAGCAGAACTTTGATCAGAAGATCAAGGACGTAATGACAAGTGAGAATCTTGTAACAGCTAAGGCAGGAATCACACTTGAAGAGGCTAAGCAGATCCTTGCAAAGTCAAAGAAGGAAAAGCTTCCCCTTGTAGATGACGATTACAATCTTGTTGGACTTATCACAATTAAGGATATTGAGAAGACTATTAAATATCCCCTTTCAGCAAAGGACGATCAGGGCCGTCTTCTTTGCGGCGCAGGCGTTGGAATCAGTGCAAACGTACTCGACAGAGTAAGTGCGCTTGTTGATGCAAAGGTTGACTGCGTAGTTCTTGACTCAGCACATGGACATTCAGAGAACGTTCTTAAGTGCCTTAGAATGATCAAGGAGAAGTTCCCGGATCTTCAGGTAATCGCAGGTAACGTTGCAACTGCAGAAGCAACAAAGGCTCTTATAGAGTCTGGCGCAGATGCTGTAAAGGTTGGTATCGGACCTGGCTCTATCTGCACAACCCGTGTAGTTGCTGGTATTGGTGTTCCTCAGATCACAGCTATCATGAACTGCTACTCAGTAGCAAGAGAGTATGGGGTACCGATTATCGCTGATGGTGGTATCAAGTATTCTGGAGATATTACAAAAGCTATCGCAGCTGGCGGAAGCCTTGTAATGATGGGTTCAATGTTTGCAGGATGTGACGAGGCTCCTGGTGATTTCGAACTCTTCCAGGGTAGAAAATATAAGGTTTATCGTGGAATGGGCTCTATCGCAGCTATGGAGAACGGATCAAAGGATCGTTACTTCCAGGAGGGCGCAAAGAAGCTGGTTCCCGAAGGCGTAGAAGGACGTGTTGCTTACAAGGGCACAGTTGAAGATACAGTATTCCAGCTTATAGGTGGACTTAGATCCGGTATGGGGTACTGCGGATGTGAGACAATAGAGAAGCTGCAGGAGAACGGTCAGTTCATCAAGATGACAAGCGCAGCTCTTAAGGAAAGCCATCCTCATGATATTCATATCACTAAGGAAGCTCCTAACTACAGCGTAGACGAATAAGTTAAGGAGGCAGGTTTTTTGGAAGACTCCCATAAAAACTCTGCAAATTCAATAAAAATTCATGAAAGAGAACTTCTAAGATGGCAGAGTAGCTTCTCTGCCATAGCAGGAGTTTACTTGTGCTGTCTGAATAGCAAGGGTGAGAAGATTTCGGATTTCTCCGGGAATCCGCTTGAAGTCTTAACTATCAAAAAGGCTGTTTCAGACGTTCATATTCAAAATATTTTTCAGCGAGTAACAGAGGGAGATTTGGAGGATCAGGCGGTTGAAAGAACCACCATTCCAAATCTTCGTGTTGCAGCTGTCGCAGCTAAGGTCGACGGAAAAACGCAGCTTGTCTGGATAGCATGTGCCGTCCTTAAGGATGTGGTGTACGAGCCAGATCTTTACGATCAAAAGCCTATAGAAGATTTTTCCTTACAAACAACTGAAAACAAGTTTTATGACTCTTTGGATTTCCTCAGAGTTACCAGTATCTCTCTGGTTCGTGCGCTAAAAACCCATGATGATGCGGTTGCTTCAAGTGCAGAGAGCTTTAAAAAGCAGGAGGATTACAGATTATCCTTCCATCGTGCGGAGATAATGACAGAGATAGTATCTCTTCTTGATAGTGATGAGGAGATAGAGGATATCATGTCACTTATCCTTACCAAAGTGTGCGATTATCTCCAAATCAGTAATGCTTTCATCTGCCGTATGCATGATGAAGACAACCTGATGGACATAGTGGTTCAGTGGAACAGTATCAGCACAGAGGAACTGTTTAGCGAAACTAAGGATATAGAGAAATGCTGGTTCCTTGGAAGACCTCAGGTGATTGCTGTATCCGGAAGTACAACCATGAACTCCGGAGAAAAAGAGCAGCTTGAGGATATGGGCATATATGCTGTTGTTTCAGTGCCTATAGTCATTGCTCATAAAATTCCTTTCTATGCATGCTTTGCTGAGACTGGAGAGGACAGGGAATGGTTTGTAAATGACATTAAGTTTATAAATGACTCCATCAGAATTCTCCAAAATATAATAACTAAGAGAATTCAGCGAAACTCAATCGCCAGCTCCTTCAATTCACTTGAGGCTGTGCTTGATAACGTTGGTAGTTCAATTTATGTAAGATGCCTTGAAAATGATGAGCTTTTGTTTGCTAACAGGAGTTTGAGAAAGAACTTTGCGACAGAACTTCAGGATAACAAGCTAAAGGACCTTTTTGAGACAAATATTCCACCTAAAAGCCACAGTGGAAACTATGAGATTTACTACGAAGAGAAGGATAGATGGTACGACCTTTACTACACACGAATTAAGTGGGTGGATGGAAGACTTGTTTCCCTTTGTGCGATATATGAGATCACTGAGAAGAAGATATATCAAAAGCGCATAGAGCAGCAGGCTTACACAGATTTCCTCACAGGACTTTATAACAGAATGTGCTGTGAGAGAGACCTTGTTACATATATTGATAAGGCAAAGAAGAGCGATTCCAAAGGTATGCTTATGTACCTCGACCTTGATGATTTCAAGAAAATCAATGATGGTCTGGGACATCAGTATGGTGATGTGCTTTTGCAGGACATTTCCGCTGCCCTTAAGAATACCGATGGAATACAGGATTCCTGCTATAGAATGGGTGGAGATGAGTTTGTAATAATCGTCCCGCCAGAGAATTATGACAAGGTTGAAGGCGTACTGGAGAATATAAAAAGAGCATTTGCTACACCATGGTATCTAAAAGATGGAGATTACTACTGCACCATGAGTATGGGTATAGTTGAATTTCCAACGGATGGTGACACTGTAGAAGAGCTTATCCGCAAGTCGGATATTGCGATGTATGAGGCAAAGAAGTCTGGTAAAAACAGGATTTCCCAGTACTCAGAGAGTATAGATGCATCTACAATTCGTAGATTGGATATGGAAAAGGCCATGTATAAGGCAGTTGAGGATAACTGCAACGAATTTGAGGTTCACTTCCAGCCAATCATGGATATAACTGGTGATAAGCCAAAGCTTGTAGCTTCCGAGGCTCTTATCAGATGGAACAGTAAACTACTTGGAAATGTCAGTCCGTCTGAGTTTATCTCACTTGCTGAATACCTTGGACTTATCAATCCTATTGGTGAGCACGTGATAAAGCAGGCAGCTATATACTGCGGAAAATGGAGCAAGAAGCTTAGAAGAAAGATAAATGTCCATGTGAATATGTCTGTTGTTCAGCTGATGCAGCCGGATATAACAGATATCATTGATTCTGCAATTAAAGACGCAGGCATCAAGCCTGATCAGATTGTGCTTGATGTTACAGAAGCACTTACCATGAATAATACCGAGCGAACCAAAGGTGCGGTTAATAAGATAAGCGCAATGGGCGTAAGACTTTCACTGGATGATTTTGGAACTGGCTACAGCTCCATCAGCGGACTTAGGACGTATCCTTTCGCCTTTGTGAAGGTTGACAGAACAATAGCGGCAGAGCTTGAAAAGGAGGACTATGCTAAATCTCTGGTTCTTTCGCTTATGGACCTTTCGGGTGCTCTTGGAGGCAAGGTGTGCGTAGAAGGAATTGAGGATGAAAAGCAACTGGACATCTTAAAGGAAAATGGAGTTCCCTATGCTCAGGGCGAATATTTCTCCCGGGCTCTTTCTGCAGAAGAATTTGAGAAAAAATACATAAAGCTTTCATGAAAAGACTAGAAAGTAGCGTGAATCTATATTGACATTTATGTTAATATGGTAGTAGCGAAAATATTTTTAGATTGGAATTTTAGGAACATGTCAGAAGAATCAAGAAACTTTATTGAACAGGAAATCGACAATGATTTAAAGGAAGGCGTTTACGATCACGTACAGACCAGATTTCCACCTGAGCCCAACGGCTTTTTACATATCGGCCATGCAAAGAGTATTCTTTTAAACTATGGCCTTGCTAAGAAATACAACGGCAAATTCAACATGAGATTTGACGACACCAACCCCACTAAGGAGAAGTCCGAATTTATGGATGCCATAATTGAGGATGTTAAGTGGCTTGGTGCAGATTATGAAGACAGACTTTTCCATGCATCTGATTATTTTGATGAGATGTATGAGGATGCTATAAAGCTTATAAAGAACGGTAAGGCTTATGTTTCTGAGCTTTCAGCTGAGGAGATGCGTGAATACAGAGGAACACTTACAGAGCCTGGTAAGAACGATCCCAACAGAGACAGAAGCATTGAGGAGAACCTCAGACTTTTCCAGGAGATGAAGGATGGAAAATATGAGGATGGAGCTATGACTCTCAGAGCTAAGATCGATATGGCATCTCCTAACATCAACATGCGTGACCCGATCATTTACAGAGTGGCACACATGAGCCATGCAAGAACAGGCGATAAGTGGTGCATCTATCCTATGTATGATTTTGCTCATCCTATCGAGGATGCTATTGAGGGAATCACACATTCTATCTGCACACTTGAGTTTGAGGATCATCGTCCTTTATATGACTGGGTGAAAATTGAGTGTGGTTACGCAAATCCTCCTCGTCAGATAGAGTTTGCAAAGCTTTATCTTAAGAACGTAGTTACAGGAAAGAGATATATCAAGAAGCTTGTTGAGGATGGAATTGTTGATGGATGGGATGATCCCAGACTTGTATCCATCGCAGCTCTTCGCCGCAGAGGCTATACTCCTGAGTCAATTCAGAAGTTTGTTGAGCTTTGTGGTGTAAGTAAGGCTAATTCAACAGCTGATTATGCAATGCTTGAGTACTGCATAAGAGAGGATTTGAAGCCCAAGGCAAAGAGAATGATGGCTATTCTTGATCCGGTTAAGCTTGTTATCGACAACTATCCGGAGGGTCAGGTAGAGATGCTTCCTGTTGAGAACAACAAGGAAAATCCTGAGCTTGGAAACAGAGAAGTGCCTTTCTCAAAGGAATTATGGATTGAACGCGAGGACTTCATGGAGGAGCCTCCGAAGAAATACTTTAGATTATTCCCTGGCAATGAAGTGCGCCTTATGAACGCTTACTTCGTAACCTGCACAAGCTGTGAGAAGGATGCTGATGGTAACGTAACAGTTATCCACTGTACATACGATCCTGAGACAAAGGGCGGAGACAGCGCTGATGGACGTAAGGTTAAGGGAACAATTCACTGGGTATCTGCAGCTAAGTGCGGAACTGCTACAGTGAGACTTTATGAGAATATCATTGATGAAGAAAAGGGAGTTTATAACGAGGATGGTTCACTTAACCTCAATCCCAATTCAATCACTGTGATAGAGAATGCGAAGCTGGAACCCGAGCTTATGGAAGCTAAGGCTTATGATAAGTTCCAGTTTGTGAGAAACGGATTCTTCTGTGTAGACAGCAAGGATTCTAAGGATGGTGCGCCAGTATTTAACCGCATTGTTTCATTAAAGAGTTCTTTTGTTTTACCTAAGTAACTTGTAAACGTTCTTAAAACCGTAACTGTTTTCAATATCTTACGAGGTGGAAAGATGGGATTTTTGGATGGACTTAAGAAGTTTGGCTTGGGAGCTTTAGAAGATGAGGAACTTTATGAAGACCCCAAAAAGAAGGTAATTGAGAAAAAGGAGGAGCCCAAAAAGCCGGCACTTCCCATAAACGAGGAGACGCTTCTTTTTGACAAGAAATATACTTGTCCTATCTGTGACAAGGAATTTACCGTAAAGACGGTCAGATCTGGTAAAGTTCGTGTAAAGAGCCAGGACATAGACCTTCGTAATACTTACAGTGAGATTGATCCTGCTAAGTATGATATTGTTACCTGTCCTAATTGTGGGTATTCTACTCTTGCAAAATATTATGGAAATCTCACAAAGTTCCAAATTGATGAGATAAAGAGCAGAATCAGCACCAATTATAAGAAACAGGAATTCTCTGGAACAACATATAGCTATGAGGAAGCTCGCACGAGATATGAATTAGCCATTGCTACAGCTATGGTTAAAAAGTCAAAGAACTCTGAGAAGGCATACCTCTGCCTTAAGATGGCATGGCTTATCAGAGGAGAAAATGATCATCTTGATCCTGAGGATCCTCAGTACGAAGAGAAGAAAAAGAAAAATCAGGAAGAGGAAAAGGAGCTCCTTAAGAAGGCTCTTGATGGTTTCGTAATCGCAAGACAGAGTGAGACACCACCTATCGCAGGTATGGATGAGCTTACACTGGACTACCTGATGGCTGCTATTGGCCTTGAGGTAGGCGACTATGAACTTTCCAATAGAATGATAGGAAACATTATTACTTCAAGAACAGCTACATCGCGTCTCAAAGATAAAGCCAGAGATCTGAAAGAGAAGGTGGCTGAAGAAGTTAAAAAGAATCCGCCTGCACAGTAAGCGGATCCCAAATAACAACAATAAAAAATGGGCGAAGCTCTTTAAAGAGCTCCGTCCATTTTCTTTAAATCATTGATATCATCATCTTCATCATCGAAGAATTCTTCTGTTTTTTCAGGAACAGATGACTCTTCATCTTCTGCCTCGTCTTCTTCATCAGAACCAGATCCATCAAGACTTACATAATGACGACCCTTAGCTGCCTTGAGCTCATCATCGGAATCGTCGATGTCATCGAAATCGTCAAACTCATCGAAATCATCCTCGAACTCAGCATCTCTCTGAGTAAGATAATAGTAAACACCTGCTGCGGCAGCACCTGCAGCGGCTGCAAATAGAACAATTTTTCCAAAGCGCTTTGCCATTTAATAGACCTCCTCGCAAGAGAATTTCATGTTGCACATAATATTTTAGTACAAAATATCATATATGGAAAGCGTCTAAGGTTAAATCATTGAAAAAAAGTCGATAGAATGATATATTTAAATGGACTAATTCGGTCAATCAAAGGAGAAAACGTTTTCGATGAATGAAAAGTTTTTTGATCTGAAGAAAGAAAAACAGGATCGCATCATCAATGCTGCGCTGAAGGCCTTTGCCATTGGCGGTTATATGCATGCAAGCACTGATGATATTGTCCGTATGGCTGGAATTAGTAAGGGATTAATTTTCCATTATTTTGAAACAAAACTGGGACTATATCAGTTTGTTTACAACTACAGCACTCGTGTTATCAACATTGAACTTGCGACAGGAATATCAAGGGATATCACCGACTTTTTCTCCATCAGGCTTGAAATTGAAAAGGTTCTTTCGACTTGTATGAAACAATATCCGTATATTCAGCTTTTTCTGACAAGGGCAGAGAATGAGACTACGCCGGAAGCAGCGACAGCAATTCTTCTCACCAGAGAGAGCTTTGAACAGACTATAAGGGATATTTTAGACAGAGGAGACATTACCAGATTCAAAGAAGGCGCTAATTATCAGCTTATAGAAAATATAGTAAGTATGACATGCAGAGGAATACTTGAAAGCAAATTTAGAGAAGGCGATTTTTTAGCAGATGATTATTATGATGAGGTTGTGGAGTATTTGGAGATGCTTCGTGAACTTACATACAATTAGTCAGATAAGGAGGCTAAAGCATGGGAAAATTTGTGGTAGCAGGTATTACACAGGTTGAGACTATTGTCAGAGTGGATAAGGTACCGATTACTTATACTCCTCTTACAACAGAAATCAACTCAATCTACACCGGAATCGGCGGAGATGCTTACAATGAAGCTCTTGCGCTGAGTTGGCTTGGTGATGATGTTGAGTTCATGTCCATCATCGGTCGTGACAAGAATCCGGAAGAACTTAATCCTCCTGGAAATGAGTTCAAGATTTCGACTAAGTACGTTGCACAAATGATGGAAGAAACACCTAACTGCGTGATTTTGTATGATAAGGATCGAAAAAAACAGATCTTTGAGGATATCAAGGATCTGCGTGACAAGGTTTATGACATGTCCATGTTCCCTCCGCTTGCCGGATGGGCAGATATGGTAGTTCTTGCTAATGCGAATTTCTGCAGACCTTTCGCAATTGCAGCAGCAGAACATGGCAAGAAGGTAGCTGTTAATATTCGTAACTTCTCACGTGAGAAGGAGAAATACAACAGAGATTTCCTTGATGCTGCGTCAATTCTTTATTTCTCAGACGATCAGCTCGAGGAGGATCCCTATGATTTCATCAGGGGAATAAGCAAGACTTATGGAACTGAGATTATCATCATGGGTCTTGGTGCAAAGGGTGTTATCCTCTTTGACAAAGCTGGCGGATTCTTAGCTGATTACAAGACAGTTAAGACAAACGAGATTGTAAATACAGTCGGCGCCGGAAACGCACTGTTCTCATGTTTCCTCCACTATTATCAGGAGACAGGAGATTCAGTTAACGCTATTAAAAATGCTCTTTTGTTCTCATCCTACAAGATTGGATATATGGGAACTTCAAAGGGCTTCATGACCATAGATCAGATGGAGCAGTGGCGTAACCTCATTTGGGGTATTCGTCCTGATGGCCTGTAATAATTCTGGTTTGTGTTCAGAGTATAAATAAAAGGACAAAAGGTGATACTAAATGGCAAAAAAGGTAAAAAACAGTAGAAGGTGTGGTGTTCTTATGCCAATTTCAAGCCTTCCCTCAAAGTACGGTATTGGTACTTTTTCAAAAGAAGCTTATGAATATGTGGATTTCCTTGCAGATGCTGGACAGAGCTACTGGCAGCTTCTTCCGCTTGGACCCACAAGCTATGGTGATTCTCCCTATCAGTCATTCTCAACTTATGCGGGTAATCCTTACTTTGTTGACCTTGAGAAGCTGATAGAGGATGGTCTTTTAGACAAAGCTGAGGTTGAAAAGACAGACTTTGGTAAGGACGAGGAAAAGGTTGATTACGCCAAACTTTTCAAGTACCGTTTTGAAATCCTTTATAAAGCCTATGTAAATAGTGGTCTCTCTGAGCAGAGCACAAAGAAGCCAGATCCTGAATTCAAAAAGGATTATGACGCTTTTGTAGAAGAAAACGCTGACTGGCTTGAGGATTATGCACTTTATATGGCTCTTAAGAGACGCTACGGCGGACTTAGCTGGATAGAGTGGCCTGAAGATATCAGACTTAGAAAAAAGGACGCACTTGAAGCAGCTAAAAAGAAGCACGCTGAGAGAGCAGGACTTTATAAGTTTATCCAGTACCTTTTCATGAAGCAGTGGTTTGAGCTCAAAGCTTATGCAAACAGCAAGGGCATAGACATTATTGGTGATATTCCGATCTATGTTGCTTTTGATTCAGCTGATACATGGGCAAATCCTGAGCTTTTCCAACTCGATGAGAAGAATCTTCCGGTAGCTGTTGCAGGATGCCCGCCTGATGCATTTAGTAAGACTGGTCAGCTATGGGGAAATCCTTTATACAGATGGGATTATCACAAGAAGACAGGCTATAAGTGGTGGATGAAGAGAATCAAGAGCTGCTACAAGCTTTATGATGTTGTTCGAATTGATCACTTCAGAGGTTTTGATGAGTATTATGCAATTCCTTTTGGCGAGCCTACAGCTGAGCATGGCGCATGGCAGAAGGGACCTGGCTATGACCTTTTCGATGTTATGAAAAAGGAAATGGGTAAGGTAAGAGTTATCGCTGAGGACCTTGGTTATCTCACACCTTCAGTTATCGCTCTTGTTAAAAAGACAGGCTTCCCTGGAATGAAGATTCTTCAGTTTGCTTTTGATGCAAGAGAGGAAAGTGATTACCTGCCTCACAACTATACTCAGAACAGCATAGTTTATACAGGAACACATGATAATGACACAACTCTTGGATGGTACAACACTATTCCGAGAACAGATAAGGCTTTTGCCAAGAAATATTTGAATATCAGATCCAATAAAAATGTGGTTTGGGAGTTTATTAGGGCTACATTCGCCAGTGTTTCAGATACCGCCATTATTCCCATGCAGGATTATCTGGAGCTTGGCAGCAGTGCCAGAATCAATACCCCTTCCACACTTGGAAATAACTGGACCTGGAGAATGAAGAGCGATGCTCTTTCAAAAGAGCTTGCTGAGAAGATGCTTGATCTTGCAAAGACTTACGGAAGAAAAGTAAATGGCTAAAGTTACAATTGTTGATGTGGCAAAAATGAGCGGTGTGGGGGTAAGCACTGTTTCAAGAGTAATAAATGGCCACGTTGATGTTAGCGCAAAAACCAGAGAAAAAGTACTTTCTGTAATAAGAGAAACTGGTTATGTGCCAAATGATAGTGCCAGAAATCTAAAGCGCACCGATGCCAAGTGCATCGGTGTACTTATAAAGGGTATTACCAACCCCTTTTTCTCACCTATGATAGATATCATAGAAAAAGAAATTGACAGACAGAATTATGCGCTTGTGCTTAGACATGCTTCTCCTGATGAGGATGAGGCTGATGTAGCTTTAGAGCTTGAAAATGAAAAGCGCTTAAGAGGAATAATCTTTTTGGGCGGTGGCTCAGAGCAGTCTAAGGAAAAGCTTAGGGATTTAAAGATTCCTGCAGTTTTTTCTACCATTGGTGCGACTATCCTCGACAGAGATGGTAATGCGGAGTATTCAACAGTATCTGTTGACGACAGACTGGAAGCCAGGCACATAACTCAGTATCTGATGAATCTGGGACACAAAAATATAGCGATTATCACAGAGGCCAGGGGAAGGCGTTCGGTTGGACATTTAAGACTTGAAGGCTACAGAGATGCATTTGCCATAAGACGTGAAAAGGTAAATGAGGATCTGGTCTTTTATGTTAACCAGGACATGGAACACTTTTCTCCAGAAAATGGATATCGCACAACTCAGAGAATATTGGCATCAGGCCAGGACGTTACAGCTATCTTTTGTGCAACAGACCTTTTGGCTATAGGTGCTATGCGAGCAATAGCTGATGCAGGACTTCGCGTGCCTGAGGATATTAGTGTTTGTGGATTTGATGGAATGGAATTAGGAAAATATTCTAATCCGAGACTGACGACTATCAGTCAGCCGCTTGACCAGATTTCAAAAGAGACGGTTAAGCTTCTTTTCGATCTAATAGAATCAAGGAGCAGCCACAGACATATAGTTTTTCCTGGTGAGCTCATAATTGGTGAGTCCACTATGAAATGCCTGAAATCATGATTTTTGCAGTATCTGTTAACTGAAATCAGAAAAGCGCTGAATGAGGGTTTTATGAAGGCTACTACTTTAAAAAAACTTGGGGCAGCAATTATATCAGTATTGATGGTGACGTCGTGTGCTTCGTGCGGCTTTTTGGAGCGCAAAGGCACAGACGATATGGCAGAGCATGCAAGTGATCCTGACTATATTACCTGTATGGTCTGGGATAGAGATAATCTGCCTGAAGGAAAAAACTTTGATGACAATGCGCTGGCAAACTGGATCAGGGAACAGGTTCTTGAGGACTGTGGAGTTGAAGTTCACTTTATGGATGTGCCAAGAGCTGATTCGGATTCCAGAATACAGAGAATGGTGGATGACGGTACTGCACCGGATATCATTTTTACATATTCCTCGTCCCTTTTTGGATATATGACAAAACAGAGTAAGGTTTCTGATCTGACAGAAGCCATAAAGAACGAGGGAGCGAATATCCAGGAGTATGTCGGTGACGTGCAATATATGGGAACCTATAACGACAGGCAGGTCGCGATAATGGGGCATAGAGAATTCAAGCTTCCAAGACATGTCGCTTATATTCGAGCTGACTGGTGTAGAGCACTTGGAATGGATATTCCTTCTACTAAAGAAGAACTGATAGCATACCTTTATGCAGTAAAAAAACAGAACCCCGGAGGAGTGAAAAATGTTATTCCCTGGGCTATGGGTGGGGATGTAAATTCTGAAAAGTTTTACCAAAACTTTGTTACTTCTTACGTTTCAGATCTATCTGAAAGGGATGCATTTATCTATTCAGAGAGATTTATGATTCTTGCTGACGGCGCTGACGAAGGTCTGAGGACTCTAAACAAGCTCTATAACGATGAAATTATAACTTTGGACTTTACGGCTGATTCAGATAATTCGGATTATTATAAAGCAATAAAGGAAGGCAGAGCAGGATTTTTTGTAGATGATAACACTGCGCCTTTTAGTTCCATAGAGGAGCTAAAAAAGAGTGACCCCACAGCCGACGTGCAGCCGGTTTTGTGTTTTGATATCCCGGGTGGCGGTTATAGAAATATTTGTGAGCCAGAATATGGACTTTATATAATGGTTCCCAACACCGGCAAAAAGAAGATAGATTCAGTTGTGAAATACCTGAACTGGCTGGCGGATCCGCTAAATGCAGAGGAGGTTTTCTATACGCCTGACCATTTAGAAACAGAGGACGGGGCACCTTTTACGATGAATTCTGAGCTTTTATCTAAGCTTGGTTATAGCGGCACGCCAAATGACTATTGTATAGTTAATAAGCATTTTGATTTCATGGATGATAAAGAGCTTCAGGTATCTGCCTGGACTGCAGAATGCAATTGGGAAGAGAGAGAATGGTTTGAACGCTATTATGACATCTGTACCACAGGACAGTATGAATTCCCTACAAGCAGTGTTGTATTAGAGGCAGATTCCAAGTACAGAGTTGAACTCGACGAAGATCTCGTAGAATACGCATATAACCTTATATGCTGCCCGACACATGAGTTTGATATGCATTTGAATGGCGAGCGTGATGTCCTGAATGATAAAGGGCTTTCAGAGGTTCTTGACGAAAGGGCAGCTTATTACGATAGTGGTAAATTAAGAATAGGAAAATAATTTATATAGGAGGAAGGTATGGCAAATATAGCAATTTTTCTTGCGGATGGTTTTGAAGAAATTGAGGCACTTACTGTAGTTGACCTCTGCAGACGTGCTTCACTTAACATAGACATGGTATCTGTCATGGAGGGACTTAGTGTAACAGGCTCACATGGCATTGAGGTAAAAGCAGACAAGCTCCTTGCAGAGGTGGAGTTTGACAAGATGGATATGCTGGTGCTTCCTGGTGGAATGCCCGGAACTACTAACCTTGAAAAGACTCAGGCCCTCATGGAGCAGATAAAGAGCTTCGATGAAAAAGAAAAATTCATCAGCGCAATCTGTGCAGCACCTGGTGTGTTCGGCAGAGCTGGTATTCTTCAGGGCAAAAAGGCATGCGTATTCCCTGGACTTGAGGGCGAACTTAAGGGTGCGGATGTTCAGATGACAGAGACTACAGTTGATGGACATATCCTTACCAGCAGAGGCATGGGAACAGCCATTCCGTTTGGTCTTGCAATCGTCGAGAGATTCTGCGGAAAAGAAGCAGCAGATGAACTTGGTAAAAAGATAGTTTTCAGAGTATGAGATATAGAATAAAAAGCTCCTTGAACTAGGGAGCTTTTCTTATTATGGGTCGTGACCCAGTTGAGCTCGCGAAGCGTGCGAAATATCAACCACCCGCTATGCGGGTGCGCGGTGTT
>SVFV01000005.1 GCA_015056655.1 Butyrivibrio sp.
TTTGCATGGCCCGGTCTTGCCCGGGCCTTCAATTCAAGGTTGCGCCATCAAGGCGCAATTTCCTATTAAATAAAAAAGCGCCAACGCAAGCATTTAGCTTGCATTGACGCCTCGCGCATCATTTTTATACGTTGAATCTAAAGAGAATTACATCGCCGTCCTGAACGACATACTCTTTGCCTTCCATACGAACAAGACCTTTTTCTCTTGCTGCGGAAAGTGATCCTTCACGAAGAAGATCCTCGTAGTTGATAACCTCAGCCTTGATGAACCCACGTTCAAAGTCTGTGTGGATCTTACCTGCAGCCTGAGGAGCCTTTGTTCCAATCTTAATTGTCCATGCTCTTGTCTCGTCCTCACCAGATGTAAGGAAACTCATAAGTCCAAGCGTTCTGTAGCTAGCAGCGATGAGCTTATCAAGACCTGACTCTTTAAGACCAAGACTCTCAAGGAACTCTGCCTTCTCATCAGCCTCAAGCTCTGAAATCTCAGCCTCAATCTGAGCGCTGATTACGAACACTTCACTTCCTGACTTTGCAGCAAGTTCTCTTACTGCTGCAACATACTGGTTTGATGCACCATCATCAGCAAGATCATCATCCTTAACATTTGCAGCATAGATAACAGGCTTCCATGTAAGAAGATCATAGCTGTTCATAAGAGCCTTTTCATCTTCATCATCAAGTTCAAGCTCTCTGGCCATCTTACCGCCTTCAAGAACTTCCTTGATCTTATTAAGAAGCTCAAGCTCTTTTGCTGCTGCCTTATCCATTCTTGCAGCCTTGGTTGTCTTTGCAATTCTTCTCTCAAGAACCTCAAGGTCAGCAAACACAAGCTCAAGGTTGATTGTATCGATATCTCTTGCAGGATCTACGCTTCCATCAACGTGAACTACGTTAGGATCCTCGAAGCATCTTACAACATGAACGATAGCATCTGTCTCACGAATGTTAGCAAGGAACTGGTTTCCAAGGCCTTCACCCTTAGAAGCACCCTTAACAAGTCCTGCAATATCAACGAATTCGATTGTAGCAGGTGTAACCTTCTTAGAATTATAGAGGTCACCAAGGAGCTTAAGTCTCTTATCCGGTACTGCAACGATTCCCACGTTAGGATCGATTGTTGCAAAAGGATAGTTCGCAGCAAGTGCTCCTGCATTTGTAAGTGAATTAAAAAGGGTACTCTTTCCGACGTTCGGAAGTCCCACGATTCCTAGTTTCATTTTTTATTACCTCCAGCCCGTATTTACGGGATTCTTTCTATCTAGAATAATGAAATATACACCATTTTACACCAGAAATGATAAGTTTTGATTATTTTTTTACTTCCCAACTTTTATACAAAATTATAAAGGCTATACAGCAGCCTCAAACTGTTTTATCGCAAGAAGTAAAGAATCATCAGTCACATGTACATATGTATCCATCGTGGTGGACAACTGTGCATGTCCCAAAATCTTTTGAAGAGACTTCGGATTAACTCCTCTCTCAATACATCTGGTAGCAAATGTGTGTCTTAATGCGTGCATACAAAAAGGTTTAATTCCTGCCTTGTCACATATCTTATAAAGGTTGGTATCATAAGTAGAATTCTTGATAGGCTCTCCGGTCCGGAAATTCACGAATATCAATTCCTTCATGTTTACTGTTCTCTCAAGTCCGGTTCTCGGATCCATGAAAGTTAATACCTGTGACAGTGCCATGGATTCTTTCCTGGTGTGCCGCTTTTGATACAACCCATATAATATATCAAAAGCTTCTTCAGTAAGCGGTATTGTCCTGAATCCTGCCATTGTTTTTGGTGGTCCAGCTCTCCAATACCCACGCTCATGTCTATACTCAAGTGCTTTATCAATTGTCAGGGTTCTATTCTCAATATCAAAGCTGTCCCAAGTTAGACCTATCAGCTCACCGGTTCTAAGTCCTGTCTGCAAAAGCAACCTAAATTGTTTTGCATTATGATTCTTATCTGCAAATTCGAGGAATTTTTCCTGTTCCTCCACAGTGAGAACTCTGCGCGGTGTCTTTACTTTTTTTGTTCTGAAGTTCACTGCATCAAGCGGATGCTTAGGAATAAGATCGTTTAGCAAAGCAGATTTGAACATTGAGCCAAGACAAATGTATGTCTGATAGACTGTAGATATTGCGTAATCTGCCTGCATTTCATTAAGAATCTGCTGACAATGCATCGCCTTAACATCTATAAGCAACATTTTGCCTATATAGTTTTGAACATTAGTGTAGTAGCGATCCTTATAATTTCTTATTGTATTGGGCGATAAATCCTGCTTAAATGTTTTGATCCAATACACAAACCACTCATCAACAGTCATGCTATATTCAATGGCTGTGCCTGGTTTTTTATCATCCTCAAGTCGACTTATCGTAACCCACTTTTTGGCTTCTGCAGCACTATCAAAATATTTTTCTACTCTTTTTCCACTCTTATTAGTAAATCTGGCAGAATATAAACCATCCTTTCTCTGCACAATTCCTTCGCCGATTTCTCGACCTCTTAAATCTTTACCCACAATAACACTCCTTCTTATAAAAGAAGCATCATCACGCGTGTATAAAAATAACATAGAAAAGCCTTTTTTTCAAGATTGGCAGGCTCTGTCAGATGAGTTCCACATTATTTAAATACTCGTCAAACGCCTCTCGTTTTATCAATATTTTTCTTCCTACCTGAAATGAAATTTTGATCAAAGGGTCCTTACATAATTCCCTTATTCTGTTTATCCCAATATTCGAATACTCCGAAGCTTCTTCAACAGTCATTGAAGATTTGTGCCAAATTGGTACTCCAGGCGAATCAGACTTTGCCAAATCCTTCTTAACAGTTTTCTCTATCTTCTCCAATCCCAACTGTATACGAATTGACTTATTGATCTTTGCTTTCATAAAGTCCTCTGACAAACTGCCAATGTATCTTATGAGCTTACTACGACTTATAGTAGTTATCTGCTCTGCCATAGATGCTGATTCTTCATCAAGCCCCCCAATATGATCCAAAAGCACATGAGTGGGAAATCCTTTACTTCGATGAATCTTAGTCGTCACAGGTATTACCGTAATTGTAGGCGAATACTTATTTCCTTTATTATTTTGTACTATTACAACAGGACGCTCGCCTCTCTGTACAGATCCTATGTTTTCACCCAGATCTGCTAAGTATATGTCTCCTCTTAAAACTTCTCTCATATTTGTTATATCTCCTAAAAAAGGAGCGCTTCCTTCATAAATAAAATATGGAAGAAACGCTCCAAAATATTTATATTGTATCTATTTGTCCTCGACACCCGGATTTCGGAAGTCATCAGGCGGCTGCAGCTGACAGCTCCATAGGCTCTTTACCTCCCCGCGGATCTCGCCGGGCCGCTCCCATTACGATGAGTTGTGGCTGAGCGGAAGTATCATTATCCATGTTATTGTCATCGCCAGACCGGTGCTAACGGCTTTCAGTGAGGCTATATCGCACAAGGCGTACCTTTGGGGCTTGAATAACAGGAACGTACCTGATGAATGGCTATTTACTTTTCAATGTCCGACAAATGAGTTTTTATCCTCTCATCTATCCGAACAGAGAAGTTACTGATGGTACCCCTTAGTTTTTATATTTTTGAATTTTCTTAATTGCCTCGTTCAAAGATTTCAACACATTCTTATGTGAAACGCCTTCTAGTTCAGCTATTTCACGCGCAGTCAAATCATTATAAAAATATAGTTTGAGCCTCCTTTTCTGAATATCTGTAAGAGTTTCAACAGCCTTACGTAAGCATTCTACCTCATCCATCTGGACAACTATATCCTCTGGTTCATCCTTTGAAAAAACAGAATATATATACTCAGTTTCTCCCTCCACATATCCGTCCAGTGAGCAGGTTCTGACTCTTCTCATTCTATGTTTAGCCTCATTTCTGTCATAATCCTTAAGCACCTCTCCCTGAGCTTTTGTCATGACAACAAATGGCTTGAACATAGATAATTCATCTCCATATTTTTCTATAAGCATTTCACTATCCAGCTCCGTGATAACAGCCCACTTGATTCCGCCTTTCATCCCAGGGTACTCATATCCCAGGTTGATTACTTCATATTCCTTATTATTATCTTTATTATTCATTTTCCGTTTCCTCCGATTTTTGAAAGTTGTCAGTTTCAAAAACCGGGCTTCACGGATATCTGCCTATGTAAGTTTCCCAATTAAAAATGTTCAAATCTGAACCTTATTCAGAGAAAACAGAGAAAAATCTCCGAAATGAGTTCAAATTTGAACGCTAAAAATTGGCATAATAAAAAGACGGTAGCAAAACAGAATACCCGTCATGGATATTTCCTCTGTTCTGCTCCGCCTTTCAACATCAATTACTGTTCATAGTCCGTCTAAGCAAACTCTTGCTGCATGCTGCGAACCTTCCACAATTACGGATTCGACGCCCAATACACACAGCTCATATCAATATTAAGTTGTAGTTGAGAATGCTTTTTTAAGCATCTTTTTTTCTTTTCTGCGGATTCTGGCAACCTTCCTCCTGTCCTTAAAGACAAACGGTACATCTCCCATATTCATTATGACAAGTCTTCTTCCGCATTCTCTACAGGGCTCTATTATTCGCCCTATATTCATATCGGTATCACACACCCATTTCCCACAATATGGGCAGTGTAATTCCTCCAATTCCCTCTCAAAACAAGCCGCTACATTTATATCTGCCATTGCATATTCTCCCAACAATTTTTTACTCTTTCTACCAAAACCTGATAACTCGGAATTACAATGGTCCACATCTTATGCGGCCATATAAACATTTACACTCTTTTTCATAACAATCACCAGCTCCCCACTCAGTGATATGTTTCCCCAATTAAATGACTCCTCCTTTCTGCAACGATAGGCATTTTATCATATGATTACTGGCATTTGGCGGATTTAATGAAGTCTGTTAAACTTTAAACGTAGTTTGTTTGTTTTTTATTGCGTAATTATTGAATGTTTCTCAATTAACATAAAAAGAGCAGCCTCAAAGCTGCTCCCTAAACATATTTCATCCACCATCTATGCTGTTCTGGTCTTGGTATAATTCCTTCTTCTATATCTTCCATTTCTCTTCTGACAGCATATATCCACATCAAGATTCCAAAAATTGCCATGCCTGCTTCTTTTTTACTCTCAAGAGTTGAGCGACTTATCTGTAATTGTCTGGCATACTCCTCGTTAGTGAGAGAGCTTGCCTCTCCAGTAAAAAAGCAATCTGTGAGTATCGTCCTGATAAGCTTACCATCCTTACGTCTGTCTTTTTCGGGATCATATGGCGTACCTGACACATTACCATCAAGCATCCTCTCTATTTTATCAAGCATCCCATCTGACTTTCCTTTGATCCAAATAGTACGTACAAGTTCCCATATAAAATCTCCACGTCCTCCATATTCGGCAGGAATTGGTATCGGTTTATCGTGATTAAAAACATTCGGCATTTGATCGACCAGAAGAATGTACCAGTGTCTCAGCCTGAGCTTTTGGGATTGTATGACTGAAGGCACTTTGTTATTAGCGTCTTCTTCACCTACCACTTGTCCAGCTAACAATCTGCTAAGCATGTCCTCTGCAAATTCAGAAGCATCTTTAACGCTAAAGCCTTCTTGCTCACATAACTCTGCTGCAAGTTTTTCCGCTGTCATTCTAGTTTCTTTAGGCATAACCCCTCCTTTATGCACAGCTTATAATCAAAAACAGGGAGACAAAACACTACTTGTTCCAGTCCCCCTGTCGTAACCATTGTTTGCATCTTTGTGGCAATGTAGTTTCAGAATTTATGATTTTATATCTCTTCTCTCCAGTTCTATTGCTAGTAATTTCATATATAAAAGAATTCTCTTTGAGCTGATTTTTCTTAGCTGATTTTCGACTACAAATTCCATTCTTCCATGCTCCCCGAAAAGCAGCTCATCTATTGAAAAATTCAGCTCTTTAGCAAGCTTTGCAACGACTTCAATTGGTATCTTAGTTCTCCCGGCTTCATACTCAGCTATGGTATTTGCTGTTCTCCCAATCCTTATTCCTAACGCTTGCTGTGTAACTCCAGCTTCAAGTCTATATCTTTGAAGTCTCTTGCCAACTTGAATATGAAATTCTTTAGCTTCAGACTTCTTTTTTGGGTTATCTCTTTTCACTCGTTTTCTCCTATTCCCTACATCACATGATACAAGCAATGGTCGTTAACGATTCACAGAGTTATCCATATTTTTTAATCGAAACCGCCAGTATTATTGGTGGTTTCATAACTACTACTGTAAAAACATCCCTATTACCGCACAAAGTACATACAAAAAATCCCGATACACGACAACCCTTATTGCCAATGTATCGGGATAAGTAATGATTATTCTGTTGTAACAACTGTCAATACTCAAAAAAGCTGACAATATCTTCATAAATAATAACTGCCTCTGCATCTCTGCCAAGTACCTACAATAAATGATGAGCTTGCTGCTGAACACATCTCAAGTAAAACAGCTTAATCCGTCTACACTAAAGCGCAGCCGATGTCTATGAACACCAGCTGCGCCTTTGCTTTACGTTAAAAAAGTTTTCTTCCAAGCCATATGCAGATGCAGGCTCCTACTGTCGATACCACAAGGCTGCCAATCCATCCGTTGGCGGATAATCCTATAAGATTGAACACCAGGCCTCCGACAAATCCTCCTCCGATTCCCAGAAGAATGTTCTTAAGAGTTCCTGAAGACTCTCCCATGATCCTACTTGCAACGAAGCCTGCAATGGCTCCAAGAATAAGTCCCATTATTATTCCCATGTTCTCTCCTCCTCATCAATTACTCATGCACGGCTGAAAAGACTTACCAGCCCTACTATTACAAGTATCGGAAGTGCAATATATATTAACCCGCCAAACAGCATTATCATCAATATCGCAGGCAGGAATACGATATACAGCATCACCTTCATGATGCTCCAGGATGCCCTGAATGCAAATCCTATAAGCTTTCCAAATATACCGAAGAATAAAACCATAAACAACAATGTCATCATAACACTCACCTCTTTCGCACAACATCATTAGCAGTTACTTTTTTCTATCCATCGGTTTTTCCTCTTTCTGTATGTTTACAAACTTTTTTATTTTTCTGTTGATGTTATCATTATAGAGGTGGCCGTTCTTAGTTTACATAATTACTTCAGTGATTTTGGAACGGTTATTTCACTTTTTCAGCAAAATATAAAGGAGCACATTATGTCAACCTACGCTATATCCGACCTTCACGGGCAATATGGCATCTTTGAAAAACTACTGGATGTAATAGATTTCTCTGAGAATGACTTCCTGTATGTTCTTGGAGATGCCATAGACAGGGGCCCTGATGGGATAAAGATACTTCAGAAAATAAAAGACACTCCTAACATGGATCTTCTCATCGGTAATCATGAGTACATGATGCTTAATTCTATTGATCTTGATGGATATTCAGAAGATCTGCCGGGAGACAGTACAGAGTTGTGGATGTACTATAATGGCGGTGATGAGACATTTGATCAGTATTGTTCACTCAATGAATCTGATAGAAAAGATCTCGTAGAATGGCTCCTGACAAGAAAGCTGACCACGTTAATCGACACGGATGGAAGGACCATATGCTTAACACACTCATATTTCAACGAGGAATGCATTGATAAAGAATACAAAGAATGCAACAACCGAGTCATCTGGAATATCGTATGGAAGACGCCCTACAGGTATGATCTTGAAATTCCAATTGACCACTATACTGAGAAAGACTGGGACTTTGTGATAGGTCATGTGCCAGTGCAAAGAGTAGCCGGGCTTGATGTCAAGTTACAGGCATTTCATGAGCAGAACGTGCTCCTTATAGATGGCGGCTGCTCCTACGGTCCAAGAAACGTCCTTGATCCTAATGAATATGGTGTCATCTGCATCCGGCTTGAAGATATGAGCGAAACAGTCGTGACCTTTGCTTCCCTATAGAGCAGTAAAAGCAGTGCATTTTACTGCTCTGCTCCCAACTAAAGCTCTCTTCCACAAAAAGAGCAGTATTTGATCTTTGTCTTAAATACTCTGACATCATCACCATAATTGCTAAGTGCAAGCTCAAGAGAAGCTTGTTCTGGCACTATTGTCAATCCCACAAGCATCTCTCCAAAAAAGCCAAAATCCACTTTATCCTCTATGATGTCACTATAACTTGTTTTGCCTGATGGGAATAAACTTGATTATCCAGAGGTTTTCCTTAACGCAACAGATTTACCTTCCTAACTGATAACAAAGCCTGCGGAGTAATCTGTGGGCTTTAAAAATGAGCCTTAAATTCAGACCCTCAAACTAGACCCTCAAACCAAACCCTCAAAAACTCCCCATACTAAAAGGGCCTGACCCTCAAGTCAGACCCTCAAAACGCTTGGCAAACCCTCAAAAAGTTTGATTATCCAATTATTTAAAGCTATAAAAAAGCAACCTATGGATTCAAAATCCACCGATCGCTTTTTTCATAGGTTATATCCCTAAATATCCCTCAATGAAGTCCAAGGGCAATAGCAGGACCTGTAATGCCCAAAAGCTACAGCACCCTGTTAAGATATTTATTGACTTTTATTCTGTTTTCCAGGATAAATTCTATAAAGCTCATAATTGCATTCTAAATGTTTTAGTATTTCAAACGGATTATTAGTTCCACTTTCACTTATTATTTTTGAGAAGAGCTTGACATACGTACTGACAAGTTTTGACATTTTATCCAGTTTAAGGTTTTTGGACCGTTCTTCGATGCATTCTTCCAGATAGTTTTCAAGCCTTCCGCCTTTATATCCGCTTTCATCAACTCCCAGGAACTTAAGTGCCATATCACTATCGTACCTTCCAAATGCAGCAAAAATACCTACTGCATCCGCTACAACTTCATCCCATATAGGATCGATCTGATCCGGATACAGCCTCCGGCATATAAAATGTGTACACTCGTGATATTTTCTTATGACCGCTGAAAGCTCAATCCATTCCGATTCGGAGAAACCAAGCTCAGATGCTGAAATCCCACTATATGGTCCCACTGAAAGAACGATTATCCCATCCTGGTAATTACATTTATTGGAAGTAAATCTCCTAAATTCTGCACTCCAATCAGGGAAATAATTCCCCCGTGCAATTTCTTTCTCTAAGAATTCCTTCTTGTGGGCATTTATCTTATCCCAGTTTATAACACCATCTATGATAGCAGCTCCCTGTGTTCGCGGAATAACCTTTTTCTTGCATCTGTTCGCCATTATCTGTATGAATATCTCAAAATCATTTCTTTCATAGAGAGATATTACCTGAACAATCCCCGCAGGTGTTTCTGTAAACACCAAGCTATCATTATCCGACATAGTAAAATGAGCAAGTGTCTTTTCAGATAAATCTTCACCGCGCCTTACTATAGCTCTATACTTCTCATCTGCTCCGTCACTACCCGGAATAAGGTAAAGTTGTTTATAAGTACGCGCAAGATATGGAATGACTTCTCTTCCCAGTATCATATACCATCTTCCCCTTTCGGGTATAGTTTTACTTGCAGTCTTGTTTTATGCTGTTTGTCCTTATAAAGCTCAAAATGTCAGGCTCTTCCAAAAATAAATTAAATCTCCATACCGGATCTATTTACCAGGGTATTGCTATTGCAGCTATTCCAAGCATCCCTACAGCACACAAATAAGCCAGGAACTTATCTGCTTCGCTTCCTCCTGCCACATCTTCAAGGTCATCTTCTGAAAGCTCATCTGATTTATTCAGATCCTCCTGGGTTATTTCACCCCTGCTAATCTTATTGATTGTCTCTCCGAGTCTATGTATCTCATCAATAGAAAACTCCACTCCATGTTCAGAGAACCATTCACGCGCCTTTTCAGGATCTTCGATTGACAGTACTTCTTTCACCTTCGCCTCATCGCTGAAAATTTCCTTTAATTTTTCGTTTCTGTTAGTCATATCTTTCCTTTCAATCTTTTAAGTATCTTTTTTTGTTTTCCCTTTTTCAGGTCCATTGTATCTGATGCAGAGCGTAGTCATGTCATCAAACTGGTCAGCTTCTCCTACAAACTCATCTACCGCAGCCCGGACAGTCTTATCAAGCTCAAGCACAGTAGCTTCCTTCCTGGCATTGAGCACTTCAAGAATTCTGTCATGTCCGAACATCTTAAAGTCACTGTCTGTTGCCTCAGTAATTCCATCGGTATAGAGATAAAGTACATCTCCCGGATTAAGGGTTATTTCATTCAGCTTTATTTTGATCTTCTTCCTGCAGGCAACAGGTGAGCCATGGTTATCCTTATATAGTTCATACTGTCCGCCCTTTCTGCAGATGATAGGGTATTCATGGCCTGCATTGACATAGGACAGCGCCCCTGTTGTAACATTCAGCACCCCAAGCCACACTGTCACAAACATTCCTGCAGCATTTTCTTCCATCAGAAGGGCATTGACACCTTCAATTGCTTTGTATACATCACCGCCATGGAGCATCACCTGACTTTGTATTATATGCTTGGTCATTACCATAAAGAGGGCTGCCGATATTCCTTTTCCGGAAACATCTCCTATCACCATGGCCAGATGGTCATCATCTAAAAAATAATAATCGTACAGATCTCCTCCAACTTCCTTGGCTGGCTTCATGTCTGCGTAAAGCTCAAACTCAGGTCTATCCGGAAATGCAGGGAAGATTCTGGGAAGCATGGAGTCCTGAATCTTGTTGGCAGTGGCCATCTCTGTATCTATACGTTCTTTCTCCGCTGAAATTCTGGCTACTTCATTGATATAATTCTTAAGCTTATAGGTCAGTTTATGGAAAACGCCTGCCAGAACCTCTATCTCATCCTTTGTTTTATAAACCTCTTCCATTTCAAAGGACATATCATCCCCATCCATGTTCTTAACTCTCTCAGTCATGGTATTAATAGGTGTTACCATCCTTTTCGAAATGATAGCAGATGCCATTGCTGCATTGAATATAAGAAGCAGCATGACAATAAGGATTACGATTGTAGTTCTCCTTATCCTTCCCTGAAACTTTGAAAATGTCTGAGTATTTGAATTGTCGATTTCCTCAAGAAGAGAATCCGTTGAGTTCAGCAGTTCTTTTTCTCCGATAAACATCATCTGAGTCCAGCCCATTATTTTTAACGGAGCATAGGCAACATAATATTTTTCGCCGTCGATATGCACACTGGTAAAGCCCTCTTCAAGCGAAAGAGCCCTGGCTACCAAATCGTTAAGCTCAGGGTTGGCGGTTTCTCTGATGTCTGTAGAAAGCATATCGTCCATGGCAAGGTCGCCCTCCGTCCTCGGAGAATAGACAAGCTGTCCATCGCCGCTTATAAGAATTGAAAAACTGTTTTCGCTAAAGCTAAGCTCTGAAACAAGCTGCTGAAGGGCATCAAGCTTAGTAGAGCCCTCAAGGACAGCCACAAGCTCTCCGTCAACGTATATAGGATAACCAAATACAACCTCAGTAAGATCGTAAAAATAACTGTGAACTGCCGCAGAAAAATACATATCCTGTTTTTCTACCGCTCCCTGATACCAGGCTCTGGAGGTTGGATCATAGTTTTTTACCTTTCCATCCTCCTCAAATTTCTGTTCGGACATTTTGTCCATGGCAATAGTAACTCCGCTGGGGAGGGCTATATAACAGTCCATGGTATAGTCGCTGTTTCCCCTTATGATCTCTGCCATAATGGGTGAAAGATTACCCAGCTTTCTTACCATCCGCATGGTCTCCTGATCGTTCTGATCAGCCCAGTCAGCAAACATTAACTGCTGCACATACTTACCGGCATTAGCCTTACTCGGAGGGTTAACAGGAACCTCGCTGTAGTTCTCCGGATGCATAAAAACATCCTGAACCTGCTCACCTAAGATTCTGAAATCATGATCAAGGCTCCAAAACTCATCGTTGGAATTGTCCGCAGCCTGCCGTATAGTCTGTTTAAGACTGCCCTCCACAATTCCTGTAAGTGTCTCCTGAGATTTTTCTTTAAGGGTAATCGTCTGGTTTTCACCTGCTTCGCCAACCATTTTTTGTATCAGCATTACCTCTATAAGTCCGCTGACAAAGAATGCGATTATTGCGGTCACTACAATGGTGACACAAAGGCGCATTATTTTGCTCCTCATAAGATTGTCTCCAATTCATCAATTCCAATCAAAATCCTGATTTACTATATCTTGTGCACCGATGATGCCGAAGTAATCCAAAGCTGTTGTCACACAAACAGCAAAAACAATTCCGCCTAAAAAAAACAGTCCACCACCGGATACCTCCTCAAGTTCTTCCTCTGAAAGTTCTCCGCTTTCGATTTTTTCAAGCGTCTCCTTTGTAATTTTTCCACTGGCAACCCCGGAAAGGAGCTCTCCCAGTCCATGAATTTCCTCCATCGTCATTTCAACACCATGCTCTGATAAAAAATCCTGAACCTCTCTGCCACTTTTGAGATGTAACAGTTTATTAAACAGTTCCTCATTCTCAAATATCTCTTTTAACTTTTCTTCTCTGGTTCCCATAACAGCCTCCTTTTTATCTGTCATTCCCACGAAACGTCTTTTCTATCGTTAGTATGTTCTTTCCTTCTTCATATCTGTAGATTATACTGTCTACTTTCTTCCTAACAAAAAAGATGCCCAGTCCACCTTTTTGCCTCTCCTTAGCCTTCAGAGTTATATCAGGATCTTCTTTGTCCAGAGGGTTGTAGCGAACTCCGCTGTCTATAAATGTTATCTCTATAGAATTATCATCCCTGGAAATCTCCACAATCAAAGTAGCCATGCCTGTGTCCTGACCGTAAGCATAGCTTGCTATATTCGCAAACAGTTCTTCTGTCACTATAAGCGTCTGTGACACTTCCTTTTGCGAAGAATTCAGTTTACGAACTCTCTGCTCAACAAAATCTGTTACTACAGGCAGGTTTTCCAAATCAGCCTCTATGTCAAGCCTGTCCTGATTCTTAATACTGTTCTCTTCCATACATTTGGTATTACTGACTCCACATCTTATTGATTGTATTTCTTTATATCCACCATATCTTCCGACCGTGCTGCTATTGTGGTGACTACTGCATCACCGGTAACATTAGCCATTGTCTGCATCATGGATATTATCGGATAAAGTCCCATGACAAGACTTATTGCCTCAGCAGGTATGCCAATCTGCGGTATAAGAAGAGTAAGGCACACAAGATTCCCTCCTGGAACTCCGGGAGACCCCACTGACAGTACAATAATAGCGATGAACAGCTGAAGAAGCATTGCGCCTGTCACAGGAAGCTGGTAAATTCTAGCAAAAAACAGTGCTGAGATCATGAGAGTTATGCAACTTCCGTCCATATTTATCGTTGCGCCAAGAGGAAGTGAGAATGAATAAACCTTCTCCGAAACACCAAGACTTTTGCACTGTCTGATTGATGATGGAAGGGCAGCATTACTTGAAGATAAGGTAAATGCAGAAACCATTGCAGGATAATACTTGCTAATGAATTTAAACGGATTAAGCCTTGCAAATATCAGAAGCAGGACCAAATAAACACATATCATTATTACATCTCCCAGATATACTACCGGTATCCAAGTTATAACATCCATAAAAGATGAAAACTTCATCGTTGCCATCATTTTGGCCATGGAGCAAAATACCATTACTGGCATAAATGAAACGATCACTGCAGTAATCTTTGAAAAGGCCATGTTCATAGCAGATACAAAGTCTTTAACAATAGGCACTGCCTTTGCCAAAGTAGCTGCAGCAAGCCCCAGACAGATTGCCATAAAGATTATCTGCAGCATATCTGACTTCTGAAAAGGAGTGATAACATCAGTGGGAACAATTCCTACTAATGTATCCTTTATGGAAATGGTCGCAGACTCTCCTTTTGCAATGGTTGCAGCTGCAGCGTCGGCATCCACAGCCTGTGCAAGATTGGGATTGCCTATAGGGAAAATATTGTATGTAACATACCCTACGCCAATAGCAAGTACGGAAGTCAGAATATACATAGCAACGACCTTTCCTGCTATTCGCCCAAGAGCTCTGATATCTGAAAATTCCGCTATACTGCTGGCAATCGAGAAGAACACCAAAGGTGCGACGATCATTTTAAGCGCGTTGATAAGCACCGTGTACACAGGTGAAAAAACATTCTTAGTAATAGTTCCTGAAACGTCTGAAGGCAGCATGTTTTGCATCAAAAGCCCAGTAGCAACACCAAGAACAAGTGCCAATAATGTGACAATAAGATTGGAATAAGGAGATTTTTTTACCTGCTGCTTAACAAAAATATTGCCCTTCTCACATCTTACATTCAGATTTTCTCCAAAGAGCTTTTGTATCAGGCCCTGCAAGGCCTCCCCAGCTCTTCCTCCTATAGAAGATGATCCGCCAAAAAGAAGCTTTCCCTGAATATCAGCAACCGTGAACTCTCCGCCTTTTCCGCTGTATTTGATCTTCACATTCCCCAAAAGGCTTTCAACACCAACTATAATTTCGCTGTCATCATTGGCGACTTCACAGATTTTTTCAAGTATCTCTTCTGCTGCCAAAAGAGGTCTTACTGCATTTTTCTTGGTAATCTTCTTTTTATCAAGACATTCCCTGATAAAATCTATGACCTTTGGTATCTCACTGCGGTCTTTTTTGAAAACATATTCCTTCATAGTGGGTCTCCTTCAAGTTTTTTTTGTATTATTTCCAAGAAAATGCATTTTTCCACGCATATTCATTGCCTTTGGATTGTAAATACTTCGTATAATATCCTTCTTGGCTTCATTTAATTCATCTTTATCTTTTGAATAGATACTAAGCTCATTTTGAAGTAACATAATCTGTTTTTGCATACGGATCATGGTATTTGCCATATTCTTCATTATCTGCATCACACTTGCGTGGTTTTCCTGTATAAAGTCGCCCATACGTCCCTCAGTCACCCTTAGCGCGTATACGTCCGAATAAGCAATGACAGTATATATTGATGGTACTGATGCCAAAAGCCCCAGCTCACCAAAGCAGGTTCCAGGCCCAATAATTCCCAGCAGCACTTCCTGATCCGTGCCATAACCTACCTCTTTAAAGCCATTGGGGCCGGCTCTCAGTGGCTCAAAAAAGTCAATATGAACCGTCCCTAGTGGCTAAACATTCCTCCTATTACTGTTCTATATCCAAAATGTCGGTAAAGCCTGTTTCATCAAAAATATCAAGAACGGCCTCATTTGCGTTTCTCACTACCATTTCGCCCTGATCATCCATAATTTGCTGGGCCGCAAGAAACTGCCTAAGACCTGCAGATGAAGTGTATTCCAGTTTTTTAAGGTCAAAAATAAGTTCTGTTATTCCTGAAAGTTCACTCTCAATCACCTTCTCAAGCTCCGGTGCTGAGACTGCATCCATGCGTCCTTCGAGTCCTATAGTGAGCTTTTTGCCTTCCTTGTTCAGAGTAATATTCATTTCTTTTACTACCTCCTTAACAAATTATTTTTTTCTCTTTACCAGCCGCACATAAAACCTGCCATAAGTATTACAGGACCCGCAACAGCCGTAAATGCCCCACCTTTCTGCAAGAAGGTTGTATCCTCACCTCCTGCTACTGCTTCAAGGTCGTCCTCACTTAGTTCATCGCCCTTTTCAATTTTTTCTTCCGTAATCTCTCCACGGCTCATTTTTGAAGAATTTCTCCCATTTTCATTATTTCATCCAGTGAAAAGTCTATGCCATGGTCTAAAACCACTTCTGTGCTTCTTCCGGCTCTGATATGGATAATATCTCCTTTAGCAGTTCTTTGTTCTCAAAAAGTTCTTTCATTTTTTCGGTCTGATCTGTCATCTCAGATTCCTATTTTATTTCATTTTCAGCTGCTTCATGAACAGGACATTCTTCCATACCAAAATTTGGTCCTTCATGAAGTTTATATCCTACCGCCTGACATGGAAGGCAGTTATTCTCATATATGCATCCCTTGCAGGGAGCCTTTCTGTTTTCTTCTACGCTCCTAAGCTGTTTTAGAAAATCAGAATTATTCCAGTAGTCTGATATATGCTCGAAGCTCTCCCGAACATCAAGGTGCCTGCAGGGGGTCAGCCTCCCGTCAACTGCTACGGAGATACCATTTCTTCCTGCTCCGCATCCTCTCGCCGGTCCCATATTTAAGTTTCCTAAAAAGCTTTTATATACATAAGCACGCATCTGGGAAAAACATGGCTCTGGTACAATTTTCACATTTCCCTTGTACTTCTTAATAAATGCTGCTGTGTCTGTCATCTGCTGCTTTGTTGGATAGCTTTTAAGTTCATAGGAGCTGTCTGGTTTAAAAGCAAGTATCGCAACAGTATTCACCCCATATTTCTCTGCCAGCTCCATAAGACTCGGAAAGTCATCAGCATTACTTGAATGCATCACCCAGTTGATATGTCTGTTTTCAAACTCCAGCTCCTTCAATGTTTCAAGAGCCCTAACTGCCAGTTCGTAACCGTCTCTTGTTCTGGAATTGATTTCCCTGGTGCTGCCGTTTAGGGAAATGAATATGTCATCCACTCCGGCATCTATAAGTTCCTTAAGAGTTTCTTTTTCTGCATACACTCCCGACAAAGCAATTGCACTACTTAGATCAAGCCTCTTGCATTCCAAAATAAGTTCCTTTAAATGGGGATAACACAAGGTCTCTCCTCCACTTAAATTCACCTGCTTAATTCCTGCCTCTGCCGCATCACGGATCCAGTATAGAGCTGTATCAATATTCATTTCGGTCCCCTGATTCAGGGATACATAGCACTGCGGACAGTGCAATGGGCACCTGGTTGTCAGCTCCAGATTCATCTGCCAGGGTGTATCAAAAAACCTGACCTTTGGATTAAAGAATCTCTCGTCGTTTTTCAATGACACTTACCACCCCACGAATATATCTCCAAGATTAAACATTACCTGAGTAAATGCATCAAGGAATCCGCTAATTCCTCCTGCACCTCCGGCTACAGCTTCGAGATCATCTTCAAAGAGTTCTCCATCCTCACTAATTTCGTCCCCTTCCTGCTGACCTCTTTTTGCTTTATTTAGTTTCTCTGCCATCTGCCCAATGTCGTCCATGGTTAATTCAACCCCATGCTTGGAAAACCACTGCTGTGCTTTCTCTGCGTTCTCAATCATTACAACTTCTTTTACAAGCTCTTCATCTTTAAAAATCTCTACTAATTTTTGTGCATTATCACTCATGTTTTCTTCTTTCCTCATCGCGCTGTCACTGCCTGTTTTTTCAGCTGTGAGTCTTTTTTTAAGCCTTCGTCTGAAAAGTTCATTTTCAGGGGGCCTGAAGTTTTTCAAATAGTATTCAAGTTCATCATCACTAAATTCTTTTTTCATATCATAGCCCCTGCATTTCAGTCTGAAGACAAAGTGGGTATTCAAAGTTTTTGAGGGTCAATCATTTTGAGGGTCTATCGTGAAGGTCTATCGTGATAATAAACAAAACCAGGGTTAATCAGTTATTGAAACTGACTAATCCTAGCTCATTTCATGTAAGAATCGTTACCTGCACTCCCTCCGTTTCCTTAATTGCTTTTAATACCGAGCCCTGTCCGATGCGAGCGGCGGGTCCCATGGGGCGTTGGGCCGTCGCACCAGGGCGACAGATAACTATATGCTATCGTGTTGGACACCCACTATAAAATAGGTTAACCAAAATAGCCCTAGAACTCTGACCCTCAAACCAGACCCTCAAAACGCTTGGCAAACCCTCAAAAAGTTTGATTATCCGACAAAGTCCTCATATATTTACCACATACATGTTGCTGCAAAAATGACTGCCAAAGGCGCCATTGCTACGCCAGTAAAACCAAGCGCGACACCCCATTCTAGTGCCGAGTATCCACCGGAAACCTCTTCAAGATCATCCTCTGAAAGTTCCCCGTTGGCTGCACTCTCAAGCTGTTCTTTCGTTATTTCTCCGCTTGCTACCTTTTTCAAGATATCTCCCAAGGCCTTAATTTGATCCAAACTCAACTCCACTCCATGTTCAGAGAGCCAATTCTGGGCATCCTCCGGCTTCTCGTTCGAAAACATCTCCTTAAGAAGCGTTTCGTTCTCAAAAATCTCCTTCATTTTTTCAATAGTATCTCTCATCTCTTATTCTCCTCTCTTTGTGTTAGAAATTGTTTCCCTTGCATTCTCTTTCCTGTTCAATTGTCATTTTTATTATCTCCTAACTACCACATTAACCCGGCAGCGATAAGTATCTGTACTGTCCCTATCCCAAGTCCTGCCACAGCAGATCCCACCAACATCACTACGTCAGATGTAGTCATTTTTCCACCCGCAACAGCCTCTAGCTCATCCTCTCCAAGTTCACCATCAGCAATTCTCTGAAGCTCATTAGTAGTTACCTCTCCCTTTAAAATTTGTGATAGCAGTTTTCCAATTGCCTTAATTTCATCAATTGTAAGTTCCACTTCATGGTCAGAGAACCAATTCTGAGCATCCTCCGGCTTTTCTATGGCCAGTACCTCTTTAAGCAAATCCTCATTTTCCAGCATCTCCTTGATTTTCTCTTCTTTAGTACCCATAATTACCTCCTTCTTTTTAGCGAACAAATTCTTCTCAAGTCGATTCTTAAAGACCTCATTTACAGGTGGTCTGTATCGTCTCAGAATATCTTCAATTTCTTCTTCGCTGAACGTCCTTTTCATTGTTTTCACCTATTTGCTCACAAAAGCCATAGTAAATGCGTGGTTCTGCTCTTGATAATTACCAAGTACAAGCTATTCCTATTGCTATCGAAACCATTGCAATCCCTATAGCCCCTAAAGCATACTCAACAGCAGTCTGATTAGTACCCCCGGCCACATTTTCAAGATCATCTTCTGAAAGTTCATCATTTACTGCCAGATATCCAGCTTTTATCTCTCCTTTTTGGACTTTGTTTATCATTTCACCCATGTCCTTTATCTCATCCAGGGTGAACTCTATCCCATGGTCTGAAAACCACTCCTGTGCTTTCTCAGGTTCTGCAATAGACAATACTTCTTTTACCATTGCCTCATCACTGAATAATTCCTTGATTCTTTCTATCCTGTTGTCCATATTATTCCTCCATTTTCAAGAATAAACCTAAGTTCCTTTAAGGTTTCCAGTGCCTTTATAGCCAGTTCGTACCCATCTCTGGTCTTTGCATTTATTTCCTCAGTACTTACGTTCAGGGAAATAAATATGTCGTTCACACCTGCTGCTATGAGCTTTTCCAGTGTCTCCTTTCCGGCATATATTCCGGAGAGCGCAATGGCACTGCTAAGCTTTAAACTCTTACCTTCTGCAATAAGTTCCTCAAGAAAGGGATAACATAAAGTCTCACCTCCACTTAAGTTAATCTGCTCTACTCCGGCATCTGCCGCATCCCTTATCCAGTAAAGTGCTGTATCAAGACTCATATGAGTTCCCTGATTTAAATGTACATAGCATTGGGGACAGCGTAATGGACATTGTGTTGTGAGTTCAAGATTCATCTGCCAGGGCACATCAAAAACTGTAACCTTGAGGTCCACAAATCTCTTTTCATTATCCATATTCAATTTCCTCAGTACTGTATTCTTTATATAAAAGAATAAGGTGCCTTGCTGTTTTATATATATACAGCCTGGCACCCTCATAAAGTAACGCTATAAAATTAAGCTTTTATAAAATGATACTTAAGAATCCATAAAGTTACTCTGACAGCTTTTTTCTGCATTTTTCCAGAAGTCTCTTATATCGCATCTTAATTGCGTCTTCAGTAGAACCTTGCAGTTTTGCTATCTCCTTGTTTGAAAACTCAAACACATATCTGTAAGTTAAAAACTCTCTTTCTTCTGCACTCAAAAATGACAGAGTGGCAAATGCCACATCTTCAGAAATATTCTCTATTGCCTTGTCCTCAGCTCCTTTAGTATCCATTTGGGGCAGCTCATTTCGCTCTCTGTAGGCGGAAGACCTTAGGAGATTTATCGCTTTATTATGGGCAATCCTTGACAACCAGGTGATAACCGACGCCTTGTTTGCATCATAGCTGTCAAATTCATTAAAAGCCGCCATAAAGGTTTCCGAGGTAACATCCTCTGCATCATGTTGATCAAGAAGGATCATATATGCATAACGATAGACCCTTTCAAAATTCTCCCGGTAAATTTTTTCAAATTTCTCTTTTCTATGAGATTTGTCTGATAGCCAGGTCATAGAAACGTCCTTTCGCATCCATCAACTCGTTGTAGCTTCCCTGTTCAACAATACTTCCTTTGTCCATGACTATGATCCTGTCACAGTTTTTAACAGTACTAAGCCTGTGGGCTATTACTATCTTGGTAGCATCTATACTCTCTAGGGTTTCAACTACCTGATTCTGAGTGACATTGTCCAGAGCACTTGTAGCTTCGTCAAGAAATATCACCTTGGGTTTTCCCACTATAGCCCTTGCTATTAGTATTCTCTGAGCCTGTCCTCCGGATATTGTTCCGGCGCCTTCCGAAATAACTGTATGAAGTCCCATGGGCATCTGTTTTATATCATCTTCAAGCCCCACTTCCCTTATTGTTTCTTCCACCCTTTTCATTTTTATCCCGGGAGAAGTAATAGTTATATTATCATAGATACTTCCTGAGATAAGGCCTCCATCCTGAAGTACAACACCGAATTTTTTACGAAGTTCTCTTTTATCCAGATCATCGATATCCTGGTTGTCGTAATAGACTTTTCCCACCTGTGGTTTTTCAAACCCAAGAAGTATTTTTAAAAGAGTAGATTTTCCACAGCCTGAGGAGCCGACAATTCCTATATATTCACCCGGCTTGACACTCAGGTTAAAGTTTGACAGAGCCGGCGGCTCATCTGGATTATAGGAGAAGCTGACATTATTTACTTCAATTCCGCCTTCAATCTTTGATGGCATCACAGAGTCTTCACTGAGCTCCGGAAGTGTCTCCAATATCGGCCTTATGTTGTCATATAGTGGTTTAATCTGATTTACCACCAGAATGTTCTGTACAATCTGCAGTATTGCAGAAGAGAATGAGCCAAAGGCGGCAGTAAACGCCGAGAATCCACCGATTGTCAGACCGATGTTCTTCCTGATCATAAGGTAATAGAATATTACAGAGAAAATGATCTGGACAGAACAGGTCACGGCGCTTACCAAAAGAGTCATGTCTTCCTTTTTGGTATTTATCCTGCGGGATGAAACAAAATCCCCAAGGTAATTTAAAATTGCTCTGTCCTCAGCTCCTGCTATCCTTATTTTGCTGATCCCGGATATGATCTGAAAGCTTGTAGCCTGCGCATGGGTGTCAACTTTTAGTTTGCTCACCTCATATTTGGTCTGCACTATTCCTATAACGACGATATAGATGACCACTACAAGCAAAAGAACCAGTGACCATCCCGCCATTTTACCGGAATACTTGAACATTCTCCAAAGGTACAAAATTGAAAACAACGCCGAAAGAAGCGAGGTTATAATACTATTGGCTATCACTTCATATATTGTTTTTACTCCCATTACCCTCTGACCAAGAGTTGCTGCGTCATAATCTCTGAAGAAGCTCTCCGGCAGGTTAAAAAGACGGTCTATAGCGGCTGACTGTGCAGCATATTCCATGGAATTCATGGACCTGAATGAGGATAGATTTTTTACTATTGAAAAAGTAATATTGCCGAGAGAACAAGCAATAAGTACTGCTCCAAGCTGCATAAGCCCCGATGCATTTCCCATAGGAATAAACTTGTCATAGGCCTGTTCATTCATGTAAGGAAGTAATAAACCGATAAGTGTGCCTATCAGTGCCATTGCAAAAAGCCTGACAATATCTGACTTATATACCTTCTCCATTCCAAAACGGATAAGGTCTCTTATATATATCTTTTTTTCCGGAAAAGGACGGTAAAACATATATGCCGAAGGCTTCAGGCCATCTGCGATAGCAGCTGTGACCCGCACAGTTTTTCCATCTTTGGGGCAATACATCATATAGCTGTATGGGCCATTGGGAACAAGTGCCACCACAGCCTTATCTTCGGCTCTTGTTGCAAGAAAAGCTCCGCAATCACTCTTATACCACTTACCTTCAAGCACAATCTCTCTGATTACAAAATGCGAGATCCTTGCTATATCAGCTATCTCATATCTTCTTCCACAGCACTCCACAATTCGATCAAGGCTGGCTATATTGATTCGCTCTTTAGCGCACAAAAAAGATACTGCATCATATAAGGGTTTTCCTGTCTCTGTAAAATTCTCAGCAGAACCTGTGTTTTTTTCGTTGTCAAAAAGGCCTAAAAGGAGCTTGAAGGTTCTCTCCTTTGTCCTCTCACCTTCTTTTCTTGTGGCGTATATATAGCCTTTTTCCCTTACGCTGAGCTTCTCATATTTTTCTATAAGCTCTTCAGCCAGGTCTCCCGGGTCGCTTATATCAAGACCTACTGCTTTGGCAAATTCAAGGATATCAGTATCTGTAACAGAATCTTCTGAAACCGTGATTGTAGCCTTTTCAAGAGCCACGATTCCCAATACCCAGTCACCAAGATGCTCGGAGCTATGGCTAAATCCGGGAAAACTCTCCCCCTTATGCATTTCTGAAAGGAAGAGCTTCCGTCCTTCCTCACCATCCTTAAGCGGTATCAGATATATGAGAATATTCCCATCCTCTGACGCATACAAAGAAGAGGAATTCTCGGCATAATATATTTCCCCACCTTTTATAGTTTTCTTATCCATCAGACACTCCCTGATATATATTTAAATGTTCTGAATAAGCCGCTGATAATGCCCTTCTAAAGCAGCAAGCTCCTCGTGACTTCCCCTCTGAACTATTTTGCCTTTTTCCATAACTATTATTTCATCACAGTCCCTTATAGCACTTAATCTGTGAGCAACGATGATACATGTGCAACCTCTTCTCTTGATGTTGTCCAATATCTGTTTTTCCACAATCGGATCAAGAGCACTGGTCGCTTCATCCATTATGAGAACCGAAGGATTTGTAACAAGAGCCCTTGCAATCTCAAGCCTTTGTCTCTGCCCTCCTGAAAAGTTTGATCCTCCCTCAGAGAGCTGATAATCGTACGCTCCGGGCTTGGAAGTGATGATGTCATGGATACAGGCGTCCTTGGCTGCCCTTATCACGTCTTCATCGCTTATGTATTTATTCCATAGAGTCAGGTTATCTCGCACAGTTCCGGAGAAAAGCGTAATGCTCTGACTCACCGTAGACACACTGGCAGAAAGAACCTCAGGAGGAATTTTCTTAACAAGGCAGTCATCAAATTTAATCTCTCCGCCCCAAGGTTTATATAATCCTGAACAAAGCTTACTTACAGTGGATTTTCCGCTTCCTGAAGCACCGACGAATGCTATAGATTTTCCGGGTTTTAACACAAAGGAAAAATCATCTATAAGAGGATCCTTTAAAATGTCATATCCAAAAGAAACATTTTGAAGTTCTACTTTACCGATGAGTTTTTCAGAATACGGTTCATATTCCTCTTCGTTGTACTTATCGTCCTCCTTATACTTCATGATGTCATTTACCCTTGCCATGTCTGCCCTGGTTGTCTGTATCTTCTGAATAAAACCTGCAAGAGAATTGATAGGTTCTGTAAAGGAATCCAGAAGTCCCGAGTATGCAATCAGCATACCGGCAGTCATATATCCTCTTATTACCAGCACTCCGCCCACAATAAGGGTAAGCACGCTCTGAAGGTTCTTGGACACCTCAGGGATAGCATTTAGAAGTTCCTGCCTCATACCCATAGACTGTTCCATGAGAATAGCCTTAGCATAATTTCCTTCAAGTCTGCTGACGTATTCGTTCTCTGTTCCGGAAGCCTTTAAGGTACTTGTAATACTAAGTCCCGCAAAAAGAGCCCCCATCATCCTGCCTTGATCCTGCTGACTCTTCATTGAGATATCTCCCATGTAAGAAGCTCCCCAACGCATTACAAGAAGATTTATGATCACGCAGGTAAAGCCGATAGCCGTAAGGATCGGACTGTAAAAAATCATAAGAACAAAATAAAACATCGCCACAAATATGTTGAGCACTGTCTGAGCCAGATCACTGGTTAAAAAGGTGCTTATGTTGTTATTATTTACAATTCTCTGGGACAGATCACCCGCATATCTCTGATCATAAAAAGAAATAGGCAGTCTTATCAGATGCGAGAGAAAGTTGTATGCACTTATGGATATCATCTTGTTCTGAAGTTTTGCCAGGAGCTTTCCTCTGTACCAGGTGAGAAATGACTTAAACAGCGCCGTGCCAAGCATTACCACCAAAAGTACACTGACCCAGTCATCCTTGCCCCCAAGAAGGATATCATCAATAAAAATCTGTGAAAAAACCGGGGTTACAATTCCCGGGACCACCAGAAACAAACCCAGGACTATAAGCGCTGCAATGGCCCCTTTCTGCCCTTTAAGCCTCCGACTGATGAAATCAAGCATATTGCTCTGCTTTTTACTCTTTGTAAATGCGTCAGTAAGCGCAAAGGTCAAGACTACACCTGTAAAACAATCGTCTATATCCTGAACTGTCAGCTTTCTCCTTCCCATAGCAGGATCATTTATGTAACAGTATTTGCCTTTTCTTCCTTCCCATACGACAAAATGGTTAAAATTCCAGTGAATTATGCATGGCACTGGCAATTCAAACAGATCTTTGAGATCTTTTCTATAGCCATGTACTTCAAGCCCAAACTTTTTCCCGGCCCTCATGATGTTCTTCATATTACAACCATCACGTGATACGCCGGTCTCTATTCGCATCTGCTCAAGCGGTATAAACTTACCAAAATACCCGAATATCATGGAAAGGGAAGCTGCCCCACATTCTGTTGCTTCCATCTGATATACCGTAGGTGTCTTGGCATATCCCAATTTTTTCTTTTTTAGCTTCATCTTTATCCCCAATTTTTCCCACTACATATCGCGCTTTACGGAAAGCTTTTCTTTTAACAGGGGAATGAGCATTGTAATAGGCGCTTTCTCCTGAATAATTGTATCTGTTGATACCATTGTTCCTTCGGTCATGCTGACAGTCTTGCCCTTTTTGCTTGACCACCAAAAGCCGCTTACCGTTGTTGCATCTCTTCTAAGACACACTTTTACCGATACCACAGGGCCATCCTTGGTAAAGGCCTGGGTTAAAGAAGGATCCCCCAGCTGGTTTTGTATTTCTTCCTGAGAGGTCACATACTCATCAACTGTAGTTACCGTCCCCTCCATGTGCCCATACTCTTGCTTGTTAACTGTAGATGGGTAAATAACAACCTGCATTCCCGGGGTTATTTTTTTACCATCAGCTACAGAAACATAGCATACAACTATATGCTCATCTTCCGGGGAAGCAATCCTGCACACACTGGCACCCTGTGAAAGAGAATTACCTTCTGTAATATTGAGCCCGGAAATGTATCCATCATGAGTGGATTTTATAGTTCCATCCTGTATCTGCTTTTCATATTTCCTGATTTCCTGTTCAATCTGATCCAAAGTTCCGTCTTTAGCACTGTCGAATTGCATCTTAAGTGCTGCGTTCTGTATAGCCAGGTTCTCTTCATCCGCAGCAACCTGTGCAGTCAGCTGAATAACAGCATCCTCGAGGTTACGCTTCTGGGAGAGTTCCGTCTGGTATGTACTAAGCGCCACATTATAGGTAACACCTGCTTGTGAGTTTTGAGCCTGCTGATTTGCTGCCGCCTGCATTGTTGAGATGTAGGCAGATTCTGCGCTGTTGTATGCAGACTGAGCATCGGAAACCCTTCCATACCATTCTCCGACAATTCCGGAATAGGCATTCTGAGTGTTTTTCGCAGTATCAACATTTGACTTTATCGATGACAGATTAGAATTATAGTTTTTAACCTCTGCCTCATACTGTGCTGCCAGCTGGGATTGTTCATTATAGGTATTTGCAAGGATATCGTTGGCAGTTGTTTTTATGTTGTTCCAATCAGAAAAATCAGGTTTAGGTGGATCATCTGTGGTAACAGGAACCGTAATGCCTATCTCATTCAATATAGAAACCATAACGTTTTTTTCTTCATCTGTTGCGTTGGTCGGATCAAATGTTTCAACTTTGTTAATATAGTTCAAAGCCTGATCAGCCTTGTTCTGCGCTTTGCTCCTATTTGACTCCGCTGAATTTCTTGAATTCTCAACACTTCCATACTGTTCCTGTAAAGGTTCTATTGAAGCGCCTGACTGCGCAAGCTGTGCCCTATAAGAATCCAGACTCTGCTGCGCCGAATTGAGCTTGGTTGTTGCCATCTGATACGCCGCCTGAGCAGCAGATGAATCATTAGGTGACATTGTAGAAAGATAAATTGCCTGTGCCTGTTCAAAAGTCGCTTTTGCATTTGCAGTAGCGCTTTTCTGGTTATCAAGCTCTTTCTGCTTGGCTGCAAGAAGTTCCTTATTAGTATTCAGGGATGAGCCGCCGGTCATTTTCTGAGCTTTTATATCGATAAGCGACTTAGTATCAGATGTTGCTACATCATTTTCTGAGTCAAAGGTTACTTTCTGTATCTCCTGTTTTCGCCTTTCAAGATTGCTTATCTCTTCTTTTGCCTTTGATGTATCGATTCTTGCTATTTCCTGACCTTTTTTTACAGTATCCCCTTCTTCCACCAGTATTTCGGTCACTACCCCTCCGATTTCTGAAGTAACTGTGTGTATGCCACTTTCACCCATATATATGCCATTAGTGCTGACATTTTCAGGAAGCCGTCCAAATATTGACCATATAGTAGCTACGAGGATTATTCCGCCTCCCCCTATGGCCGCAATCCAAAAAGACGGTGATATAATCTTTATCATCTTGTCCAGCTGTTCCGGAGATGATAATTTATCAAGTGCTGCTTTTCTGTAAATATCTGCCATGAGTCCCCCTCTGAAATGCCTGATTTGCTCTAGATTTCGTATATTTTATGTTTTTATTATATCAATATCTTGTATGAGAAAATTGAATCGAACAAATTGTTCCATTGAATCGTTCTGTTGAAGTAACTCTATACATCTTTTTTTGGTATGATAACAATTGTAGAAAACACAGGGAAAGAAACAAAAAAATGGATAATTACAAAATTCTTGGAACTAATATCAGATTTTTTCGTGAAAGAGAAAAACTTACTCAGAACGAGCTTGGTGAAAAGCTGTTTGTCAGTGGCAGATGTGTCGGTTATTGGGAAAAGGGCCAGCGCAAGCCTGATATAGACACTCTGAGAAGAATCGCAGATATTCTTAACTGCGACTTTGACGAACTTATTAATCATTCATCAGATGAAGAATCCAGACCCAAAGTCATTCTTGTAGAAGATGAAAAGACTATCCTGAAATGCTTTATGAAACTTCTGAAGGAAACACTTCCGGGAGCAAATGTCACAGGCTTTGATAACCCAGGTACTGCTCTCAGATATGCAGCAAAAACGAAGATAGCTATAGCCTTTCTTGACATAAAACTATATGGTTCAAGCGGCATCGATCTGGCAAAGAACCTTGTAGAAATTAGTCCGGATTTAAACATTATTTTTTTAACCGGCTACCCGGAATATGCCAAGGATGCCCTTGACATTTTCTGCAGTGGTTATGTCTTAAAGCCGCTTACTCGGAAAAAAATTCTTGAGCAGGTAGAACACCTCCGGTATCCGATTAAGATGAATAACATATTGGCACCGGATTCAAAAGAAATATACCCATAATCAAGGAGTCTTTGTTTTTATGTCAAAAAAGATATATAAAGCTATTAATCTGGCACTTCTTTTCATATGTATTGCCGGACTTATTCTTTTAGCCGCCGTTCACATAACAGCTGACGATCAGATTTATGCCGCCTCTTCCTATTCCTTCTTTATGCTGGAGCCGGAAGCAGAAGAAACACAGCCTGTTGACAGCGATGCCGGTATTTACAGAACCTTTTCATTTACTATTCCCGATAATACCATGACACAGAAAGGCATGGAGCTGTCCTTATATCTGAGGCAGACCTCCGCCAGGGTTTACCTTGGCGAAGATACCGGTCTTGATGCAACACATCTGATCTACAATTCAACCCAGAGCGGCAAAGATCATATAAGCCGCGCCACAGGAAACTACTGGCTGTCTGTCTTAATGCGGCCTGAGTACGCAGGAAGAAAACTTAAGATTGAGCTGTATCCCCAGTACAAGGATGTTGCAGACCTTTCTCCCAGACTGCTCATAGAAGGGCACCCGATTTTCATCGTCATTAATCACGGTGAACTATTAAGGCATATTATTCTTCCAAAAGATATGGCAGGTATTATCATAAGTCTTGTGGAAGTATTGGCTGGTCTGTCCTTTATTCTGTTGATATTCCTGTCTGCTTTTTCTGCTTCCGGCAGACAAAGATATATCTGTATGTCTGCCATCGCCTTATCCTCCGGAATATGGAAACTCACAACATTAAAGACCACAGCCCTTATTACCGATCAGTTTCTCCTAGCCAGGGAAATCTGGTTTATAGGAGCAGTTCTTTATATGCTGTTGCCTGTCTTTGTCATGAGCTATTTCTTTTTCGAAAAGAACTCGGCTAAAATCAAAAGAGTCCCTTTGGTCATCTTTACTTCCTATGTGGTGATTGTAACTGCTGCCTTTGTACTACAACTGTTTAATCTTGTTGAACTGTATGCTGTCTTAAGGCCACTGGCTTTTCTGTCATCTTTCATGATGATTATCATGGCTCTGTCCATGGGCTTTTCAAAAACAGAACTGATCTGGCTCATGCCCTATCCTTTTGCTATACTTGCAGATAATCTGATATATCTTTTCACAAAAGATGATGATACTGCTCTATTTATGGTCTCATGGGTACTTATCTCTCTTTTGGGAAGGGGATATTTGTTTGTTCGAACTTCTATCAGGCAACAGAAGGCACTTATAGAAAAAGAAAATGAGCTGAGACAGTCTCAGATGCAGGTACTGACAAGCCAGATAAAGCCACACTTTATCAACAATGCCTTAACTTCCATATATGCCCTGACAGAGTCTGACCCTGAAAGAGCTCAGACAATGATCGACAATCTCTCACAGTATCTGTCCTCAAACTATATGTCAGTTATCAAAACAGAGCCCGTTCCGTTTTCTGATGAACTCTCCTGCACAGAAGCATATATTAAAATACAGAAACTGCGTTTTGGAGAAAGGATTGAGATAACCTATGACCTTCAGGTCACAGACTTTATGCTCCCACCTTTCACATTACAGCCCTTGGTCGAAAATGCGATAAAATATAACCAAAAAAACGATTGCCCGCTTCATATCATTATCAGAACCGTACGGGAAAACAATTATATCTCTCTTACAGTGGAGGATGACGGTAATAACACAATCAGCTCCGATGAAACCGGCACCGGAATAGGTCTACAAAACATAAAGAGGCGCCTATACCTTATGTGCCGTGGCACACTCGAATTTACCAAAGCTGAAGCTAAAGACAATGCCATGGGAGCACTTGTAAAGATAACTATTCCATTGCAGTAGCTCTGAATGGTCCCCGGGGACGGTGGCAATGCCATTTAGATAAGGATTTCCCATCCCTAATTTTGAGTAAAATGAATCATCAGCTGACGATAAAAATGGACCTGAAATTATCATGGCATAATAACCATCCCCGACATGATTCGGAATGCAAAATTATCATCAGCTGATGAAAAAATCAAATTGCCATTTCCATTGAATGCTTAGCCTTTACAGGTTTATCTACTGACATGTCTTTTTGCTGCTCGCATGCTTTTTAACAAAGTTCTGCTTTTCCTTGCCTATCTCCTCTATGCCAAGCTCAGAATTCAGTTCTTTTATCATGGAAGAGGCAGTTTTTCTGATTGTCTCCATAGAAGCCTTGAGTTCCTTTGTATCCTTGCCCTCACTCCAGGATGCAATATAGCCGAAGGAATAGTCAGATGTGTCGATACCATAATGCTGGCATACAGTATAAGCAACAGACTCCGCTATCTGTTCTGAGTCACCTCTTGATCTCTTTTCAAGGCCCTCTGCAGAGATTTTGTCTCTGTCATCAAGCCTACTGTGAACCTGCTCATGAATCAGAGTCTTGATAGTCTGAGCCTCTGACATATTCTCCTGCACAACAATCTTCTTATCAGACATACTATAGAAACCCTTGGCCCCGCTATCAATATTTCCAAATTCAATTGGAACTATAGATATAGTCTTCAGAGCATCAATCATCTTTTCATAATTCTCAACCTGACCGCTAAGTTCCTTCACGCCGATTGCAGGAAGTTCTTTGCCATCAGTATCAGATACATCAAACACAGTCGATACTTTAAATCCTGCAGAAACATATTCCGGCTTTTTATCAGGATGCAGGATTTTATAATCCTCCATGCTCTGACTAGGCGCCAGTACCGGAATCATATTATCCTTTTCCTGCTCTTCTTTCCTTTTGACCACGGGAGAAATGATTTTGATACCCTTGGCCCCCTTTTTGACATATCTTCCAAAATTTCTGTTCCAGGCATGATACCCTGCAACCAGAGTCGCATCCGGTCTCTGCATAGCTATCAGTAATGTATTATTGAAACTGTAGGTATGAAACTTTGCCATGGTACTAAGATACTTCTTATAATTCTCGGAATTAAAAAGGTCATGGACACCCTTCTCAAGTTTATCCATGACCGCATCCATTTTGGACTTTTCAAATTCTTCGTTCATATATGCGCCTCCCCGTGTTGCAGATCTTTACACCTCAAACGAAACATCTTCACCACTTTCATAACTCTGAAGGATACTCTCCTGAAGTCTTTCCCTAAAATCCCTGGTGATAGGATATGCTATGTCCTTGAACTGAGCCTTTCCATTTTCATCCAGTTCTTTCATCTTGTAACTGGGCATGGACATAAAAAGGTTTCCGGCCTTGCTCTCTACAATGGAAATATTTCTTACGGCAAAGCTCTCTCCAAGTGTAACTGTCGCTACTCCCTTTACTCCGTTTACTGCATTTTCAAATGCCTTTGTTCTTACGTTTACTCTCATTGTTGTTTCCCCCCCTCATTTTTTTAATTGATCTATTTCTTTTTCTCCGGGTCATTCTCCCGGGACGACCACAGCCTTTGGCTGGGTCGCATGCAAGCAGTGCATTTGTCAGACAAATGCGTTTTGTGGCTTTTACAACGAGGTCTCCGACCTCGAGTCTCGGCTTGTCTTCGACTTCGCCTTTTCTCTCTCTTCTGTTTCCTTTTCAGTCATCAGAAGTTCGAGGTTCTTCCTTGCAACAAGGTAATCTCTGGTGTCTTTTTTAAGCTTTACGTATTCGGCAAAATCAGTTTTATTCTCTGCAAGGAGCTCCCCATACTGATCTCTTAGGTCTTTCATTTTTGGAGGTTCCCCATCTGCATACATCCTATAGATTCCTCTTGCCCACTCATGCTCCTTTAGTGCATCTTCATGTTCTCTGTAATAATCACTACTGTATTTGCTATTCTTATAGCCGGTGTAGATTTCTTTTGTTTTGGCATAGACTATGACGGCTCTTTGCATTTCCTTGTTGGCAGCCATCTGCTCCTGACGCTTCTTTATCCTTGAGTTCAGAGCATCAAGTTTAGGCTGCATCTCATCTGTGATCTTCACAAGTTCCTCAAAAGATGAAATGCCATGTTCTTCCAAAAACAGTAAAACCTTTGCACGCTGTTTTAAGTTAAATTTCCTGGCCCAATTCTCATAACCTCTGCCTTTTCCTTCACGCATTTTCTTTTCGACATCCACAAGGAACTTTAAGCTGTCCGGTGATCTGTCTTTCCATTTCGGCTTGTTATTTTTTGCTTTAAGCTTTTCTTCATAACGGCTCTGAATGACAGAGAGGTTGTTCTCAATACATAAAGTGTCTGAAATCCTGCCAAGAGCAAGTCCAGAGAAATAAAAATTCCTAAATCGGCTCTTTCCATCAATCGATACAGAGTTGAACACCACATGATTGTGAATATGATGCCTGTCGGTATGTGTGGTAACGATAAATGCATGCTTCCCTTTGGTAAACCTCATGGCAAGCTCATACCCTATCTCATTTGCCTTTTCCGGTGTTATCTCTCCGGGCTTAAAGGCCTGCCTGATCTGGTAGGCGACCACATCATTTTTATGAGGCCTGCGTATATTGTCTTCATAGTCTCTGCGTGAAAGAAGAAATTCCCCAAGTATGGTATTGGGATCACAACCATAGGTGCTGACATACTTTTCATCCTCGGTCTTACGGGAGTCTCTCACATAATCTATGCTTCGCTTAAGACACTCTGCCACAGTTTTGGTTTTCACATGATGCAGTGCTATCAGTCTTGTTGCTGCCATGAATGTTCTCCTTTTCTTGCTCCAGGGCATAATAAAAGCAGCCCATATTTTCAAAATACAGACTGCTCTCATACGCCATATTTTAGTTGTTATTTCCTATCAGAAATCCTGATAAAGCTCAACCGCCATATCAAGAAGATGCTCTCCAAATCCAATTGCAAGCATTACCGTCGATACCATAACACCGGCAATAAATACCATCAGGATTCCGAAATAAATGTGAGATGCTATGCAGTAGATCATAAGGCCGGCTCCTATAAGGAACATGAGTCCTGCCACAACTCCTGATATGTTCATGAACATCTTAGCAAACATATTTGCAGTAAATACTATCAGAAATAACGGAAAGAGCATGATCTTAAGTGCGATTTTTATTATAGTCATATGATGCCTCCAATCCCCTGTTACTCAGGTTTACGTTTCCTTTGCCATAATGATATGTCTGCAAAAAGTATCTGCCAAGTTTGCCGATTGTAAAGCTACCTGATCTGAGAAAAAGCTATCATCATGTTTTTGGTATGCTCCCATATCTCATCGAGCCTCATCTTTAAGTCTTCCATATCTGCAGCATATACATCACCAAAAGCATTGGCTTTTTTTGCATACTGATTCAGATTGTTGGAGCACATCCTCAGAAGATAAACAATCTCACTAAAATCATCTGTCTTAAGCCTGACACAGTAGCCGTCAAGGATCATCTTTCTAATATACATGCTCATGCTGCTGACACCGACCTCATCCATCTTGGCAAGAAGCCTTGCGTACTCCTCATCGGCCAATCTCACGGTAACTTTGTGTGTGCGCTCTTGCATGTTTTCTCTCCTTTGCTGCACTCTCTTCCTCAATTGCTCTGTCTCTGGCTTCCTCATATTCCCTGGCCTTAGTGCTGGACAGTTCAGTGGTTACATCACCATCACCATCGCTGTCATCTGGAGCTGCATTGATCATGCCTTCGAAGTTATTGTCGCTGCCTTCAACGATATCCTCCACAGATTTCAGGTAATTTTTTTTGGAATGAATACTGTGCTGCTCCAGGATAGATTCTTCTTTTTCTGTAAGTTCTTCTTCCTTATGAAGTCTGTCATTTGCTATATCAAGTCCGCTCATGCAAGTACCCCCTTTGCCTTCTTATAGTTCTCGAGTTTCTGAAGGACAGAATCCCTGCCGTCTGTTTTCCCGCGCTTTATGAGCTGTTTCTTTTTCTTTGTCTCTTTCTTTTTGGCATCTACCACCTCACCCATTCTGAAGCTGTAGCTAGAAAGACGGTTTGTGATTATGTCCACCTTTTCCTCTGCAGTCAGATTCTCATTTACTTCTGCTTCGATCATGGTTATTTCCCCCTTTCTAAAAGCAGCTGCAGACATAGAATCTGCAGCTGTCAATTGTGTATCATTCCTCAGGATTTTCATTCTCCTCAGGAACATTATCGAGAACATTTTTCTCTTCATCCTCCTGGAAGTCCTTATCAGGATCTTCTTTTTCCTTATGGATGAACTCATCCCTGTTGGAATAAAGATAGAAGCCGCCTGCACCTGCAAGGAGTATGATAATAATGATAAGTGCTACCTTTGAGCCGCCCTTCTTTTCCGGTTCAGGTTCAGGCTCTGGTTCTTCTTTTGGCTCTTCAACAACAGGAGCAGGAGTCTCTTCCTCGTCAGTCTCTCCCTTGAGCTCTTTTATCTCATCCTCATCAAGAAGAGATAAGATATCCCTTTCATCCACAAGATTCAGGAAATGGACTGTGTTCTCTCCTTCATCGTCCCTGTCGATAATGATATAAAAGATATTACCGTTCTTGGTGGTAACAGTAATGAACTGCTTGCCACTTTTATCCGGATCACCGTAGTCATCCACGATTGTAAGATTTCCGTCCGGAGTAAGCGGTCCCATCTTCTCTGTCTCGTCCTCTGCAGGAGGTTCAGGCTCAGCCTCCTCCGCTTCTATATCAGCCGGGTCAACCTGCGCATAGGCGGTGACGGATGGTCCAGTCATTCCAAAAATAGTAGTAGTGATTACTGCTGTTTTTAACAGCCATGTCTTAATCTTCAGTTTCATCTGTGATCTCCTCCTCATTTACTATTTCCCCTACACTTTTGTCACCGGGCATGTTACCCTTTGTCCTTGTGTAGGCTATGAGCTTTTGAAGCTCCTCAGGAGTAATGTCTGCAGCCTTCATCATGTCATGGACTGCAGTTTTTTCTTCCTCCTGGCATTTCTTTTCAAGTGCCCTGACCCTTGCATCGATCTCAGCCTTTCTTTCTCTGGCTTTTGCTAGTTCAGCCTTGTATCTGTCTAATCTTTCAAACATTGCTCTCCCCCTCTCATGAGCTGTTACTGTTCCGGAAGCCTGCCATAGCAGAGGAAGTGATTTCTCCAGTACTTTGTAGTTACAGATGTGTAGGAAATCGGATTGCCGCAATGGATCATCATTCCATTTCCGACATATATACCCACATGGCTTGCCCCCGGGGTGTCATAGGTTCCCTGGAAAAAAATAAGATCTCCCGGCTTTGCTTCATCCGATGAGATCTGCGTACATATCTTCCTGAGTCCCTGTGCAGTTGTCCTTCCTACATGCCATCCGCTGTGGTTTATCACCCAGCATACAAAACCTGAACAGTCAAATCCTGTTGACGGGCTGCTTCCACCCCAGACATATTCCCGTCCAAGATACTTCTCGGCCTCCGCTATCATTGCTGCAAACTGTTGATCTGTAAGTGCATCCCCGGGGATGCTGTAATCCTCTTCATCACCATCACCGTAAACATCCTCAAAAAGGTACTCTTTGTTACCTCTGGTATACATAAGAAGTTCATAGTGGTCTTTTTGCTTATCAGTAAGCCCTGAGTGAGCTATCACGTAATCCAGACCTTTATTATCAAGCTTCACTTTAAGGATCTTGACTGTATATTCTTCATCCTCCTCGTAAGTGTAGTCTTCATAGTAACCGCCATCTTCATGATCCTCGTCATCCACCCATCTCTTTCCTGTCTTCTCTACAGTTCTGGTCCTGGTTTCTTCCCTTGACGAATAAGTGAGCTTATACTGCTTTTCAAACAGCTCTTTTATGATATCTTTCATGTCTTTTCTTTTATAATCATCATATTTTGCTGTAAGAAACGCAGCTAACTGAAATGGGTCATGCCCTATCTCATCAAGCTCGTACTCATACTCATCATAGTCAGGATAAAGAGTCTCAGTATCTTCTATGGTATCGCTGAGTTCTTTTTCCAGCTTCCGGTAATCTTTCTCTACTCCGGTTATGTCCTCATCATAGGCAGAATAAGAAGAGACTGCTCCGCCATCTGTCATTGCCGGCATGACTAGAGAACAGCTGCTGAGCATTGTGGACAGCATGATAATGATAAGCACCACGATTATGATGGCTACAATGAGCTTTGGATTGTCCCTGACAAAGTTGGCGATTGCTGCAGCAAGTTCACTTATCTTTTCGGACAAGCTGTTTACTAAGTCTTCGAGTCTTGTGATTCCTCCCCTTGCTGCCTGTCTTTCTTTTTCCCTGTCATAGTAGGACTTCCTGACTCTCTTTTTCTGTGCTGCTCTGGACTTTGGATTTGATCCGTCCTTGGGATTCTGTTCATTGGCATGTTTCTTTTCTTCTTTATGCTCACGCTTTAGCTTCTGTCTGTAAGAGCTCTCCTTTAACATGTGAGCGGCTTCTTCCGAGCCATGAGCAGCATCATTTATGATGTCTTCAGAAATGCTGTTATCACCATCATCAGAAGATTGGCTTTTCCCAGCCACATCAGATGCTGTGCTTGCAGCTATAAATGCAGCCCTTCCTGGGCCGATAGGAGATTTCCCAAGGTTCTGACGACGGGCTGCTCTTTGAGCTTCCTGCGCTGAAACTGTCTTTTCCCGGGCTTTCATCTGGGCCTTTACTCCCAGCAGTTCTTTTGACTGCTCCCTTCCCTTTAGGACCTTCTTAGTGATATTTAGGTCCTCTGCGGATGTTCCATCTGATCTTCCTGAAGCTGTAGAACTGCCCCTTCCATGTCTTAGCTTTTTTCCAAATTCTTCCTTCATGGAGGACTTCGTCCGAAGCTTACTTTTCTTGCGCTTTCTGTCATCCAAATCTTTATGCTCCCTTCTCTTCTTTGTACTGGGCAAGCTCATTAGGCTTGGTCGTAAGGATTCTGTATAGCTCTATGTCTTTTGGGAAATGATCCGCAAAAGGAAGTATCACGTTCCCAAAGAACAAAAGGCCTTCTCCTTCACCTGCCTGTGTCACATATGAAAGCTGATGGTCACTGATCCCAAGTTTCTGTGCCAGGATATTTCTGTCCCCGGTCGCCTGATTGAGCATATAGATGAACTCACAGTTTTCCAGGATATTTTCAATCTCAGGAGATGAAAGCAGGTCTTTGACGTTCTGCGTTAAGGCGGTCGGAATGCCTCCCCACTTACGGAAACGCTTGTATATTTCCACACTGTAGCTGGCTGTCTGCTTCTCTCTTAGGAGCAGATGGAACTCATCCATATAGTAACGGGTGCTCTTTCCACAGTCCCTGTTTGCAGATACTCTTCCCCAGACCTGATCCTCAACTATGAGCATACCCAGCTTTTTGAGCTGCTTTCCCAGTTCTTTTATGTCATAACAGACAAATCTGTTATGGACATCCACATTTGTTCTGTGGTTAAAGATATTGAGAGACCCCTTTACATAAATCTCAAGAGCAGTTGCAAGATTCCGTGCTTCTGACTCTCCCTGCTTTAAGAGCTCATTGTACAGGTCTTCCAGGATAGGCATGTTCTCAGGTCTTGGATCATCAAAATATCTGTTATAGATCTTGTGGACACATCTGTCTATTACAGTTATCTCAATGGGCATGAGGCCTTCTCTTCCGCCAAGGACAAGCTCGCATAGTGAAAGGATGAACTCTGCTTTAAGAGCTATTGGGTTGTCATCATCGGAATAGTTCTGGTTGATATCCATGGGATTGATATATTGCGTTGAATTGGCGCTGATCTTTATGACCTGGCCGTTGAACTTCTGCACAAGAGGTGCGTACTCACCTTCCGGATCACAGACTATGATGTCATCATCTGTAGCCAGCATGACATTGGCCATTTCTCTCTTCGCAGAAAATGACTTTCCTGATCCTGGTGTTCCAAGGATAAGCCCGTTGGGGTTCTTGAGCTTTTTCCTGTCTGCCATGATAAGGTTATTGGATAAAGCATTAAGTCCATAATAAAGAGACTCATCTCCTTCCTGAAAAAGCTCCTGTGTTGTAAAAGGGATCATGATGGCTGAGCTTGAAGTTGTCATGCCCCTTTGTATCTCGATATGGTTATGAGCTAAAGGAAGGCTGCTCATAAGCCCCATTTCCTGCTGATAATCAAGCGGAACGAGGATACAGTTATGCTTCTGGGCTATGCTCTTAGCCTGGAAAACATTGGCCTCAAGCTCACGCTCAGTTCTTCCGGTATTCATTATAAGGAATGTCATAAGGAACATTCTTTCATTCTGACTCTGAAGTTCCCTGAGAAGTGCCTTTGCATCTGTACCATAGGTTGCAAGATCAGAAGGGATGATGTCCATATCATAACCGGAACGGACAGCCTTTTTCTGCTCCTCAATCTTGTTCCTATCGAGCTCCGTAATCTTGTGCTTAACATTTTTGATGGCAGTATTCTGATCAATGGACTGCATGTTTATATTAAGGATCTGTGATGAATCCATGGAAAGAAAGTCTGCCAGCATCTCATCATTTATCTCTGATGCAGTAATTGAAAGAAAACTCATTGAACAGTACATGTTTCCCATCTCAAACATTCTCTTTTTAGGGAAAGCCAGGCTGCTCGGTACAATAAAGTCCTTAGGTCCGAGGCCCCTTTCAGCGCACCACTTCCAGTCAAACATGAACCTGTCATCATCACCCATGTGGAAGATGTCATGCATAAGCTTAAGACGCTCTTTTCCGTTCAGCGGATCTGCCATAACTCCAAGGTGCTTGAAGTTGTTCAGTATATCTATTTCTATGTGATTGAGTCTTGGCTTCGCCTCCTTTATTGAAGAAGCGTGGATGCCAAAAGTAAGGTACTTGGTCTTTGTAAGGCCGTTGTTACCTTTTTCGAGCTGTCTTTTCAGGACTCCTGAATACTCATCCCTTGTGATATTAAAGCCATCCTTCTTAAGCGGGATCCTTATGCTCTTTTCAAAGCTCGTGGCATCAGTGCTGACATTCATGAAAGTCAGTGAAAACTCTACTGAGCTGTCAAAAAAGTTAAGAAAACTGCACCACTCCTCAAACATGATGGTCTTATCCTCATCCTGAGCCAGCTTGTAGTTGATGTCCTGAAACTGGATCGTCTTGGAATAAAAATCTCCCCCTTCCCTGCAGATACCACTGGGAAACATCCTCTCAAAAGTCACGGATTCCTGCGCCGAGTGAGGCATGTTGTCGGACTTCTTTGCCTCATCAATGACTTTCTTTATCTGCTTCTTTTCCTCTGATGAGAGGCGGGCCGGGATCTTAAGATTTCTTTTCTTTCTCTTTCTGAACATAGGAAATAACAATGTCCTCTACCTCCTCTTCAAGTTCTTTCTGCCTCATGAGGGCAGCGTAATAATTCTGTGTCCTGTAGGGTCTTATCTTTGGTCTTTTGAATCGCCATGTGATCATATGACGAAGTATGGTCTCACAGTTCATCCCATCTTTTTCATATAGGGCAACAAAGAAAAAGGGCAGCATCACAGCCATCATGGTAAGCGTCGATGCGCTTATGTTCTCCGTTATCTTTTTTGTAATAAAAAAGAGCGGGACTCCCACGAGCGCCGCCAGTGAAAAGCATATGACCTGTCTTTTTGTGAGACCAAATACTATCTTATCTTTGACCCTAGTAAGATCCCTGGGCACTGATACAAAATTTGCCATACTCCTGTAACCTCCCTGTTTATCTGGCATTGAAGATACTCTTTGAAAGTGAGCTGGTCTTTAATAGCGAATAGCACAAAAGAACTGTGTAACCCAGGACTGCCCACATGGATCCGACAATATCAGACGAAAATGCTACAGACTGTATCATCACTGCGTAGATGGCAAGACATACCATTATAAGAAAGCCCTGAAATCCAAGTGCAAACAGGCCTCTTAAATAATTCTGTCCTATCTGGCTCTGCTCCCTGTTTCCAAATGTCGCAAACGGGATAGGCGCAAGGCTGATTGACAAGTATATTTCCAGCATCCTCCCATAAATGACCACGAAAATGAATGCCGATATGATCTGCGTTGCAATGCTCACAAACAGTACCTGAAAGAACAGTCCAAATATGGCTGCCATGTCCATAGCCTCAACAGTAGCTCTCATGGATGAAAGAGCTGAATCATCTATCGCAGTTGAGGCAGATATAAGGCCTCCGCTGTTATTTACAACATGCTGGGCAACATCAAATACCGCCATGGTTATATCAAAGCAGTGAGTTATCATCATTACTGCCACATATGTCTTAAAGATCCATTTAAAGAATATCCACGTTTCAAAGTTAGCCAGGTTATTATGTGCTATGACAAGCTGAATGAGCTCATAGCAGGCAATGAATGTAAGTATCATTCCCGCTATTGGCATTATCACCGTCTCTGACAGGTTCCTGATCATGTTAAATACAGCAGGCTGAAATGCAGATGGTGTTGTTGCCACCTGGGATGTGATATCACCGACCTGGTCATTAACGCTCTGGAACATGCCTTCTATAACACTCATAACCCCATCAACAAGTAAAGACTTAAGCCAGGAGGTCAATTCTTCTATAACTCTGTCCATAAATCTTGCTCCTTTGCTTTAATAATGGGGCTGGTGTGAAGCCAGCCCCGGACAATATGAAGTTTTCAGTCCTGCTACTTGCTATCGCGCGGCAGGTCGCGCAGATCTTTTCAGATCAAAAAAGACCTGAAAGAAGAGGAATGAGCTGTGTTCCGATGAGGGCAACTCCACCTCCCGCCATCAGCTGCTTCATTCCCTGGCTCTTAGCTCCAGGGTTGTCATTGCCATACCCCTCCATGAGGTTGATGACTCCCCATACGCCAAGACCGGCGCCAAGTGCTACTACAAGTGTCTGTAAAACTCCGACTGCTGAATTAAAGAATGCCATGCTGTTCACCGGAGCCCCATCGTCTACTGTATTAGCATCTTCTTCATTGTGTCCTAGAAGCTTTTTGTAAGCGCTGGATAAAACACATCTTATCCTTCGCCATATATTGCTACATACAGACAGGGCTCCACGCCCGAAAACTCTCATCTTCATGCTACCTCCTTCATCAAATAACCAAACTTCATAATCCTTCCTTCATCCGAAACCTCTAAAGTTTTCGGACTACTCTCCTTTCTCTGATTAAAAAAATGATTGATAGTTTCGTTATGCCCCTTCTTCATGTGCACCTGATTTTGGACATAAAAATAGACCAGTAAGTACCGGACGTCTCCGGCCTCTGCTGGTCTATGTAACTTTTTTTACTTTACCTGATTAAATTGACACCTTTAACTAATGTGTTATACTAATTATAGTCAACTTGTGAAGGGTTGAAGCTGGGTTCCCGAATGGGAGTAGGCGTAATGCTTAGAATTCCTTTGCTCCTGGGGTTGACTTTTTTATTGCCATTTTCTCATGCAAATCATCTAAGATTTTCTCAGGTGAAGTCTTAATCTGATCATAGATAAAATCAATTGCTTGCTGTGAATAACTGTACTGTGGCTGAGATGATATCTGATATACAAAGCACATTTTTTCGTTCTCCTTAATCCCAAAATATGCTGTGAAATTCCTAAAGTGGTAGTTGTTGATTACCGCATCGTTTCCTCGATATTTTAAATGTATACCATCTCTCGTGATTCTTTTGTTTAACTCTTTAATACAAGCTTTTGCATTATACTTATGTGTATTATTAGGATCCTTCAGTTCCTTTATTATCCGAACTCCATTAGAAGCGCTATTATCAATATGATAGATTTCTGTTGCTTCACTCTTATTCTTGGTCAAATAGTGATAATGCTCTACTTTTATAGCAAAAGAGCTATTATTCGCCTGAACCATAGGATCAATATCATTTTGAACTGCAATAAGCTTCTCGGCAATTTGTTTCGAATACTTTCCTCTTATTTCGGTTTCATCCAATGCTCTAAGCCTTACTGATAAAGTGATGAAATTTTCAGGTATAACCTGCGTCATATCAATTCCATGAAAATCCATCATTTTCTCTACAAAGTTAAAAACACACGCCTGAAGCAATGGAATATATACTGCTTCATATTCTTCTGTAATAAAATGCGTACTTGTATTTCGTAGCTCAATAACTTTTTCCAGATTTTTCCTTAATGGAGATTTCTCGTTTGTAAATACCTTTTGAATGCAGTTTTCCAAGGAAATAGTTCTATTAGGTTTGTCATGATAGTAGATTGCATCTTCTCCGTCTTTTTCTGAAATATATGCCTTCAGCATAAGCTCCCAAGCATTACAGATAAAAAAACTAAATCCTTCCAATCTATATTTTAATGTCGGTTTGTTATATATCTCTATTGCCATTACAAATGCTTCTTGGGCTTTTTCAAGAATTCTATCTTTTGTAGTCATCGCTTACAGATACCTCTTCTGCTAAAATATGCCTTATCATTTTAACAGAAAAGGTACATTAGATAAATCAATATTTTTATATTTCTACCACATCATAAATGTCCTCTTCTCTCAAAGACATCCTGGGATTCAAATTCTTTGCAATATCATACAGATTCTTCTTATCATATTCTGCAGTTTCCTTATAATGCGGATGCTGGGTTACATCATATTTGTCAGAAATAAATGGTCTCACACCGCGTAGCTGCAGAATACATTTTCCGCCATCCATAACGGCAAGTTCATCCATCGTCATGAGATCCTTCCCTGTCTTCTGATAATTCATGGAATATGAAGGGTTATTGCCTTTACTCTCACCGGTATTGTACATGTCTATGGTTTCCTTACCCAAAATCTGGTTCAACTCCTTTAACGTAGACTGCTCCGTTCCACCAAGAAAGAGTTGTGAATCCATATTTCCAACAATAGTGTCTGCGTTATCTTTATAGATAGCTTTAAGCTGTGATCTGGCCTGCAAGAAAAGACATGCGCTGATCTCACGGCTTCGGATTGTGGCAACAAGCTTCTCCAGATTAGGTATCTGTCCGATATTGGCCGTCTCATCAATAAGACAGCGCACATGAACTGGGAGTTTTCCTCCATAAACATCATCAGCCTTTTCGCAGAGAAGATTAAACATTTGCGTGTATATAAGCGCAATCAAGAAATTGAAAGTGTTGTCTGTATCACTCATGATAAGAAAAAGTGCTGTCTTTTTGTCTCCCAGAGCATCAAGCTCAAGTTCATCATAAGCAGTGATCTCTCGGATTGATTCAATATCAAAAGCCGCAAGTCTAGCTCCACAGCTTATAAGCACTGATTTCATGGTCTTGCCTGCAGCTATCTTGAACTTTTTATATTGCCTTACAGCAAAGTGATTAGGCTCTTTTCTCTCAAGATCTCTGAAAAGCATGTCCACAGGGCTCATATAATCCTCGTCATCTTCTCTGACATCGGAGGCATTTATAAGCTCAAGTAGAGTGTTGAAGTTCTGCTCCTCATATGGAGCAACATAATAAATATAGCCAATATAGGCAGTATACAACAGAGTTTCTGCTTTGGTCCAAAATTCATCCCCTGATTTTCCCTCCCCTTTGGTGTTCGATATAAGAGCATTCACAAGCTTCAGGATATCCTTCTCAGAATGGATATATCGCAGCGGGTTATAATGCATGCTCTTTTTGAAATTGATGGTATTAAAGACTTTTACATCATAACCATGCTTTTTTAATGTTGCTCCTGTCTTAAGGATAAGGTCCCCTTTGGGATCTGTTATCACATAAGAACTATGCATCTGCAAAAGATTCGGCAAAAGAAAGAATCTCGTTTTACCTGATCCGGATCCACCAACAACCAGTACATTTTTATTTCTGGCATACTTAGGATTCTTTGGTCTGCTTTCCATGGTAAGACGCTCTGTCTGGGTCAGAATAACATTATCCTGGAACTTGGGATTTACAAATGGTTCTATGTCCTGTGGCTTTCCCCATCTTGCAGTTCCATATTCAGCTCCTGGCCGATACTTCTTTGCATTTTTACCTTTCAGGTAAACTGCCAATCTGATACCTGCTCCTACAGCTATTCCCACCAGGATATCAAAAGGATATAGACTTGGCAGCACATTCGACATAGCCTGTGGAAGAGTATTCATAAGTGAACCAATGCGCTCGGAAGCATTTGCTCCTGATGACAATCTCCATGCCTCTCCTAAGTTAGTACCCACAAGCCCCATGATCACATAAGGAAGATTCAACAAGATAATTCGTTTTTGTTTACGTGTCATCTGACCATCTCCTTTACCTTGATTTTTGCTTTGACCATCTGCTCTTTTGCCTTTTCTTTGTATATATCAAGCTGATGAAGCACGCTTGGCCGGTCTTTCTTGAATGCTTTTACCTGTTCAAACTCGTTCATTACTGCTTCAAGGGCATCCATGTCTTTTGCCTTAAAAAATACTGTGTACTTAGGTGGATCTACCGATTTATCTTTTGTAATGGCGAAATCAACGCCATATCTTTTTGCGATACGCTGAAAATCTTTAATGCCTTCGTCGCCCACAAGCATACTTGTAGCTCCCTGGTCCTGGCTGAGAAGCTGTTTTACAGTCTGCTTTCCTCTATAGCGCTTTGGCCCCATCATCTGCTTGTGTCTTCTGTAATTTATAAAGGATCTGACTGCACCTGTAATTACTCTCCATGAAAACTTGGTAACGGTAACCGCCAGATTTATGGTTTTCTGTTCTACCTCCTCCTGCATAAGAATCCCCCTTTCAATGACAAAAGCAGTAGACTTTTGTATCTACTGCTCTGCCTGATCAACTAAGATTTTGTTCTCTTTCGCGCTTTTTCTGCCACTGTTCGAGCAGTTTCACGATTGTTTCCTCCATCTGTTTTGGTGTATATGACTTCGGAAAATACTTCCTGAGAATATCATTTTTTATTGTTACTCTGTCCACATCTGACTTTTTCTCTTCTGACATGATCACATTCATTGCCTCCTGCGTTAAGCCTTCTTCCTGTGACATTTTTTTGATACGCTGAGCCTGGGATAAAGACGGCGTTGTCTGTGAGAAGTCCATTGCTTCTAACAGCCGCTTCTGTTCATCTACATCAAGATATGACAGTTCTACTGCCGGATTGAATCCAATCTGCTTGTTATCAACCATATCCAATATTTCCGGAAGAAGATTTGTAAGACGAATATATCGCTGAATCTGATTGCGACTAATGCCTGTTTCTTCTGCCAAAATTTGATCAGACCTTAAATGTGTCCCAATTTGGGACGCATTTTCTTTTAATGGTCTGCCTGCTAATCTCTTCATGGCATCAAGCTTCATTTTAAAGGCCCATGCTCTCTCACTTGGAAGCAGTTCCTCTCTCTGAAGGTTGGCATCTACCATCAATATTGTGGCTGCATCATCATCCAAATTCCTTATGATGCACGGAAGCGTTTCTTTTCCAGCAATTTCCGAAGCATGACATCTTCTGTGGCCTGACACAATCTCATATCCGCCTTCATCTCTCGGTCGCACAATTGCCGGAGTGAGGACTCCAAACTCCCTGACACTTTCAACAGTTTTATCCATCGCTTCATCATCCAGAATCTTAAAGGGATGGTTTTTAAATGGATGAAGCTCCGATAAAAGAATATCCTGAACCTGCTCGGTTCCATTTCTATCTTCTTTACTCTGAACCTCTGAACTGCCAAAAATGTCATCATAACTCGAAAGCTGAATGTTTCCGCGAGATTTCTGCATTCTTCAGCACCTCCTTTGTCAGCTTCTTATATGCCTCTGCAACCTTTCCTTTAGGATCATGCTCATAAATACTTTTCCCTGCAGCACTGATCTCGGCTGCTCTTACAGAAAAAGGAATCTCTGTATCATATACCTTGATATTCTTTCCATAGACATTTCTTACAAGGCTACTGATCTCTTTTGCATAATTTGTCCTGCTGTCTACCATTGTCAGCAATATCCCATCAATTTTAAGTCCTGGATTCATCTGCCTTTTTACCCTGCTGACAGTTTGGAGAAGCTGTTCCAGTCCTTTTGCTGACAGGTACTGACTCTGAACCGGAATAATCAGTCTGTCAGCTGCTGTAAGTGCATTGACCGTAAGCATTCCAAGTGATGGCATACAATCAATCAAAACAGCGTCATAATCTTTTTTCACACAGTCTATATATTCTTTCAGGATCCTCTCCCTGCCCATAGCATTCACTAGCGAAACCTCAAGCCCTGCAAGTGATATGTTTGCCGGGAGAAGATCAACTCCCTCAAAATGATGGATGATTCCTTTATCTCGTTCTATTGGGTGTTCCTGAAGAACACTGCTCATTATATCCGTCACCGTAACGGATATATCATCAGTCTTTGGATATCCCATGCTGATAGTAAGAGAGCCCTGCGGGTCAAGATCAACCAGCAGGACTCTTTTCCCTTCTTTAGCAAGGCCTATTCCTATATTCTCGGTACTCTGAGTCTTCCCTGTCCCACCTTTCTGGTTGACCAGGGCATATACTGTTCCTCTGCTCATACTCTTCCTCTCATTCTTCAAAAGTATCCCCTTGCATGGTCATGACTAACCATATTTTCATAATGGGCATCAATAGTAAGTGGCGCATTGTAAAGTGCTGCAATAAGATACTGCCTGACATTCTTAATATCGGTTGTGTTGCTTTTTAGCGAATCTATAACATATGCTACATGGCTGTAATCAAGCTGCCTGAACTGATCTTTTACAAGCTCTGGAGATTTCTTTACTCCACCAACAATGAAATATCTGGCATCGTCCGATAAGACATCAACAATCAGATTTGTTATCTGGTCTATTAGCTCACCGTTGTAAGGAAAGCGTTGTTTCAAACTGCATGTATCAATATTCTCACAGACTTTTCTTTTAAGCTCAGGTATGTCAGACCAACAGAAATCTCTTTTCTCATCCCTTCTCATCGCATCATCAGAATAAGTCATATGTTCTGGCGGATATACCTTGATAAGATTAGATAAGATATTTATATTTTCAGTATTACTAAAGTCAGTATTATTTATATCAGTATTATTAGATTCCTGTTTTGAACATCCTTGGATTTCTATTTTAGGCATTCCAGGATTTCCATTTTGAACATTCTTGTTTTCACGTTGCGACATATCAGAAAGGATCTTCTTCACATACAAAAGAGCTGCCTTCCCCTGTCCTTTAAAATCCTTATCTACAAGTCCTATATCAACAAGCTGTTTAAGTGTCCTGCAAGCCTTTCCATTTGAGCATCCTATGCTGTCGCTGATCTGCTCAATCGTGTAGATAATATATACTCGGCCTCTTTCATCAAACCATTTATTCTCTGCAGACAGACTCATCCTGTCCAGTAACAGGCCATAAAGAACCTTGGCATCACTTGTAAGCTCTTTAAACCTTGCATCTGTAAACAACAGCTTCGGTACTCTGATAAAACTGAACAGATCCGCTTCCTGACCATAGAAATAATCAAACTCAGCCATTTATACTAATTCCTCATTTCCTCAAGAATCTTACGGGTGCACCAGCCTATACATGGCCAGTGCGCTCCGTAAGGGCAGTCTTTCACACACTTTTTACGCGTCTGCTTATTTCTTCTTATGACGTAAAAGCACTCAGAATACCTGGTGCATACGCCCTTGCTTGTTCCAAAAAAGCACTTTTTACAGTCCTTTGGTTTATCAGCCGCGTATTTTTCCATTAGATTGCTTCGCCTCCGCGATCTCTGTGAGGCTTAGACGCTGCATGCTCAAGTGTTCCTTTCTTGATATCAACTTCCTTATCCTTCATTCTGTCTTCATACTTCTCCGCTAGCTCAAACACCTTTGCATCTGCATCATAGTGATATACACTGTCTGTGAGCTGGTCTAAAGGATCCACTGTTGTGGCATTTACCTCTTTTACCATGTTCTCAAGACTTGCCGTATCGAATTTTCCATTGTCAGGAATGATCAACACCTCATGAATACTGCTGGGTAAAACAAAGAAACTACCACCCACTCTGTCTGCAGCCTGGTTCATAAAGTCCTGATATGCAAGAACACCTGCGCCATGGACATTTCCTTCAACAGAAGCTACAAACATCTGCTCCTGTTCAGGTGGAATATTTAGACCAAGCATTTCAAGATCTTCAACGCCCATCTGAGCAGCAAGAACTTCGCCCATTCCCTTGATGACCAGCGGTCTGATCTCAGGAGCGTTCTTTAATGCATCTTCATGAAGCTGATCTGCAGATATACCATAGGTATCAAGCATCTGATTTGTTATAAGAATCGAACCTACTCCCTCCGGGGTTCCTCCAACCACAAATCTGTACACAACGGCCATATCTTCAACAGACTTGTGTGGTACAGTCTCAAGCATTCCCTGGTTTCTTTCTGCAGAGACAACCTCGATTGCCAGCTTATCTTTCATCTTTTCATAATCTTTGAAGGCTTCGACATCAAACTCCGGTCTGTTGCTCAAAGCATCTCCTGCCATCGTTGCGGCCTTGTCCACAACATCTTCATAAGCAGTGCCATCTTCATATGCCGCATAAAGGCTGTCTACGTTGAGATTTACACCTATTTCGCCATCTGTTTCCTTTACTGTAAGAGCCTCATAAGAATCATTCATCTTCTCGACGTTCCTGGCCTCCACTTCAAACTCTTTCCCGGTGTCTTTCTCCAACTGCTCTTTTACATCATTTGCAAGATTTTCCTTGAACTCTTCGTAATTCATCATGTATCCTCCTATGAATTGAATAATGGTTGTGCCCGATTTTGGGCGTAGAAAAAGAGCAGTCATTCTCTTTAAGAACAACTGCCCTTTATGTAAAATCCATATTCAAATATCCTGCGTGATGATGTCCGGTTAACAGTATCTACACCAGCGCTACACCAGGCCTACACCAACTGCCATTTTCTAATGTGAATTTATGTAGCGAAACGTGTAATTTAAGTTTCCAAACAATCGCGAAATAACGGCTCGCGTGACCTTATGTAATTATACGTGATTAAGGAGAAGTCTTTCGATTCCTAGTTTCATTTTTTATGTATCTCCTTTTAAAAATGCTTTATTTAAGCCATTTGTTATCTCAGCTTATTGTACCGAGTACCACGCCGGGCACCATTTATCTATTATGACATAAAAATAGTCCTGACACAGCGAATATATATTACCATGTCAGGACGGATTTGTAAAAACATGCAGTAATGGACCTAGGGGACGGTTTGTGGTCCATTATATAGCTCAAAGTTCTGGTGTTTTAATCTTGTTTATATGCTAAGCATTCTATTGATGTAAGCAGACTGCCATCTGGTAAGCCCTGTTGCAGTCTTTCGACCCTCCTGCTCCATGATGTCCTGAATTTTACGAACACCATTACTGCTGATTAGCCTCTATAAGCTCTTTCAGTGTGATATGAACATTTCTGTATCGGGCTTCCGGGTTGGGCTCATTTACTGTGGCAAACTGCAGGGCTTTTGTAGGGCAGGCCTGGATGCATGCCATACAGTTTATGCAATTCGTGTAATTATAGTCCGGGCGATTGTTTTCCAACCGGATACATCCTCGTGGACAGATACGGCTGCAGGTACCGCAGCCAACGCAGCGTTCATTTACGCGGTAAAGCGGGAAGGAATACATTGGGCCGGCTTGTTCTTTGAAGTGCATGTAGCCATTATAAAAATCCGTTTCTTCCTTTGACGCAGCCTGAATATAGTGCTTTTCTGTATCGATGTCAGCTTTGATCAGTTCAAGATGCTCGTCAACTTTCTTTTCACCTTCGATTTGTCTCTGCTGATCCATATCAAATACTATAATTGCGTTGTCATGCATGATAATGGTATTGATATAATTCGCTTCTTTCCCGATAGATGAAAGAAATTCCTGGGTACGGCCGGCAACCCCACCGTGATGGCAGCCGTAGGTCACAACCAGATAAAAATATTCTGTTTCAAATTCTGAATCACGGATGAAATCCTTCACCATAGACGGGATCTCAAACTCAAAAAGCGGGCAGACAATCCCAATCTTATTGGCAGTATAATGCCGGTTTGTCTTTTTCATTTCCTGGGGAATGCTAACAAGTTCCTGATCCAGCTGCTTCGCTGCATAGAGACTGTTTCCGGTTGCTGAAAAAAATAAGATCATCTCAGATTTCCTTTTCCTTTTCTTTACTTGATGAATACATTATAATTCCTCCAATGATCCATGTAAAATAACAATTTCAAATGATCTGTCATACAAAAATCGAATATCAGACTGGCGATAAACCGCCACTATGCTATACTTGTATCACTATATAGAAAGCATGGGGACATATGCATGGATATGATAAGTCTTGAGATCTTTATGATGGCAGCAGAAGAAAGAAATATCACAAAAGCAGCGAAACTGCTGCATCTGTCTCAGCCAACAGTCTCCAGAAGGATCCAGGAACTGGAAGATGAGCTTGGCCGGCAGCTGTTCTTGAGGACGAACAGATCTGTAACTCTGACTGATGAAGGCAGGCAGTTCAGGGAAACAGCATCGGATATACTGAAAATCTACAGAAAATCAGTTAACCGGGAAAAGGATCAGAAATTTCTAAAAGGTGATATATACATCGGATCAGGAGAGATCCCGGCTTTTTCAAAGCTTTCGGAACAGATCCGGGACTTCCGTCGCCTGCAGCCCGGAATCTGTTTTCATATTCAGTCTGGAAATGCCGAGGAAATCCGTGAGGATGTGGAAAAGGGAGTCCTTGATCTGGGGCTGCTGACCCGATCCGTCAGTACAGAGCTCTTCGAAAGCCTGGAGTACCCGGGAAAAGCATGCTGGGGTGTTCTAGTAAAGAATGACCATCCTCTTGCATTGCGGGAACAGATCAGAGCCGAAGACCTTGAAAAGGAATCCCTGATCATTCCGGAAAACCAGGTATATTACAGGGAATTGACCGGCTGGTTTTCCAAAAGTCCGGACATAGCCGCTGTCTATACCCTGGCACATAATGCCATCCAGCTTGTAAAGCAGGGGCTTGGCCCCATGCTGTGCTTCGAAGATCCGGACCTCCTGAGGGAAGGACTCACGTTCGTTGCGATTGCTCCCTACAAATGGGCTACGCCTCTGCTGATCTGGAAGAAACGAGAAACACAGTCAGATGCAGTCAATGCATTTCTGAAATATATCGAAGAAACAATGAACTGACCTGATGCAAGTCATTTATGCATAATTCCATCAACATCTACGTATTCCTTATCATACTCAGTCCTAAAGAAGCCTTATGGAAAACCGCATCACTGATTCTCAAAAGAAAGCTCAGTTCAAAAGAGAAAAAGCTCTCTCTTACAAAAAATAAAAATATTGATAATCTTCCTGTTTTTTTATAAAATCGAATCTGCTGCCGCAAAAATCCGGTACAGTTTCATTCAAAACACTGCATGATTTCCGGCATCTATTATCGTGGCAAATATTTACTAAAGAAGGGCAATAACATGAAATCACCCGCTGAAATAGCAGCTAAATATGAATCCGTAGGAAAGGATAAGACAGAACTTCCCGCTCTCAAGACATTCCTTTTAGGGATCCTTGCAGGAGCCTATATTGCTCTTGGAGGTCTTGGAAGCCAGATAGCAAGCTGCTGTGCAGCCAATCCGTCAAGCGCACGCATGATCAGCAGTGTAGTATTCCCCATAGGTCTTTTTATGGTTCTTGTTGGCGGAGCTGAGCTCTTCACTGGCAACTGCCTCATCTTTATTCCTGTTCTGTCTGGAAAAGCCAATCTTTCAGGCATGCTTAAAAACTGGATACTCGTTTACTTTGGAAATATGGTTGGTGGATTCCTTATCGCACTTACAGCTTCCACATCCCATATTTACTCATTTGCAAATAATGCTCTTGCAGAATCAGTTATTTCAACTGCAGTTACCAAAGCCAATATCACTTTTAGCGATGGTCTGCTTCGAGGAATTCTCTGCAATGTACTTGTCTGCCTCGCTGTATGGTGTTCCTTCTCAGCCGATGAAGTTGCAGGTAAAGTCTTTGCTTTATGGCTCCCTGTAATGCTGTTTATCATCTGCGGCTTCGAGCACTGCATTGCCAACATGTACTTCATCCCTGCCGGAATGCTGACATCAGCTATCTACAATCTTCCTGCAGATGGACTTAGCTTGTTTGGATTCTTTGTAACAAATCTTATTCCGGTAACAATCGGAAACATAATTGGCGGATCTATCTGCGTTGGTGCTATGTACTACGCAATCTATTTAAAAAAATAATTGGCCGCTTTACTAAGCAGCCAATTCTCCTTGCATTCTCATTCATTATTTATCTCCCGAAAAACTATCAACCAACTCCTGAAGCTCGACGAACCTGTCCATTTTTCTCTCAATCTCGGCGTCGACTTCTTCCTTTTCTTTACTAAGCGCAACAAGCTTTGGATAATCTGTAGCAGCTTCTGCTATCTGAGCTTCAAGTTCTGCGCTCTTTTCTTCAAGAGCCTCTATCTCTGCTTCAATGTTGTCGTATTCTCTCTGCTCCTTGAAGGAAAGTTTAGTCTTTTCTCTTGGAGTTTTCCAACTGTTCTTTGATGCTTTTTCATCGGTAGAATCATCAGAAGCTTTGTTTACGCTACCAGCTCCACCCTTTGTATTTGAGCTGTTATCCGCTGCGCTTGCCCCTACAGTTTCCTTTTTATGAACCAGATAATCAGAATATCCGCCTTCACTCTGATACAAACTTCCGCCCTCTTCAAAGGCAAATATTCTTGTTACCACGCGGTCAAGGAAATATCTGTCATGACTTACAGTAATGATAATTCCAGCAAAGCCATCAAGATAATCCTCCAATATTCTAAGGGTCTGGATATCCAGATCATTTGTAGGCTCATCCAGGATAATGACATTTGGCTGTTCCATAAGCACACGAAGTAGGTATAGTCTCCTCTTCTCACCACCAGAAAGCTTTGAAATTGGCGCATACTGCATCTCCGGGTTAAAAAGGAATCTGTCACACATAACAGAAGCTGAAACAAGCCCCTCCTCTGTTCTTATGAACTCTGCCGTATCCTTTATATAATCGATTACTCTCTTACTCTCATCAAGCGCCTCATTTTCCTGCCCGAAGTATCCAATTTTGATTGTCTGACCAATCTCAACATTACCCTCATCAGGATTTACAAGTCCAATGATGCATTTCATAAGAGTAGATTTTCCGCAGCCATTTGGACCAATTATTCCTATTCTGTCAAGCTTGTTGAAGGTGTAGGAAAAGTTCTTAAAAAGCGTCTTTCCTTCATAAGACTTAGTAATACCATCCAGAATTATTGTCTTATTTCCCATTCTAGTAGGTAGTGAAGAAAGCTGAACCTGCCTCTCCTCTTCGGGGCGCTGTCTGTCACGGAGCTCCTCAAATCTCTGTATATGTGCCTTTTGTTTAGTGGAACGCGCTCTTGCTCCCCTTAGCATCCAGGCGAGATCCTTCCTGAAAAGAGTTGCTGCCTTTCGCTCTGCAGCCTGCTCGTAATCAAGGCGCTGCTGCTTTAACTCCAAAAAACCAGAATAGTTGGATTCGTAGCGATAAACATTACCCTTATCAATTTCCAAAATCTGATTAGTTACTTCATCAAGGAAATATCTGTCATGGGTGATCATAAGGAGCGCACCTCTAAAGTGCTGTAAAAAAACCTCAAGCCACTCAATCATATCTGAATCAAGATGATTGGTAGGCTCATCCAAAATCAAAAGATCTGAAGGTGTCATGATCGCTGCTACAAGCGCCGCCCTTTTCTTTTGACCGCCAGACAAAATTTCAACACTACATTCCGGGTCATCTATTCCAAACTTAGACAAATTCGCCTTGATTTCTCCCATCTTATCCCAGTGATCACCGCCTGCGTATATCTTGTCAGCGATATTCTCCAAAAGTGTTTTATCCGTATCAAATACCGGATTCTGCGGAAGATATGATATACGAAGTCCGTTACTTGTTATGACCTGTCCGCTATCCGGAGTTGTCACACCTGCAACGATAGAAAGAAGTGTCGATTTACCTGTTCCGTTTGTACCTACAACACCAATTTTATCAGTGTCATTTATTCCCACAGAAACTCCGCTAAGTACCGGCTTCGACATATATGATTTGGATACATTTTCTACATTTAAAATATTCATAAATCTAAACTATAAATCCTTTGATTACTACATATAAATAGCCCTAACATGGCAAGACGTATATTACCATGTTGGGGCATATTTGTAAAAATCTTATCTGTTCTTTATCACAGGATTTCCTGTAAAAATCTTTTTGCCAGCTGCGCATCAGGAGAAGTCTCTAAATAAATTCCATAAACATCCCAGGTGTAAGCATCATTTATAGCAACAGCCCTTATGTCTTTTTCATCTTCGAAAAACCTGGGTGCGATGCCTATTCCAACCTTATTCTTCACAAGGCTGTGAATAGTCTCTCCCTCGCCTACTCTGGCTATTATCTCTGGATTAAAATCATTCATGTGGCAGGCGTTTATCACATCATGATAAATGTGATATTTCTCATTCATGGAAATCAAAGGTTCATCCTTTATTTCCTTAATGCTTACCTGCTGCTTATCAAAAAGTCTGTGCCCTTTGTAAACATAAAGAACAATATCAACTGACTTTATAAGCTGCGTTGCAAGGCCCGGGGCATCCGGTTTTCCAACCACAAGACCACAGTTTATCTCATCATTTAAAACCTTCTTTAATACAGTCTTGTTTTCCTGCTCATCCCAGCTTGCAACAATTTCAGGATTTGACTTCATGAAATCATTAACAGCAGGAATGTCCACAGCCCTTATGGTTCCGGCAGCAAAGCCTACTCTGAAACGCTTCTCCCTGTCATTTACAGCTCTGATCTCAGAGAACATTTCATTCATATTCTTTATTATAGTTCTGGATTTTTCATAAAAAATCTTTCCGCTTTCTGTTGGAACAAATCCATCCTTAGTCCTTGTAAAAAGGGCTGTGCCGCACTCTTCCTCCAGGCTCTTAATAATCTTACTAAGACCCTGCGGTGATAAAAAGAGCTTACTTGCCGCCTCCTGAAGGTTACGCTCCTCATATACAATTTGAAAGCATTTAAGATTTCTAGTGTTCATAATCCTTATTTCAAAAGTCCGGCTAAAATAAATACCAGTGGTGAATTCCAGTAAATTGTAATCTCATTTAAGGAATAGCAGTCCACATGATCGATGTAGCATTTCATTGGTGGCAGGTTTTTAGGAAGCATTCTTGCTCTCTCGTCCTGAAGGCCCACATTAGGTCCACCTGACACAAGGCCCGGCCAGGGATCCTCTATATCATCTACCGCGGTAGGACGAAGGTGAGGATTCTTGAATGCCCTTTCACCATTGCCAGTTACATAGCTGACATCCATACTATTACAACCAAGAATATAGTCAATACCTGATGAGATAACATTCAGGTACTCATCCTTGGGCTCAAGATAATTTGCAACAGAAAGAACCATCAGATATTTAAGCAGCTCCATATTGCTGCCCCAGATAAAGTCTTCCCTCTTCATGCAAAGATTAAAGCCGTTTCTTGCAGCGTTATCACATAATCTTGCAGCCTCAAGAGCAAAGCAGTTTCTCACATACTCCTTAAGCTCTGTCTTCTGATTTGTTAAAAGAAGTGACAAGGAGCCAAGGCCAGCTACATCAGCCCAACCAAAGCAGGTGAAGATATTACCCTGGTAACCCTTAAAGGAATCGTCATTATCATAAATTATGAGCTTTTCTCTCTGGAAAAGAGCATCCTCATAATACTTCTTTTCTCTGGTAGCTTCATACAAAGCGCAAGCAGCCCAGAATCTATTTGAATAATCCTCAGGCTCAGGATACTCACCTGTATTTGAACCTTCCGCATTCTTGAACAGTAAAGGCTCCGGATTGGCCACAAGCCATTCATACGCTTTAAGTGACCTTTCTAACAGGAGCTTTGCATACTCACTGTCATAATCCTTATATATAGTATGAGCAAGAGCAAATACTGCAGCAATATCAGCTGTTGCAAGTGAAGATACACTAAACAAAAACAGCTCGCCCTTGTCCTCCTCAGGCATAATAAAGTCAGCATGATTAAAGGTTGTAACCTTATGCCATACAGACCCGTTCTCACGCTGCATCTTCATAAGGAAGTCCAGTTCAACTTTCACTTCTGCCAATATGTCAGGATACTCTCCCTTTTCACATTTCTCTGCCGGGATATCGAATTTTACATTCAAAAGATTTTTATAGAGTCTTACACCATAAAGAAGATGCGCTACAGCTACAGCTCCGGCAGTAGAGTATCTGCCGTAATCTCCTGCATCATGCCAGCCGCCGCTAACATCTACTGGATCAGTATCTTCTCCATAAACAGTAGCCTTTGAAAGATGGCAAGGTTCATGGTAGAACTTTCCTGCATATTCCTTGCTAAGGCCATGTCCACATCTAAGATAGTAGAAACACTTACAGATGTCCTTCATCAGCTTGTCATAAGCTTTATTGGAAATATCAAAGCTTACGCTCTCAGTATCTCCTGCAATAACCTTGAATCTTCCCTGTCCTGCAAAAGAACTGAAATCAGCGACGTAGGTATCTTCACCTGAAATATCATCTCTTCCAAAATGACTTGTTTTTCCCTCGAAAACAGTCTGCTGACTATCATCAACAAGCTTGAATTCTGGACTATCAAAGCTTAAGATCGCCATTTTCTCGCCTGTTGGCAGAAAGCCAACCTGATTAGTATAGATTTTCCCCATTCTTCGTTCCCCTTCCCAATGCAGTTTATTATAAATTCATAATACAAAAAATCCCGCCAGGTATTCAATACCTGACGGGAACTTAATTAACGAAAAAGTAACGAAAAATTAGCGAAAAAATTATTAGTTTACTAATTAAATATTAGATGTGGTTAGCAACCTCAAATGCATCCCAGATACCGTACATGATGTTTGATACCTGTCTTGCATCACCAAGGAGATAAACCTCATCAAGGTCATTCTTATACTGATTGTAAAGTGTATTCTCGCTTGAATAACCAACACAAAGAACAACGCTATCTGCATTAAGCTCTTTAGTGCCGCCTTCTACTTCAGCCTTAAGAACGCCACCCTTGTATTCTGTAACCTTAGCACCAGTTACAACTTCGATACCATTGAAAGGAATGAGCTTCTCAAGCATTTCCTTATTAGCTGAGCAAAGAGGTCCGTTAACTGCAAGGATCTTCTCAAGAGCCTCAACGATTGTAACCTTCTTTCCCTTCTGTGCAAGATCAAGCGCAAGCTCGCAGCCTACAAGACCACCACCAACAACTACTACATTGTCACCTGTCTCCTTCTGACCAAGAAGAACCTGTTCTGCTGAGTAAACCTTTTCATCATCACCAAGTGAGAACATCTTAGGTCTTGAACCTGTAGCAAGGATAACAGCATCAAACTGCTTATTGAGGATCTCCTTCTCAGTAGCCTTTGTATTAAGGTGTACTTCAACACCAAGGCGAGTCATCTCATCCTCATACCACTTTGCAAGAGCGATGTCGTCTTCCTTGAATTTAGGAGCACCACCAGGGATAAGGTTACCACCAAGTCTGCCTGCTGCCTCGTAAAGTACAGGCTCGTGTCCTCTCTCTGCAAGTACGCGTGCAGCCTCGCATCCAGCAACACCACCACCAACGATGAGAACCTTTTTCTTCTTACAAATAGGATTAAGTCTGTTTACTCTCTCCTTACCTGCCTGAGGGTTAACAGCACAGTTTGTAAGTGAATAAGCCTGAATACGGCCCATGCAGCCTTCCTGGCAGCTGATGCAAGGACGAATCTGACTAAGGTTATTTCTTCTAATCTTATTTACAATATCAGGATCAGCAAGTGTAGGACGACCAAGTGAGATCATGTCGCATACGCCGCTCTCAAGGCACTCAAGTGCTGTATCAGGGTTATCAACACGTCCAGCCATGATTACAGGGATGTTTACATTCTCCTTAGTAATTCTTGCAAACTCCTTGTAAGGAGCCTTCTCCATATACATCGGCGGGTGATTCCACCACCATGCATCATATGTTCCAGCATCTACATCAAGAGCATCATATCCATATTTCTCAAGAAGCTTAGCTGCCTCGATACCTTCCTCAATATCGCGACCCTTCTCCTCGAACTCTTCTCCAGGGAGTGCGCCTTCACGGAAATCCTTAACCATACTCTTAAGTGAGAATCTCATTGCAACAGGGAAATCCCATCCGCAGGTTCTTGCGATCTCTTCACGGATTTCCTTAGCGAATCTAAGTCTGTTCTCAAGTGATCCGCCATACTCATCTGTACGCTGGTTGAAGAATGAAATAGCAAACTGATCAATAAGGTATCCCTCATGAACAGCGTGAATTTCAACACCGTCAAAGCCTGCGCGCTTAGCATTGTAAGCACCCTTACCAAAGCTCTCAACAATTCCGTGAATCTCTTCTACTGTAAGAGGACGGCAGGTCTTATCAAGCCATCTGTGCGGAATAGGTGAAGCAGATACAGGCGGGAACTCTCCTAAATTAGTAGGGATAGTAACTCGTCCAAATCCACCACTCATCTGTAAGAAAATCTTAGAGCCATAAGCATGAATACGCTCTGTCATCTCACGGCTGGTTCTTACAAACTGAACCGGATTGTATGTTGAATTAGGTGTGTTAGGGAATGAAGGCTTCTCCACCTCTGTATCAGAGAATGTTACACCTGTGATGATAAGTCCGATACCACCCTGAGCACGTCTAGTGTAGTAATCGATACCTCTTTCATTCCATCCGCCTTCGCAGTCACCAAGACCTAAAGGTCCCATGGGAGCCATTGCATAGCGGTTCTTAATCTCCAGCTTGCCAATCTGGATGGGTTCAAAAAGTTGCTGATATTTCATAAGAATCCTCCTGTTTGCCAGTTTTGTTAAAGTTTTATCATTAATACTAATTCTACTTTAATATATATGTATTAACCATCAACAAAACGTTCCCCATCGGCAACCATTTTTTGAGGGCGGAAACGTCTATAAATTAAATCGTATCTTTTCTTTTGTGCAATATGGATAAACAATAACGTTTGAGATTTAATGTCATAATGCATAGTGTAGAAATCATAAAATTTTTATAAAATTCATTTGCAATTGAATTTATGATAGCATATACTCCACTATGGTTTTGATGATAACGCTTTTGTTTGCACGATTGCGATGGCAATCAGAAAGAGATTGGTAAAAAATGAAAAAGAAAAGCAGAAACATGGTTCGTAGCATTATCCTTATTGCCTCTGTCCTTGCACTTCTCATGTCAGGGCTGATCGGATTTATAGGATTTAACCACATTAAAAAAGCATATCTCACATCCTTCTCAGAAGGTTTACATGCAGCAGCAATACTTCTTGAAGATGAGCTTTCAAACGAGTTTGCAGGTGACTGGTCATTATCAGAGGATGGTCAGCTCATGAAGGGCGAGACAGCCGTTCACGACATTTACCAGGCACAGCTTGATTCGCTCCACGAAAAAACAGGAATGCACTATACATTATTCTATGGAGATACTCGTTATGTAACATCACTTACAGATTCTGAGACCGGAAAGCGTATGGAAGGAACTCAGGCTTCTGAAGTAGTTGTAGCAAACGTACTTAAGGGCGGTAACGAATATCTTGCAGAGAACTTCCAGATTGGTGGTCAGGACTGGTATGCATATTATCTTCCGCTTAAGAATTCTGATGGTACTATCGTTGGTATGGTATTTGCAGGTCGTGACACTTCCATCGTTACAGGTAACATGACAGCCGCTGCAAGAGCTATCACAGCTACATTTATTATCTTCTTCTTATTTAACTGGGCTGTAGCACGTTACCTTATTTCTACATCAACAAGATCAATCCGTGACATCGTGAATGGTCTTCAGCAGCTTGAAGATGGTGATCTCTTCTTCTATATTGATGATCGTACATTCAAACGTAAGGACGAACTTGGTGTTATCGCAGGAAGTTCCGCTCAGGTTCGTGATACTCTTCAGGATGTTATCAGCACAGCTAAGAAGCTTTCAGCTGATGTTTCAACTTCCGGAACAAACCTTGCAAACTCTGCTGAGACAGCATCACACGTTGCTGAGCAGGTTACAACTGCAGTAGAGGATATCAGCCGTGGCGCTCAGTCTCAGGCTGAGAGCGTTGAGAACTCAGTAACAAATACGAATGAAATGGGTGATAGCATCGACGATATCACAAATAAGATTGAGGACCTTTCTGTAGCAGCTAACGAGATGCTTTCAGGTGCAAACCGTACTGTAGAAACACTTAGCACACTTATGAACAAGAACGAAGATGTAATGTCTTCAATGAAGGATATCAACGAGCAGATTCGTCTTACTAACGATTCAGTTAAGAATATTGCAGAGGCTTCAAATGTAATTACAGCTATTGCTGAGCAGACACACCTTCTTTCTCTTAACGCTTCTATCGAGGCTGCCAGAGCTGGTGAATATGGTAAGGGCTTCTCAGTAGTTGCTTCTGAGATTGGTTCACTTTCAGCACAGTCTAAGGAAGCAGCTGTTTCTATCAACAAGATCGTTGAGGAGCTTGTTAGCGAGTCTCAGAAGAGCGTTGATACTATCGAAGAGCTCAGCACAAGCATGCAGGAGCAGAACAGCCAGCTTACATCCACAAAGGATGATATGGACGCTGTTGTAGTAAATGTTAATAACGTAGATAGCTCAACAAAGCTTATCGCAGAGAGAGTTCGTCTTCTTAATGACCTTAAGACAAACTTCTCAGATATTATCTCTGAGCTTTCAGCAATCTCTCAGCAGAATGCTGCTTCAACTGAAGAGACAAACGCTTCTATGGAAGAGCTCAATGCAACCTTCGCTCTTATCAGCGATGCTGCAAACGATCTTCGTAAGATGGCTGAAACACTCGCAGAGAAAATGGATTACTTCTCATTAGAGGAGCAGGAAAAGACTGCATAATTACCAGTATTAGCAAACTTTTACCGATATATAATGAGGCAGGTAGCTGTAATGGCTACCTGCCCTTTCCAATTAATCAGATTATTTATTCTAAATTGTTATACCTTGCCCTTTAGGTGATATACAAAGGCAAGTACTTCAGCAACCGCCTGATAAAGCTCTGGCGGAACCATCTCTCCCACTGCAACATTTGCATAAAGCATACGGGCAAGTGGCTTATTTTCTACAATCTCAATATCATTTTCCTTAGCCACATCTTTGATTCTCTGAGCCAGATAATCTTCACCCTTTGCAATAACTCTTGGTGCCTCATACTTATCAGCATCATAGGAAATAGCTACAGCGTAATGCGTCGGGTTGGTGATAACTACGTCAGCATTGGGAAGCTCCTGCATCATACGCCTCTGTGAAGCCTGCATCATTCGTCTTCTCTGCTGTCCTTTTATCTGAGGATCTCCTTCAGTATTCTTATACTCATCCTTTACTTCCTGCTTGGTCATTCTCATGTCCTTGCGGAATTTTCTTCTCTGATATACATAATCCACAGCAGCAATAATGACATAGACAGCAGCTATCCTGATTCCAACCTCCACAATAGTATTACCAAGAAGTCCTATGGCCTGTTTTAAAGACATATCATAGAGCGTGAAAAATGACGCAGTGTATCCAAGAAAGTACACATAAACAACACCGCCTATGATACCAATCTTTGCTATAGCCTTTATAAGATCAAATATCTTTCTTGTAGAAAAAATCTTCTTAAAGCCTTTTATCGGGTCAAGCTTACTAAGCTTTGGCTGTAATGGCTTTGTTGATATCTGCCATTTTACCTGAACAACATTAGTAATAAAGCCTATGAGAAAAGCCACTATCATAAAGGGTAGTGCTATCAACAGGATTCTGATCAGAGCCATATTCAGCACAGTTCTTAGCGTTGTCATTGGCAGATTACCTTCATACATTGTAATAAAGCTCGGAATCTGGCCATAAACGTATCTCATCATTCCGGTAAAATTATCAGCCATATAGGGATAAAGGAGCCTTATAAGAATAAAGAGCGCCATAAGTCCTGCTGCATGAGTAACCTCCTGGCTCTTTGCAACCTGGCCTTCTTTTCTGGCATCCTGAAGCTTCTTGGCTGTAGGCTCCTCAGTTTTTTCACCACCTGGGCCATCAGCAAAGAACTGCAGATCTAGTGGAAGGAATGCTACTGTATTTAGTTTTTCCTCTTCTCTAAACCAGATCATTCATAAACTCCAATATCATTTGCTTCATATTCACAAATATAAAATCCGATGCATTATACAAAAGCGCGCTTGTAAGATACATCATTGATAACCCTACAATAAGCTTTAGCTGCATTCCTACAGCGAACATGTTCATCTGAGGCGCTACTCTTGCGAGAATACCCAAAATGACATTTAGCAAAAACGTAATTATAAATACAGGCAGGCATATTCTAAAGCCTATAACCATGAATATCCCAAAGAATTTCATCATGGAATCCAAAAGCTTATCCGTATGAAAAACCGCTCCGTTAAGTGGAATCAGTGTAAAAGAGTCCACAAGAGCTGATATAAGGAATCTGTACAATCCACTCACCAACATCATTCCCATAAACGCATACTGATAAATAGCTGAGGAAATATGTACCTGCTCACGTGATCCAGGGCTCATTACCTGAACCATTGAAAGGCCTACCTGCATATCCACAATCTGTCCTGACAGATTTGATATCATCGTACATATCTGAGCCGCATAGCCTATCAGAAGCCCTGTAAAAAACTCCTTTAAAACAATAATCGTGTAACCGAGTATTGAGTCATACTCAAGAGTCTGTACAGGAACCAGTCCATACAAAAGCACTGACAGTAAAAAGGAAAAGCATATCCTTATGGGATGCGGAGTATTGCTCATGCTAAAAAAGGGTGCAATATAAACAAACATTGTCACCCTTACAAGAATAAGCAAGAATATTTCCAAATCTCCATAGGTAAAGCTATAATCAATCACTCTGTAAGCCCCTTAGCTAATGGATGTACAAACTAAAATTCGCCCACATTTCTACTACATAAGTTGAAAGCTCAGTCAACATCCAGTTTCCAAGAACCATAAGTGCCACAAAGGTAAGTATTATCTTGGGCACAAAGGTAAGTGTCTGATCCTGAATTGAAGTAACAGTCTGAAATATAGAGACTGAAAGTCCCACAATCAGAGATACCAATAGTACAGGAACTGCAATTTTAATAACCATAAAAAGCGCTGCTCCCATGATCGCAGTTACGTCATCTACAGTCATCTAATACCTCCTTCCTAGTAGAAAGTCCTAACAAGACTTCCTATTATCAGGTTCCAGCCATCTGCCAATACAAACAACAATATTTTAAATGGCAACGAAATTGTCGTAGGCGGCAGCATCATCATACCCATACTCATAAGTACCGACGATACTACCATGTCTATGACTATAAACGGTATGAACAGCAAAAATCCTATGATAAAGGCTGTTCTAAGTTCACTTATAATAAAGCTTGGAATAAGAACTGCATTAGGTATGCTATCAAGTTCTCCATCCCAATCCATCTGGTCTATTTCCATGAAAAGTCTTACATCCTTGGTCTGAGTCTGCCCATACATAAACTCTCTTATGGGCTTCATGCCAACCTCCAGGAATTCCTTCTGATCTATCTCTCCTGCTTCAAAGGGTTGGATTGCAGTGTCATATACCTCCTGCAAAGTAGGCTGCATGATAAAGAATGTAAGGAAAAGCGCAAGTCCCATAAGCACCTGGTTAGGAGGTGATGTCTGGGTTGCAATAGCAGATCTTGTAAAGTGAAGTACTATGATGATTCTGGTAAAACAGGTCATCATAATAAGAAGGAGCGGAGCCAGCGCAATTAAAGTAAGAGTAATGAGAATTCTCAAAGCTCCATTTATAGTACCGTTTCCGTTGTCATAGGTTACGGTAACAGTATTGGCTATATTAAGCTCTTTCAAGTCATCCTGATCCTTGGCTTCACCAGGGTCATGGATGTTTGTTCTCTCTCCTGTAGTCCCTGTAAGGTTCGTCTCTCTGTCCCTTGTAGGATCAGTTGGATGTGTATCATCAACGTATGATGTTGATGCCCTTGCTACTATCTGAGTGCTATTAAACACGAAAAAAGCCATTACAAAAGAAAGGCACAACATAATTATGCCTCTCTTTAGAAATGGCTTTAAATCTTTTACTCCCCAAAAACTTTTCATATCTACTTCTTCTTAAACCGCTCCACCATTTTAGTCAGTTCTTTACCAAAATCCGGCTGTTCCCCTTTTGTTAAATGTGGCGGTTCATACTCATCTTCCCCTAGTTCACCCAGTAAGGTAACAGTATCCTTACACACAGCTATCACCAGATATTTTTGAGAAACCCTGACTATCTGCATATACTTCGTATTAGATAGTCTCATGGTCTCCATGATCTCCATATTAGCACCGGAGGTACTGGACTTCTGATATCTGGCAATCCACATCGTCACATAATATGTGGCGCCTAAAACTATAATGAACAGGAACAGCACAGTAATTAGCTGTGAAATCGATCCAACAGACATATTATTATTCCCATCCAGTGAATCAGATTACTGAACAATTTCAGTTACTCTGACACCAAAACTTTCTTCAATTACTACAACTTCTCCCTTAGCAACGAACTTGCCATTTACAAGAACATCTACAGGTTCACCGGCAACCTTCTCAAGCTCTATGATTGTACCAGGAGCAAAATCAAGAATGTCGGAAATAGCCTTCGCTGTTCTACCAAGCTCAACAGTAACCTCAAGCGGAACGTCCTTGATAAGTCCGATGTTCTCGCCAGCTGCCATGGCTCCGCCACCAGAAAAGCTCTGGAACTGAGCAGGCTGAACGTTCATGTTCGGCATCATCTGTGGCATCATCTGCGGCATCATCATCTGCTGAGGCATCATCTGTGGCATTCCCATGCCCATTCCCATCTGTGGCTGCATTCCCATACCCATCTGGGACATATCCATCTGAGGCTGCATACCCATCTCTGCAGCACCAGCAGCGCTCATATCAGGAGCAGGTGCCGGAGCAGGTGCTGCTTCAGCAGGAGCTTCCTCAGGTGAATCAGCGCTGATTGTATCCTTAAGGCTCTTAGCAAAGTCGATAGGATACAACTGCATAAGAGTTGAATCCACCAGGTCACCAATCTGCAGCTTAAATGTAACTCTACAGAATGTACCTGTAAGGAAATCAGATATCTCACTGGGGTCATCATCAATCATATCCAGCAATGTAGCTACCGGCGGGCTGATGTCGACCTTCTGTCCGGTCATTGTTGAAAGTGAAGTTGCAGCTGCACCCATCATCTGGTTCATAGCCTCGGAGATAGCTGAAAGCTGTAATTCTCCGACCTCACCATCAGTATTGGTACCGTCACCACCCATCATAAGATCGGTGATAACCATAACATCATGTTCTTTCAGAATAAGGATATTGGTACCTTCAAGACCTACTGTATATTTGATCTGAATAAATACACAGGGCTTTTCATAGTTATCAAGTACTGTTGCCCAGTTAGCAAGCTCTACCTGAGGCGTAGTGATGTTAACCTTCTGATTAACGAGTGAATACAAGGTTGTAGCTGAGGAGCCCATACTGATATTGGCAACCTCACCAATCGCATCCTTCTCATCATCTGTCAAAAGGCTCTCGTCTATTTCGCCTGGCGTAAAAGTGGAGCCGCCTGAAGAATCACCTGCAGGAGCATCTGCTGGCGCGTCCGCTGCTGGTGCATCGCCACCGGCGTCTCCTCCTCCCGATGTGTCCATTCCGGCGAGCAGGGCATTAATTTCGTCTTGTGAAAGCATTCCATCCATGCTGCTACTCTTCCTCCTCTCTTACTACCGACGTAATTCTGACGGCGTACTTATCTTTAGTAGTTCCCGGCAAAGCCGTAAATTTGTAAATATCTCCTACATATACCTGTAGTTCACTATTTACCTGATTATCCAGTCTGATTATGTCTCCTCTTTGCAGAGATACGAAATCACTGACTGAAACATTACATTTTCCAAGTACCGCTTTAACCGGCACATCTACATGTCTAACCAGAGATTCAAGATGATCACCATAGCTATCATCATCATGCTTCTGCATTGTGGAGAACCAGAACTTCGTGTTCAGCTTGTCCATGATACTCTCCAATGTGAAATATGGCAGACATATATTCATAAGACCCTCGGTATCACCAATCTTCATATTAAGTGTTACGATGGCGATCATGTCTGTAGGCGAAATAACCTGCGCAAACTGAGGATTAGTCTCAATACGCTCCATAATAGGATTTATCGCCAAAACATTCTCCCAGGGCTCAACCATAAGCTGCATGCAAATGGTTATAAGCTTCTCTATAAGAGGCATCTCAATATCGGTGAAGGGTCTTGGCTTATCAATACCTGCACCCTCTCCTCCAAGCATTCTGTCTATAAAGGAAAAACCGATATTCGCCTGAAGCTCCATAATTATTGTTCCCTGCAAAGGCAGGAAATTGATAATTCCTAGAATTACCGGGTTACTTAACGCATTACTGAACTCGGAATAAGTAACCGTCTCCGAGTTAGCTACTGAAACCTGTACATTTTTTCGAAGGTAAAGCGGAAGTGTTGTTGATAACAGTCTTCCGTAGTGCTCGTAGATCATCTCCAGTGTACGCAGATGTTCCTTAGAGAACTTCGCCGGACGTTTAAAGTCATAATCCTTGACCTTTTTCTCGTCCGAGGCTGACATCTGATCTACATCGAGTTCACCTGTATTTAAGGCCGCCAGTAGATTATCAATCTCGTTCTGTGATAATACTTCACTCAAGTGTAGACCACCTCACTTTGCGCTCTCCATTCGGCATTTGCCAAATCAAAGAATAAAAACATAACAAAACCTTTTCCCCAATTCTCTTCCCATACAAAATTACTGATAAACCTTGCTGGATAAGCTTAATTCATATATAAATCCGGAACCAAAAAGCTCCTGAATTTTTTCAAGTGCTGTAGCTACAGCCTCTTCCTCATGCTGTCTTACATCATCATAGGTATATGAGCTGAATACATCATTGATTTTCGCTCTGATCTGCTGCTCATAAGTTGCCATGGCTTCTGCTGTTCCATAAGTAGCATAGTCCTCATTTGATTTATCCATTGATAAAACAAATGTTGCAAGCATGAAGTGCTGTTTTCCACTTCCATCATCCTTAAGTGAAATAGTCATATCTGAAATCACGTAGGTATCCATGTTTGCAATATCTACATTTCCTGTAGCTGATCCGGAAAATCCCTGACCATTTTCACCGCCGTTAGCCTCAATCTGAAGCGCTGCGGCTATATCGCCTATAAGTGCTACTGCCTGGTTATTGGTTGTTAGAACCGTAAGCATCATAAATCCGGTCATTATTGTGTTAACCAGAAGAAGTGCCAGTATAATAATTGCAAGCAGGTTCTTTTTCATGATTTTCTCCCCTTCATCATAAAAATTTCAAGATAGTTATTAATACATAGGACTAAGTGGATTATAAATTCTTATTTCAACTCGTCTGTTCTTAGCTCTGCCCTCAGGTGTTGAATTATCAGCCACAGGCTCATATTCTCCGCGTCCTGAATGCTTAAGATTAGCAGGATCAAGAGTTGTGTTCTCTACTAAGTAATAAAATACGGATAGCGCTCTGGCATCACTAAGCTCATCATTATTGGTTATCTTACCTTTTCTATTCATAGGTACATTGTCGGTATGACCTTCTATCTCAACCGTACCACCGGCATATCTTTCAAGGATTGCTCCAACCTTGTTAAGTATTGCATCAGCACCATCCTTAAGTGTTGCCTGACCTGAGTCAAAAAGGATAGCTCCCTGAAGTGTAAGCTGTACATACTGACTGGTAAAGTTAACATCTATCTGGTTGGATACATCGAGGTCATCAAGTGCTTCCGAAACCTCAGCTGCAAGCTGTTCAGAGGCCTCTAGCTGCTCAGCTTCTGCTTCCTTCTGAATCTCTTCTTCGCTCGTCTCATCAGCTCCGCCTTCGCCATCGCCCTCAGTACCTGTACCTGTCTCATTACCAGCAGCACCGCCTGATCCTTCGTTCTCTCCAGGAAGATTTCCCTTGGAATCTCCCTCATCATTGACTCCGGCGCCACCGGATTCGCTGGCATTTTGTCCCTCAGAATCAGTAACATCCTCTTCCTGAGAGCCTCTCTGAGAAACACCCATTGATACTATGTAGTTGGACAACTGATTCAGCTGTGATATACCATCTCCAACCAAAGCTCCCTGTCCAAGTGCAGCTTCACCACCTTGGAAAATACCAAAGGCTGAACTGAAGGAAGCGGCTACTTCTTCGAATTTAGCTGCATCCATTGTCGCCATGGAGAACAGCAAAACGAAGAAACAAAGGAGAAGGTTCATCAAATCACCGAAAGTACCCTGCCAGGCCGGCAAGCCAGGCTTGATCTCTTCAGGTTTTTTAGCCATTACTCTCCACCTCCATCGCCAGTACCATTCTCTGCTTCATAAGCAGCTCTGTTAGCAGGTGACATGAATGATTTCAGTTTCTCTTCTGTAACACGAGGGTTCTCTCCTGCCTGAATGGAAAGAAGACCTTCGATGATAATACTCTTCATTGTGTACTCAGCACCATCTCTTGCCTTAAGCTTATTCTCTGCGGGATAGCAGAACCAGTTAGCAAGAACTGAGCCGTAGAATGTCGTGATCAAAGCAACGGCCATGGACGGTCCGATTGAGGAAGGGTCTGACATGTTCTGCAACATCAAAACCAGACCTAGCAGTGTTCCGATCATACCCCAGGAAGGTCCCATACCTGCAACATCAGCGAAGAATGTGTAATTCTCCTTATGTCTCTCAGACATGGCATCTATCTCAGCCTCAAGAATCGCTTTAACAAGCTCAGGCTCAGTACCATCAACTATAAGAAGTACTCCCTTTTTCATGAAGGGATCTTCAATACTTCCAGCAGCTTCTTCCAGTGCAAGAAGACCTTCTTTTCTTGCGGTGTTGGAAAGATCAATAATCTGCTTAATAACGCCCTTTGTATCATAGTTGGGCTGTTTAAAAATAAGCGTATAGGATTTAAGACCACCTATGAAGCTAGGCATCGTTCTTGATGCCAAAACCGCCATGAACGCTCCACCAAAGGTGATCATCGCAGAAGGTGCGTCAACGAAGTATTTAACACCGGTGATTCCAGCACCAAATACGATACTTAAGATCATGAATATGAAACAAAGAACTACACCAAGTAATGACGCTATATCCACTAAGTTTTCCCCCTCAATTTATTTATCTGGATTTATCATCACATCTCTTCAATATCTCGGGAAGAGATTCCTGAACTATGAACTTGCGACCATTGGACATTATCACCACTGTATCTGGAGTGGACTCTACAGTTTCAATAAGGTTCTCATTGACCAGTATTAACCTGCCATCCATTCTGGTGATTTCAATCACTGCCACTCCTCCGATCACATGCTCTGAAAAATTGAAACAAAATTACATAAGAAAATAGTGTTACATTCATTTTATCATGGTTAAAACTCCCATGTATGTACAAAGCAGTGCAAAAATCGAGGCTGTGAATTTTTATTTCAGAAATTTAAATAGTTTTTGAAATTAATTTTCAGTCAATATATTGTGCACTACTTCAAAATGATTATACAACATATCGTTGTGATAATAAATATTTTTATGTTTCGATTTTCAGATATCTGTCTTTCGTGATAGTTTTTAAATGTTTTTTAGTTTGTTAATATGGAGTTTATATTTTTTGAAAGTAAAATTTCAAAATTTTCAATTAATTCATTCGTACCTGAATAACTCCCGGGTGGTTTTTGAATATTAATTACATAAATATTCCATAATAATGAAATTAAATTTCAAAAGCCCCACCCGGTTCAGAAACTGCTTTTTACAGTTCCTGCATCAGGTGGGGCCTAGCCTTTAATTATTATCTCTTAAGGTTTGTAAGTTCTTCAAGAAGTGTATCAGATACTGTGATTATTCGACTGTTAGCCTGGAAACCACGCTGTGTCGTGATCATGTTCGTGAACTCACTTGACAGGTCTACGTTACTCATTTCCAGAACACCAGTTGTGATGTAGCCACCATCTGTTGTTACATCCTGAACTGTAGCTTCACCGGAGTTAAGAGTTGATGCGTAGAGGTTGTCACCCTGTTTCTCAAGACCTGATGCATTTGCAAATTCTGCTGTAGCTATCTGGCCAAGAAGCTTTGTCTGTCCATTTGAATATGTTGCGTAGATTGTTCCGTCCTTGCCGATTGTGATACCATTCATCTCACCTACTGCTCTACCTGTCTTAAGAGACTGGAGGTCACCCTTTACAGCACCGATTGTTGATGTTGCACTGGTGTTGTAGTTGGTTGTTGATGAGAAGTCGAGGTTGATATCAGTAAAGCCTGCCATCTTTGGCTGTCCGTCAATAACCGCATCCTGCTGGAAGTCAAGCATAATCTTGCCTGTAGGAGTCTCGATATCACCTGTCTTAGCGTTGTAAGTAAGTGTAATGGAGTTATTAACTATCTGAAGTGAACCATCATCAAGGATGTGATATGTGAGTGTCTCATAATTTCCTGCTGTCTTGTCAGGTGTGTAGTTATAAACATCCGGGAAAAGATCAGCTGTTGCTGTTGCGTCAAAGATCTCTGAAACATATCCTGTACGAGGAATGCTGTCGTAGATGATCTTGCCTTCTTCACTCTGGTTAGCAAAGCTTGCTGTTGTCTCTGTTGTTGTAATCTCGAATGTGAGCTGTGTCTCTGTGGTGGTTGTTGTAATAGGATAAGACTTAACGCCAGCTGTATTCATTGTTCCAACTGTGAGAGTTGATCCATCTGCGCTGATTGTGTATGTTACATCATCGCCTGCAGGTGTGTAGCCATATACTGCATTGAGTATTGTCTTCTGAGTATTTGTAAGGGAATTGATTGTTCCTGTAAGCGGTACAGGAGTCTCAACGTCTGTCTTGTAGTTCTTGTAAACGATATTTGAGCCTGTATTAAGAGATACTGCATAGTTCTTGCCGTTTACATAAGCGCCATCCTCAGATGTTGTAGTTGTAGTTGTTGTAATTGTCATTACACCTGTGGCTTTATCTATTGAATACTCGTATGTATAGGTCTCATTTCCGTTTGATGCCGGGATATCTGTTGCATTCATTCCGTAGCACTTAATAAGGTCTACAGACTGAGCATCTGACCAAAGGAGTGTTCCCTTTAAAGGAACTGTAAGGTCATCACTCATGTTATTATATGTAGCATTACTGCCATCTGATGCAAAGGTATAATCAGATTTTCTATAACCTATACTGCTTGAAGATGTTTTGGTGGTTGTTGTAATCTGTGATACTCCAACTGTTCCGGTATTGTTAATTGTGTAGGTGTAAGAATATGCCTTCGTAGAATCACTGGGATCTGTATCCGGAAGATCCGCAGCTGTAAGTCCAAGTGCTGATAAAAGTCCGGCATCTGTTCCAGATGAAATATTACCAGTTATGTCAATCTGACCTGCTGAAGAATCGCAGGTGCCTGCTGCTGCATCATAATTGGCAAAGCCCACAACTGATCGTGTAAGGAAGCTTGATCCACCACTTGTTGCCTGTGTTGTAATTGTAAGAGCTCCAGTTGTAGAGTCTATTGAATACTTGTAAAGGTATGAATTTCCATTCTTACTTGCAGGGTAATCTGAAGCCTTAAGTCCAAATACCTTAATAACATCTGTAGGAAGTGTTGATGCATAAGTATTCTCTACAAGAGGAAGTTGAATGTCTGTTCCTGTACTTGAATCATTAAATGATGCTGTAGTATTTGTTGCTCCAACAAGTGAAAATCCTGGAGCTACATTCTTTGTTGTAGTCTCAAAGGTATTCTTTGCAAGTGTAAGACTTGTTACACCATCAGATGAAATTGTGTATGTATAGGTTGCACCGCCTGAGAAATCAAGGCTTGCTACATTAAGGCCAAACATTGCATTAAGAACCTCTGCCTGGGCATCACTTAAATCGCTGGAGCTTGTAAGTGTTGATGTTCTTGCAAGTGTAGCATAGCTTGATGTTCCGTTTGAGCCATTGCCTACTGTACCATAGCTAAAGGATGTGTCGTTCTGGCTGCTCTTATAGAACTGTCCAAGATTGGTTGCGCCGTTATCTGTATCTGTTACAGGATATACACTAATTGTTCCATCTTCATTTATTGTGTAATAATCTGTGTTTGCTACTGTTCCGTCATCGCCTGAAGCACTTATTGTAAGGTTGTATACGTTTCTAAGAAGTGTAGGTGCCTTGGCATTAAGTGTAGAGATTGCACCACTTGTAGGGATTCCTGTGTAAGCATTGGATCCGGCTGCATTTTTAAAGGTAACAGACTTTGCACCAACTGTTGCCGAATAGTTTGTTGTTGTAACTGTCTTTGTCCAGGAATTTCTTACATCGTAGCCGGATTCTTCGTTGTCGCCATCTGTGAAGGTTACATAGCTAAGCTTCTGTGCTCCTATGGTATTTCCATTCTGATCTAAGATGTCCTCAAGAGCCATTGTGTATGTATGCTCGATATCATCCACATCGCGAACTGCGAATTTTGCGGTATAGAGATAACCTAAGTTATCGTAGAATTCAAGTGTTACGGTTTTTCCGGAATCACTTGTGATGTTTGTATCATGGGCATCAATATTTCCGCTTACAACAGCCTCTGTTGTTCCTTCCGGAGGATAAGTCTGGTTCTCGGCACTCATAATCTGAAGTCTTCCGATGCCACCATTTGTGTTAACAGAGATTTCTCCTGTTGCTTCATCCTCTACTGCTGTCCATCCATATACAAAGTAACCTGTTGACTGCATTGCCAGGTTTCCTGCTCCATCTACGTAGAAGGAACCATCTCTTGTATAAAGAGTCTGATTTCCGTTGTTTACGATATAGAAGGCATCGCCTGTTATACGCATATCAAAGGGATTATTTGTTGTTTCTGTTGCGCCTTGTGTCTCTATTGCTGTTCCAATTGCGCCTGATTTTGCACCAAGACCGATCTGGCGGGCGTTTACACCACCGGTTGTCTCTGTTGCACGAGATGCACGCTGTGTGGTCTGATACATCAGATCACTGAAGGTAATTGACTGAGACTTGAAGGATGTTGTATTAACGTTGGCAATATTATTACCGATAACATCCATTTTAACCTGGTGGGTTTTAAGTCCTGCAACACCAGAAAAAAGTGATCTCATCATAAGGCATGTCCTCCTGATCTTACATTGGGGACGGCACACATATTAAACCTATGGATTGGAATTAAAAAGAGAATGGGAAACAATTTTGGTTCCTTCTGTCAGTCGGGAACCTGTGACCTCCTTAGATGCTCCAAGTCTGGAGTTTGCGGTTGCCTGCCCTGCAACCTCGGTCCGGTCATAAATTATTCTCTTTTTTAATCTTTCACTGGTTATGCGATAACCGCTCCGTCTATATTGGTAAAAATGTTACTACCAGTTTCTTTGCTATCCATCGCTGTTACAACTGTGCTTGAAGGCACGTTTACGATGAAGGCCAGCTGATCTACCAGGATAAGTGATTCGTTTATTCCTTTCGCACTTGCCTGATTTCTTGCTTCATTCAGGCGGTTCATCTGATCGTCAGAGAGCTCTATACCGCGATCATTTAATCTGTTGGATGCGTGTTTTGAAAACTTTACGCCATCCTGTGCCTTGGAGTTTTCGATCTGGCTTAGGATTTCACTAAAGCTTGAACCCTTGATGCCTACTGTTCCAGTTGCCTTCTCAGTTTTTCCAAGATACTGATTCTGAACCTGTTCGATTGAAAGGAAGCTGCTGTTATTTTCTATTCTCACGGCCTGCTCCTTTCTGATTAAACAAAGCACAAAGCCATTTGCGCTGCCGATATATATTTCGGCACAAAGTCAAAAAACTTAAGTCTGCGATGAAGCATTCTGATCAGAACCTTTTGAAGAATCCTCTGAAGAAGTTTCATTTGATTCAGAAGTTTTGGACGCTTCCTCAGCTTCTTTCTTCTCTGCCTCTTCAGCGTTCTTTGCTGCTTCTTCAACAAGTTCGTCGATACGCTTCTTATAATTTTCAAGATTGTCTATGTACTTCTTGTCAACAAGCTCTACAGCACCGCTGCTCATGTTCTGGTAGAATGCATAAGCTGTGTAAACCTGCTCAGCGTATGTGTAATTGAGGTTGTTGTAATCAGGGAACTTATCGATCATTTCCATAAGGTCATCAGCCTGATCGTGATTCTCAACGAAGGTAGGATCTGCTACAGAAGATACGTTATCCATCTTGTAGTCCTTGCCATCGATGTTGAGATAAGCTTCGCCCTTTGAATAGGTTACATAATCAACCTTTCCCTGGATCTTTGTTCCGTCATCATTTGTTACGATTACGGTTTTTCCTACCATCTCAGATGCTCTAGTCATGGAGAATGCCTCTGCCATGTTGGAGAGCTGCTCAACCTGTGTAAAGGTTGCATACTGATTTATGTATTCTGTGTTTGAAGTAGGCTCTAAGGGATCCTGATACTTCATCTGCGCACAAAGGATATTCATGAAAGCGTCTTTGTCATATCCATTATTGGCAGAGGGTGTATCCTGTTTTGTGTTTGTATCAAGGACTTTTCCATCCTGTACTACTGCGCTAACACTCATACTATTCCTCTACTTTCTTTAAGCTGAGAAGTCAACTGAGTTTCCATTGATGGCCATCATTTCTGCTGTGAGCTGATCTTCTTCATCAATACCTGCTATTCCTTCGTCGTCCATTGAAAGATCACCAAGTCTGATTCTTCTCATAGGCTTTCTAATGGATTCCTGTGCATCCTGATCGTCTTCCTTCTGGCTCTGTGAGTCATTTAAAGTCTGATCAAATCCGCTGGTATTAACTGTAACTTCAACTGCTGTTACTTTGATTCCCTGCTCATTGAATTTCTCCTGAAGGACCTGAAGCTGAGCTTCAATCGCTGCCTTAACATCCTCATTATGAGTAAGGAACTTAGCTACCATATTTCCGTCTTTAGCCTGCTCTATCATTACGTTTACAGTACCAAGACTTGCGGGGTGGAGCTGGAGCTCCATTCTGGTATTCTGCTCAGTTATGTTAAGCTTTATGGATTCCGTAATCTGTTCCATAATGTCCTGAGGATTGGTTCTGGGCATCTGCTGAGCATTTGCTTCCTCTGTTTCTGCTACCTCTGAAAGAGATGAAGAAATCTGATTCATCAAATTATTGAAGGTTGATCCTGCAAAGTCATCAGCATTCTGATTCTTGTTTCCAGAGCTTTCTGACTCATCTTCTTTTTCAGAAGAAAGAACTGCTGTCACATCTTCTACTGTCTCAAAACTAATGTTCTCTGAGGTTTCTGCAGCATCTACTGTTTCAATAGGTCTCTCAGTCTGAACCACTGAACTAACTTCTATCCTGTTTGCTCCTGCAAGCTCCTGAGTGCTCTGTATTTCAAATACAGCAGGAGTCTCGTTTATGGGGTTGGCGGTTTCAGCTTCTGCTGTCTCAGGCTTTGGCATATTCTGCTGGAAGTCTTCAAGTGCTTCGGAAAACTCTTCTTCACTAAATCCAAATTCTTCCATCAGGTTGCTCTTTGTGGTGTCTACAGCATCCTGCATATCCTGTACACTAAGGTAAAGGTCTGCATTTGTTACTATAGCCATCATGTCATCCGCTCCGGATACCTCTGCTATGATCTGGGTCATATTTGTATTATCAAGTATTGCCAGATTGGTAAGTCCCAGGGTCTGCATTGCGTTTTCGATATCCTCGATATCAAGTCCAAGCTCATCTGCAAGCTGTTCCATTAACTGTCTTGCTGCTTCAAGCATAGCTGCCATCGCTTCATCAGCTTCGCCTGTCTCTTCTTCGGGATTCACTGTCGCTGTAGCGGATTCTGCTATATTTTCAGTTACTTCTGATACCTCTGTGGTATCTTGGCTGTTATCATCCTTGATATTTGTTGTTTCGTCTGCTTTGGTATTATCAGATTTGTTCACAGCAGCACTTTCTTCTGTCGCTTTATCGGCCTTCTTTGTAGCATCTGCGTTGTTGAACTCCTGTACCTTGTCCTTAACATTATCTGTATTAGCTGATGTGTCTGCCTGCTTGATTGTCTGAGCGCTATTAGCATTTGATAATGTCTTGGTGATAGATACATTTGCAGCAGCTGACTGCTTCTGTGAACTTATATCCCCAAGTGTTTTCTGAAAATCCTTAGAGACGGAATTCGTAGCAGCAATTCCCTTTGCTGAATTGGTATTTGCAAAAGTATTAACATTTGCAACACCAGGAATCGCATTACTAATCATTCAGTGCTTTCCTCCTTTCTTCCCTTCGTTCGGACATAAGGGCACAATGCCATACTGTCTCAAAAAATATATCGGCGTCACGCGCCAAAACTTAACCCATATAACAAAAACGCATAAACAAATAAATAAGTAGTGTGGATGCTTTCGCCCACTTACTTATTTATTTTGTTCATGCGTTAATATATCTAGTCGTTTAGTTTCCGGTAGTGACGCCGGATACGGTAGCTGTGTGAGTTCTGGGTTCCATGTAGTCAGTAATCTTGCCAGCGTATTCTTCTGTCATCTTATCAAGAATTGCGCCGCGGTTTTCTGCACTCATCTGCCAAAGAATCTTTGAAATAAGGCGGACAGCATCACCATTATCATCTTCCATCATCTTATCAAAGATAGCTGCAGCTTCCTTTGCCTTCATTGAGGAATATGCCTTTACATACTTCTCAAGATCCTCATCATCAGCCTGCTCTTGAAGTATCTGAGCATAAATCTGAGCAGCGATGTCTGGCTCTATTGTTTCGTAATATTTCTGATACTCCTCAACACTGGGAGCATTGTCAGCATAGACAATGTTCTTGTAAAACTCCTCCTTTTCAGCCTCAAAGTCTGACTGATTCTGCTCGAAGGGTTCTAGTCTTGAAACCTCAGTCTGAAGCTTTTCATTTTCATCCTGAAGTGCCTTATTATCCTCCATCTCCTTGCGGAGCTCATTCTCGAGTCTCTTGATATAAAGATTAGCCTCCTGAAGATTTGATGCCAGCTCTTCATTAGTGCCATCTGTATCATATTCTGTAACAGTAGGTTCCTGTACAGTGTAGCTTCCCTCTGGAAGAATCCTGTTAATTCCAGGAACATCTCCTATAATCGGTGCCAGTACGTTTGATCCAAAGCCTCCCACATCAAGCTTGATCAGCAGGAGCATAATAATAATCCAGATAACTATGATAAAGAAAGTAACAACTAAAGTAGCAACACCGCCGCCATCATCGCCATTGAGCTCAGCAGTTCTTTCAGCAAGCTCAATTTCTCTTTCCTTGGCTTTCTTGCGCTGTTCCTTCAGTTCTTTTCTAAGGGCCTTTTTATCAGCCTTTAGCTTTTTTCTGGCCGCTTTTTCATCACTTTCAACGGGTGGCAATACCGAGCCTTCGTTTTCTAATACTTCAGCCATTGTTCATTCTCCCGGACGCATCCTTTTTAGTGTATGTGAAGCTTGTTCTTTCGTCCATTTCCTTTGATTCTGCTTCTTTTTCTTCTTCAACAAACTGTTCGAAGGCCTTTTCTCTCAAGCGCTCCTGCATCTTTCTCTCCTGCATGGCTCTAGTGAGCTTTATTCTGGCCATCTCATATTTTGCTTCATATCTCTCCAGTTTGTGTTCCTGATCCTTTATCAGAACATCCATCCTGTCAACTGCATTGTCATTATACATAATCTCCGTAACGTCCATTATATTGGCACCGCGGAGTCTGTATCCCTCCTCGACATAATCCTGTTTGCGCCTTTTGAGGCCCTCGAGGATATCGAGCTGTTCATTCAATTCCCTTGCCGCTTCAGAAAAATCAGATTTTGCCTGTTCTTCCTGCTGGAGCCTTAAATTGAGCACTCCCTGCAGCCTGTAATTAAATCTTGCCATGTAATACCCTTATCAATCTGCAAACATAGCTTCAAGCTTCTCCACGACTTCTTCGTAGCTAAACTTTTCATCCGTCTCCTGCATAAGAAATTCATTTACAGCATCTATCTTGGATAGCGCATAATCTATGTTCTTATTTGCACCAGCCTTATATGCACCAATATTTATCAAATCCTCAGCATCATTATAGGTTGCAAGTACATTCTTAAGCTTACCTGCAGCCTTTTTCTGCTCTGCCGGAGCAATAGCACTCATACATCTTGAAATGCTTGCCAGCACATCGATTGCCGGATAATGGTTTTTCTGTGCAAGCTTACGATTTAAAACTATGTGCCCATCCAGAATACCTCTGGCTGTATCAGTTATAGGCTCATTGAAATCATCACCATCTACAAGGACAGTGTAAAGCCCGGTTATTGATCCCTTCCTGGATCTGCCTGCTCTCTCAAGGAGCTTAGGCATCTCGGCATATACGCTCGGAGGATAACCTCTTGAAACAGGTGGCTCACCACTGGCAAGTCCTATTTCTCTTTGAGCCATGGAAAAACGAGTAAGGGAATCCATCATCAAAAGTACATCCTTGCCCTTATCTCTGAAGTACTCAGCTATTGAAGTTGCTGTCTTTGCAGCCTTAAGTCTCTCAAGAGCCGGCTTGTCACTCGTAGCAACAATAACTATGGATCTCTCCATACCTTCAGGTCCAAGGTCCCTTTCGATAAACTCCCTAACCTCTCTTCCTCGCTCTCCAATAAGAGCAATTACATTTATATCAGCATTAGTATTTCTTGCAAACATTCCAAGAAGCGTTGACTTACCAACACCAGAACCTGCGAAAATACCAATACGCTGCCCTTTACCAACTGTCAGAAGCCCATCAACTGCTTTAACACCAAGTGATAGCACATCTGAAATCGGATCTCTGGTCATAGGATCCGGTGGTTGATTCTCTACGGAATAAGCTACGCCATTTTCAAGGGCAACGCCTTTTCCATAATTAGTTCCATCTATTCTTCCAAGGCCATCTAAGGTTTTACCAAGAAGGCCCTCGCCAACACTTACTCTAAGCGGAGAGTCTGTATTTTCTACAATACTTCCACTACCAATACCACTTGTGTTCTCGTAAGGCATCAAAAGAACATGATTATCCCTAAAGCCAACAACCTCAGCCATAGTGCCTCTGCCAGATGGTCTTACTGTTCCTTCACCATCCTTTTTCTTGGGATAGATATAGCAAATATCACCCATTTTAGCCTCAGGGCCTGCTGATTCGATTGTGAGGCCAACAACATTAACAACCTTTCCTCTTACTCTGTAGAAAACGTTGTTGTTGAGCTTTTTATATTTTGAATAATCAATAATTCCATTTGACATCAGCGCTTACTCCTGTCATAGGAAAGAAGCTTAAGCTTCCTTGAGAGCTCAGCGAGCTCAACGCCAAGTGAGCAGTCAAAAACTCCTCCCTCGGACTCAATAATGCATTCATTTTCTTTAAGGAGCGGATCTTCTATAAGCTCTAAGGTGGAGTTAGGACTTCCCATTGCTTCTTCAAGAGCTGGTTTTTCATCATAAACCATATCGTAATCATCTGAAGAAACATGGACCATTATGTCCGTTCCACTGTCCACCTTTCCAAGTGTGGTCTTGATCAAATGAAGAATAATAGCCTTATTCTCCCTGAATTCCACATTAAATACATGCTCATAAATACTTGTAAGAGCATCTACCATATCTGGCTCCACAGAATTTACAAGCTGCTTAAAGTCGGCATCCAGTTTGTTTTTCTGCTCCTCAATCTCTGCTGCAGCATCAGCTTTTAGCTGCTCAGCCTCCTGTACGCCCTGCTGGTAGCCCTCATCATATCCAGCCTGTCTGCCCTCTTCCATGGCCTGATTCCTGATTTCATCAGCCTGGGCCTGAGCATCCGCCACTATCTGCTGTGCCTGCTCATCAGCCATTCTGAGCTGTTCATCGATCTGAGCCTGAATCTCCTCCAGATTAATCTGGGAAACCTCCTCTTCAGGTATCGGCTCAGGTTCTGGTTCTGCCTCATCTTCAAAGGGCTCCATTCCAAGTCCCATGTCATCCTCTGACATGCCAGCACTTTCATCAAACTCCATGCCGGTATAGTCCTCAGCCAGTCCCTTCTGAAAGTCATCAGTAGCCTCTGGCGCCTCAGCACCAATAATGTTCTGGCTTTCATCAAAGGCATCAATCTGGTCATAACCGATTCCCTCAGAAAAACCATCATAGAAAACTTCTTCGCCATTTTCCTGGCGTTCAGCCATCATTCGTCTGGCTTCTTCTTCGTGGTATGCCTCTATTTTTTTGTTGGCCAGTTCATTGTTGTCGATGATACGCTTTTCCGACTCATCGACCATTATCCAGCCCGCTTTAAACAAATTAGTTTTATTAGACAACCAGGTCATCACCTCCGCCTCTGGAGACTACAATTTCGCCTGCGTCTTCAAGCTTACGGATAATATTAACGATCTTCTGCTGTGCTTCTTCAACATCCTTCATACGAACAGGTCCCATGAAGTCCATATCTTCCTTGATCATAACAGCCAGACGCTTAGACAGGTTGTTGAAGATAGCTGTCTGTACCTGCTCGGTTGATCCCTTACATGCAAGGGCAAGGTCTGAGTTATCAACATCACGAAGCACACGCTGAATAGCACGATCGTCCAGAAGAAGGATATCCTCGAATACGAACATCTTCTTTCTGATCTCATCGGCAAGCTCAGGCTGCTCGATTTCCAAAGTTTCCATAATGTGCTTTTCTGTAGCACGATCAACAGTATTGAGGATTTCTACTACTGCATCTACACCACCAACAACGGTGTAATCCTGGTTAACAAGTGCTGAAAGCTTGGTCTCAAGGACTCTCTCAACATCCTTAATGGTATCAGGACTAGTTCTATCCATCGTTGCAATACGCTTTGCTACATCAGCCTGTCTCTCAGGTGGAAGTGCACCAAGTATCAGAGCACTCTGTGCAGGAGACATATATGACATAACAAGAGCGATTGTCTGAGGATGCTCATCCTGTATGAATGTAAGGAGCTGAGAAGGATCAGCCTTTCTGATAAACTCGAAGGGCTTAACCTGCAATGATGCTGTCAGCTTACTGATAACATCCATCGCCTTGTCTTCACCAAGAGCCTTCTCCAGAAGTTCTTTTGCATAGTTAATACCACCCTCAGCGATATATTGCTGAGCGAGGCATATTCCATAGAACTCCTCTATGACAGCTTCCTTGACCTGAGGCGTAACGCTTCTGGTATTAGCTATCTCAAGAGTGAGCTCCTCTATTTCATCTTCCTTAAGATGTTTAAATATAGCTGATGACTTTTCCGGTCCAAGTGCAATCAGCAAAATAGCTGCTTTCTGTGTTCCGGACAAGTTGGCAGTAAGCGCAGGATCATATCCACTGCCTGGAGCCGCTGTCGCAGTTCCTCCTCCCATACCTTCGTCTAAATCGTCATCAAATTCTTCACCATCTATTGCCATGGTATATCCCCTCTCTTAGTGGTTTTATTTAGAAATTATCATAATCTTCATTTAGCCAGTTTCTAAGAAGAATAGCTGCTGCTTCCGGATTCTCCTCAATAAACTTTTCTATGAGCTTCATTGTCTCACTGGTACCCTCCAGAGCAATATCAGCAAGCTCATCCTCTTCAAACATTTCCTCTGGCTGAGACTCAAGAAGCTCTTCTACAGACAGCTCTTCAGGAAGTATTTCCTCTTCTTCCTCCTCTGCCTCAAGCACTTCTCTCTGAGTTCTGATAGTTCTGTATAATACAAATCCGATAAGTCCAAGAATGAGAAGAATAAGTAATATCTGAAGAACATCAGTAAATGTAATCGCTGTTCCCTCTGAATCAATGAAAAACGGCTGTTCATACGCTGTCATTGAAATATTAGCAGCAGCAATACCACTTGCCTTTGCAACAATGTTTATTGTGTCATCAGAAACATCTGTCTGAGTTACGCCTGTCTGTTTCTTAAAATCAGCCCAGGACAGACCGTCGTGCTCATCCGGATTATAATCATCCTCGTTGTAGACTACATTTTTTATTGCCGTAACGGAAACTGATGACTGATCGTAATTAACCTTTCCCGGAGGTGTCTTCTCATTTGTGATTTCTTCGTTAGGAAGATAATCTCTGGATTCCTCAGTTATTGTTGATGAAGACTGCTCTGTATCCTGTAACATGTAGCTTGTCTCATCATCATTGTTTGTATCGGTTCCGGGAATTCCGCCTGTTCCGTTTACATTCTCTGCGTTATAGGTATCCTCATGGCTAAGTACACCCTGTGTCTGATCCTCTGCAGGTGTATAGGTATGAGTTGTTCTCTCAATGTTAGAGAAATCAAGTATCAGGTTACTTGCTACCTCTATGTTATCATAGAGCTTTGTTCCCTGTAGAACTCTCTTAATCTCTGTCCTTATTGCCTGTTCAGCTTTAGTCTTTGCAGTGAGCTGTGTACTTGCAAGACCAGATGCAGAAGTCTCTTCAGATCCTGAGAACAGCATGTTACCTGTTGTGTCCATGATAACGATGTTGTCTGTTGTTTTATTTCCTAAAGCAACAGAAACAGCCTTTGCCAGGTATGCTGCATTGTCCTCGCTAAAGGCTTCCGGATCTTTTAACCTTAAAACTATACTTGCAAATGATTCCTGGTTCTGTGAAATCAGCGTTCCATCGTTCTCCGGGATAGTGAGTTCAACTTTAGCTGTCTCAATTGCATCAAACTCTCCGATGAACTCATCCTCTAATCTCTTCTCCAGGTAAAGTACGTATTTCTTTTGCTTATCAGACTCTGTCGTTGAAAAGCTCCCATCTACTACATTCTCAATTCCATAGCCATCAGCCTGGATATCATTGTTAGCAAGAAGAAGAGATGCTGACTTTTCCTGTGATTCAAGGACATTGAATCTGAGCTGGTCATCAGATGTCTTGTAATTAACACCGTTCTCGTCCAGAATGTCCATTACCTGCTGTGATTCCTTCAAGGTCTCTACAGTAACAAGAGGAACATATTTAGGCTGGTTAAAGACAGTAACCAGAATAATGATCGTTATAAGGACGGCGGCAACGCCTGCTGCCATAAGCGTCTTCTGTCTAATTGTAAAGCGATTCCACCACTCAAGGATTCTATCCCTAAGCTCCAAAAGACGTTCTCGCATACTTCTCTCCTCCCAAAACTAAAAGAACAAAATAAAAATCTTAAATCTGCATCTGCATGATTTCTTTATATGCAGAAAGCGCACGGTCTCTCACCGCGATTGTATACTGCAGTGCTGTCTCAGCCTTCTGCAGTGCGATACTAAGGTCGTGAGTATTGTCTGTCTCACCCAAAGCCCACTTAATCTCCTCGTTCTCAGCATCTGATAAATAGGCATTGGTTGTATTTATATTTTCAATTGCTCTATTGAAAATATTTGTAAAAGAGCCATCATTACCAAATCTGTCCCCAACAGGATTAGTAATTGTACTGTATGCCTTCTCAGCATCCCTTATAGCTCTTGAATGAACATTCCTTATCTGACTGATATCAATATCTGCCATGATTTATCCCCTCCAAAAAAGAATAAATTAAGTTATCCCTGTGCTATTGAGAGTCCCTGTGACATAAGGTTTTTGCTTGACGCAAAGGCTGTCGCGTTAGCCTCATAACCTCTCTGGGCATCAATAAGGTTTGTCATCTCTGTTACGATGTCAACATTTGGATATGTAACATAACCATTCTCATCAGCATCAGGATGAGACGGATCATATACCATCTTGTAATCTGTCCAGGTGTCATCCCTTACAGAAGAAACCTTGACTCCTCGTCCACTGTAGTGATCAAGTCTCTCATTGAGAATTTTGGAAAAAGGTGTCTGATTTCCCTTTTCTGTAAAAGTTACAACCTTTCTCGTATATACATCGCCGGTTGCATCTCTTGTAGTGTTCGCATTGGCGATATTCTCAGAAATAATATCCATTCGGAAACGCTCTGCAGTCATTCCCGATGAATTGATATTAAAAGAATCAAATATATTACCTGTACTGATCATGTGTGCCTCCTTTCAAGCTGAAGGTGCGAAAGACTGCTATTTAGGATCACTGTCCTCCCATAGCATTCTTAAGGTTAGTAAACTCTGACTTAATGCCCAGCATTACACCCTGATACTTGATCTGATTGGCTGCCAGAGTAACATTTTCAGTATCAATATCAACATTGTTGCCGTCCATTCTATAGGAAAAATTGGAATAATCCGTATATGGACGAGCCTTTAGTCTCTTAAGTTTAAGGTCTGAGACCTTGGCATCCATTGATTTGTATTTGGAATTACCAAGAGCACGCTCAAGCTCTCTCTCGAAGGCAACATCCTCCCTCTTGTAGTTTGGCGTGTTTACATTAGCGATGTTGTTGGAGAGCACTTCATTCCTGATCCAGGATGCATCAGCTGTGCTATCCAGAACGTTGATATAGTCAAAAGCGTTGCTATTAATCATAAAATAACCCCCTTCAACAACTGCAACACATAATAAGGCATCTTTTGACCCTAACATAATATTAAAATTATTTTGTGCAAATTACAAGATATTTTAGCCAAAATCATACTTTATATTGTGTTTTTTATTATTACGTCATACAAGAATTAGTAAATATAAGTTTTATCTTTTAAAAATATACCAATATTGCAAAAGGGATTTATCAAATAGATAAATCCCTTCATCGTCACGCATCCTGCTTATATTTATTTCGGATATAATAGGTCCTGCGTTTACATCTGAGCTTTAAGTTTTTTTATTTCATCAAATACCACATCATTTAAAACTTTTATGTAAGTCCCCTTCATGCCAGAGGATCTTGACTCTATTACCCCTGCACTCTCAAACTTCCTGAGGGCATTTACGATAACACTTCGTGTGATACCTACTCTGTCAGCAATCTTACTTGCTACAAGTACACCCTCCATGCCATCGAGTTCATCAAATATATGAATGATAGCCTCCATCTCAGAAAATGAAAGTGTACTGATGGCAGATTTTACAACCGCAAGCTTTCTACTCTCCTCAGCATTCTCCTCGTTGACAGCTCTAAGCATCTCAAGACCTACAACTGTCGTGCCATATTCGCACAAAATGATATCGTCAATATCATAGGGCTGATTGCACTTATAGATAAAAAGAGTACCAAGTCTCTCACCTGCAATCTCAATAGGAGCGATGATTGCCTGGTATTTTCTCATATCAACATCTTCAAATCCGAGAGTCTCGAGGTTTACATTTTCCTTTGTGGAAAGAACTGTAAGAAGTCTCTCGTTCAGCATTGGATCAATAAAACTACCAACATCATCAACCAGCATCTCGCCAAGTGAATCAACAGCAGACGTCTCACCGATTCCAAGAACCTTACCTTTTCTGCTGATAACAAGCATATTGGAGTTTAGTATTTCACACAGCACCGTGCAGATATCGTTAAAAACTACTTTTCCGGAATTGCTGTTATGCAACAATTTTCCGATTTTTCTAGTTTTGTCCAAAAGCTGTACGCTACTCATTAAAATTTCTCCTTTTATTCAGAAAATGTGCGGCATTTTGCACAAATCTACTACAACTAATGCGATTGTAACATATATAATGCACAATATCCAACGTATTTGTTGTAAATTTTATTAAATTAATATAAAAAACGAGAGTATTTTATACTCTCGTTCCTTATTTTCGCAAAATTTAATATATTTTCAATCTTCTTCGTCTTTTTCTCTGTCTCCAATGTATCCACATTCGGGATCATTGCAGGCAAGCTTGTTATTCTTGATGAGCATAAGTCCACCACATCTGGGACAAGCCTTCTTGGAAGGTCTCTGCCAAACCATGAAATCACAATCAGGATTGTCAATACATCCGTAGTAGAGTCTTCCCTTTCTTGTTCTCTTAAGAACAATGTCCTTTCCGCACTTAGGACACATAACCCCAGTCTTTTCATAGTAGGGCTTTGTGTTTCTGCACTCAGGGAATCCAGGACAAGCAAGGAATTTTCCGTGAGGGCCATACTTGATGACCATGTTTCTTCCGCAGTTCTCACAAACAACATCAGAAACCTCATCCTGTATTTCAACCTTCTCGATTGCCTTCTGAGCCATCTCAACAGCTTCACGAAGATCGGGATAGAAATTCTCAATGATTGTCTTCCACTTTACATTTCCATCTGCAACGCCATCAAGGAGTGTCTCCATATTAGAAGTAAAGCTTACGTCAACGATCTGAGGGAATGCATCCTTCATCATTCTGTTAACTGCTTCACCAAGCTCTGTCACATAGAGATTTCTGTTTTCCTTGGTAATATAATGTCTTGCAAGAATTGTTGTAATTGTAGGCGCATAAGTACTAGGTCTTCCAATACCAAGTGCCTCAAGGTCATGTACAAGTGATGCCTCTGTATAATGAGGAGCAGGCTGTGTGAAATGCTGCTTGTCATCAAAGCTTTCAAGCTCAAGCTCTGAGTTCTCATCTATTCTCTTGGCAAGTGTGTTCTTCTCAATCTGATCTTCCTCATCAGTATAAACATTCATGAAACCGTCGAATACAGTTCTTGAAGCTGCTACTGTAAATCTGTGGTCTCCTGCATCAATCTTTACTGATGTGGTCTCGTATTTTGCAGCTGCCATCTGGCTTGCCATAAATCTGCGCCAGATAAGCTGATAAAGTCTGAACTGATCTCTTGTAAGGAAATCCTTAACAGCTACAGGTGTATTCTCAACATTGGTAGGGCGGATTGCCTCGTGAGCATCCTGAATCTTACCACTGCCCTTCTCCTTAGCCACCTTGTCAGCAAGATAATTCTCGCCAAAGGACTTTGTAATAAACTCAGCTGCCACTGCCTTTGCTTCATCAGAAATACGTGTTGAGTCAGTACGAAGGTATGTGATAAGACCGACTGTACCCTGATCTCCGATATCGATTCCTTCATAGAGCTGCTGTGCTGTACGCATAGTCTTCTGAGTTGAGAAGTTGAGCGCCTTTGAAGCTTCCTGCTGAAGTGTTGATGTTGTAAAAGGAAGCGGTGCTTTCTTAGTTCTCTCACCCTTCTTGATTTCAGAAATCTTGAACTTCTTTCCTTTAAGGTCGTTTAAGATTTCATCAAGCTCTTTTCTGGAAGAAATATCAACCTTTTTGCCATCTCTTCCATAATAGTGTGCAACAATAGGCTTCTTCTCACCCTTAACCTTAAGGGTTGCATCAAGTGTCCAGTATTCCTGAGGGATGAAGGAGTTAATCTCATCCTCTCTGTCACATATAATACGAAGTGCTACGGACTGAACTCTTCCTGCACTAAGACCTCTCTTAATCTTTTCCCAAAGAAGAGGTGAAATCTGATAACCAACTATTCTATCGAGAATTCTTCTAGCCTGCTGCGCATCTACAAGGTTCATATCGATGTCTCTGGGATGCTTCATAGCTTCCTTTACAGCATTCTTGGTAATCTCGTTAAATGTCACTCTTGAAAATCTATCCTTGGCATCCTCAAGCTTTAAAGCAGTCATAAGGTGCCATGAAATAGCCTCACCCTCTCGGTCAGGGTCAGTTGCGAGGTACACGTGATCTGCATTCTTAGCAGCCTTTCTAAGAGATGCAAGCACATCTCCCTTACCTCTTATAGTTATATATTTGGGTTCAAAATCATGATCTACATCAATTCCCATCTGACTTCTCGGAAGGTCTCTGACGTGACCATTACTGGCTGCGACCTCGTAGCCTGATCCAAGGAATTTCTTGATTGCTTTTACCTTTGTAGGTGACTCCACGATCAACAATTTCTTTTTCTTAGTTGCCATTTAAAATGCCCCTCTTTTTTATTAATAGTAGAAACTCTTCAAATTCCGCGTTTCATAGTCTCATAATATACACTAAAGTTTTTTTATTTGCAACATAGAAAAAGTGAAAGGGCGTCGACTCTTGCATCGACGCCCTTTAGAACTGATTTTCCAATGGACTTTTACTCCTTTTCTATATTATTGTATTTCCTCGAATCCTTTAGCGAAAACCAGTTGCGCATCCTGATCTTCTGTGGCATCACCGGCATCCACACTACTCGCCGACTACGTAATGCACTGATTCGTTAGAAAAAAATAAGGAATAAGGATTCGAATCGGTGAAGCACACGCCGCCTCATCTCATCTTATTCCTAAAACAGATGGAAACCTTCCATTCTCACTCCGGTAAAGCACTCGCTACCTTCGCTACCTTTGTCTCCCTCCGTTTGCTTTTGGTAATTATGATATTATCAATCACTAGGCAAAATGTCAATACATTTTACGACAATTTATTTAATTTTTTGAATATAAGCTGTTATTTTATAAACATTCGCAATTATCTGATTATTCACTACAATAGCCGTTAGTTTTTTGTCAATTACACCCAAATCAAAAAATAGTGATCATTACTAATAATATCTAGTATTAAAAGGATTTTTTGTTCAATATTTTGTATTAGTCTATTGTCACCCACTACTTCAAATTGTAGTTGACAATTAAACAAATTGACACTAAACTCTATTTGTCACCATGAAGAATGTACGTTAAGGTGACAATTGTTTATTTTTTAAAACAATTTACATTAATTACAGGCTAATATATTTTAACTAGAAAGCCTTCAAAAGGAGGAGCATTATGACTGACGCAACAACCATTAAAGAAACTAATCAAACTGTTAAAGGACAGAAAATATCTGCAGCTGAGATTTGCCAGATTGCAGTTTTTGCTGCAATTATTTCTGTAGTATCACAGATTTCAATCCCCATGCCTGCAGGAGTTCCCATGACCCTTCAGACCCTGATCATTCCGATTGCAGGTATAGTTCTTGGAAGAAAAAAGGGAACAATAGCTACACTGATTTACCTTATTATGGGAGCTGTAGGTCTTCCCGTTTTCGCTGGCTTTGCCGGAGGACTTGGTAAAATTCTTGGACTCACAGGAGGATTCCTTATCTCCTTCCCTGTACTCTCATACACAGCAGGTCTTGGAGATAATCTTGGCCATAAGTTTTCAGGTCTTGGTAAAAAATATATCTATTACATCATTTTAGTGGCAAGTCTTGTAATTGGTGCTACAATAAACTATATATTCGGAACGATATGGTTCGTTGTTTCATCAGGAAGTACATTTATGGCAGCACTTAGTGCCTGTGTGATACCTTTTATTCCCACAGCCATTATCAAGATTGCCCTAATAGCCATTATCGCTCCCATGCTTAAGAAAAGACTTAGTAAGCTCTTAAACTAAAAAACCACTAATCTGCCATTGCAGACAAACATTTGGAACATATGGCCGGCACAAAAGATGTAGTACTTAATTTTCTTGAACAGAATAAAGGAACATTTTTATCAGGAGAGACTATAGCCAAAGAGCTTAGCCTCTCCCGTAATAGTGTTTGGAAAGCTATAGAATCACTGCGCAGAGACGGTTATCGCATAGAAGCCGCTTCAAGACGCGGCTATTCACTATCCGGAGAATCCGATATTCTCTCGTCTTCCGGAATCTTATCATTTTTATCCTTTGGTATGGATCCTTCGCAGATCCACATTTTCGATTCCTTAGAATCCACGAATAAAACAGCAAAAAGCATGGCTTCTCTGGGGGCTTCCCATGGAACTGTTGTCATATCCAAAACTCAGACTCTTGGCAGCGGAAGGAAGAACAGGAGCTTTTTCTCTCCTGAGGGTGGTATTTATATGAGCATCATTTTAGACCCTCATTTTCTGCCCTTTTCAAATACCGCTCTAATAACCTCTTATACTGCTGTTTGCATCTGCAAAGCCATGGAGAAGCTTGCAAATGTCACTCCAACTATCAAATGGATAAATGATATTTATTTAGGTTCCAAAAAGATTTGCGGAATCCTTACAGAATCCGGCACCGATTTTGAAAGTGGTGAGATTCAGTGGCTGGTTGTAGGAATAGGCATTAACTTTGCCATCGATCAGAAGGCTTTCCCTGTCGAGCTTAGAAAAAAAGCTGGAAGTCTTTTCACTCCAGGCGAAACGATCATATCCAAAAATCATCTCATCGCTGAAATAATTGACAGACTAACTTCTCCGGTAAGTGCCAAAAAGCTGACACCCTCTTCAATACTTCGTAGCTACAAAAAGCGCCTGAATATGCTTGATGCAGAAGTGACCGTTATTCAGAGGAATGGAGAAAGCTATACGGCTATAGCAAAAGATATAGACGAAAACGGGAAACTCATAATAGAGCTCCCCGATAAATCCACTAAAACTCTTTCATCCGAAGAAATTAGTATACGTATATAAAAACAGGCAAAATGTCTCGAGCATTTTGCCTGTTTTGTTTTACCAATATGTATTATATTACTTAGCTCTAAGCTGCATTTCCTTCAAATCCTTAGGAGAAAATGTATAAGCCTTCTGGCAGAACTGGCACTTAATCTCTATGTCCTCGCCATCCTCAGCAAGACTCTTTAATTCATCTTTTCCAAGAAGCACCAAAGCACGTTCTACTCTGTCTTTATCGCATCCACAATGATACTCAACGGGCATCTTGTCTGTAATCTCCATATCAAGACCATCAAGTGCCATTCCAAGAAGATCCTCTGGTGTTTTACCATCACGAAGAATATCTGTAACAGACTTCATATTCTGAATGTTCTGCTCAAGCTTTGAAATAACATCCTCCGTTGCTCCAGGCATAAGCTGAACAATGAATCCGCCTGCCTCCATAACTGAGAAGTCCTTGTTCACCAGAACACCAAGGCCTACGGAAGAAGGAATCTGCTCTGATTCAACAAAATAGCAGGTAAGATCATCAGCAATCTCTCCAGACAGAAGCTGGATTGTTCCAACATAAGGATCCTTTAAGCCAAGGTCTCTGATAACTGTAAGTGTACCATTACCTACAGCGCCGCCAACATTAAGATGTCCTGCCTCGTTGTTAGGTAAAACAACCGCATTGTTCTTAACATAACCCTTAACCTGTCCCTTGTTATTAACAGTGACTAAAAGGCCGCCAATAGGACCATCTCCTTCTACGTTAATAGTAAGAGCATCCTTATCGCCCTTGAGCATATCCCCCATCATAAGGGCTCCACTCATAAGTCTTCCAAGCGCAGCTGCACATATAGGACTGAGTGAATGAATTTTTCTTGCCTCATCAACAAGATTTCTGCTTGTCACGGCGAAACCTCTCACCATGGCATTACCGGCTGTCGCCCTTATCATGTAATCTCTGTTTTCCAAATTTAAACTCCTTTAGTAAAAAAAGATCAGACCACCCATGCAGTCTGATCATAACAATTATGCCAGTGAAGCAGTAATTATAGCCATTGAGTATACTTCAATTGCGTTACAGCCTCTTGAAAGGTCGTTGATCTGAGCATTAAGACCAAGAAGGATAGGTCCGTATGCTTCAAAGTTACCCATACGCTGTGCAATCTTGTATCCAAGGTTACCTGCATCGATGTTAGGGAAAATAAATGTGTTAGCGTGTCCTGCAACAGGTGATCCTGGAGCCTTATTCTTCGCAACTCTGGGAGCTACTGCAGCATCAAACTGAAGCTCACCATCGATCGGGATTTCAGGATACTTCTCCTGAGCCTTCTTTGTTGCGTTCTGCATCTTTGTTACTGAAGGGCTCTTAGCAGATCCCTTTGTTGAGAATGAAAGGAATGCAACCTTAGGATCAACTCCGAATACCTTTGCACACTCTACTGTCTCCTTGCAGATCTCAACAAGCTCATCCTCTGAAGGATCGATGTTGATAGCACAGTCACCCATTGCAATAACTTCGTTCTCCCCTGTAGCTGAAGGACGGACAAGGATAAAGCATGAAGAAACAACGCTGTTACCAGGCTTTGTCTTAATGATCTGAAGAGCAGGTCTTACTGTATCAGCAGTAGAATAAGTAGCTCCACCAAGGAGGCAATCAGCCTTCTTCATCTTAACAAGCATTGTTCCAAAGTAGTTAGCCTGAGAAAGAATCTCTCTAGCCTGCTCAGGAGTTACGCCCTTGCTCTTTCTAAGTTCAACAAACTCATCAACCATAGCTTCGAAATCATCATAATTCTCAGGGTCGATGATCTGAGCTCCTCTGATATTATATCCAGCGCTCTCTGCTGACTTATTGATAACATCAGGGTTACCAAGCAGAATAGGCTTTAAAAAATTGCTAGCAAGAAGTCTTGAAGCAGCCTCAAGAATTCTGGGATCCTCGCCCTCTGTAAAAACGATAGACTTAGGATTCTTCTTAAGCTTTTCGATCATTTCGCCAAAACCGTACATTTTAATTTCCTCCTATATGTAAAACGAAAATAAATTAAACAACTATATGCGCATATCGGAATAGTTATTACTTCTGAAGCGGAAACAAATTTAAATCAAATCGTTTTCTGCGCCAAGAAATTATACATCTTTATACTCGTTTACTCAATAATAGATAAAAAATTGTCAATGTATCATTATATTATTACTTATAATCATTCCGGAAGGTCTATTTTCTGGCCATCTCTATGCATTGAAAACTTATCCATAGGATAGTTTTTAAGGTTCTCCAAAACCTTTCTTCCATCAGCCTTTGCAAGAAGACTTGCTCTTGCCTTGGTAATCTCAACCTCAGTCTTATGCTTGGAAGGACCGCCCACGCATCCACCAGGACATACCATTCCCTCGATGAAATCATCCGGGAACTTGTTCATCTTAAGAAGTGTAAGCGCCTTCTTACATTCGATACCGCCTGCTGCCCTGTGAAGCTTAAGACCTTCAACGTCTTCGCCTCTCTCCTGCATACATTCGATAACAGCATTGGCAACACCACCACTTGTAGCAAATCTCTTACCCCAGATTGAAGACTCCTGATACTCATCATCTACGGGCTCAAATTCTACATCCTTAGATCTCATGAGTGCTCTGAGCTCACCATATGTAACAACAAAATCTGCGTTTCCAGGAACGCTTTCATCCTGAGCTTCAGATTTCTTTGCTATGCAGGGGCCCACAAATACGGTTACACAGTCAGGCTTAATAGCCTTTAAGTATCTTGAAATAGCACACATAGGCGATACTGTTGTGGACATATTGTTCTCAAACTGCTCAGGGAAGTGCTTCTTAAGCATATTGATAAATGCAGGACAGCAGGATGTTGTCATCTTCTTTCCTTCTCTATATGCTTCTACCCACTCCTTAGATTCATAAGCAGCAGTCATATCTCCGCCAAGGCCAACCTCAACCATATCAGCAAAGCCAACCTTCTTAAGTGCATTCTTTACAGCAGCCATTGTGATATCTTCACCAAACTGACCCTCTGTAGCAGGTGCGCACATTGCGATAACTTCCTTGCCTGCTTTGATGGCATCGATTATCTGAACAAGGTATGTCTTTGAGCCGATTGCTCCGAAAGGACAGCTGTGTATGCAATGACCACACTGGATACATTTGTCCTCGTTAATCTTACAATAGCCATATTCATCATAGGTAATGGCACCAACAGGACAAGCCTTGTGACAGGGACGCTCAAGATGAACGATTGCGCCATAAGGACAAGCCTTCGCACACATTCCACATTCCTTACATTTTGCAGGATCGATATGCATACGCATATCGCCCTCGTGAATTGCGCCGAATTTGCAGGAATTCAGGCAAGCCTTACCCATACAGAATCTACAGTTATCTGTTACTGAGAAGGCTGAAATCGGGCACTCATCACAAGCAGGATCGATAACCTGCACTACGTTTTTGGAGCCCTCATTGTAGGTCGGAGCCTCACCACATGCAAGTCTTATTCTCTGGCGGACAATTTCCCTCTCCTTGTATACGCAGCAGCGATACTCAGGCTTAGGGCCAGGTGATGTCTTGTAAGCCAGCTGATCCTTGTGATGCTCATCAAGCTGATCATTCCATGCAAGTCGGCAGACCTCTTCCATAATCTTGTGTTTGAAGCTAAGTAATCCTTTATCGTTTGTTACCATCAAAATCTCCTATCCTATAAAGAAACCATAAGTTACATTTTTGCCAAAATTCCAAACAGCTTATAATTTTATCTCTCTGCAGAATTCAAAGCCTTCTGCATCATGAGCTGTTATAAGAAGCGGATTGCTTCCCTGTTTCTGTCTTATATACTCGATCGCTTTTTCTCTGTTTTCCTGATCAAGTCCTGTAAAAGGTTCATCAAGTATCAACATATCAGAAGGTATTGCACATGCTCTGACGATAGCCACTCGTCTCTTCATGCCACCAGATAATTCTCTCACTGGTTTATGTATGCAATCAGCCGGAAGAAGCTTTTTCAGTTCCTCCTCAGCAACCTTCACTGAATTCTTTTTATTAACCATCACAACATTCTGAACTGCCGTACAGTCCTCACAAAGTCTATCCTCCTGAAAGACCACACCAGCATTTAAATATGCATATTTGTAGTCTCCCATATAGTGGACTCTACCGCTATCAGGCTGCTCCAGTCCAAGAAGTATGCGGATCAGCGTAGTCTTTCCTTTGCCGGAATCCCCGGTTACAACATACGCATGCTCATCTGCTATTTCCAGATTAAAGTTATCCAAAACCTTCAAATCACCGTAGGATTTGCAAATATTTTCCAAATCTATAGTCATTTAGCTTTTCCTCCTTTATCTGCAAGTGAAACAAGAAATAGGAAAAGCTTCTCTGTCACGAAGGATACAAGGACAATAACAATAGTCCATGCAAATACATCTCCGGTGTCCAGATAGATTTTTGCCTTATATAATCCGTTTCCCATTGAAAGCAGTGGCTGTCCGATAACCTCTGCTGCAACTCCGCTCTTAAAGCCCATGGGAATAGCCACTGACAACGCACTTTTTATGCCAGGGATAAGCACTGGCAGGTAAATATATCTGAAGGTATTAAATCCCGGCATTCTATATACATATGCCATCTCCAAAAGCTTTTTATCTGCTGATGCAAAGGCGTTGTTGATGCCAATGTACATAACAGGAAATACCACCAGTGCAACGACAACTGTAGATACATTCTCACTTCCAATCCATATAAGAACGAGGATGATGAAGCTCGCTACAGGTACTGCCTTTATAGCAGTAACAACAGGTGACAGGATATCCTTTACAATCTCATACTTAAAACCAAGCGCTGAAAAAGCTGTCGCCAGTACTATTCCGATAAGTGCTCCAAGCATTATGTGTAAGTATGAGCTTTTTAGTGAATTCCAAAACTCTGCTTCACCTGCCATCCTTTGAAGACTCCCCAAAGTCTCAACAGGTCCTGCGAGTAAAATCTTATTATGAATTACAATTGCAACAAGCTGCCATAAGAGAAGCCAGATGCAAACTATTAGTATTTTCTTAATTACTTTCCCCATAAAATTCCCTTTTGCTAATTATTTACTCACTGTAAAGTCATAGAATGACTCCTCAGGAAGTGCTCCTCCCACTGACTTTGGATTAGCGTCAAACAAAGTCTCTAAATATCCGCTAAGAGCATTCTTTGCATCCTCTCCCTTAATACATACAATGTAACATTCAGGAATTGCCAGTTCAGCAACCTTTGCCTTCTCTATAATTCCATATTCAGCTGTAAGCTCTGCTGTTCCCTGAATATCAGAAGTTGCCTTATCAGCACTTTCTACATGCTCTGAAAGGAAGTTTTCTACCTCTTTTTCATGACCACTTAGGAAATCATTTCTTACAATAGTCACACCAGTTATAAGCTGTGAATCATCAGAAACCTTTTCCCACTCATCAGTAAGTGAAAATGCTGTATTTAAGCTTTCGTTCTGCAGCTTTGCAACTGTAGCAAAGGGCTGAGGAAGAACAGCTATCTTTGTAGGATCCTCCATCAAAACTGCTGCAATTTCAGTTGCCTCTGACTTAAACTCAAGCGTGCAGTCTGTTATGCCATTTTTATCAAGAAGGTAGTTTATAGCATACTCTGGTGTAGCACCCTGACCTGTTGTTATAACTGTTTTGCCAGCAAAATCTGCGATGCTCTTTATACTCTCATCTCCTGTTACGCAGTACAAAACTCCAAGAGTATTTATATCAACAAGGCTTATTCCACCCTCTGTTTTGTTATATAGAACAGATGCAACATTGGCAGGAACAAGAGCAATATCAACGTCACCAGAAACCATCATTGCAAGGATTTCATCAGGCTGAGTTTTCATAGTAAACTCATATTTTCCACTTGCCTCACCCTCATCACTCTTTTTCATGAGATTTACAAGTCCAAGTGTTGTAGGTCCCTTGAGGGAAGCCACCCTTACAGTTGTTGTATCCTGTGTTTTTTCCCCGCAGCCACTAAGCGCAGTAAGCATAATCACACCAGCGCAAAGGGCAGAAAATAGCCTTTTTTTCATAATCTCTCCTCGTAAAAACAAATTTGGCAGTAAGTCTTTGCTATTATACCACAACACTGGTTATTAGTATAAAGCCGAAACCTCTTTCAGTATCTTTTTATATCTTGATACCACGTCATCCGGACCAAGAATCTTGATTCCGTTTCCAAGTCCGAATATCCATCCAAAGAACTGATCACTGACAGCCACCTCTACACGAGTTTCCGCCCAGCCCTCCTCTGAGGATTTGTGAATTGGAATCTCCTTTCCAAATCGGTCAATAATGACTCCCACCAGTTCATTCATAAACCGAAGTCGTACAATTTCAGTTGCTCCACCAAACATCGCAAAATTCATCTTGGTGTAGGCAGCCATATCAAATTCCTCAAAGTGCTCTTTTCCAGCTCTTTTTTCTTCAAGGATATCTATCTTGCTCATCTTATCAACACGGTAATGCTTGATTTTGCCCGAGCTCTCATCAAAAGCAATAAGGTAGTAATTCTCATCATTCCAGGTAAGCGCCCATGGACTCACCTCATATTTCTCTTCCTTTCTTGGAACCATTTCCTTATTTAAGTCCCACTGAAGATATAGAAAACGTATTTTTCTGTTATTACTTATAGCATTATGTAACTCGTCAACTACATAGAAGATACTTTCGTTCATGGCCTTGATTCTACCCTGAACAACAACCTGGCGTTTAAGCTGTGCAGTTTCATGTTCACTTGCAAAAGATGTGAGCTTTTTAATTAGTCCATTTGACTTTTTCTCTGTTATAAATTTGGATGCCTGAATAGAATCAACTAAAAGCTTTAGCTCTGCTAATTCAAAGGCCTTTGAAGTAACATGGTAGTTATAATTTCTGCCTTCCTGCACCATATCAACTACTATTCCAAGCTTCTCCAGAGCCTTCAAATCTTCATAAAGGCTCTTTCTATCAGCACTAACGTCATACTTATCAAGTTCCGCCTTTATCTCCGGCATCGTTAGAAAGTGTCCTTCATCTGTCTTCTCCACCATAATCTTCGCCAGATAATACAACTTAAACTTCTGATTCGTCCCCTTTGGCATGGTATGTCCTCCACATTGTGTTTGTATGGGCCGACCCTTTGAATGTACATATTCAGGGGGCGGCAAATAAATATCAATATATGAAATAATTAGATAATCAAATGTTTTGGAAAATCTATGATAATATTATAGAGTGAAATGGGCTTATAGTCTAAGATTTATGAGAAATTCTTTTAGCAAAATACTAATTATTCTATAAAAGCCAGAAAATCTACTTATAAGGGATACTAACAAATATGGAAAAAACAGTTTCAGAAAAATATAGATTCATCACTAAGGCACTAATTGAGAAAAATAAATCAATAACAGTTATGGAGAGTTGTACAGGGGGAATGATAGCTTCTCTTCTTACAGACACAGAAGGATCGTCTGCTGTTTTTAAGGGATCTTTTGTGACATATAGCAATGAAGCCAAGATTATGCAGGGAGTTCCTGAAGATATCATAAAAACCTATGGCGTTTATTCTAAGGAGACAGCAAAAGCCATGGCTGATGCAGCAAGAAATACTTTTAGCAGCGATATCGCAATCGGTGTCACAGGGACCTTTGGAAATATTGACCCGAATAATGCTGACAGCACACCAGGCGAAGTGCACTTCGCTATCGCAACTGATAAAGAAACAAAAGCGTGGTCAGAAACCCTGAAGCCTCAAGATTCCCGCCACGCCTATAAATACGCCATCGCGCTGCTTATTGCAAACGAATTACTTAGCACTTGTAATCTTCATTAACTTATTCCTTGAATGCCAGAAGGCAGGGAAAAGGAAAACATCAGCAAATATCCATGCAAGAGGACTTGCAAGACAAATTCCAGTAAAGCCAAAAGCTGGCACGAGAATAAGTGCCGCGCCTACTCTGGCAATCATCTCGCATACACCTGCCAGTATGGCAAGCATACTAAAGCCCATACCCTGTATCAGAAATCTGACTATATTAACGAACGCAAGTGGAATAAAGAAAACACTATTCCATATAAGCATCTGATGGGCATAATCAAGTACTGCAACCTCAGATGCACTCATAAATAACATGGCAAAATATCTTCCGCCTATGTACAAAATTCCAAGAGCTATAACTGAATATACACTTCCAAGAAGACCTGCTGCCTTAAGTCCCTTATCAAGTCGGTCTAATTTACCAGCACCAACATTTTGTCCACCATAGGTTGACATGGTGGATCCCAAAGCATCAAAGGGACAAACAAAAAACATGTTTACTTTACCTGCGGTTGTAACAGCCGCAACAATATCTGCTCCCTGTCCATTAACTGCTATCTGTAAAACCACACTTCCTATAGCAGTTATTGAATACTGAAGTCCCATGGGAAGACCCATATTGAGAAGCTTAAGCATAAACCTGTGCTCAATATCAAAATCTCTTTTTGTCAGATGCAATATGTCCACATGCTTCATGATGAATATAATGCAGAGCACGCCTGAAACCAGCTGGGAAATCAAAGTAGCAAGCGCTGCTCCCATAACTCCCATTCTAAGTCCCAGAATAAATATCAGGTCCAGTGCAATATTAAGGAAAGAAGCAATCACCAAAAATACAACAGGATGCTTCGAATCTCCAACTGCCCTTAGTACACCGGATAAAAGGTTGTACATGTAAATAACAGGGATTCCAATAAAAATCACAAGTATATATGAATACGCATACTCCAAAACCTCATCAGGAGTGTTCATCGCAACAAGTATACGTCTGCAGAAAATGCTGACAAAAAAGGTCATGACAACAGCAAAAATACTACAAAGGATTATTGCATGTGCAAAGAATTTCCTCATTGCGCTAAAATCCTTGGCTCCAAAGGTCTGTGAAATCGGAATCGAAAAACCTCCGGCAACACCCATGCAGAATCCAATGATCATAAAGCTGATAGATCCGGTACTTCCAACTCCTGCAAGAGCATATTTTCCAAGAAATCTACCAACTATCATCGTATCGACAACATTATAAAACTGCTGGAAAAGCATTCCCAGCAGCATAGGCACAGCAAACCCCAGGATCAACTTCATTGGTGATCCTACGGTCAAATCTTTTGTAGCTTTATTACTCATAACAGTAATCTCCCAGTCTTTTATTTAATCCAATTGTCTATTGCCTGTGCAGTAAAAGAAATCTGCGCCTCATTAGTAATACTCGGTGTTCCATCGCCTGACTGAATTCCATAGCTTCCAAAATATGAATGGATTCCTCCATCTATAACTATTTCTTCTGAGTCCTTGGGCCAAAGCTCCTTGCTGTTCTCATAATTGTCCATATTAAGGACCTTGTCCTCAGATCCTCTTATAGATAATAATCTGATACCACTATTAGAAAAATCTGTCGTAGTATAGGATGCACAAAGAATTATTCCAGCGTATTCCCCATTATCAATCTGTTCACCAAGATACGTTGCAGCTGCCACTCCTCCAAGTGAATGTCCTGCCAGATACCAATCAATATCCCCTACAAGTTCTCTATCCTTTTCATAGCCCTGGGTTATTTTCTTTGCTGCATCAATTTTGAAAAATGCCAGATTCTCAGGCATTCTTGGCAAAAGGCAACAATACCCCTTAGCTGCAATTGCATACATCAGTGAATCATAAGCTGTATACTCAACTTTTCCGCCTGGGTAAAAAACGATGACAGCCTTAGGCTTTTGATTAACAGGGATAAAGACCTTCCCATTTTCATTTGAATAAGAATGTACTGTGGCATCAAACAGATTCTTTACAACATTGATAATGTTACTATCTGCTTTATAATAATTTCCTGTATACGATTTAAACGCAATTGCCATTACAATCACGAGTACAAGCAGTACTATAAATACCCATTTTAATTTGCCTAAAAACTTTTTCATGTTATCCTTAACCTTGATAAAATATCATTTCCAAAATGAGGCAATTTAACCGCATACGCTTAATACTGTTTCACCTCATTAATTATGAGACAGCTATAGTTGTAATACAAGGAAAAAAGTATGAAATCCTATAAAATCATTATTATCTCAATACTCATTCTGATGATAGCTATTTTTGTAATACGCTTTTGTATCAGTCCCCAAAATGGGAAAAAACTTACTTATGACAAGCCGACTCATATTGTGTCCGTTGAAGACACCCGCCTATTTTACAACTGTATGAATGAAAATGACAAGGCATTATATGAAATCTTTCTTGATTTGGTAAACAACAAGGATACAGCTGACTATACCTCCACAGTCTACATGAAAACAGAGACTTTTCAGGAATTGTCATTTGACCATATCTGGAATGTTTATTACGGAATGGTATTTGATCATCCCGAATTCTTTTTCCTTCTTACAGGAGGCGAATCCAGAATAGAAGGCTACAACTCAGAAATAAAGGACACTACTGTCCTGACCTTCTACCTGACAGAGGCTCCGGAAGGAGAAAATCAGGATATAGAAACCTTTGAAAAAGCAGCTGATGATTTTCTCTTAGATATTGATCTTTCTGCAGAAAAAGCAGAGATTGAACTTCAGATACATGATAAGCTTCTTGAGGAAATTACCTACGATTATGAGCTCTTTGAAAGCAATTACCAGGACTATTATGACCTTGGGGCAACAGCCTATGGCGCACTGGTATCTCACAAGGCCATCTGCTCTGGTTATGCCTCTGCATTTCAATACCTCCTCCAAAGAGCCGGCATTCCCTGCGCCTATGTAACTGGCACGGCATATTATCCGGAAGAAAATAATAACAGGCCAGATGGTACCAAGGATTCCAATCATGCCTGGAATCTTGTAAAACTAGATGATGCCTACTACGAAGTTGACACTACATGGGATGACTTTGAAATGGAGGATACTGACATTGATGAATCCTTTGTAAATGAGATGTATGAAGATACCGACGCCATGTACAATGTAACGCATACCTTTTATAATCTCACCACCAGGGAAATCGAATACTACAGACAACAAGAAAACACAACCTTCTACATTGAAGGCTACGAGCCCTACAATCCTTCAGGCGACTGTCATCACTACAGAGGCTTAAATGAAGAATTGGAAGATGATCCTATTTCCATATACTTAAATAACCTGCTTCCCGAAGCTCTCGGAAAAGCAGGTTAATAATCAATACTGTAATTTAAGTTCTACCTTCACAGGGGGCTTCACAAGCTCCTTAAAGGTCTGTCCATCACTCATCTTTCCAACGATACTTCCATAATGTGTCGGAATAGCAACTTCAGGTCTTATTGCGTTGATAAGCTCTGCCGCCTTCTTGGCATCCATTGTATAGGTTCCGCCGATGGGAACAAGTGCAATATCGCACTTTACCTTCTGATTATCTCTTGTGAGACTTGTATCTCCAGCCACATAAATTCTCTTATGATCTACTCTGAAGATATAGCCAACCCATCCAGCTGACTTAGGATGAAAAGGCTTTAAATTGTTGTATGCAGGTACTGTCTCAAACTCGAGTCCGTCAACCTCCTTGTAAATACCAGGGCGGACAATTATAAGTCTATCTGCATCATGTACAAGTACATTTGCGAGCTTTCCGATTTTCTCAGGAACTACAAGAATTGTACTATCCTTTCTAACCTTTTTAATATCGTCATTCGAAAAGTGATCGTAATGATCATGAGTGATAAATATGTAATCAGCATCATGAGGTTCTTCCCTCATATCATATGGATCTACGTATATTACTCCATGTCTTGTTGCAATACGAATACTGCTCTGTGTAAAAACCTGAATATTCTCTGTCATTGAAAAATAACATCCCCTCGCATTTTGTTTCTTAGTGCTATCAAAGCACTACATATAGTATAGCCTACTACTCTTTTTCAGACAATCTCAAAATGCTTGAGAGCATTATATATGCCATCTTTTTCCATGGCGGTAGTAACATAATCAGCATACTGCCCCATGTCGTGGTAGGTTTCTCCCATGGCAACACCTACACCTGCTGCCAGAAGCATTTCTTTATCATTTATGCTGTCGCCAAAAGCAAAGGTATTCTCTATCTTTTCTCCAAGAATCTCACACACCCTGTCAATTCCAGTCCCCTTATTAAAGCCCTTGGGAACCATCTCAACAACTGTGTCTGAGTGAATCATAAAATCGTAAAGATCAGAAAGCTCCTCAAAGCATTTATCTCTGTCCTCTATAGGAACATCAGTCTTACAGGAAAGCTTTTGTATCTCCCAGTTACCCCATTCTGCGTCTATTCCGCGAAGGTGGTCACCCATTTCTTCCATAACCTTCTTTCCATACATATCATCTTCAAAATCAGATGCTTCCATGTAAAGATATTCGGGTCCTTCAAGTATAGGCTTGAAATTGTACTTTCTAATTGTTTCCATGGTGCGGATTGCTTCATCTTTAGGAATCAGCCTGTTATAAACAACATCGCCATTATACTCAATCATTGTTCCGCATGCTGTAACAATCCCATCAAAGCCAATTCCCAGCAGTTCCTTATTGTAAACAAAAGATCTGGCTCTGCCAGTATTTATAAAACACTTGTGTCCGTTTGATCTGGCCTTTCTGATTCCTTTAATTGTACTTTCCGGAATCTCATTCTTATAGTTCCACAGTGTTCCGTCTATATCAAAAAATAAAACCATACTACCCTCTTATTTCCAGGTATTAACGTATATCCCAGATGTTTTTTATCTCCAAAGTACCCACAGGAAAACATAAGCACCGATTACAGCTGCAAGTGTAAACGGAATACCTATTCTTGCGAAGTCCTTAAAGCTTACTTCATAGCCTTCTTTTCTAAGCATACCAACACCAGCTATATTGCAGCTTGCGCCTACAGGAGTGATGTTTCCACCAAGAGTTGCTCCGCAGAGAAGTCCAAAGTACAAAAGACAGGGATTAACTCCAAGGGTTGCAGTAACAGATTTAAGGATAGGAAGCATTGTTGCAACATAAGGAATGTTATCAATGAATGCTGAAATAAGCACTGATCCCCATACAACAATTGTAAACAAAGCAAACAGGTTCTGTCCGCCAACGGATACTATAAGATTTGCAAGGTCATTAACAAGGCCTATGCTCTTTACTCCGCCAATAACCATAAAGAGTCCTGTAAGAAGAAGTACTGTATCATAATCAAGATTCTTAACAACTCTCTTAATTCTATCTGCATCATGGTCCTTAAAGTATTCCCAAGCCATACCAATAAGTGAACAGATAAGGCAGATCATACCGTTTGTGATCTCGGGCTTTTCAGGAATAAATGAAGCGCCCATAAGAAGAACTACGTGAGCAACCATCATGATTGTAGGTACATAGTCTGTAACCACTGTCTTTTCAGTTGCTTCAACAGGCTCCTTGTCTTTTCTGAACAGGAACATCATGATCGGAACTGTAAGAATTGCTCCAAGCTCAACAGCAAAGAAAATACCAAGACGGCCATCCATCCAGAAGAAATCATTGAAGTCCATGTTTGCATATTCTTTTGCAGCAAGCATGATTGATGTTGTATCACCAACAAGTGTTGCAGCACCCTGAAGGTTTGATGAAACTGCAATTGAGATGATCATCGGAACAGGATTGATCTTTAGCTTTTTACAAATAGCAAGTCCAACAGGTGCAACCATAAGAAGAGTTGCCACGTTATCAATAAATGCTGAAATAAGTCCTGAGAACAGTGACATAAAGATTGTTACCCACATAACATTAGGTGCCAGATCCATAAGCTTTTCTGCTATAAGATTAGGCATCTTGGATTCTATGAAGTAATCAACCAGAAGAAGTGTACCAAAAATCATAAGAAGTACATTCCAATCAACAGCTGTCGGCACCTGTGAAATAGGAAGAATTCCTGTCACAACATAAATTGCTGCCACAACAAGAGCTGTTATTGCTCTCTTTTTAGGGAATGCAATAAGGCACACATACATGCCCACAAATAAGATTATTGCGAGTGTTTTCAATGATAACATTGTTTTCTCCTTAATAAGTGAAATTGAGAATTTGCTACAGTTTCTGCAGCTTTTTAAAAATATCAAAAATGCCGTTTTTTTTCAATATTCAATATATGAAAAATACCACATCTATTTTACTGTTATGGCAATTTAATCCTCAGCATTTTCGTAGACAAAGCCCTTCTCGATGCTCAGTTTCTTGTATTCAAGAATCTGGATTATGAGACGCACTATACCTGTAAGGACAAGATAACTTCCCACAGTAATAGATTTCCCCATAGTTACAGCCGCAGGCGTAACAAAAGAAACAACACCGATATTCAAGGTTATTATAGCAAGAACGATCATCCAGAATCTTGCTATCCTGTTCATGGTTTTCCTGTTCTTTACAATGAACTTCACAGTAGTACCAGCCAGAACAACAAACACTATTGACACTAGTATATTGGTCCACTTTGGTATCTGCTCTATATTTGCGAGAATAAATACCATCACGCACATGATTACCATCCAGAACATCATTCTTCCACGTTTTATGGCTATATTCTCATCTCTTGTCCCGGATTTTAAAAGAAAGCTTCCACTCCAGATAACTCCAGCAAAAGCTACTGTACCTCCAAGCATTGCATATGCCCTGTCAGGAATTGCAAAGAATACAAGGCCTAACAAAATCAAACTAAGACTAACAAGTCCCTGCTGACTTTTTATAGTATCTATAAAATTAATCTTCGAAAACTTATGCCAGGCTGTGCTCATAAATTTGCCAAAAACAATCTTGGTCTTACTCTCAGAATTGGCAGCTGATAAAAGGATTGTTCCAAAGCCATGCATTCCGCCATCCTGAATATCCTGGACCTTTTCAGCTCCGCCAGCCTTTAAGGAGTCAAACAAATCCTTTGTAAATATTTCACGCTGCTCCATAGTATTCGACTCTATCCAGTCATCAATAATACTGTTATAAATAACACTATTTTCATTCAGATGCTTTCGTCTCACAAAGCGATTACCCTCAACTCTCCAGGTCATTCCGCCATGCTGAGCAATTCCGCTGGCCTCTGAATCCACTATCTCATGTCTTACATTAGGCTCAAACAGCATTCCCACCACACAGAAAGTAGGCACTATATGGGTTAATCTGCCTTTTACAGCTTCAAACTTGTACTCATCCAAAAGCTCAGAGCATATTCCAGGACCGTCATTACTGTATATCTGTTTTATTCTAAGCATCAGTGTCTCAGGGGCATTCATTGAGGCATATAACGCCAGGTTTCCACCCTTTGAATGACCTCCCACAAGGAAACTACCTGAATATTTCTGCATAACCTTCTGAAGGTACAGGGCAGCCTCCTTCTGCGCAGGAATCTCCTCAAAGCTGATCATGAAATCCATACGCCAGTCATCAATGTCATAGCCTGTTCCTCTGTAGGATACAAATTTTATGCCGTTTGGAAGATGAATAGTCATAGCTGTTATCAGCATATTCTGGGTCAAATCATTAAGGTCAAGAAAATCTGAGAGTTTTACATCTGCAAATCTTTTGCCTTTTGCCATGTAATATAAAACCCAGTCATATTCATATTTCCCCATCATTTTGGGATCATTGTCTTCAAAGAATTTTTTGGCGGCTTCCCTGACTGTTATTTTCCTATCGCTATCAGTGCCTGGGACGATTCCCTTAAGGTCAGAATAGACCACCAAAGATAATATGAGATTATCTACTTCATTAAATGGAGATTCTGCAAAGCTTAAATCTCCCCTCCACTTCAAATAATTAATCACATTAGCCATATCATATCCCCCATTACTCAATATTCTACCATAGAATTAATAGGACGCTTGGAAAATGTATTTATGAATTTAGTTATCAATGCTAGAATAGTGGTTAGATGAGCATATAAAGGATAGGTGGGGTTATGGAAGATTTAATTTCGTTAGTTATATGGATAGGTATTTTAGTCGTAATTGGTGGAAGGTTTAGGAAAAAGATTACAGGATCTTCTGCTATGGAGAGTTCTCGGAGGGAGGCTTCTTCTATGCCTCATAAGCATAGAGAATCCGGTGTATATGATACCTTCAACAGAAAGTCCTGGCGAAATGATTCTGGTTCAATGCCTCACAAGCATGAAAAAAGTCACTACACTGCCATGATGGACGTATCAAAGCTTCCGCCTGGATATATTCTTCTTAACGGTGAGCCAGTAAGGGTTGCTGATCTGGAAGGAAAGTAATAAAAATATAGGCTGATGAGCAATTGTCTCATCAGTCTTTTTTTGCTTTACATAGAATCGTCTTATCAGAATTTTAATTTAGGGAAATTCTAGGGAAAAGTCAGGGAAAGTGTGCGGCAAATCCGTGTGAAACCTCGTGATAAATAATTCACAATTCATGCCATGCAAGGATACGCAAAATAAGGTATAGTCTTATTTGTCAGGAGGAAGACACCTCCGTAAGTGTTTAGCTCCTGATATCCTGCATATATGAAACATAGAGGGAACTATGTATTCAGGGGAGATTATACATAGAGGGAACCGTGTATGGAGGAAGTCGTTTGGGGAGATTGTTCTATATATAGAACGCAAAAAGAGTTAAGGATTATTCCTTAACTCTTTTTGATTGCATATAAAGTAGAGTTAACCTGGTGGATCTACCCCCGTCCCTCAGGCCCATTCCACAAAAAAGAGAGAGCACATTGCTCTCTCAATCAAACTGCTTCAAAACCCTTGAGCCTTAAATCGTCTCTACCCTCTTCGAGCTGGATTCGGCCAATATCTTCCTTCCTGGTATCCCAGAACGAAAGGCATCTTGACCAGAAGTAAATACCGAAAAGCATAGTAGCTTCCTCTTTACGATAGGAATACTGATTCGGTGAAATATTAAGATCGATATAAATATCAGTCTCTACCGGATAAGCCTCTGTAAAATAAAGCCTCTTCAAAATCTTATAATACAAAGTTCCTTCTGCAGAACCTGTTGAACTCTTTTTCTTTTCCTCAGCACTAAAAGACTTAATCTGTTCGAGCGTATCATAAAGAATATCTGCAGTCTTCTCATCATTTAAGATCTGCATAACCATTTTGTTGACAGTGATCTCACTGATTTCTTCTTTACTGATAAATGATCTGTACAGATACGGTATCATATCCTTCATAGGAACCTTTCCAGCAAGTGAAAAGTCGAAGAAATCCGGCCCAAAAATGCACTCTCTGTGACATTCCAGAATCTTCTTTATATTCCTATATGTTTTGTCATCGTAATTAACATCAAATACAGAACCTGCTCGCTGTATGTGTCTTCTAGCCTTAGTGTTTTTCTCTGTCATATTTCCTCCCTCAGAACACATAGGTTTTACAAGCCAAGTTCCCCCTCTTATATAATTCCCTCTAGAATACTTTATAAAAAATTTATGAACAAATTATGACATTTTTATAAATAACTTAATATTTTCGTAATTTTGTAAATAAAAAAGCAATAATTTACGATAAAACGATATTTTATGCAATTTTCATGCTTTTTCGTGTATAATATCTCATTTTATTGATTAAAAATGAAATAATTTATCAAATCACGATTTGATTTCCTTCGTTTTTGCCTTAAATTGTTACAAATTCGTTAAAAATGCATGACGCAACATACCTATTTTACCAAATCATCAGCAAATGCTCAATAAAAAGCTAAAAAAATGGACTTTACTATACCCCAGGCATAATAAAGTCCATGGATTATTACTTGTTTGATACCAGACTCACCCAGCCTGCTTCAGGGTTTACCTCATAGAAAGCTTCATTTTCGATACTCTCTTTATAAGCCTCATGCATCACATCCCTAAGACTCTGAGGAAGTTCTTCTACATCAGAGACATTTATATAGATAGGATCATAGCCGGTTTTCCCTGGTCCATGTGCATAGAAATATCCACCGTATGAATCCTTTTTGTTTAAATAAAATGTATTATACAAATTACTGGGTTCTGAATTCTCAAGGACTGTCTTTATCTCATCTTTGTCAGCAGTCTCCCAACTAAAGTCCTCCTCACCATAGAACCATACTTCCAGAGTACCAATGGTATCTCCACCATTACTCCATACAGATGAAACTCCATTTGTCTCAAGGAACTGATTTAAATTTTTGTAGGAAGGATAGACAAATAGATTTGCAAAGTCCTCTCCCCGCTTATTGTTGATGTCATCGTGTAAAAAGAGTTCCATTGTAGGCATCTGTCCTCTGATTTCATCAGCAGTCTGGGCCAGAATATCCTTTTTATAAGCTTCAAGGAATTCTTTTCTCTGCTCTTCAGAAAGCTGATAAGTATGCTCACCATCCAGATCTGTACACTTTACAGAAGTAAAATCATTAGCTGATGCGTTCAAAAGACCATAGGTTCCATACTTGAATTCCTCGCTGTTATAAATAGCATCATAATCAGCAGCAATTTCCTCGTCTGCAACATTCATGAAAAATCTTCTGTAAATGGATTTTCCACTCTTCAAATCCCATCTGACTTCAAATGTATATCTTTTCTGCTCTTCTTCAGCTTCATCATCAATAAGTTCATAGTAATCCTTATCCCTGAGAATGCTCTTAAGTCTGTTTTCTTTAGCCCACTTTGCACCATCGATAGTAATGGGTTCAACCTTTGACATATCAGTCATCTTCATATTTTTAAACTGATATGAATCAGCAAATACCTGAGTAGGATATACATCAAAGGTCATCTGTTCCTTGTCCGTTACCCAAAGATGTCCAACGCCATAAGTACTTGAAACACCTACGCTTGCAACCCTGTCAGTCCTGGGGAGCCAGCTGTCATACTTGAAAGGATCAAATATAAAGATTGATACGATAATCGCTACAATTCCAGTGGAAATAAGAAGTGTATCAATGTTTGATAAGCAAGCCTTAAAATCAAATTCAAATATTGTCTCAATCACAGCGTGTGTGATGATAAGTCCGCAGACAAGTCCGAATATAAAGCCAACAAACTTATTTGAAAGCTCCCAGAACATAAGGCCTGAATAAAGTGAAATCACAACTGATATGATACACTTTATAAACGGCTTTGTTTTTCTAAATGAGATGGCTTTTCCTGCTGCCTCTGAAGGTCTTTTCTTTATCAGAAATCTCGTTGCAAAGTACAATACAACTGTCAAAACAAGAGCTACCAACACAGGTACAAGCTGTATGATTTCAAACCCTGAAAATCTAAGCTCATTCATGGCATTAACAACCCTGACGATAATAAGGATTGGTGAAAGATATCCATCTACACCTATATCATGCTCAAAGCTTGAATAGCTAAAGAAGAACTCCTCCATATAAGTGTGAAAAGCAAAGTAGATTGCAGGTCCTACAGTTGCAAAGGTTCCTGCAGCAAGTGCAGCAATAACAACATGTCCTGTCAGCACAGCCGCCAGTGTACATGTGAAGTAGCACATGCAATAGCAGATAAGAGTTGAAATTCCGCTAAGCAGTATTGCAGGTATTGTTGAAACCGGAACAAAGCCCTTTGTAACTCCAAGCATTATTACAAAGAAGTGGCATATCACATAAGGAATTACAAAAATGATTATTCCGTTTAGTGAAGCTACGTCAAAAAGCTTTTCTCTTTTTACAGGAAGTGATCCATAAAGATCTGTTGACCTTGAATCAAACAAATATGACATTCCCTGTATAGCATTTATAAATGAAAGTCCGATCACTATTAAAAGTACCGTGATGCCAGCTCCGCTAGCCGCGTTCTTATAAAAAGCGTCTATTACATCGGCTATTGTTGTGCGCTGCAATGCCAGTCTGCTCTCGTAGGAGCTGCATATAAGCATTGCAAATACTATCTGTGCAAAGAAGTTCCCTGCGATTGTGAGGGCAATCGGCCAAAGCCTTCTTTTTCTATTTTCAGAACATAAATCAACAAATAATCTTTTTGATGTCATATCCCTTTACCCCCGTTTCACTAATAAAAATCTCCTCCAATGACAGTGGAAGCATCTCCATGTAAATGGGGCTCTCCGCTCTCATAATCTCCTCTATCTCCTCCTCTGTTCCTCTCACTGTAAGAGTAAAGAGCTTACCTCTGTTCTCCTCAGTAATAACGCAGAGCTGCTTCATAGCACTTTCCTTGCTTTCATCATCCCTGAATACGCACTGAAGCTTATGTACATCCGCCTTAGCATCATCCAGATTCTTGGAAAGGATAATTCCTCCCTTATGAAGAAGTCCAACATTATCGCATATATCCTCAAGCTCTCTAAGGTTATGAGATGCAATTATTGGAGTGAATTTTCTTGTAGCCATATCACCTGCAAAAAGGCTCTTTACTGCCTGTCTCATAACAGGATCAAGGCCGTCAAATGTCTCATCGCAAAACAGATATCTTGTCAGAGCACTGACACCAAGAATTACGCTGAGCTGTTTTTTCATACCCTTTGAGAAGGTACTGATCTTTCTGTTTTTCTCCAGTTCGAATCTCCCCATGAGCTCATCAAAGCGCTGCATGCTGAAATTCTTATAAATCTTCTGATAAAATGTAGCCATTTCTGCAGGAGTAGTATTCGCGAAAAAGGCTGTATCATCTGAGATATAGAAGAAATCTTCCTTTACCTCAGGATTTTCAAATATCTCTTTTCCATCAATTGTTATACTTCCCTTATCCGGCTTAAGGATACCGGCTGCCATTCTAAGGAAAGTACTTTTTCCTGCTCCGTTTGTCCCAATGAGTCCAAATACCTGACCATCCTCAATAGTCAGATCAAGTCCTTTTATCGCCACAATATTATCAAAGCTTTTAGATAAATTCTGTGCTTTTATCATGACTTGTTTCTCCTCCGTTCACCTTTCTTCGTCAGCCAAATTATATTGTAAATAGGTGCATTCAGCCGTTATAGTTTTCCTTCACGTAATCAGTTATCTCTTTTTGCTTCAGCTGCAAAGTAGCTGCCTTTTGCAAAAGCTCCTCCAGCTCATCAAAAAACTCTTTTCTCTTTGCCGGCATTACTTCTGCTACCCCTGTGGCAAATCTACCTCTTCCAGATACTGAATAGCAAAATCCCCTCTGTTCCAAGTTATCGTAGGCCTTCTGAATCGTATTAGGATTTATTGAAAGCTCTACAGCAAGAGATCTGACTGAAGGAAGCGCCTCATCAGCTCCTATGGCACCGCATAGGATAAGCTCTTCCAGCTTTGCTGATATCTGTTCATATATTGGTCTCTTATCTCTGAAATCAATTTGTATCAGCATTCCTACCTCCTGTACTATGAATACTTACTGTACTATGTCAATTAGTACACTTAATTTATATAATGTTTTCATCTCCTTGTCAACAAATATCTTAAAAAGTTTATGAAAAACGCTCTTTTTACGCGAAAAACGGAGGCTGTCATCCAGCCTCCGTTTACTTAATCACTGTATTATTTATTCCCAAACAGTTCTCTTTTTCTTCCGATCATCTCGTCGATTTTCTCGATGTAAAGCTTTACATCCTTTACATTATCACATCTTTCGATTCTGCCATCACCATACACTCTCTTGGTTACTGTGCCTGCACCAAGAGCAACGATAGACTGCACCTCTTCCATCATAAGGATGTTGTAGATACCAGCTTTTCCTTCCTCAGCATAGCCTGTATTTTCAAGGTTTCCTGAGATGTTCTTCTGCCTGTACATATAGTACGGTGTAAGCCCCATTCTGGCAGCACCTTCTCTTGCGATATCCATCATCCTTCCGGTATCTCCCTCAAGAAAATATCCATTAGTCCTGATGTGCTCAGCAAGTCTTGATCCCCTCTTTACGGAAAGGCTGTGTACTGTAAGGTCATTTGGTCTGAGCTTTTCAATCTCCTCCATGGTGTGACGGACATCAGCTTCTGTTTCTCCGGGAAGTCCCAGAATAATATCCATGTTGATATTGTCAAAGCCCTCTTCTCTGGCGAAATTGTAGGCTTCTATAAACTGTTCTACTGTATGCTGTCTTCCGATTCTCTTTAGAGTTTCATTACTCATGGTCTGCGGATTAACTGATATTCTGTCAACTCCGCATTCTTTCATGGCTTTAAGCTTATCTCTGGTAATGGAATCAGGACGTCCTGATTCAACAGTAAACTCTCTGCAGCCAGACAAATCAATCTTATCACCAAGATAGGTAATAAGCCTTCTCATCTCATCAGGCTCAAGTGTTGTAGGCGTTCCTCCACCTATATATACAGAGTTAACCTTCTTACCCTTAAAAGCCTCTGCCACATAATCAATCTCTTTTTCAAGGCAGCTAAGATATGTGCCAACTGTCTTTTTCCAGGTTGCTATAGGAAAAGATGTAAATGAGCAATATAGGCATGTTGTGGGACAGAACGGAATTCCAAGATAGATACTGTAATTGCCATCATAGTTGATGTCATCCATTATCTTCTTTTCACGAACAGCTATATTGTAAGCAAGGTCAATCTTCTCTTCGGATACAAAGAAGGTTCCTCGCATGTAATCTCTGATCTCAGGCTCAGACTTATTCTCATAGAGCATCTGCATTGGTATTCTGGTTGGTCTTATTCCAGTAAGTGATCCCCAGGGAAGCTCATGTCCAACCTCAGTGCACAGCTCTCTGTACATAAGCTGCTTAAGAGCATTCTTGGGAGTTGAAAGAGAACTTGCTCTTCCATTTGTTGAGCTCTCAGAGACCTCTTTAGAAGAGTTCTCCTCACTGTCACTTTCAGCAGCTTCTTCTACTGCCTCTTTGTCGCACTCTGCACTGACCTTTCGCACAATCTCACCATTATGGAGGATTTCCATATTGATAAGGCCATCCTTTGTTGCATATTCCAGACGCATGGAAAGCTTTAAGTCTTCACTTACCACATCCTTTTTTGCCTCCAGCTCCTCCTTTGTCAGAACAGAAACATCTTCAGCTGGATAAAAAGCCTTCACCAGTGAGTGAATATCGTATTTAAATCTATCTTCATTTATTTCAACAAGTATCATAAATCTTAGTGCTTTCTAATTCTCAAATTAAACAAAACTGTTGTACTTCTTCTCATAACCAATAGTGGTTATATCATTATGTCCAGGATAAACGATGGTTTTCTCAGGCAGAGTAAAGAGCTTTTCTCTGATTGACCTTGAAAGCGTAGCAGCTGAGCCTAAAGGAAAATCAGTTCTTCCTACAGAGCCTTCAAACAAGGTATCTCCGCTTATGACAATTCCATCATCCTCGAAATAATAGCAGCAGCTTCCCTCTGTATGTCCAGGGGTCTCAAATACCTTAAATTTAAAGCCTGCTGCCTCGCAGACATCACCCTCATGCACATATCCATCAGGCTTTACTGTATAGCTCTGTCCAACGAACTGTGCTGAAAGATTAAGGAATGGATCCTCGCAGTACTTCTTGTCCTTCTCGCAGACATATACCTTCGCACCAGAAAGCTCGCGCAGCTTATCTACTCCAAGAAAATGATCAAAATGAGCATGGGTCAGATAGATGGCTTCAACCTTATAACCGCGATTTGCAAGCTCGTCGTAGATCAGCTCTCCCCTGTCAGCAGGGTCAAAGAAAACGCAGGGAGTGGGATCATCATAGTGAACTCCCCTGCTGTGATCTCTTCCATCCTCTTTATAAACAAAATAGCAGTTAGTCTGCACCATTCCAAGGAGCATAGACCCAACTGCTGCTTTTCCGATTTCTCTTTCTGCCATATTACCTCTCTTCAAAAAATCATCAGGCAGAGAACCCTGCTTAAAGCACAGTTTCCTCAACCTGATGTTCTCTCAATATCAATTACGCTATCAATGTTTCTAATCTTATCAACAATCTCTCCAAGTTCTTCTCTGCTTGATACCTGGAATGCAGTTTCCATTGTAGCAAGTCCCTGCTTACTGGTTCTGGTATTCATGGAAATGATATCAACATTTTTCTCAGTGAGAGCTCTTGATACGTCAGCCAATAATCCTGATCTGTTGTTAGCAAAAATATTGATGGTCGCAACATATTTCTCTCCGGGAGCACGAGCTTCCCATCTGGCTTCGATAAGCCTTGTGCGATCCTCCTTCTGCATGGACTGAACGTTTACGCAGTCTCTTCTATGAATGGAAACGCCACGTCCCCTTGTAACAAATCCAACAATCGGATCACCGGGAACAGGATTACAGCACTTTGAGAAACGAACTGCAACGTCATGTATGCCCTTAACGATAATGGCACTTCCACTGCTGCTGACTCTGGGAGTTACTCCAGTCTCTGCAACTGCAGCAAGCACCTCTTCATCAGTCATATTCTGCTTATGATCCTTCTCATAAAGCTCAAGGATCTTATTAACAACCTGACCTTCTTTAAGGCCGCCATGTCCTACTGCTGCAAGTACAGCATCCCAGCTGTGGAATCCGTACTTTCTAACAATAAGCTCCTGGTATTCAGGCTTCATCACACTATAAAGATCAATTCCCTTGGATTTACAATGCTCAAGCAGAAGTTCTTTTCCCTTGGAAATATTCTCTTCCTTGAACTCATTTCTAAACCACTGATTGATCTTATTCTTGGTGGATGTACTACCTACAATACTGAGCCAGTCTCTACTAGGTCCCTTAGAATTCTGGCTGGTAAGAATTTCAATTCTATCACCGTTCTGAATGCGATAATCAATAGGAACAAGCTTACCATTTACCTTGGCACCTATCATCTTATTACCAACAGCACTGTGGATTGAATATGCAAAATCAATAGGTGTTGAGCCTGCCGGGAGGTTCTTTACTTCGCCGTTAGGAGTGAAGCAGTAAACATCCTCTGAGAAGAGGTTAAGGTCACTCTTTAACAGGTTCATGAATTCCTGGTTATCTGACATGTCCTGCTGCCATTCAAGAATCTGGCGAAGCCATGTAAGCTTCTCTTCTTCCTGTCCCTCAGCATGTTTTCCATCAGATGCCTCTTTGTATTTCCAGTGAGCAGCGATACCGTACTCAGCAGCCCTATGCATATCATAGGTTCTGATCTGGATTTCAAAAGGCTGTCCCGTAGTACCAATAAGTGTCGTATGAAGTGACTGATACATATTGGGCTTGGGCATTGCTATATAGTCTTTGAATCTGCCGGGGATTGGCTTATACATCTCATGGATTACACCAAGGGCTGCATAGCAATCCTTAACAGAGTTCACTATTATTCTGACTGCAAAAAGATCATAGATCTGTTCAAGAGATTTACCCTGGTTGTGCATCTTTTTGTAAATACTAAAGAAATGCTTTACTCTACCATTTACTTCACCAGGGATACCAGCTGCTATGATGTGGCTTCTAACCTCTTCGCAGATACCCTCTACATATTTCTCTCGCTCTACCTTCCTCTGAGCAACTCGCTTAACCAGATCGTAGTAAATATCTGGCTCTAAGTATTTAAGTGAAAGGTCATCAAGCTCAATCTTGATCTTACTGATACCAAGTCTGCCGGCTATAGGACTATAAATATCCAGTGTCTCCTGGGCTATTCTCTGCTGCTTCTCAGGAGGCATGTGCTTTAATGTCCTCATGTTATGCAGTCTGTCGGCAAGCTTGATAAGAATTACTCTGATATCCTTTGCCATAGCAAGGAACATTTTTCTAAGGTTCTGAGCCTGCATCTCCATCTGATCAGGAGTCTTGGTTGCATAGTCACCGGAAAGCTCCAGTCCCTGCAACTTGGTAACACCATCAACAAGAAGTGCTACGTCTGCTCCGAACTGCTCCTCTACCTGCTCCTTGGTATAGATCGTGTCCTCAACAACATCATGAAGAAGTCCTGCTGCTATTGTCTCCTTATCCATTTCAAGATCTGCAAGGATAATAGCAACACATAAAGGATGAATAATATAAGGCTCACCGGATTTTCTTCTCTGTTCCTTGTGAGCCTCTGCTGCGGCAGTATATGCCTTTTCAATCAGTGTAATATCATCAGAAGGGTGGTATCTGCGGACACGACTAATAAGCCCATCATAGAGGGCTTCCGGTGATTGGAATTCATCGATTGATTCAATTTTTCCATCATCAAACTCAGTCTGTCCCATTAGTTCCACCTTCTAGTATTAAGATTACTTTCCTTCGTAAGCAAGTGCTGAGAAAAGCTTGTAGTCGCCAAGAGCTTCTCTGCCCTTAAGCCCCTTAAGCTCCATCATTACAAGAACACCTGCAACCTCACCCTCAAGCTTCTCGATCAATCTGATCATAGCCTTGGTTGTTCCACCTGTAGCGATAAGGTCGTCAACGATAAGTACCTTCTGTCCAGGCTTAATAGAATCCTTGTGCATCTCAAGAGTAGCTGTGCCATACTCAAGCTCATAGTCCTCTGAAATTGTCTCGCAAGGAAGCTTACCCTTTTTACGAATCATAACGAAGGGCTTCTTCATATTGTATGCAATAGCTGTACCAAAGATAAATCCTCTTGATTCAGCGCCAACAACCACATCGAAATCAAGATCCTTTACAAGGTTCTGCATCTCATCGATTGCAAGCTGAAGTCCGTCAGCATCCTGTAAAACGCTTGTGATATCGCGGAACATGATACCAGGCTCCGGGAAATCAGGGATTGTTCTTACGTACTCGTCTAATTTTTTCATTTTCATTACCTCATTAAAATTTCACTTAACCAATGTAGTATATCACAATTCATTCTTGAAATACACATTTTGGTTTTAAGTGGTTTCCACATTTCCAAAGGCCCTTTATGATAACCATTATCATAAAAGGCCTTAAAGCTACTCTTATTCAAGATTAAAGGTTGTTGTCTCTCCCTTAAGGTCTCCGATAAGCCCAAGACTCTCAACAGTCTTTACCTTATCAGCTTTCATCTGCTTTACCAGTACCATGTTTACCTTAGCGCCTGCAGGAATAGTTCCTGTAAAGCTGCTGAGGTCATTCTGGAGCATGGTCACATTTGTATATCCTACATTAGTTCCATTTAAGATAATTTGGAAATGAGGATTAGCCTTGACCATATCCACAGCCACATCCATTCCGCTGGTATTTATAAGCTTAAAGTTCAGTATCAACAGCTTATTTCCACTGGTTGCAGTAATAGAGAAAACTTCACTTTCATCAGCATAAGAAGAGTTAACGCTGTAGCCTGAGTAGGTAAGGAAGATTCCCTTTGAAATCTCCTGTCTCATTCCATCAACAGTATTATCTGTCTCAGTTGTAAGCACCTCTTCTGAAGTTTCTTCACTTACAGGCTGCTCACTTTCAGGTTCTTCAGCTTCAGATGAATTATCGATTCCTTCCTGAAGGTCATCCTCGTATTTCTCTAAAAGCTTATCGATATCATCTTCCTCAGAGTTCTGCTCAGGCTTTGTCTCCTGAGTACTCTCTGGCTCCTCTGTTTCCTCCTTCGAAGCCTTTGAAGTTTCTTCCTGTGCTATTTCCTCTTCTTTAGGTTCCTCTACAGTCTCTTCTTCAGAGGGTAAAGTCGTTTCTTCTGATGGTTCTTCTGTCTCTTCAACCTGTTCTTCTACAGGCTCTTCAGTTTCATTCTCCTCAGGAATCTGAGTCTCTTCAGCCATTGCAAGATCTGTATCTTCCTCCTGAGTTTCTTCTGTACTTAATCCCATCGCAGCAGCATTCTCAGCATCTCTTGCCGCCTTTGCTGCCTCTCTGTTTTCTTTTTCAATCTGCTTTTGCATTTCAAGAGCAGACAATGACGAGAGCCTCTCAACTCCGTTATTAGAATACTTCAATAACAGGTTCACAGAATACTGTACAACCTGATCATATTCCTCCTGAGTCATCTCAGGAAATTGTGAGCCGCATCCTGTCAGCAAAAGACTGGATGTAATACCTATTGCCAATGCTTTAAGTACGCTCTTCTTCATAGTGCCCCCTCTTTTTGCCTTATAGCAAAAACGCAAGTTCTACATCAAGTATTACACTCAAGTTCAAACCAGAATTCCACGCCGTTATCATAATTTCTCACACCGTACTCCTGGTGCATGGAATCCATAATCGCCTTAACAATCGAAAGTCCTACTCCACTTCCACCATACTCTCTGGTCCTTGCTTTATCAACCTTGTAAAACTTCTCCCAGATATGGTCAATGCTATCCTCAGGAATAGGTTCTCCTGTATTAAAGACGGATACTCTTACCTTGTCATCTATCTTTTCAAGCTTAATTTCAATTACACACTCTCCGTCCAAATGGTTAAGGGCGTTGGTGTAGTAGTTCATTATTACTTCTTCTGTCTTGAATTCATCTGCCCATACATAAATTGGCTCATAATCTGCCATATGCACAGTTGCATTTTTCTGTTTCGTTAATATATCGGCAGATTTAAGGTAATTCTTTATGGTTTCCACTATATCAAAGCGTTCCATCTGAACTACGTCATTACCAAACTCAAGCTGATTCAGAGTCAGGAGTTTTTTTACAAGCACATCCATCTTGGATGCCTCATCACGGATTACCTCACAGTAAAAATCCATGCTCTCCTGATCATCTATAATTCCCTCCTGAAGTCCCTCTGCATACCCCTGAATAAGAGCGATAGGAGTCTTTAGCTCATGAGATACATTTGACAAAAACTCTCGTCTCATTTCATCTATCTCTTCTTTATGAGCGATATCCTGCTTGAGTTCATTGTTAGCAGTCTTTAACTCCCTGATAGTAGTCTCAAGAGTCTCAGAAAGTTCGTTTATATTCTCTCCAAGTATATCCAGCTCATTTCTGTTTTTACCACTAGACTGGTACTTGGCTTCAAAGTTGAGATTCTTCATCTCACTTGATATCTGGCTTAATCTCAAAATAGGCCTTGTAACCCTGTTTGTCAAAAAGATAAGAAGAATACTTCCTATAAGAATCGCAGCACCTCCAACAATAGCCATGAATCTGTTGAAGATACTTACACTCTCTCTGATTCCGGCTATAGCACTTCTAACCATTACTATATATCCAGAATCAATGACACCCCATATCTCGAGGTATTCAGTGTTCATTCTCTTATCAACTTCTATCTGAACTGTGTAATCATCAGTTTTCTCAAGGATCACTCTGTTCGTTACAACCGCGGAAAACATATCCTCGCCGATGAGATTATCCCACAAAATATGAGCCATATACTCAGCATCGCTTGATGAAGATTTGATCATCTGGGAATCAGCATCAAGCACGATCAGCTCTATACCATAGGTATCACATATGCTCTGAAGCTCTATATCATATTCATCTGTTGCAAAGCTTCCATCAGTAGAAGCATCATTAATATTGCTGTAAGCAGTTTTTACAACCTTAGTCTGATGAGAGAGGTAAACTCTTTCAAGGAGCATCATGTTTGTTAAGAGGCAAAAACCAATCATCGCCACCATAACAAGGATGAATAAAACGCTAAATTCTGCCCTTAAAGAATGATTTACCCTCTTTGTTGCATCTTTATTTCTAGAAAAAATCGACATTATCTTCACTCTTCAAATTTGTATCCCATGCCCCAGATAGTCTTAATGAGATCACCCTTTTCTCCCATTTTTCCACGAAGCTTTTTAACATGGGTATCAATTGTTCTGGCATCTCCAAAATAGTCATAGTTCCAGACATTATTGAGAATCTTCTCTCTTGAAAGAGCGATGCCCTTGTTCTCAATAAAGTATGTCAAAAGCTCGAACTCCTTAAAGCTAAGCTCGATTCCCTTACCATCAATCTCAACGCTATGCGCAGCCTTGTTAATAACAATTCCTCCAGCCTCTAGAATATCCTCGCTGGTAACCTGTGTAGTTCTTCTAAGAATCGCATCAACTCTGGCAACTAATATCTTGGGGCTAAAGGGCTTACCAATATATTCATCAACACCAAGCTCAAAGCCCTGAAGCTCATCTCTTTCTTCTGTCTTTGCAGTAAGCATGATGATAGGCACCTTAGAATATGCTCTTACCTCTCTGCAAACCTGCCATCCATCCATCTTCGGCATCATAACGTCCAGAATAATAAGCGCAATGTCATTCTGGTTTTCAAAGAAAATATCAAGAGCCTTCTGGCCATCCTCTGCTTCTATTACGTCAAAATTACTTTTTACAAGGAAGTCACGAACAAGCTTCCTCATTCTGGCTTCATCATCAACCACTAATATTTTCAGCTTTTCCATTATGTAAATCTCCTAAGTAAATATATGTAAAATAAAGCTACTCACATATACTACACTAATTTTGTGAATTTTCTGTTTTATTTTGTTCCTGATTTTCCTCAGTATCTTCATCAAGGTCGATACCTTCTCCATACTCGGTATCATCCTCGATCATCAAATCTCTTTCTTTTATTCTTACAGCTTTTTCTCTTTCCTTTAAGGACTGCTCCCACTCAGCAAATCTGTTTGTTACATTCCTCTTATAATTGATTATGTTATCTGTTTCTCCAAGCCACGCTATAAGAAACATTGCGATAACAAGTAGAGCCAGTATTACATTCAAAGCTCCCATCAAAAGCATGGTAGTCTTGGGATCTCTTTTTTTCTTTGGAATAGGCGTGATGTACTGTCTTGGGCGATATTCGTCCGGCAAAGGTACATTTGTAATCTTAAGTGTAATTGGAATTGGTGTAAGATCTTCCTCATTAACTCCCGCACTAATAAGCCTGTCCCGAAGCTTCGCAAGGTACTCCCAGCCAACAGGCGTAGAAAAAATCTTATTGGAAATAGCTTTCTCATAGACAGCCTCAAGGTCAGAAACCTTTGTGGATTTAACCTTTTGGCCAAGGATGTTTATCTTTTGCTTATCAAGCTTAGCCTTTTCAACATCCTCTTTTGACAAAAAGCTGTAGCCATCTACAGTAAGATCCTCTGGTTTCTCTAAATCCGCAAGGTTGATCTCTGGATTCTCTATTTCCTTAGTCTCTTCAGTTTTTTCTACAGCATCATTTTCATCTGCCATACTCTACTCCATAAGCTGCAATAAATATACTCACGCTCCTGGCCTTCATTCTCCAGTTCGGAACAGTAAGCGGCTTGGGCCTATTGTTAAAGTATCTGCCATCCTCAGCAGCTGTATCTACAACCAATGTCCAGTATGCTCCCTGCGGAGGCTCTGGAAGTGTTATCTGCATATCCTCCCAGAAAGAATTAACCGACATTATTACAACATCATCATGCCCAAGCTTCTTAACAAAGCCTGCGTACATTACAGTTATAACCTTGGTATTATCATTTATATCCCTGTGGTTAGGATGATCTGTAAACACACTTATAGCAGGGAATCCGCATATAGCCGATTTCAAATCCTTTCGGATTGAATGATGCTTTCTTCTAAACTGGATCATATTTCTGTAAAAATCGAAATACGCCTTGTTCTTTTCAAGGAGCTCCCAGTTGAGCCAGGAAATCTCATTGTCCTGACAATACGCATTGTTATTACCATACTGAGTGTTAGCAAACTCATCTCCCTGAAGTATCATAGGAGTTCCTCTGCTGCACATCAAAATGGCAATTGCATTTCTCATCATCTTAAAGCGGAGCTTCATAATCTCCGGATCGTCAGTTTCTCCTTCCCATCCGCAGTTCCAGCTTCTGTTATCATTCGCTCCGTCAGTATTGTTCCAGCCATTAGCCTCATTATGCTTTTCATTATAGGCAAACATGTCATAGAGACTAAAGCCATCATGACAGGTAATAAAATTAACCGACGAATCAGAACCAGCATAGTTATGCTGATACATATCCATGGATCCAGTTATACGTCTGACAGCATCAGGCGCAGCCCAGTAATCACCCTTTAAGAAGGATCTTATACTGTCACGATATTTTCCGTTCCACTCTGCCCATCTGCCCCATGAAGGGAATGAACCTACCTGATACATTCCGCCAGCATCCCATGCCTCAGCGATAAGCTTTACATCACCAAGAAGCGGATCAAAAGCAAGTCTGTGAAGAAGCGGAGGATGTTCCATAGGAGCACCGTTTATGTCACGTCCCAGGATACTTGCAAGATCAAATCTGAATCCATCAATCTTATATTCCTCAACCCAGTAGTGCAGACAATCAACTATCATCTGCTGAACTATGGGATGATTACAATTCAAAGTATTGCCGCAACCACTGAAGTTATAATAATCTCCACCAGGTGTCAGCATGTAGTAAATATTATTATCAAATCCCTTAAAGGATATGAAGGGTCCGTTCTCATTTCCCTCAGCTGTATGGTTAAATACAACGTCGAGAATTACTTCTATGCCATTTTCTTTAAGAAGCTTTATCATCTCCTTAAGCTCAAAGCCTTCCTTGTTATACTCAGACTTATAGGCATAGCTGGTGTTAGGCGCAAAGAAGCTTACTGTGTTATAGCCCCAATAATCAAGAAGCGTTCTTCCATTAACGATTCTCTTATCTCTTGTTTCATCAAATTCAAAAATGGGCATAAGCTCAACAGCTGTAACTCCAAGGCGTTTTAAGTAATCAACCTTTTCCATGATTCCTGCAAAAGAGCCCTTGCATTTAACTCCAGAGGATTCATGCTTTGTAAATCCTCTTACATGCATTTCATAAATTATGGAATCACTCATTGGTGTTTTAAGCCATGAGGTCTCTCCCCAGTCAAATTCATTGCTTACGACTCTGGCTCTATAGGCACCTTCAAACCTGACTGTCTCGCCCCAGATTTTCTGGCCTACTACAGCTTTGGCATAAGGATCAAGCAGTACATGGTTATAGTCAAATAAAAGTCCCTTCTGCTCATCCCAAGGGCCGTCCACACGATATGCATATTCCAGGTTTTCGATAGGAAGTCCGAATACGATCATCGAATGTACTTTACCGATTCTGTATTCCTCAGGAAAAGTGATTGATGTATATGGGCGTTCTTCTCCTCGATGATATAAAAGCAGTGTAATCTTGGTTGCACCATTTGAATGCACAGTGAAATTAACGCCATCCGGAAGAACAGTGGCGCCATTCATACCATAGAGGCCGGGTCTTACTCTGTATCCATTAATAGTGTCCACCGCAAGGAGCTGTCTCGATTCCTCAGACTTGCGCTGATCCAGTCTAAATGACCCTGGGGTTGCATTAAATTTAGATCGTTGTCTTCTAAATTCTGCCATACCTTTTAGAACTCTCCCAAACAATTTTCGAAAAAGCAATAAAATACTAACTTAATTATAGCACAAAAAGGGCGCCCTGCGGCGCCCTTTATAAAAACATTATAATCCATCAGTTATGCAGGATATGCACCATTCTTGGTGTCTGCTTCTGAAAGATCAACCTTATCCTGCTGTGCAAGACGATACTTGAAGAAGTCTGTAGCAACCTGAGGGAACAGAGCATAGGACAGAACGTCCTCATCCTGCTGCTTCCACTGCTTAACTTCCTCTTCAAACTTAGGAAGACCAGGCTGAAGCTTATCTGCAGGTCTGCATGTGATAACTTCTCTATCGCCAATGATCTTCTTCTGAACTTCAGGATTGAAAGGCTTAATTGTCTTACCATACTCACCAGCAAGGAGGTCCTTAGTCTGGTCAGTAGCAACCTTGTAACGCTCGCCCATAAGAACGTTCATTACTGCCTGTGTACCAACGATCTGTGAAGAAGGTGTAACAAGCGGAGGCTCACCAAAGTCCTTACGAACCTGAGGAATCTCCTCAAGCACAGTGTTGTACTTGTCGCTTGCGTTCTGCTCCTTCAGCTGGCTAACCATGTTGGAAAGCATACCGCCGGGAACCTGATACATAAGAGTCTTGATGTTAACACCAAGAACCTTAGCATCCATAAGTCCGCTAGCAAGGCACTCTTCTCTGTAAGGTCTGAAGTAATCAGCAACCTCAGCAAGGAGCTTCTGATCAAGACCTGTATCGAATTCCTGGCCCTTGAATGCCTCAACCATAACTTCTGTAGCAGGCTGAGATGTACCAAGAGCGAAAGGTGAAATAGCACAGTCGATGATATCAACACCAGCTTCAGCAGCCTTCATGTATGTCATGCTGGCAACACCTGAAGTGTAGTGTGTATGAAGATCGATAGGAAGGCTTGTTGAGCTCTTAAGAGCCTTAACGAGCTTCTCTGCCTCATAGGGAAGAAGAAGTCCAGCCATATCCTTGATACAGATTGAATCTGCACCCATGTTCTCGATATCCTTTGCGATGTTCATCCAGTACTCTTCTGTATAAGCATCACCAAGTGTATATGCAAGAGCGATCTGAGCGTGCCCGCCCTCTTTCTTAGTAGCCTTAACTGATGTCTCAAGGTTTCTAAGGTCGTTCAGGCAGTCGAAAATTCTGATGATATCAATACCGTTTGCAATAGACTTCTGAACGAAGTACTCTACAACGTCATCAGGATAATGCTTGTAACCAAGGATGTTCTGACCACGAAGGAGCATCTGCAGCTTTGTGTTCTTGAATCCATCTCTTAACTTACGAAGTCTCTCCCATGGATCTTCTTTAAGGAATCTCATGGAAGCATCGAAAGTTGCGCCTCCCCAGCACTCAACTGAGTTGTAGCCGATCTTATCCATTGTAGGGATAATGGGAAGCATTTTTTCTGTAGGCATTCTGGTGGCAATAAGTGACTGATGTGCATCACGCAGAACTGTCTCTGTAATCTTAACTGGCTTTGCCATAATTGTTCTCCTTTACAAATTAAATATCAGTTGACGGCTTAGAAGACACCAAATACCGCCATAAATGTTCCTGCAACGACCGCGGTACCTACGACACCTGCAACGTTGGGGCCCATAGCATGCATGAGAAGGAAGTTACTGGGATCATACTCTGCACCAACCTTCTGTGATACTCTGGCTGCCATCGGAACCGCTGAAACTCCGGCAGAACCAATAAGAGGATTAACCTTACCACCGGTGATAACGCACATAAGCTTACCGAACAGACATCCAGCAGCTGTACCAATTACGAATGCGATAAGACCAAGTACAACGATCTTGATTGTTGTAATGTTAAGGAATGCCTCAGCACTTGTTGTAGCACCAACGGATGTACCAAGCATGATAACTACGATGTACATGAGCGCATTTGATGCTGTCTCCTGAAGCTGACGTACAACTCCACTCTCGCGGAAGAGGTTACCAAGCATAAGCATACCGATAAGAGGTGCTGTTGTAGGAAGGATCATACTTACAACGATTGTAACTACGATCGGGAACAAAATCTTCTCAAGCTTAGATACAGGACGAAGCTGCTGCATACGGATTGTTCTCTCCTTATCCGTTGTGAGAAGCTTCATGATCGGGGGCTGAATGATCGGTACAAGTGACATGTACGAATATGCAGCAACCGCGATAGGTCCAAGTATTGTAGTCTGATTAAGCTTTGTTGCAAGGAAGATGGATGTCGGTCCATCTGCTCCACCGATGATGGAGATAGCTGCAGCCTGCTGATCATTAAAGCCCATAGCAATAGCCATGAAGTAAGCTGAAAAGATACCAAACTGAGCTGCTGCTCCCATAAGGAAGCTCTTGGGGTTTGCGATAAGGGGACCGAAGTCTGTCATCGCACCAACACCCATGAAGATAAGTGACGGCATGATTGCCCACTCATCAAGCAAATAGAAATAGTACAAAAGACCGCCTACGCCGTTTGATGATTTCTCGATAGACAACATAATATCCGGATAGATATTAACAAGAAGCATACCGAAGGAAATAGGCACCAACAGCAGCGGCTCGAATCCTTTAGCAATGGCGAGGTACAAGAATATAAGTGCAACAACAACCATGATGTAGTTACCCGGTGTCATTGTAGTAAACGCCGTCTGTTGCCAGAGATTCGATAATGTGTTAGCAATGTAATCCATTTAACGACCTCCGATTTCGAATCCTTTATATTAGTTCATTGTTGCAAGAACAGCGCCTGCCTCAACCTGATCACCAACTGCAACATCAATGCTTGCAACTGTGCCATCCTGAGGTGCAACAACAGGGATCTCCATCTTCATAGATTCCATAGTTACTACTGTGTCACCCTTCTTAACTGCCTGGCCAACGCTAGCGTCAAGCTTAAGAACCTTACCAGCTGCACCAGCTGTAACCTTTACTGCACCTGCGCCAGCAGAAGCCTTCTTTGCAGGAGCTGCGGGAGCCTTGGGAGCAGCTGCTCTGGGAGCTGCTGCAGGAGCTGCGCCGCCTGCACCTTCTTCTACTGTTACATCATATACGTTTCCGTTAACGGTAATTGTATAGTTTTTCATTATTTAAATCCTCCTAATAGCTTTATGCTTTTTTCCAATTGCTGGCAGATCTCTTACGGATGGATCTTACTACATATCCATCAGTTGATGCGCTGCCTTCGTATGCAGCAATTGCTGCTGCTATAACAGCTACGAGCTCAGCATCCTCAGAAAGATCCTCTTTGTCAGCTATCTGTGCTGTTACATTTTCCATTGACTGCTTTGTGATAGCCTTATCTGTTTCAGGCTTCTTCTCTGCCAGCTTTCCGATAAGCGGGAATGCTGATATAACAAGAGCAATGATAATAAGTACAGCGAACGCCATTCCCATTCCAAGGAGTGTGTTAAGTCCTGCGCTGGCAAGCTTCTCACCTGTTGAATGATTTACATTTACAGAGATGAGTAAGGGCTTACCCTTGCGATCAAGACTGTACTCAAGAATAGCTGAATGTGCTTTCTCTCCTGTACCTTCGATTATAGCGTCTACCATAAGCTCGCCATCGCGGTTAATGTAGTATTTAATACTCTTAACGCTGATGTCGTCAGCAAGTGTAGCAGGTGAACTATAACCAATTTCTTCTACAGCATCGTACCAGTTCTTGTAGCCTGCAAGGATTACTGCAAAAGTCTCCTCGTCAAAGCTCTGAACTATGCCGTCGTATAAATTGTCTTCAAAATTATCAGGTGTAATATCACTGAGGAACCATCCTTCAAACCATGAATCCTCTATGTTCTCAGCGAACATTGTCAGATTTTCTTTATTGAAAGTAGTCTCATCGTATTTGCTTCCGGCAACGGTATCATATTTGATATTATCGCCACAAGCTGCAAGAGACAGCATGCACATCAGCGTAACACCCAAAGCAAGTATCTTATGCTTCAAGATTCGCTCCCTCCTTATACTGTTGTGTGCTTCTTAGCAGGGCGCTCATCGCGCTTACTGAAAAGCATGTCGAATGCACCGATTACATACTTTCTTGTGTCAGCAGCACTTATGATTGTATCAACATATCCTCTAGCTGCAGCACTCTCAGCATTATTCTGAAGCTTAGCGTAAGCAGCAGCTGTGTCAGCTACCTCCTGCGCATCCTTACCATCAGCAATGATCTTAGCTGCAAGCTCAGCATCCATTGTTCCGATCTCAGCATCTTCCCAGCTGAAGGTCAGGTCAGCACCAACTGCCTTAGAGTTCATTACAACATAAGCGCTTCCGAATGCCTTACCTGTTATAACGTTAACCTTAGGAGTTGTTGCACTTGCAAGAGCTGCAACAAGTCTTGCTGCATTCTTAGCAACATGTCTCTCATCACACTTTGTAGCGCCAAAGCCTGACACGTTTGTGAATGAAAGAACAGGAATATCAAAAGCGTCACAGAATCTTACAAGCTCTGCTGCCTTCTCACAACCATGTGCTGTAAGACGATCTTCGAACTTCTCTGCAACCTCGCCCTTTTCATCATAAAGAGCGCTTCTGTTACCAAATACACCAACTGTAGCTCCGCCAAGTCTGATGAATCCTGTAACCATATCCTTTGCATAATTTCTCTTTGTCTCAAAGAATACACCGTTGTCAGCGATCTGACCAAAGATAAGTGCAGGATCTGCTGCTGAGCCCTCAAGGTTCTCGCATACGCGATTAAGGTCGTCAGTGCACTCCTCGAAGGAATCTGTATCCTCGTTGTTGGAAGGAAGAAGTGAAACGAGCTCTCTGATCTGAGCAAAAATAGTCTCCTCATCTCCTGTTACATCAACACTTCCTACCTCTGAGCTCTGCCAGCTTGCAGATGAAGTGTCGCACTTTTCCTTGCTGTTGCCAGGAATAGCATTGGGAGAATTAACAAAAAGCTTTGCATTCTTCTCCTCCATAAATGTAAAGTCTGTTACTTCAGGGAAAAGTGAAAGTCCGCCGCCACATGATCCAAGAACTGCTGTGATCTGGGGAACAACACCTGATGCATCGATCTGCTTACGATAGATCTCGCCGAATGCATTAAGAGCATCTGTTGCCTCCTGGAGTCTTAAACCTGCGGAATCGATAAGACCGATTACCGGCGCGCCCATCTTAAGGGCTAAATCATAGAGATTTGCAATCTTTTTAGCATGCATCTCTCCTACAGATCCACCAAGAACTGATGCATCCTGCGCATACACATAGACAAGCTTTCCGTCTATCATGCCATAGCCACAAGTTACACCATCAGAGGGTGTATCTGTCTGCTTCAGATTGAAATCTGTGTTTCTTGCTTTTACAAGAGCACCGATCTCAACGAAACTGTTTTCATCAAGCAGAGAATAGAGTCTCTGACTTGCCTGAGAAGAACTACTCATTTCTTCACCTCCGTAATATAATTGATGCACATATAAGTAACGCTGGAATCAGCCTACGCACTGTGCTGATGGAAAAAAATTTTCCAATTAAGTACTTTTAACGTAAAACCACATAACGTCAGGATATAGTATAACATAAAAATAGCCTTAGAATGCACGTCTAAGGCTATTTTTTATGTTTTTTTTATCATATATCTAATTTTACATTTATTTCCTGTTCAGCTTCCTGCTTGAACTCTTCAATTCTGACTGTATCAAGTGTTGGAAGTTCATCCAATGACTTAACTCCAAAGCTTCTAAGGAACTGCTCTGTTGTGCCGAAAAGAAGCGGTCTTCCAGGAGCATCAAGTCTGCCAAGCTCCTGAACAAGATTAAACTCAACAAGGCGGTTTACAGCATGGTCACTGTTAACGCCTCTTATCCTCTCAACATCAAGACGAGTGATAGGCTGCTTGTAAGCAATGATTGAAAGCGTCTCCATAAGTGCATCTGTAAGCGTTATCTTCTTAGGTGTCTTTGCAACCTTTATCAGATATTCGTACATGCTGCTCTTTGTGCAAAGCTGTACAGAATCCTCAAGCTCTATAAGTCCTATTCCACTGTCTTCGTTTCCGTATTTTTCTTTCAGATATGCCAGTTCTTCTCTGACATCCTTTAGATCCTGATCAGTAGCATTGCAAAGAGCTGCCACACTCACTGAATCCCCCATGGTGAAAAGTATAGCCTCAATAGCGGCTGCGCCTTCCTTCTTTGTCATAAGTCTCCTCCAAAACGATTTGAGATAACCGTGATATCACCGAAATTTTCATCCTGCTCTATGGTTACGTCTCCAACCTTCATAGCTTCGAGAATTACCATAAAAGTAACTATTATCTCAACCTTGCTGTGCTGCTTTTCCAGAAGCTGACGGAAGCTGAATCTCTCATGCTCCCTGATATATGCTTTGACATAAACAGTCTTCTGGTCGATATCCACAGCCTCTTTTTCAATCTTACCAAACTTACTTCTGATAGGGTCAACTTTATCCTCCTGGCGGCGAAGAAGCGCCTGGAAAATATCGTTGAGCTTCGCCAGATTGGCATCACCTATAAGAGCATCATAATCAAGAGGCTCCTCATAAGACATAACCTCATCCGGAATATTTTTCTTGCGATACATATGGGTATCGGCGTTCATCTGCCTCTCTCTGAGCTCATCCGCCATGAACTTGTACATCTTGTACTCAAGAAGCTTTTCAACAAGCTCTGCTCTGGGATCCTCTTCTTCTCCCTCCTCATTGACTTCCTTAGGAAGGAGCATCTTGCACTTAATATCCACAAGAGTCGCAGCCATTACAAGGAATTCACTGGTAACCTCCATATCATCCTTCTGCATGGCTCTGATATATTCCATATACTGCTCAGTTATCATCGCAATCGGAATATCATATATGTCTATTTTGTTTTTATCTATAAGATGAAGCAGCAGATCCAGAGGTCCCTCAAATACCTGCAGTTTAATCTCAAGTGCCATCTTTTACTCCCCAGAGCGCAAAACCTTAATAATGCAGACCTCACCAGGATTGTTAAACCTGATGGGAACTGTATGCATTCCAAGGCCTCTGCTCAGAACCATATATTTATTATCCTTCTTAAAAAGTCCGCCATCATACTTAGGAAAAAGTGCTATAGCAGGCGACATCACGCCGCCAAGAAGCGGAAGTCTTGCGATTCCACCATGCACGTGACCTGAAACTGTAAGATCAGCTCCCCACTTACAATAATCATCAAAATACTGAGGGTTATGTGCTATCAAAAGCTGATACCTTGCTTCACAGGGATCACCAAAAAAGTGCTCGATATATCCAGGCGCCATAGTGTGCTTAAACAGCTTCCTGTAATGCTCATATCCAAGCTCCAGACCATGGATCTCCATGTTGTAATCCTCAAGGTATGTCCCCTGATTCCTAAGAAGTACTACTCCTAAATCCCTTAGCTTTTTATCATACTCGCGGTATATCCTGCCGTATTTTTTGCCAAGGAGCCACATTTTATACTCGTGATTCCCGTTAGCTGCATATATTGGATACTTTTTGGAAAGCTCACCAATAAGTGAAAGAGCAGGTTCCATATTCGTGTTATGCAGATCATTCTGACCAGTTATCATATCCCCTGCAATCAGGATAATATCCGGCTTTGCTTCTTCAACTGCTTTTATAAGATCACAGTTTCCTTCTCCATAGGATTTCTCATGTAGATCAGACAAGAGGCAGAATGTGACGTCTTTATTTATTTTATTTGAGCGCACTTCATACTCGCGAACGACAAAGTGCGTCATATCGTGATAAATAATTGCCACCATGGCGATTATAAGAAGTACGATTAGTATAATTATCAATTTTAATGTCATAATTTTAAGTTAAAAAAGTCCTTGGATGAATAAACCAACCAAGGACTTATTTTAATTAATTATATTTACGTTTTCTTGCTGCCTCAGACTTCTTCTTGCGCTTTACGCTTGGCTTCTCGTAATGTTCTCTTTTACGAATCTCCTGCTGAATACCAGCCTTGGCACAGCTTCTCTTAAAACGGCGCAGTGCGCTGTCTAAAGTCTCGTTTTCTTTAACTATTACTGTTGACATCTTTACTCTTACCCTCCCTTCAGACCCTTCCTTACGGCTGATTGGGTTATTTGTCATGCTTGTTTTACTACATAACATTTATAGATTATATCACAAATTTCCAATACGTCAAGAAGGTTTTTCAAAAATATTATTCATTAGGGACATAAGCCCCTGAAAAAGCTTTTTTATGGCATCAATCCTTGATCTGAGCTTCAAGTGCTACAGGTGCCTTTGCGATAGCATCAGGAATACCTGCAGGGTTCTTACCACCAGCCTGAGCCATGTTAGGACGGCCACCGCCGCCACCACCGACAAGTGAAGCAATTTCTTTTACAAGGTTTCCAGCATGAGCGCCCTTAGCGATTGCTCCGTCAGTTGCCATAGCAATAAGGTTAACCTTGCCATCGTTCTCAGAAATAAGAACTACTACTCCATCGCCAATCTTGGTCTTGAGCTGATCACCAAGGTCTCTAAGACCGTTCATGTCTACACCCTTAACGCTCTCTGCAATGAGCTTAACGCCCTTTACTTCCTGAGCCTTGTCTGTAACATCGCCAAGAGCTGCCTGAGCTTCCTTACTCTTTAAGGATTCGTTTTCACTCTTAACTGCCTTGAGCTCTTCCTGAAGCTTCTTGATATGATCTGCAAGATCGGCAGGTGTTGTCTTAAGAAGCTTTGATGCCTCCAAGAGTTCATTATCTGCATTCTTGTAATATGCTCTTGCATTGCTTCCTGTGAGAGCTTCGATACGTCGTACGCCTGCTGCAACACCGCTCTCTGAAACAATCTTGAAAATTCCAACATGGCTTGTGTTGGAAACATGTGTACCACCACAAAGCTCGATTGAGAAGTCGCCCATGCTTACTACACGAACTGTATCGCCATACTTTTCTCCAAACAGAGCCATAGCTCCTGTCTTCTTAGCTTCTTCCATGGACATCTCTTTTGTTACAACAGGAAGTGCAGCTGCAATCTTCTCGTTTACGATGTCTTCTACCTTCTGAATCTCCTCAGCTGTCATAGCCTGGTGATGACTGAAGTCGAATCTTGTCTTGTCAGGATCCTGGTATGAACCAGCCTGCTCAACATGATCACCAAGAACCTCCTGAAGTGCCTTCTGAAGAAGGTGAGTTGCAGAGTGGTTTCTACATGTCTTTGCTCTGTTTTCAGCATCAACTGAAAGTGTAACTTCGCTTCCAATCTTGAAGCTTCCATTTATCACCTTACCAACATGAGCTGTTCTACCACCAGCAACATGAATTGTCTCAAGTACATCGAAAGTAGCACCACACTTGCATGTGATAGTACCAATATCGCCTACCTGACCACCCATTGTGCCATAGAAAGGAGTCTTGTCTGTGATGATTGTTCCTGTTTCTCCTTCTGAAAGAGAATCAACCAGTGAAGACTCACCAGCAAGTGCAACAACCTTGCCCTCAGCTGTAATAGTCTCATAACCAACAAACTCGCTCTGAACTGACTCATCAAGGTTATCAAATACGCCAGCGCCTGTTGTGAGGTTAGCTGAGAAATTCTGGTTCTCTCTAGCCTTCTGCTTCTGCTCTTCCATAGAATCAGCAAAGCCCTTCTCATCAACAGTAAAGCCTTCTTCCTCAGCGAGCTCTACAGTAAGCTCGATAGGGAATCCAAATGTATCATAAAGGAAGAATGCATCCTTTCCTTCGATTTCCTTCTTACCAGCAGTAGAAGTCTTATCAAGAATCTTCTTGAACTCCTTCATACCATTTTCAAGAGTAGACTCGAAACGAGCAATTTCTCTCTCAAGCTCTGTAAGAACAAACTTCTGGTTCTTATTAAGATGCTCATAGCTATCCTTATACTCATCGATATAAATCTTAGCTACGCCAAGGATCTGCTCCTTGTTAAGACCAAGAGTTCTTGCATGTCTAACAGCACGACGGATAAGTCTTCTAAGGATATATCCAGCGCCAGTGTTAGAAGGAAGAAGCTTAGCCTCATCGCCAATAAGCATAACTGATGTACGAGTGTGATCTGCAAGGATTCTCATTGATCTTGTAGTCTTCTCATCAGACTCATACTTAATTCCACTCTCTTTTTCAATGTATGCGATTACAGGAGCGTGAAGATCGATCTTGTAAACATCATCAACGCCGTTAAGGAAAGCAAGAATACGCTCAAGTCCCCAACCTGTATCAACATTCTTCTGAGAAAGAGGTGTAAGGTGTCCATCGTGATGCTTCTCATACTGCATAAATACATCATTACCGATCTCTGTGTACTTACCGCAGTGGCATCCAGGGCCGCAGTCAGGTCCGCAATCCGGAACATCCTTTACATAGAACATCTCACTGTCAGGACCACAGGGACCATATTCAAGTCCCCACCAGTTATCCTCTGCAGGAAGATAGAAAATATTCTCAGGCTTAAATCCTGACTCGATACGATACTTAGCACCCTCTTCATCTCTAGGAGCATTCTCATCACCTGCAAATACTGTTGCTGCAAGGTGATCCGCATCAAATCCAAAAAGCTCTGTAAGAAGCTCAAAGCTCCACTGGCAACGCTCCTTCTTGAAGTAATCGCCAAGTGACCAGCTTCCCATCATCTCAAAGAATGTACCATGGCTCTTGTCACCAACGGAATCAATATCGTTAGTACGAACGCATCCCTGAACATTGCAAAGTCTTGTTCCCATGGGATGCTTCTTACCAAGAAGATAAGGCATAAGAGGCTGCATACCTGCAACGTTGAACATAACACCTGTTGATCCGTCAGATACAAGTGAAACTGCACCACAATCAACATGTCCGCGATCTATATAGAACTGCTTCCAAGCCTTGCGCAGTTCATTAGCTGTAAATTGTTTCATCTTAAAACTCCTTATTTTTACTTCGACTTAGAAGTCAAACTTGTCACTGAAAAATGCCTCGAGCTCGTCGATAGCAATTCTCTCCTGCTCCATGCTGTCACGGAAACGAACTGTTACCTTGCCATCTGTCTCTGAGTCAAAGTCATATGTGATGCAGAAAGGTGTACCGATCTCATCCTGTCTGCGATATCTCTTACCAATGTTTCCTCTGTCGTCATACTCACAGTTGTACTTCTTGGAAAGCTGTGCATAAATCTTCTCAGCGCCCTCACCAAGCTTCTTTGAAAGAGGAAGGATACCAATCTTTACAGGAGCAAGAGCGGGATGGAAGTGAAGAACTGTTCTCATATCAGGCTTCTCTTCTGTTCCGATGTTCTCCTCATCATATGCCTCGCAGAGGAATGCAAGTGTTACACGGTCTGCACCAAGTGAAGGCTCAACAACGAAAGGAATGTACTTCTCATTTGTCTCATCATCAAAGTAATCCATAGGCTCGCCTGATGTCTCCTGATGACGTGTAAGATCGTAGTTTGTTCTTGATGCAATACCCCAGAGCTCGCCCCAGTCTGTGAAGGGGAATGCATACTCGATATCTGTTGTATGGTCACTGTAGAATGAAAGCTCTTCAGGATCATGATCACGAAGACGGAGATTCTCCTTGTCGATTCCAAGAGAAAGGAGCCACTCATAGCATGTCTTTCTCCAATACTCGAACCACTCTGTCTGTGTGCCAGGCTTACAGAAGAACTCAAGCTCCATCTGCTCGAACTCTCTTGTACGGAATGTAAAGTTACCCGGTGTGATCTCGTTACGGAAGCTCTTACCAATCTGGCAAATTCCAAAAGGAACCTTCTTACGTGATGTACGCTGTACATTCTTGAAGTTTACGAAGATACCCTGTGCTGTCTCAGGACGAAGGTATACTGTATCCTTTGCGTCCTCAGTTACACCCTGGAAGGTTTTGAACATAAGGTTGAACTGACGGATATCTGTGAAGTTGTGCTTTCCACATGACGGGCAGGGAACGTTGTGCTCATCGATGAAGTTCTTCATCTGTTCCTGACTCCATCCATCAACAGAAGACTCAAGAGTGATATTGTTCTCAGCTGCAAAGTTCTCAATAAGCTGATCTGCTCTGAATCTCTCGTGGCACTCCTTACAATCCATAAGAGGATCAGAGAAGCCACCAAGGTGACCAGATGCTACCCATGTCTGAGGGTTCATAAGAATCGCACAGTCAACACCAACATTGTAAGGGTTCTCCTGTACAAACTTCTGCCACCATGCCTTCTTTACATTGTTCTTAAACTCAACACCAAGGTTACCGTAATCCCAAGTGTTTGCAAGACCTCCGTAAATCTCAGATCCCGGATAAACAAAGCCTCTTGCCTTTGCAAGTGCTACAATCTTTTCCATTGTCTTTTCATTTGCCTTCATATATAAAAACCTCCAAAATTATTAACTAATTTATTTACCAAGAACTATGTATGTAAGTTCTCCCTCCGCAGTCTGTGAAAGATCTGCTACGCTGGAATCTGTAAGGCTTACGCCCTTAGATGTGTATTTCACCTTATATGGTAATGCCACAAGTCCTTTATTTTCAGTAACCAGCACATGCTGATCATCCAAAATACCTGCAATATCTTCTGAAGAAACCGGAACCCCGTTTGTATCCACAAGGTTCGTATCAACATTTACTCCGGATAATTTAAGCTCTGAAACCGTTCCAAACATGAGCTGTTCAGAATTAAAGCTTGTATAATCACTGGCAGAAGCAAATTTCATAACCATCTTAATGTTGCTGTCTTCTCTTTCAAGAGATGTGAGTTCTGCTTTACTTTCGCCGTTTTGAGCGTTATAAGCATTAACCTCATCCTCTGCCATGTTCTTTAATTCATCAATATTGTAATAACCTTCGGAAAAATCTTCGAAAATTACATTTATGACTGAGCCATCCTTCTTAACTGTAACTGAGGTGGCATCCGTCTTTGTCAGATCCTTCCCTCCGCAAGCAGTTAAAAATACTACCATTGCAAGTGATATGGCCGCAATATTACCTATATTTCTTATCTTTTGCACTTACTTTCCCTCTTTTAACGAATATTCTTGAACTTCAGGTTCAAGAATGCATACCTTGTTGATTATATACTTTGTTAATCACATTTTCAATAATTGCATGAAACAAAAGAAAGCACACGATCCTCATACAGGAATCGTGTGCCCTATTAACTCTTTTGTCCTTCAACCATCATCACCATATCAAGCGAGTTGAGGCGTCTGTCGATAAAACGTTTCCTGTATACATCGCATATATGGTCAAGTTCCACCAGAACCTCGTCTGTTACCTTGAACGAAAAAAGCTTTTCTGAAGGTGTTGAATAAATATAATTCAAAGTATATGTTGTTGAATCCTGATATTTTCTATCGTTCGGAAGGCCAGGGAACTCTCCGTTTATGGCAAGCGCTTTTATCTCGTAAATACATCTTACGAATTTATTGTCAAACTTATCTGACTCCAAAGCCTGAAGCGATCTGTATAAAAGCTTCAGCACTTCTCTCTCGTCATTGTTTTCTCTTGTGTAATAATCAGCGAGCTCCATAAAAAACATTCCATACATTGAGGCATCAAAATCCTGCCTGAAGGTCTCGAAGTAATTCGAGATATGTGCCTCCTGAATGTTATAGGAGCTCTTGCCTTCGTATAGCTTAAATTCTCCAAAGCAAAAAGGCTCAACAACTCCGGACAACTGATTCCCCGGACGTCTGGCCCCCTTTGCAAAGGCTGTAATCTTGCCACGTTCGGAAGTAAGGATCGTAACTACCCAGTCGTATTCTGCGACAGGCGCACGCTTTATTATCATTCCGTTTACAGTAGCAAGTTCAACCATTTTTCTATTCCATTACTTAGTATTCTTATATCCAAAATTCTTCATCTGGACAGTATCATTTCTCCAGTCTCTTCTGACCTTAACAAAAAGCTGAAGATTAACGCGGCATCCAACAAGCTTTTCTATATCGCCTCTTGCCTGTGATCCGATCTTCTTAAGCATACTTCCGCCTTTTCCAATGACGATTCCTTTGTGAGAATCTCTCTCGCAGATAATAGTTGCTTCAATATCCATGATATTATCTACATCCTGAACGTCTGCTGCGTCGCTCTCGCCGCCAGATAATGCAGCGAGCATAGCTTCAAGATCCGGCACTGCACCTTCAGCTGTGGGAGATGCCTGCGCTGATTTCTTCGGTGGATGTACATGCTTTGATTTTTTCTTTTTAACAGGCTTTGATACCTGTCTGGTTTTCATAGTCTCCACTGTAACAGCAATACCATGAGGAACCTCATCCGATAAAAGCCTTAATGCCTTTTCTCTAATTATCTCTGATACGATATCCCTCTCTGACTGGTCTGTCAGTGTCTCCTCCTCATAGAAGGGATCGCCGTAAGGAAGCTTACTGAAAATAACATCCATAAGCTCCTCTAAGTTTTCCTGCTTAAGTGCTGAAACTGTAACAATATCAGCGTAGTCCATTTCCTTTTTGTAGGCTTCAATGAACTTTGTCAGTTCTTCCTTTGGTACAGTATCTATCTTGTTAATTACAAGTATTACCTGTTTGTTGCTTGCGCGAAGCTGCTCTATGATCATTTTCTCACCTGCACCAATGTAGGTGGTAGGCTCAACCAGCCAGAGGATAAGGTCAACCTCCTCAAGTGTTTTGGTTGCAACCTTGACCATATATTCCCCAAGCTTGTTCTTCGATTCATGGATTCCGGGAGTATCAAGAAAAACTATCTGACCTCTCTCATCTGTATAAACAGTCTGAATCCTTCCTCTAGTAGTCTGGGGCTTATGGGATGTAATCGCTATCTTCTGTCCGATGAGATGATTCATAAGCGTTGATTTTCCAACATTCGGACGACCGATGAGAGTTACATAACCACATCTGTAATCTGCACTTACATTATTCTGATTTTCCTGCATATATAAGCTGCTCCACTTTTCCAAACAGTTCTTTGTTTTCTTCTATCTTTTTAGCATCACCGACTACGCAAAGACATTCGTCCTCCATAAAGGCTTCGATATAAGCTGCAAGACTTCTGATCTTTGCCTGGTCTGTTGCAATAAGATCATCTCTATCCTTCTGGATATCAGCCATGTCTGCATGACACAGATAAGCTGTAAGACCATAGGCACCCTTTGTTGAAGGAGTCTTTGGTGTATCGAGATCACTTATAGCACCGATAATGAACTGGGTAATAGTTCTCTCATCAGCCTCAAAATTCTTAAGGTAATCTGCTGCCTCTTTGAATACATCAATGCTTCTTGTAAGATGAGGATCTCTGTAGGTTACAAAATAAGAATCTCCATTCTTTGCAAAGCCGCTCATACAGCCATAAGCTCCGCCAAGAACTCTGATGTTCTTCCAAAGGTAATCATAGCCAAGCATTACCTTGAGTACACGAAGAGATCCATCATACTTAAGTCCCTTTGATGCAAAGTTACCGGCTCTGCATACATACTGAACCTGGCCTGCTGTCTGGAAGCCCTCGTTTAACTTATTGCAGCTAAGAGTAAAGCCACCCTTTTCTACCTCATTTGTATAAAGCTCATCTGCAAACTTCTGAACCTTCTCAGGAATTCCAACATATTCTTTTTCAGAAGAAGTGTAATCCACAAGGAGATTCTCAGCTCTGAAGATTATGCTAGAGAGTTCCTTCATATAACCGATGAACTCTTCTGTAGCCTTGTCATCATCCTGGATGCGCTCTCTTACTTCCTCAAGGAATCTGTAACCGCCAATTCCTGATGTCATATCAGAAAGCTTAGCAGCAGGTGATACATAAGACATTGCTCTTAAGGCAGCGCTGTGATGTCCTGCTCCTGCAAGCTCAGAACGTGCTCTAGAGCAGTTTTCATCCATTATCTCAAGAAGTCTCTTCTTATCATCAAATTTAGTGTGCATCAAAATCTCATTTACAAGTCTGAATGCATCATCAATCTGAGGATATAAAGCCTTCACATTAACCTCGAAGGTTGTGGTGAACTTAGTTACATCATTTGCATCTGTATATGAACTTACAGAACCTGTGATTCCACCTGTCTTTAAGTTGATCTCGTTGTAAAGATCTGCATAAGTGTAATTCTCTGTATCCATAAGTGCCAAAAGGAGCTTGAGTACAGGCACATAGGGAAGAAGTCTGTCAGGAACATTCTTTATGTCGAATACAAAGTTTATATAGCCAATTCCATTAGTGAAAACATCATGGAAAAGAATCTTCTGATTTCCAACGCTTCTCTCTTCGTAAATAAACTTATCAGCTTCCTTCTTCATATCTTCTCTTTTAAGAAGAGGAATCTTAGCAAGGTCTTCAGGCGCGTCAGGCTCTTCCTGATAAGCTTTAAGTTCTGCTGTTTCTTTAACTATCTGTGCTATCTCATCACTACTTAAGCTGTCACGATATTCCTTAAGCTGCTGTTTTAAGGCTTCTTCCTTTTCCTCAGCAAGCCCCTTCTTAGGAGTTACCATGAGCATTGTGCAGTGATTGTTCTGTAAAAGATACTTTTCTACAAGCTCTTCAAAATATCCGTTTTCTACTTCCTTCTTAAGCTGAGCGAATGTCTCGTTTGCTTCGATGTTGATCCAGGGCTTCATATCATCATAAAGCCAGCTGTCAAACACCTGAAGTCCGTAAAGAAGTCCCTTGGGGAATCTTCCAAAATCTGCTTCTCTGTATTTGAATTCATCAGCATTGATTCCAGCAAGAAGCGCCTTCTTATCAATGCCTTCAGCTACCTGCTTTTTCAGAACCTCTTCAATAGTCTTTAAGAACTCATCCTTCTGCTCAGGATTTGCATTCTTTGCAACTATAGAAAAAGTAGGCTGCTTTATACCATTGTCGTAATCACTGAAAACTTCACTTCCTATACCCTTGTCGATAAGTGCCTTCTTAATTGGAGCACCAGGTGCTGAGCAAAGAGCATAATCAAGCACGTCAAAAGCAACATAAAACTTAGGATCAAGACTGCTTCCAACTGCGTAGTTCAGTGTAAGGTAAGTGTTATCCTTTTCAGACTCTTCCTTCATGATTGGATACTGACTTGTAACATCTTTTCTTGAAGCAAAGCCTTCCTGCAGCGCAATCTCAGAATCAACCTCGATCTTATCAAAATTGGAAAGATAAGCTTCATCTATGTACTTAAGCTTTTCTGCCATATCCATATCACCGTAGAGATAGATATAGCTGTTTGAAGGATGATAATACTTTCTATGGAAATCCAGATAATCCTCATAAGTAAGCTCAGGGATTACATCCGGATCACCACCAGACTCAATACCATAAGTGGTATCAGGGAAAAGAGATTTTCTGATTTCTCTTGCTACAACTTCATCAGCAGATGAAAATGCGCCCTTCATCTCGTTATATACAACGCCGTTTATTCCTAACTCGCTATTTTCATCCTCCATTTCGTAATGCCAGCCTTCCTGCTGGAATATCTTTTTGGTGTCATAGATATTAGGATAAAAAACTGCATCCAGATAAACGTGCATAAGATTCTGGAAGTCAGTATCATTGCAGCTTGCGATAGGGTAAACAGTCTTATCCGGATATGTCATTGCATTAAGAAATGTGTTAAGTGATCCCTTTACCAGCTCAACAAAAGGATCCTTAATAGGGAATTCCCTGGAACCACAAAGAACAGTGTGCTCGATGATATGAGCAACACCTGTTGAATCCTTGGGAGGGGTTCTGAAACCAATATAGAAAACCTTATTATTATCATCATTTGAGAGAAGTGCCAGTCTTGCTCCGGTCTTCTTATGACGGACAATATAGCTTTCTGAATTGAGATCCTCAATTCTTCTCTTTTCAATCACCTCATAAGCTTCAAGCTCTTCAATTCTCATATAAATCCTCAATTCTAAATCTTAAATATCAAAATCATCACCAGGCTCTATACTGATATCGAAATCATCCTTAGCCGGTGTCTTTTCCGTAATAGGTTCTTCTGAAATCTCTTCAGTCTTTTCTTCTGCTTCAACTGCCTTTACAGGTTCAGGCTCCTTAGAAGCAGTTTCTTCTTTGGGTGTTACATCTCTATTAAGAGAGATAACTCCTATATCTTCATTCTCATTTCTCTTTAAGTTAAAGTGCGGAACGAGAGATTCTTCATCTTCATCTCCCATGGGAAGTACCATGCCCTCAGGCACAAACCTGGGCTTCTCTTCTACCTCAGTCTCTTCTACCTCAGTCTCTTCTACCTCAGCCTCAACAGTTTTCTCCTCAGGCGTTATAACCTCTGAGATTTCTTTGGAGGTTGCTTTAATTTCAACCTTCTCTTCTGTCTCTTCTTTGGGCTCATCCTGAGCCTCGTCGTTGTTCTCTGTTTCAGCCTGGCTTTCCGCCTCAGGCTCAGCTATCACTGCCTTCTTCTTGTAAGCAATACATGACATAAGACATCCAACGCCAATTGCTAAAAGAATCATCAGATACACCTGATCATTCGTAGCAGTCTTGCCAAGAACAACTGACAATACGGAAGCAAGCACGATATAGAAAAACCAAGGGACAACTCGCTCGCATCTGCCACTGAAAACATAGGCAAATGCAGCAGCTATAGCACAAACAAAAAGTATCAGGATAAGCGTAAGACTCTGGATGGATTCTGTAGCTATAACAAATAATTCACTATTATTTATTCCGTAAAACTGATTTGCCCACTTCCAGAAGTTTGCAATGAAATCAGAATTTCCGTACCAGCCGATAATTGATATAGCAAATGTAGCAATTCCGGTTATCAGATAAATAATCACATTTGCTGCAACGTGTTTTTCCTCCAGATCAGACAGTACAAAAAATGCCGCAAATGCAATCGCAAGCAAAGCTATACCACCCAAATCCATAAACACTGTAAATCCCCAGAGCGCGCCAACAATAATATCAAAAAGAATGAAATATGCCATATTCCCGGCATCCGTATTCATCCCTTTTGCGAGCATGACTGTAAAAAATATGCTCATGAACAACGCTGCAAAAAACAGGTTTGCACTGCTCACAACCGAAAGTGAATTTGCAAAAACAGGAATGGAGATAACAAGTATAGTGCTAACATAAGCTCCCAGTATACCGATTGTCATTCGAAGTGAAAAATAAAGGCACAAAAGCAAAACAGCCCTGAGCACTATATTGTAGATAACTACAGCATTTGCTCCATTTCCAAGTAAAAGCATGCAGCCACGAAGTCCAAGCATATAAACATAGTCAAGGATACTTGTACTAACAGGAAGTACTGCACCACCTGTTACCTTAGCTCCTTCATAAAGGGCCATATTTCCGCCTGTTAGTGACATGTAAGAGCTAAAGTAATAAAACAAAACACCACAGATTGTAATAAAGATAGGAGATAAAACCTCAATCAGTGTGTTTTTCCCTATGCCGCTACCTATGAAGCTTTTACCAATTCTATTTCCTGCAAAGGAAATAATTAGTCCAAGCACCACCGCACAGGCTGCAACTATGATAGCCTGCACAAGCTGTCCAAATTTGAGAAAAAGCCCCGAAACAAAGCCTGTAACTCCTGTAGCAAAGATTATTCCCACTAAATAAATTACGAAGACACAAACCCCAATCCATGTCTTTTTAAGCTTCATCTCAAGGCCTCCCCTGTTGCTTTTTAATGTGCAATAAGTTCTTTAATTATTCTACTGAGCTGTCATCCCAGTTGTGGTAAACTGCCTGTACATCATCATCCTCTTCAAGGATATCAAGGATTCTCTGGATGCACTTGATGTTGTTCTCATCAGTTACCTCAACGTAGTTCTGAGGAATCATTGTGATCTCAGCTGATGCTGTAACGATCTTCTCCTTATCAAGAGCCTCAACAACGCCCTGGAAAGCTTCAGGAGTTGTAAGGATTTCGTAGCTGTCCTCTTCCTCATTGAAATCATCAGCACCTGCATCAAGAACGAGCATCATAAGGTCATCTGAACCCATAGCGCACTCTTCCTTGTCGATGAGGATCTGACCCTTCTTATCAAACATGTATGATACGCATCCGGGAGTTCCAACGTTACCGTTACCCTTTGAGAATGCAGCTCTTACGTTAGCAGCTGTACGGTTGATGTTGTCTGTAAGTGTATCAACGATAATAGCTGTACCGCCCGGGCCATATCCTTCGTATGTAAGAGTCTGGTAGTTAACGCTTCCGTCAGCGCCTGCTGCCTTCTTGATACCACGCTCGATAGTATCGTTAGGCATGTTGTTAGCCTTAGCCTTTGCAATAACCTGCGCAAGCTTGAAGTTATTTGCAGGATCTGGACCACCCTCTTTAACTGCTACTGCGATCTCACGTCCGATGACTGTAAAAATCTTACCCTTAGCAGCGTCGTTCTTCTCCTTTTTATGCTTAATGTTCGCAAATTTTGAATGTCCTGACATTTTTTCCTCCTAAAAAAGCTTGAAATTTCTTTATATCAACTCGCCCTTGGCGAATAGATGTCTTCACTCTGCGAGAGCTTCCTCTGAATCATCTTCAGCATTTTCACCCTCTGCATTCTTTAATCTCTTGACCAAAACACTTTGGATCATGTGATTTTTAACGGATAAAATCTTAAATGAATACCCCTCTATCTCAGCAGTAAAGTTCTCGTCATCATCCTTGGGGATTCTGTCGAGCTGTGAAATCAAAAGACCATTAACAGTCTCAAACTGTGCATCCTCAAAGGTGATTCCAAATCTCTCCTCAAGATCCTCAAGGGGAGTTTTTCCTTCTATAATGAACTCGTCCTCATTGGATGTAGCCTCAATGTATGCCTCATCCTCATCATACTCGTCCATGATCTTACCAACGATCTCCTCAAGGATATCCTCCATGGAAACCAGTCCTGCTGTCTGACCATACTCATCAATGACAATAACCATCTGTGTCTTTGACTTCTGCATCTCATGGAAAAGAGTGTCTATATTTCTGGTCTCAGGGACGTTCTTAGGTGATCTTAAAAGTCCTCTGGTCTTTCTAAGCGGAGTATCATCATCCACATGCTCAGAAAGCTTTTTCATGGCATCTCTGATGTGAAGGATACCAATTATGTGATCAATGTTATCAAGGTAAACCGGGAATCTACTGTTGTTCATGTTCAGCATGAATTCAACAGACTCTTTAAGTGTGGTATTACCATCAATGCAAACCATAGCTTTGCGATTGGTCATGATGTCTCTGGCCTGCTTATCCGAATATTCGAAAATATTACTGATCATGTCAGCCTCAGAATCCTGAAGCACACCCTGCTCCTGTCCTTCAGAAACCATTGACTTGATTTCTTCCTCTGTGACATCATTCTCGTCAGCGTCCCAGTGAAATCTGAACAGTCTGAGTATTCCCATGGCTGTATATCTGACAAGTCCGGTAAAGGGGCTTAGTATCTTTATGATAAAGCTAATAGCTGTAACACAGACTACTGCCCATCTCTCAGGATATCTCGCTCCAAGCTTTCTGGGGATAAGCACTCCAAATGTAAGTACCAGATACATAATGATCAGTACTGCTGCCAGGTAAGAAACAACCTGGTTCAATACTACATTTGTCAATATCCCATCTAAAAGACCGCCAATCAAACTGCTAAATACTCTGATATATGTAACGCCCAGAATCATATTTACAAGCAGTGTAACAAGCTGAATAGTATTGATGTATCTGGAAGGATGCTCTAAAATCTGTAAAACCTTCTCAGCATTTCTGGCGCTTCTTTTGGAAAGAACTTTGCCATTACTATCATCCTTGTCCTTGCTGTTTAAATCCTCTGGCTTCAAATTCTCAATAGCTGCTCCAAATCCATAAAACAGCACATCTATGAGAATCATGATTATAAATATCAGTAGAAAATAAGTGGCAGTGGGTCCAGCGTCATCCATTGATCGCATCTCCTTCATCTCTTTTAAAATCGCAAAATACGTCAAATTAGAATATAGCATTTCAGTGCTATACAGTCAAGAATCGTGCCACTTTGCGCTAATAGTTGTATGGTAAAATACAACGTGTTATGTTAAAATTGTAGTTGTGAAAAGAGGTGTGTTATGAGGGATGATTTAACCATTTTTTCCGACAAATATATGGCAAACCGCCGCAAGATCATTGAGCTGGATCAGTACTTATTGGAAGACCTATCTTTTCCTCAGTGGAAAGAGGTTCTTATAGAGCGTTCAAGAACATTGCGCAGTATTTTTGAAGAGAATGAATCCTTTATTACAAACATATGGGATTCTCTTAATGATGATGCAAATGAAGAAACCGCCAGGACACTCTACGATATTCTTTCTTCTTTCTACTATGGCGGATATGATGATCTTTTTCTTATGCAGTCTCTTGCAAAACCTGCTCTTTCTTATTATGAAAAAACAAAGGACTACAATGCCCTTAGTCTTTTATATAAGATGCTGGCTTTTGAAAACTTTGAGTTCTATGGCCATACCAGTAAGGGAAGTGCTGCAAACAGGTCTGTGTACTTCTATGAAAAAGTCACTGCCCTAAAGGATCACTATTCAGAGCTGGACAAGGATGCCCGTGATAATGTCTTTACCGCATACAACAACCTTATTTCTCCTGTTGGTCAGACTACAGATGAGCTAAAAGCTCGTATGTTAAGTTACTATAACGATGCAATCGATTTTTGGAACACCGATGAAGTACAGACACTTGACGGTCAGGATGATAACTTTTTATCCAGAATACTGCAGATAGAAAATGATGTACTTTTTGCAGGGGATTTCATCGAGGAAATGCCGGAAGATTTCCAGAAGCAGTTTCAGTCTCTGGTATCAAAAATAAAAGTCCGCTGGGAAAAAGATGGTGTCAAAGATGAAGAGGGTATACTTTTCAGAGCTGAGATAAAAGGTGATCTCATACACGGAGCAAACCCCGATGAACTGATAGAAAAGCTGATTGCCCATCTTGATTCTATAGAGTTGCCCGATTATGAAAATGATGAAGAAGGTGCCCTTTATCATCTATCGGATTTTCATAATACAAGCTGTGCGATATTTGACATATTCAGATACAGCAATATTCCTCCAAACAAACAAGGGGCATATCTTGAACGTTTCTATAAAAAAGCAACAGATGTGCAGACTCACATTCCTTTTGGCTTCTGGACAGGAATGATGAATGAAGTATGCGCAGAATGGTTCGTGGAAGTAGCTCCTTTTATTACTGAATTTAAAAAGAAAAAAGACCTGCTCTTAAAGCTGGTTATTAGCAGACAGCCCATAACCTACATCCACAGCCTCATGGTGAGCGAAATAGCTTCCAGAATAGCGAAGTCAGTTATAGAAAATGCGCCATCCATATTTACAGGCTTTCCCGGTTTTTCAAAGGAGGAAGACGTCCAGAAATATCAGGCAATGCTATGCGACTACGTAACAAACTGCGCCCTACTGCACGACTGTGGAAAATGTGAAATCGTAGAGGTCGTAAACAGACAGGACAGACCTCTTTTTGAAGAGGAGTACAGTATCATAAAGATGCATCCAAATAAAGGCTATGTAATGCTAAGCCACGATCCAAACTTTGCCCCGTTCTACGACATAATTCGTGGTCACCACAAAAGCTATGATGGCAAGTCAGGCTACCCTGAGGACTTCGATAACACAAAGTCCGAATACAAGCCCTTCATTGACCTTATTACAATAGCCGACAGCATTGATGCAGCTACCGATATTCTTGGAAGAAATTATTCCAAAGGAAAAGATTTTAGCAGCGTCTTTGTTGAACTAAAAAGTGGCGCAGGAACTAAGTACAATCCTGAAATAGTTGCAGTAATTGAAAATGATGAGGCTCTGTTTAACGATCTGCAGCAGCTCACAAGCGAAGGCAGATTTGAAGTTTACTACAGGGCATATAAGGAAATATTAGGATAAAGTTCCTGTCTTATAAAACATGCATTACTGCGTTGGAAGTGTGCAAAAACGGGGCATCTTTACGCTAAATACGCAAAGTACGCCCCGTTTTTTATGCCTTTGTAAATGTATTTTTCTTCAACAGCATAGTCTCCAAGTCCTTATTCATCTCGCGGACCTTTACTTTATAGATAGCATACTGAATAAGCCAGATTATTATATATACAATAGTAAAGATCACACATACAACAAAAAGAACACTATGGTTAAACCATCCAAGCGTCTCATTTGCTGTAAGAAACGAGAAAAGAGCAACAGCGTAATGAGTTAATGTTGCCTGACCAATGCCCCAGTCCTCAAGATCATAAACTATAGTTGAGCCCATATTCACAGCACCAAAAAGTCCCGATCCCAATAGCTGCACCAGAAGCGTTATCCTGTTATTTAGATCCTCATAAGAAGCCAAAGCCGCAAACATGATCGCGCCAACAATAAGTCCTAATGAAAAGCCTATAGATGCTTTGAAGATAATTTTAGTTTTCGTATCCATCTTTATCTCCTTTCTCCAAAGCTTCCTTCACATATTTAACGCGCCTTCTTGCAACAAAAGTTCTCTCCCCATTTTTTAACTCAACTCCTATAGTACCTGCAAAAGAAAAGTCAAAGCTCACAACCTTGCGGATATTGATTATTTCCGACTGAGAAATACGTACAAACTTGTCAGCGTCAAGGATTTCCTCTACTTCTCTTAAAGTCTTTTTCGTTTCATAAAGGTTATCTTCTGTCTGTACCATAACCTTACGTTTTTCAATATAAAGCCGGACTATCTGTTTTTGAGATAGCATAACAAGGTTATCTTTTTTATATACGGAAATCGCAGGCACTTTATTATTGGCATATTCCTGCACTGCTGTTATTATTCCGTCAACATCTCCATTGCGTTCACTGCACTTTATCGTCACAGTAAGCTTCGGCCAGCCTTTTTCTATTATCAATTTTATATCAAGTAAGTCCGACATCTGTCCTCACTTTCAGCGTTTGAATACTTATATACACAGAGCCTGACTACACTTTGTTATATCTACAATCTTAACTTTCATCTGTGAATGGATTCAATACGCTACGTCTATTCGGTCGTTTCCATTGTCTATTTGGTAATTTGTTTCTGTTCAATCTTATTATATTAAAGCCTCAATCTCATTACAAACAATCAAATCTCTTGTCAGCAATTTTTCATTCCGTTAAAATAAAAAGCATGATTTCGACTATATTTGAATTTATTACACGTATCCTTGTATGGATAATAAAAAATATATTTGGGCTTATCTCATTCATTCTGCGCCAGTTTTTCAGGTTGCTCAGGCTTTTTTATGCCATTTTCCCGGTGACCGGCATTGTTTTTTCTCTATTCTATATTCTGATGGCCATTACTCTTTTTAGTGGAGACTATCTTTTGCAGATTCTCCCACTGGATATCGATAGCTCATCCTTTAGAAACACCATCATAGACATTGCCAAAAACTATCTGACGCTTATGAGCAGCTACAGTAAAACTCTCATGTATTTTGTTCTGCTATTCCTGCTATTTATTCTCGTATTACCAATGCTGTTTATTTTGATTGGTTTTGGAGTCATAAGCTTTTGTACAAAATTTCTTGCAGTCGGACTGATAGCGGATGCATTCCTTTATCTGTTCATTATGATACTCACTGGAAAAAGCCCTACAAAAGTTTTCCTCTCAAGATACAAGGTGTTATTTCCAAGTATCGGCAGAAAACTTGATGAAAATCACTATAACAGCTGGATAAGACATCGCAGATACGAGAAAGATGCAGACGAATATTACGATAATCGTTCCCGTCACAGACATCCTGAAGAAGACTTCTACGAAGAGGACGCTGAGGATGAATATGATGATGGATACGATGATGAGTACGAAGAAGAATTCGAAGAGTACGATGATGAAGACTATGATGACGAGGATGAGTATATCGAAGACGATAATGAGGACGAGGAGTATATAGAGGATAAGTCATATCGCCGTGATTCATACTCTCGCAGAAGACGTCGCAGGTATTCACATGATGATTTCTATGAAGATGATGAGCCAAAGGACAGTTATGAGGAAGAATCCAGAAGTTCTTCATACAAGCAAGCTGCCTCATTTACTGCTTCATCAGGCAGCTTCAACTTCTTCGCCGGATGCACCACCAGAGAGTCTGCCGACAAAAAGTACAAGTCGCTTGTAAAGCTTTACCATCCTGATAACATGGACGGAGATACTGCTGCCCTTCAGGAAATCAACGCACAGTACAGTGCTATAAAGAGAATTCTAGACTAACCTTATACCATAGAGCCGCTCCCAGCTGGAGCGGCTTATTTTTTTAATTTTAAGTTTTTTTGAATCTTACCGAATAGGCGTCAAAAATGACCGAATAAGCATAATTCATTGATATCCTGCCAAATGTATCTAATATTCATAGTATGGTAATGTACATCATGCGTTTCAACGAAAGATGTGAGGTAATTCTATGAGAAAAACAAGAACAGCATCTATAATATTTTCGATCATTATTTCCTTCATGCTTTCCATTAGCGGATTTAACATGAAGGTGTCTGCAGCAGATAACCTTTGCCATCAACCAAACCATACATATGTGTGGAAATTACTTTCTTATGATGGTAAAGAACATACTTTTTGCTGGCATTGCGATACCTGTGATATAGATTATGTTGGTGCTCCGGGTCAGGAATTCGATACAAGAAAAACGTCTCGCCACTATTCTGCTTCGCAAACAGTTACCGCTGTTAATGATAAATATCACCAATATAGTGGAACCTGTGATGAGTGTCATCAGCAAATAAGCTATGGCGAGGATCACACCTTTAACGATTCCGGAATATGTACTGTATGTAACTACAACAAGAATAATCCAAGTGGCAATTCCGGTTCAGGAAGTTCCGGTGGAAATGGAGGCTCTACCTCCTCTTCAGAAGGCAACAGTGGCAATTCAGGAAGTGAAAATAGTGGCGGTGGTGCTGAGTCAGGAGGCGGAAATGGCGGCTCAAGCGGAGGAGGTTCTTCTCAAAAGTCTGATGATGACTCAGTCACCGAAGACCAGATTGCAACTATCCCAACTGCTAATGACCTTACATACAATGGCAAAATGCAGATTGGCGTTCCGGCAGGAAGTGGATATACAATCACTAATCATGAAGAGAAAAATGCCGGCACTTACCAAGCTAAAGCTACTCTTAATGCAGGGTATAAATGGTCTGACGGAACAAAAGAAGTAAAGACCATTAAATGGACTATCAAAAAGGCAAAGAATCCCGGAAAAGTAAAATATAACAAAACTCCTACTGTTAAATACTCCAAGCTTAAAAATCAAAATCAGAAGGTAAAAGCCTCAAAGATGTTCAAAATACAGGGAGCTATTGGCAAAATAAGCTATGCAAAATCCTCTGGTAACAAAAATATTAGCGTGAACAAAAAGACTGGAGAATTGACGGTCAAGAAAGGGCTGAAAACAGGAACCTATAAAGTAAAGCTCAAGGTTACAGCAGCCGGTGATAATAATTATAAAAAAGGGACTTTAACAGTTACTGTTAAGGTCATAGTAAAATAATAAGCTTCAGCCGGCGGTCTGACCGCCGGCTGTTTTCATAGTTCACTATTCTTTAAAATTCTACCTTCTCTCTCATAGAGTCTCGGAACTCTGTGGTTGAGATTACAGGTAAACTCGTAGTTGAATCTTCCGCTGAGATCACCAAGCTCCTCCACTGTGATTTTCGGAGCAGAATCATCGCCGAAGCCGCCCTGGTCCTGGCCTATAAGGATTACTCTGTCGCCTTCTTTGGCATTTGGAATGTGTGTTACATCTACCATGAACTGATCCATGCAAACACGACCAAGGATTTTAGCCTTTTCACCATGAATGAGTATAAAGCCCCGTCCACCAGAAAGGCTTCTGGGATATCCATCACCATATCCAACAGGGATTGTAGCAATGCGCATTCTCCTATCAGCAACGAAGGTTCCGCCGTAGCTTACAGGCGTTCCTTCAGGAATATCCTTAATATAAGAAATATGGCTATACAAAGATAATGCCGGCTTTATCTCAATCTTATTCTTTGAAACCTCTTCTGAAGGCCACATTCCGTACATGGTAACACCACATCTGACCATATCCATGTGTGCCTCTGGCATATCAATTATGCTGGCACTGTTTGAGCAATGTTTGAATGGAATGTGATAGCCTGTATCCTGCTCAACCTTATTGATAAACTGTGTGAAAGTCTTAAGACTTTCATGTGCGTTACTAAGATCAGCCTCATCCGCTCTTGCAAAGTGAGTAAAGATTCCCTCTACTTCAACGCCTTCTGTCTCAATTGCAGTTTTAAAGAAGTGTTCTCCATCGCTGTCAGGGCGTACACCTATACGGCTCATTCCACAGTCAACTGCTACATGAACATGAAATACCTCATTTCCACCAAGCGCTCTTCTCTTTTTAACTCTCTCTGAGAGTTGTTTTAGCATATCGTATCTAAATACTGTAGGTCTGATGTTCTCCTTCAGCATTCTGTCGTAAGCATAAGGGAAAGTATATCCCAAAACCAGAATCGGCTTGCTTACTCCAGCCTCTCTAAGCTCGAATGCCTCCTCAGCTGTTGCTGTTGCAAAGCCCCAAACATAGGGTTCCTTCATAAGCATTCTTGAAATCGGCACAGCACCATAGCCATAACCATCTGTTTTTACAACTGCCAGGATGTTAGTACCTCTTGGCATTGCATTGTACATATTCTCAACATTCTGATGAATTACATCAAGATTTATCTTTGCATATACTCTTGAATATTCTTCCAACATAATATAAAAAGCCTCACTTTATGCGAAAATGCTCTTTAAAGCTTCTGAAATATCCCTGGCAGTCATTACGCTTTTTCCAAGCTTATCTGCTGCGATATCTCCAGCCGTACCATGAAGATAACAGGAAACCACTGCTGCCTCATAGATACTTCCATAGGGCAGACAAACAAGTGCTCCAAGAAGCCCTGAAAGGACGTCTCCGCTGCCTGCTGTCGCCATTCCATCATTCCCGCTCATATTTATATAAACTGATTTGCCATCAGTAATAATACTTCTGGCATCCTTACATATGATACTCGCATGAAATTCTTTTGCAAGTACCACAGGTAAAGTAAGGATATTCTTCTTGCATTCAGCTACAGGCTTTCCTGCAAGTCTTGAAAACTCCGCAAGATGAGGAGTTATGACCTTATCCCCGCTGTACTTAATAAATGCTTCTCTGAGCTCATCATTAGCAGCAATTATATTCAGTGCATCCGCATCCAAAACGAGCTTTTTATCAGCATGTTCAAGTACTGTCTTTACAAGTAAAGCTCCCGTGCCTTCCGTTCCAATACCCGGCCCGCATACAATAGCATCGCACCAGTCTATAGATTTCTTAAGCATATCGGTCACTTCAATGGCATAATTCTCAGATTCCTTACTTGAACCTTCGAGCTTATCACTGTCGTAGACATCAATCATCACTTCCGGAAGAAGTGTTTGCACCGAATGAAGATTTTCCTTATCGGTAAAAATCTTCACCATTCCAGCGCCGCTCCTAAGGGCGGTTTCGGCCGCCATAAGCATAGCTCCGCTGACCTTGCGGCTTCCGGCAACAATAAATACTTTTCCAAAAGATCCCTTATTTCCAGAAGGATTCCTCTTTGGTAGTAAAGCCTTGATTTTTCCAGAAGTCCTTCCTTTTCCTGCACTATCCTTACTGATGGCTTTCTCGTCCAAGGTATCTATATATCTGATTTCAGGATAATCATCAAGGAATCCATCCTTCGTAATACCAACAGGCTTAAGGATTATTTCACCAGCGTATTCGCTTCCTGGGAAAAGCTTATGCCCAAGCTTCATAAAGCCAAAGGTAACTGTGTAATCCGCTCTTACAGCTGATCCACAAATTTCACCTGTGTCGGCATTCACACCTGTGGGTATGTCCGCAGCAATGACTATGGGGCGTCTATCTCTATCCGCAGAGGATGACTCATTTATGAATTCCGCAGCCTTCCTGTATTCACCAGACAGCTCCCTTGAGCACCCAATTCCCAGCATGGCATCGATGATGAAATCACTATTTTTAACTCTCCGTGAGTCCTTCATCTGATCAAAGGAAATTATCTCAACTCCATAGTTTTCTGCAATCTCAAGCTGCAGCTTACATGCATCTGTGAGTTTTCCAGTCTGATGATTAACAAGAACAAGCAAAACTTCGCAGCCTTCCTGATGAAGGAGTCGTGCAGCAGCGATACCATCTCCGCCGTTATTTCCACTTCCGGCAAACACGGTTACTCTTGCATTCTTCCCAGCTTTTTCCAGTAAAAGAGCACATAACGAAAGCGCCGCTCTTTCCATCAGTACATTCTGTGGAACCTTGAAGTGATTTATCGTGCATTCATCACATCTCTTCATCTCAGCAGCGCTTACAATATATTTTGAGTTTTTGTCAATTATCTGTGTATTTTTCATCTTCGATAATTATCCCATTCTGGGACTTGGATCCCGGAGTCCTTATTGGGTGCCTCCTCTCCGGATCATACTTTAAGTCAAACAGGTCAATAACTTCAGGTCCAAAAATATTATGCATGTAGGAGTAAACATTGAAGTTTTCAATTTCCTTTTCCTGCATGCGAATGATATTCTTTTTTAACTGAACTCTAACCTTAGCAATCCAGTCATCAATAGCATTTATCTCAACAGTGTTGTCATGCATTATCTTGTAAAAGACATTCATGGTCTCAACCATCAGCTGATAGTTGACCTGGTAAATCTCTCTTGGAAGCCCAAGCATGCTATCCTCAGCATCCTCTATCTTCTCATTACATTCCTTAATGAGTCTGGTGTGGTCATCAATCTCGGCCTCGATTTTTTTCCTCTTCTTAGGATTCTTACCAGCATCATCACGCAAAACAACAATCTCACCCAGGAGCTTCTTCTTAAGGCGCTTCATATCCTTAATCTTTTCCCTGGTCTTCTCCTGTCTTTCAACAAGCGCATTAAGCTCAGCCTCAAGATTTTTTATCTTATCTGTCTTGGGACTGAGTATAAATAGATTTTGCCACTTTCCATCCATGGGAAGAATTGGTATATCCTTTCCAATAAGGGCATCCTGATAAATATTAGAATCCTTGGCCATAATCACCATCACCCCTCAGATATGGTTAACCCGCCACTGTTCCAACTGTTTTTAAGCTTTTTTCTTTTTCTTGCCTTTTTCGTATCTGTCTATGCTGTAGGACAGCTTCATAAGAGAATCTGAGAGATGGACATTCTCCACCTGTACATTTTCAGGTACATCAAGATCTACATGTGCAAAATTCCATATAGCCTTAATACCACATTTAACCAGCTTCTCCGCCATAGGCACAGCCTGATCCTTAGGAATAGCAAGTACAGCAATTTCTATTTTGTTATCCCTTACAAACTGCTCTATCTCCTCAATGGGACGTATCTCAATATTTCTTATTTTCTTTCCATGGAGATCCGGGTTAAGGTCAAATGCACCCTTGAAAATGAATCCTCTGTTGAAAAAGTTATTATAACCTGAGAGAGCCTGACCAAGATGACCTGCGCCAATGATTATAAGTGTATGCTCTCTTCCAAGCCCAAGTATCTTGCCAATCTCATCATAAAGATATTCGACATTATACCCATATCCTTGCTGTCCAAAGCCTCCAAAGTTGTTAAAATCCTGTCTGATCTGTGAGGCTGTTACCTTCATAATATCGCTGAGCTCCTGTGAAGATATCCTCGTGGTCCCCTGGTCCTTAAGCTCTCCAAGATATCTGAAATAGCGTGGCAGTCTGCTTATAACCGCCTGTGAAATCTCTTTCTCCGCCATATTTCCTCCGTTGTCACTATAGGTATTTTTATTTAATTCTATAAAAAAGATTATACTACCTGTTAAAAATTAGTCAATGTAACCGGACAATACTTCATAAAGATTTAAGACATAATTCCAAAAGAAAACGGCAGCCATAATGGCTGCCGCTTGCATTATAAATTTTATTCAATTACGCGAAAGCATCGAAGGATCCGCCGATCTGACTGTAGGAGTAACCTCCCATGTCTCGTCCATAGCCAACGGTTGCCTGATTAAACTTTGAAGCTATATCGTTAAACTGTTGGTTTACTTTGCGTGACTCCTCCTGGCCATCTGTGCTGGCTACCTCACCAACTTTGACTTCTTGTGCATTAGGATAAACCACAGGAGCGACAGTAGAGATATCCCCAACTGCCTTGTGTTTGTTGTATACATCAGAAACCTCTGCCTTATTCGATAAGGAATAATTCATAGGCTGTGCCTGATATACACTATATCCGCCTACACCACCAACTGAAATTGCCATATAAATACCTCTAAACCATATCTACAGATACTAGAATTTTACATCATACCTATAAAAATAAAATAAACTCACCATTAAAGAAGTGCTAATTCGACACTGTTTTGAATTTGATTTACATAGTTAATCAGTCAGTCGTAATTTTAATTCAATTCTTCTTGTTATTCGCTAAGTTCTCCCCACTCATCATACAGGGTGTTAAGGCGCTCATCATTAGCTGCAAGTTCATCTGAAAGCTTTCTCACCTTGGTAAGATCTGTTGCTACCTCTGGATCTAAAAGCTTCTCATTTATCTTTTCATTTCTCTCTTCTAGCTTTGCTATTTCTTCCTCGCACTTCTTAAGAGCAGCCTCCTGCTTACGCTTTCTAGCCTGCTCCTCCTTTTGTGCCTTCCAGTCTGCCGCTCCAGAATTTGACTCATTAGAGGATGACTCTGATGAAGCATATTTTCCAAAGGAGCTGGCGGTTGCTGCGGAAGAAGAGCTCATTTCTATCCCTCTTCCAAAGCTTGAATTAGAACCATTTTCTGCAAGAACTCTGGCTGTTTGTTCCTCACAGTGCTCCATGTAGTAATCGTAATTACCGATATAATTAATCATCTGACCGTGTGTTAGGTCGAGAATTCTTGTAGCTGTTCTGTTTATAAAATAACGGTCATGGCTGACATATAGAACAGTTCCCTCATATCCACAAAGCGCATCCTCTAGGATTTCCTTACTTGTAATATCCAAGTGGTTTGTAGGCTCATCCAGAATAAGGAAGTTCGCATCAGAAAGCATCAGCTTTGCAAGAGATACTCTTCCCTTCTCTCCACCAGAAAGATCTCCAATTCTCTTAAATACGTCATCACCTGTAAACAAAAATGCCGCAAGAGTATTTCTGATCTCAGTGTTGTTCATTGAAGGATAAGCGTCCGAAAGCTCTTCAAATAAAGTCTTGTCATTGTGAAGTACCTGATGCTCCTGATCGTAGTAACCAATATGAACCTTAACGCCAAGAGTAATCTCACCCTCATCAAGTGTCTCCATATTGTTGATGATTTTCAGCATGGTTGTTTTTCCTGTGCCGTTATCACCAATTATGGCAACTCTCTCACCACGCTTGATTTCAAAGGAAATGTTCTTAAAGAGCTGTTCATTCCCAAAGGATTTTCCAATGGAATAAACCTGCATTACATCATTTCCGCTGACGCAGCTGGGAGTCAGAGTTATTCTCATATCATCCCTTGCTTCTGTGGGCTTTTCAAGACGTTCGATCTTATCAAGCATCTTCTCTCTACTTTCAGCACGCTTGATACTCTTTTCCCTGTTAAAGGATTTGAGCTTATCAATAACCTCTTCCTGATGCTTAATCTCAGCCTGCTGATTTAAGTATGCGCGAAGCTTGGCTGCTCTTATCTGCTCACGTTTCTTGGCATACTGAGTGTAATTACCTGTGTAAACATCGGCCTTGGTCTGGTCAATCTCTATTACCTTCTGGGCAATCTTATCAAGAAAATATCTATCATGGGAAACAATAAGCACTGCTCCCTTATAATTCATAAGATAACCCTCAAGCCATCTGATAGAATTCATATCAAGGTGGTTTGTAGGCTCATCAAGAATGATGAGGTCAGGGCTCTGCAAAAGAAGCTTACCAAGTGCTACTCTTGTCTTTTGTCCACCGGAAAGAGTTGATATTCTCTTATCAAACTCCTCCTCTGAAAAGCCAAGTCCCTTCGCAACTCCGACAATCTCACTTTGCCATGCATAGCCATTTTTAAGCTGATATTCATGATTCATCTGAGCATATCTGTCCATCAGCTTGTTTAATTCATCACCGGTTAAAACATCCATCTGAGCTTCTGCTGCTCTTATATTTGTCTCAAGATCGATGACATCTCTTTTCATCTCTCTGAGTTCTTCGTAGATGCTATGAGCGCTGTCAATATTCTGATTCTGCGCAAGATAACCAAAGGTTGCTCCCTTAGAAAGAGTAACCGTTCCGCTATCGGGCGCAAGCTCTCCTATCAGCATACGAAGAAGTGTGGTTTTACCAGCTCCATTTATGCCGACAATTGCTGCCTTTTCATTATCCTCAATATGAAATGAAACACCCTTCAAAATATCCTTACCATCGAAGGATTTGGAAAGGTCATGACAATTTAAAATCATCTCTAATCTCCGTAATAAAAATCTAGTATCTCACCTTAAATCTGCTATTTACAATCTCGCCTACAGGAGTATTTCTTTTTACATAATCTATAACAAGGTCAGGCATCTCCTCAGTATAGGATCTGATTACCTTGCTATTACCTATGCATTCATATCCACCTGTTCCTGTCGCACGATAGTTGCTGGTAACAAGTGTATACTTCACATCATCCAAAAGCTCAGTTCCATCAAGCTTTTTAAGTACCACAACCCTGTCACCTACAGGTCTTGTAATATCGAACTCATACTCAAGTCCTGCATAAAAATCGTAGTTATAATGCTCTACCTTGGGCTGCAGGAAAACATCTGAAATGCAAACCTCACCAGTCTTCTCATCAAGTGTAAAGTATTCAGCGCATCTCTCAAGTGCTTCCTTTATTACAGCCTTCGTTACTTCCTTAACTTCCTCAGTATTAGCGAACTGATATATACCGAGTATATCACGAACTGTAATATTCTTATGAAGTCCAAGAGGATCATTTGCAAGGCTTGTGCAGGAAAAATCTGCCCCTGTAAGTTCAAGCTGAACCTGGTTAAACAGTGATGCAACCTTACTTCCATGAAGTGCAGCATCAAGCTTCTGCTCAGGCTCTATCTCATTTTCAAGGCATCCAATGGGTTCGTCAAGCCAAACCTGAAGACTGTCATTCATGCTCTTAAGTCCGGGGTTATTGGCCTGAATCTTATCATAATCAGCGTACTGTTCTTCCACAGGAATAAGCCATGAGACAACGCTCCATCCACCTGATGTAATAGTGCTTCCCTTCATCTGTTTCTGTTCATCGCCGTCTATATGTTCAGCGTCAATAACGCAGTATCTCATCGCCTTGTCAGGTGGCTGAACGCCATAGGTACCACTTATGGAAACACCCTCAATCGCCATATGCTGATGACCTGTAAGGATAATATCAAAATCCATTTCCCTTATTATCTTACATGCCTGATTTTCATCTGTCTCAGAAAGTAGATTACCTGTCTCCAAATCTTCTTCAAAGCCACCATGATATATGCAAACCTTGATGTCGCATTTTCCCTCGAGCTCAGAAAGCTCTGTTCTAAGTGCCTCAACCGGATCAGTTATCTCTAATTCAGTAAGGTTCTTCTCCTGCTCCCACACATTTACATATCCTGTTACTGCACCTGTAATTCCAACTCTTGTTCCATCCTCAAGTGTACGGATCACATGCTTTTTGATGCCAAGGTCACCACGCTTGTCAGTGACATTCGCGCAGATAAGTGTAGCCTTCATAGCATTTGTGAAGTCTCTTATAGCCTCATAACCAAAGTTGAAGTCATGATTTCCAAGAGTGTAGTAATCAAGACCCATGGCATTAAAGCCCTCTGCCATAGGATTGAGCTCAAACTCATCCATGTGGCTTAAGTAATACGCAAGAAGCGGAGTTCCCTGTAGGCTATCACCACCATCAATTACTAGAGTATTTCCATCCTTTTCCTTCTCGCCTTCCATCTGAGCGGCAATAGCGAAAAGTCCGGAATTCTCATGCTTATTAGTAGCGTAGTTTACAGGAAATACATGTCCATGTGTATCTGATGTAAAAATGATTCTCATGTAAATAAACCTCTTTAAATCCAGTAATAATATATCATAAAAAACAACAAGGCCCACCAAAAGGTGAGCCCGCCTGTTTAGATCAGCCTCTTGTCAGTTTAACTCTGATTTTGGTTGATATATATTCGATGATAAGAATGAGGATGATAAGTCCAGCAAGGATAGCACCTGCCTCATCCCATTTGTATGAGTTCATGGCAAAGATAAGTGGAGCACCGAAACCACCAGCACCTACCATACCAAGAATAGTTGCATCTCTTAAGTTAATGTCAAATCTGTAGATAGCTGTTGATGCGAAATTAGGAAGAAGCTGCGGAAGTATTCCGTAGCGAATCTTCTGCCATGTGTTACAACCAGCAGCATCGAGTGATTCAACAACATGTGTATCAAGATCCTCAATAGCCTCAATGTACATCTTACTGATCATACCTACTGAGCAAACACCCATGGTAAGAAGACCAGCGAAGGCTCCAGGTCCAGTTACACGTATAAACATAAGTCCGTATACGAAAGCAGGAATTGTTCTTACAGCCATGATGATAATTCTACCAGCAAAAGCTATGGGTTTGGGTGTAAGGTTTGATGCAGAAATAAATGCAAGGGGTATTGAAATAACCGCACCAACAATTGTACCAAGAAATGCGATACAAATTGTCTCAAGCATCAAATAAGGAACACCCTTAGTAGAAAAATCAAACAGGAAATCCATCTTGGGATGGAAAATACCTGAAAGAATGTTAATTGCTATCTGCGCGCCATCCTGTGTTGTGCCGCTTGTCTCAACAGCACTTCCACTCCAGATCATAAGACCTACAAATATAATAGCTGTAGCCAGATTATAAACCCATGACTTGGGGCGCTTTGCGTATGCTTCTTCAATTCTCTTATTCATAATAGCGCCTCCTTACACAAGCTTCTTACGGAGCATTCTGCTCACTGATTCGATAATAAATACAGCTACAAAAAGTGCAACAAGCATCATTCCAACGCTGTCATACTCTCTCCATGAAATCTTCTCGTTAAGGACAAGACCGATACCACCAGCTCCTACATAACCAAGAACTGCTGCATATCTAACATTACCCTCAAAGTTGAAGAGGCAGTTTGACAGATAGAAAGGAAGTACCTGAGGAACAATAGCAGAAATGAATGCTCTTGCTCTTGTTGCTCCCATAGCTTCCATTGCCTCAAAAGCACCCATATCTACAGTCTCAATCTCCTCATAGGTGAGCTTACCGATATAAGCAAAGGAGAATACCGCTATAGCAAAAGTACCTGCAAGAGTTCCAAGTCCAAACACGAGTGTTGCAACGAGCGCTGTAACAAGTGTAGGAAGTGTTCTTATAAGCGAAAACATAACTCTTACAATTGAAACGACAACCTTATTGGGGCATACATTTGTACTTGCAAGCATAGCAAAGGGCACAGATAAAAGTGCTCCAGCAGCTGAACCAAGAAGTGACATCTTGATAGTGTCAAACAAAGGCTGCCATACATGCTCCATATATGAAGTCTTAGGCGGGAACATCTCGCCAAGGATTACGAAAAACTGCCCAATACGCTGTGACAGAATTTTAAAGTCAAAGCCTGTAATCTTAACGGAAAGAGCACACATCAAAAGCACGATAATAAGATAGATAGGTGCTCGTGATGCTTTCTTTTCTACGGACTTTCCGTTGGGCAATGTATATACTTTAGGTTTGAAAATCTTATCGTATACGCTCAACTTATTCACCCCTCTTCGTCCTGTACGTTGCCTTCGGCGTCAACCTTACCTTTATAAATCTCTGAGAGAACGTCCTTGTTAACATCCTTTGCAGGGCCATCATAAACAATCTCACCCTCTCTGATACCAACTACTCTAGTTGCATACTTAAGAGCAAGGTCTACATGGTGAATGTTAATTAGAATTGAAATGTTCATCTCCTCATTGATTCTCTTAAAGTCATCCATTACCTGCTTAGCAGTTACAGGGTCAAGAGCAGCTACAGGCTCATCAGCAAGGATGATCTGAGGGTTCTGAGCAAGAGTTCTTGCAAGAGCAACTCTCTGCTGCTGACCACCTGAAAGCTGATCTGCACGAACAAATGCCTTATCAAGAATGCCAACCTTGTCAAGGCATTCAAGGGCTTTGATTTTCTCCTCCTTGGTATAGATTCCAAATGTGGATCTGAACCAGGGCATGTCAGGAACAAACGCTGTAAGAACATTCTTAATTACAGTAGTTCTTGTGATCAGATTGAATGACTGGAAAATCATTCCGATTTTTCTTCTAAATCTTCTGAGCTGCTTTCCGGACAGACTCATCACATCAACATCATCCACGGTGAGTTTTCCGCTCGTAACATCGTGCATCCTGTTGATGGTACGAATAAGTGTGGATTTACCTGCACCTGAAAGTCCGATAATTGCTACAAACTCTCCCTGCTCGATTGTGAGGTTTACATGCTTAAGGCCCTCAAAACCATTGGGATATCTTTTTCCTACATCTTCAAACTTGATCATTTTCTGTCTCCTGAATTTCTAAATTAAAGGGAAGGCATGAAACACACCTTCCCAAAATGTATACAATATTGTGACTGATAATCGGTGTCTTAGTTCATTGACTTAATGAGTTCCTGCGCAGCTCTCTCAGATTCATAATCTGCTGAGTTAGCTTCTACATAACCGTTGTGGTTGTAGATAGCGATAACTTCCTTACCTGCATCGGTGTTACCGATGTTGATGAATGCCTTAGAAAGAGCAGCCTTGAAAGCATCATCCATTACAGGAGATGTCTTTGAAACACTGATTGTATCGTTGTAGATACCGTCTGTTACACCAATTACGTTTGTCTCATCCCAGATGCTCTCTGTTCTGCCGTAATCTGATGTCCACTTGTCCTCGTTGTCACGTCTTGCATCTGCATAGCAGCAAAGAACGTCGATCTGACCTGAAGCAAGTCTTGCAAAAGCGTTACCATATGAGTCAGCCTGTACAGCATGTGAAAGGTCTGTGATGTGCTTATCATAGTTTGCCTGAAGCCAGAGTGAAGGATAAATATATCCAGCTGATGAAGAAGAGTTCATTACGCTCCAGTTAAGGCCATCAAGATCTTCCCATGTAAGCTCTTCGCCGTTGTTAACCTTAGCTGCAACAGCCTGACCTGCCTCTGAAGGACCAGCAATGATAAGTCCGCGGTAGAAAGTAACCTGCTCTTCTGTAGGAGCTGTAGGCTTCTCATCGTTCCAAACCTTAGCGTCGGGACTCTCGATTGAAAGACCATCTCTTGTAGCTGTAAGAAGAACATCGCAGCCATCCTCGTAAAGTACATAAGTACCACCAGGGATAAGACCGATATCGATTGTTCCTGCTGAAAGGCCCTCACCTACTGCTTCGTAGCTGGTACCAACTGTGATGTCAACTTCGCCAACTTCGTAGCCCTGTGTTGCAAGCTCTGCTGTAAGGAGCTCCTTAAGAGGCTCTGTAGCTGTTACGATTTCATCGGGCTCACGTGAAGGTACGAAACCAATTGTAAGCTTGTCAATCTTAACTGTCTCAGCAGCTGCATCTGTTACCTCAGCCTCAGCCTCAGTTGCCTCTGTTGCTGTAGCCTCTGTTTCAGCGGGCTCAGCTGTCTCTGTGGTCTTAGCGCCACAACCTGCAAGCATTGCTACCATAGAAGTGCCTGCGATCATCATTGCAAATAATCTCTTCATAATTCCTCCTGAGAAATATCTTATTACCGTGAAAAAAGCTCATGCAAAAAATCTCACATGAGCCCTCACAATTCCATACAAGAGTATATTCAACTAAGTCATCTTTGTCAATCAAATCTGTAGTCTTTGATGGTGCGTGAAAGGAACTGTTTTGTCCTTTCTTCTTTGGGATTTGAAAAGAATTCTTTCGAGTTTCCTTCCTCTACAACAACGCCGTCTTCCATGAAAACAACTCTGGAAGCCACTTCCATTGCAAAACTCATTTCATGAGTTACAACTACCATAGTGGTTCCTTCATTGGCGAGTTTCTTCATGACATCCAAAACCTCACCTGTAAGTTCAGGATCAAGTGCGCTGGTTGGTTCATCAAACAGGATAACCTGCGGATTGGGAGCTATTGCACGGGCAATTGCTACTCTCTGCTGCTGTCCTCCGGAAAGCTCTCCGGGATAATAGTCCGCTCTATCTGACATTCCAACCTTATCGAGCACTTTTCTTGCAATCTTAGATGCTTCCTCTTTATCCATGCCTCTTGCAGTAACTAGTCCCTCCATTACATTCTGAAAGGCTGTCATATTGCTAAAGAGATTGAAATTCTGGAAAACAAATCCCATCTGCATTCTAAGCTGCTTGATATCATGCCTTGAAACATTCTGAATATCATGCTCGTAATCATCAAAAATTATTTTGCCGTCATCAGCCTTTTCCAGGAAGCTGATGCACCTTAAAAGTGTTGTCTTTCCTGAACCGGAAGGTCCGATGATCGCAACCACTTCACCCTTTTCAACTTTAAAATCTATACCTTTAAGGACCGGAACTCCTGTAAAGGTCTTATGAATATTCTGAACCTGTAGCATCTTTTCCTCCGTCAACCGATCATGGACTTAGCACGTCCATCCTTATTCTGCTCTTCATATCCCTTACTTCTCCAAACAAGCTTGGCTTCGAGCCATCTCTGAAGCCATGTAAGGAAGGTTGAGAAAACCAGATAAATAAATGCCGCTTCAAGGTAAAGTGCAAAGGGCTCATAGGTTCTTGCTGCAATCTGCTGAGCTGCTGTAAAAAGCTCAATAACAGTAATGCTTGATGCAAGAGAAGTATCCTTCAAAAGGCTTATAAGATTGTTGAAAAGATTTGGGAACGCAATCGGAAATGACTGCGGCAAAACTATCCTGCACATAGCCCTTGGATAATCAAGACCAATCATGTATGCTGCTTCCATCTGTCCCTTGGGAATAGCAAGTATTGCTGAGCGAAAAACTTCTGCATTATACGCTCCAAGATTCATTCCAAATGCAAGTACTGCTGCCGGAAAAGCATTAAGTGTAATTCCAATACTTGGAAGTCCAAAAAACATAATAAACAGCTGAACAATAAGCGGTGTTCCTCTGAATATCCAGATGTAAAACCTTGCAAGCTCCTTAATTCCCTTGATATTTGCAACCTGTACAAGCGCAAGGAAAAGGCCTATCACCAGACTGAGTGCAAAGGATAACAGCGTCAGCGGTATTGTGACCTTTATGCCAGGGACAAGAATCTTCATAAAAGAACTTGTCAGTATCTCAAATAAACGTTCATTCATGCCTAGAAAAATTTGCCGGGGCATTGTCTGCCCCGGCATTAACTCCTAAATTAGTTACCCTTTGAAATATCACTTCCAAAGTACTTGTTTGACAGCTCTGAAAGAGTACCATCAGCAGAAAGTTCTTCGAGAGCCTTGTCAATTTCCTCTCTGAGTGCTTTTGACTCATCCCCCTTTCTAAGAGGAATTGAAACCTCTGAAGCATCATCTGTAAGTGCTACGATTTTAATTGCAGCATCCGGATGCTCTCCAAGGTAATCGTAGAAAGAAACCTCAGCATTCAAAGTTGCATCAACTCTTCCAGATAAAACCATATCTATTGTCTCTGATAAGGTGTCAACGTTCTGAACATCAGCGCCATACTCAGCAGCCATATCAGCGTAGGTTGATCCAAGTGAATTACTTGTCTTCTTTCCTGCAAGATCCTCAAAGCTTGTAATCTCGTTATTATCTTCAGCTACAACAAGCGCTGTGCGAATATAAGCATAAGGCTTTGTGAAATCGTATTTCTCTTTTCTCTCTTCTGTGATCTCTACACCATTGATTATAGCATCATATCTGCCACCGTCGAGACCGGTAAAGAGTCCGTCCCATTCACCTTCTACAAATTCAGCCTCAACACCAAGCTTCTCAGCAATAGCCTTTCCAACCTCGGTATCAAAACCAATAAGCTCACCTGACTCATCATGGTAAGTCCAGGGTGCCCACTGACCTTCCATTGCGAAAATAATTTTTCCACTTTCACGTATTTTGGAAAGCTGATCAGCTGAATCACTGCTCTTTGAAGAAGATCCGCAACCAGCTAATACTCCTGCAAGCATAGATCCTGTAATTATCATACTCATAACTTTTTTAGATAAATTTTTATTCATATGCACACTCCATTTTCTTCGAAAATATCAATAACAAATAGTTTGCCTTTTACGCAATCTATTTGTATATGATACTTTTAATTTCCTACTGTGTCAATAGGAAAACTCTGCTCCGTTTTCAGTATCGCTGTCAAAGCCAATATATGCAGTAAACTTACCATGCTCTGTTTCAAAGGCATTCTTAATGGTGAAGAATCTAAGCATATCCTCTGTGATCTTAAAGCTGACATCCACGGAATCTCCAGCCTTCACTTCTACTCTCTCAAAGCCCTTAAGCTCCTTTATAGGTCTTACTCTGCTTCCAGCCATATCTCTTATGTAGAGCTGAACAACCTGAGTAGCATCTACTCTGCCAGTATTCTTGACATTTACTGTAGCTGTAATTCCTGCATCATCTGTAAGAATATCCTTATCAAGCTTTACATTAGATATTTCAAATTTAGAATATGTAAGTCCATATCCAAAGCAGAACCTGGGCTCGTTAGGACAATCCAGATATCTTGTAGTAAAAATGGAAGTGCCTTCAGCCGGCTTTGGTCTGCCTGTAATATATCTGTCGTAGTGTATAGGCTCCTGCCCCACACTGTAAGGGAAGCTCATAGGAAGCTTTCCACTGGGAGAATACTCACCTGAAAGGATATCTATGATACCATTTCCGCCCTCTGTACCGGGTCTGAAGCTGATCATAAGAGCATCAGACTTTTCAATGTATTCATCAAGTACAAGAGGTCTTCCACAGATAATAAGTGTAACAAGCTTTTTACTTTTCTTACTTACTTCATGGAAGAGTTTCCTCTGAGCATCTGATAATGTAAGGTTTACCTTACTTGTAGATTCACCTGTCTGAGCAAAGTGTTCTCCAAGACAAAGCACAACCTCATCAGCCCAGTCTGCTACCTCCAGTGCCTTAGCCATAAGCTTTTTATTCTCAGCCTCAAGGTTCTCCTGCGTAAAGGTATTAAAGCCAAGATCTGTGTTGTTATCAAGCATCTCACATCCCTTAGCAAACTTCACCTTGCACTCTGTCTTTTCAAAGAACTTTGTAGCAGCCTCCTGAATAGTAACTGTAGTCTTTGAATCACAGGAAATTGCCCATGAACTGCGAAGCTCTTTTTCATCAACATAAGGTCCAATGAAAGCAATCCTCTTTACCTTAAGAGGAAGAGCCTCTCTCTCATTCTTAAGAAGAACCAGTGACTTTCTTACAGCGTCTCTTGCAATTGCTCTGTTCTCAGCAGTAAGTGTAACCTTCTTAGCCTTCTCCTCTGAAGCTCCGCGATAAGGATCCTCAAAAAGTCCAAGATCATTCTTTAATTCAAGAACTCTCATAACGGCCTCATCAAGAAGAGACTTATCTATTTCGCCGCTGTTAATTAGATCCTCAAGGTTTGCATAATAGCTTTCTGTGCACATGTCGATATCAACACCTGCCTCCATAGCAAGCTTTGCAGCCTCTCTAAGGCTCTCAGCTATTCCCCAGTTCTTCATCTCGGCAATAGCAGCCCAGTCAGAAATAAGTACTCCATCAAAGCCCATCTCTTTTCTAAGGATGTATCTCATAAGCCACTTATTTCCAGAAGAAGGAATACCATTAAGTGTGTTGAAGGAAGTCATCACAAGTCTTGCGCCAGCATCAATTCCTTCTTTATAAGCAGGAAGATACTGCTCTCTAAGTGTATGTTCTGATAATTCAACATTGTTGTAATCTCTGCCTGCCTCAGCTCCGCCATAAGCAGCGAAATGCTTCACGCAGGATGCCACGTGATCTGTATCTGTAAGGTCGTCTCCCTGATACCCCTTTACCATTGCTGCAACCATCTTACCATTGAGGAACTTATCCTCACCGGTTGACTCAACAACACGTCCCCATCTGGCATCTCTTACAAGATCTCCCATTGGAGAAAAAGTAACATGAACGCCGTCAGCGGAAGCTTCCTTTGCCTGAACCTCGGCACCTTTTCTGGCAACCTCAGGATCAAAGGTGGCTCCAAGTCCCAATGGGCAGGGCATAACAGTCTTATGACCATGAATCACGTCCAGCATAAATAAAAGCGGAATATGATGAGGATGGTTCTCCACATACGCCTTCTGGATTTTCTTTACCTTCTCGGCACCGAATATTCCAAGGGTACTTCCTGCAAGTCTTAGTACATTCTCAGGAATCTGTGAATCTGAAAGTCCTGTAACTGCAGCATCTTCCTCAAAAGTAGCTCCAGGAAGCTGCACAAGCTGCAGAATCTTTTCCTCCATTGTCATCTCATCAAGTAAAGCTTTTAAATCAGTTTTTTTCATACAATGTTCTCTCCATTTAATTATTTATTATAGGCATACTTTTCCCATCGCTCATCTTTTATGACTCCGCTGAAGTTAAGACCAAATCCGAAGTCATAAGTATTGCCTGTAGAATCTGTGTAAGCTTCCATATCAAATGGAACGTCCTCGCAGTGCTTCTCTACTGTTTCCATATCCTTTGGAATCTGCACAGGCAAAAGTGCAGAAGGCTCAGCACCGCCGCTAATAATAGTAAATGCTGCTCTTGTTTCAACGCCAAAGTTTACAAGAATTGCATCAGCGTACTCTTCAAACTCAGAAACTATGCAAGGATTATTCATCCTGATAACAACGATTACAGGCTTATCTCCCATTGCTTTCTTTGTATCGATCACTGCATCAAGGTCACTTTCATTTGCAGGAGTATTGCTCTTTCCAAGATAAGTTCTGTTAGGATTTTCCTTTTCACGGAAATCACCCTGTCCTATACTCTCTGCTCTTGAGCACTCTGCCTTGTAGGTTCTGTACTGAAGAGTTACTGGTCTGTAGCCAGTCTCATCTGTATAACCGTCACTGATAGGGCTTTCTATAAAGCAGACAGCCATGTCAGCATCCTCAGGCTTTTCTACCAATTCGTAGAATTTTTCAACTGATGCCCTGTCTGCACCTGGCAAATCCATGGCATCTACCATGTTTCTCATAAAGCCCTTGTGAGCAGCGATGTGGCGGCCAGGAATATAAACCTTTTTCTTGCCTAAAACAGGAAGCACACCGTTATTCTTTACCATAACGATACTCTTAAGCTGAGCTTCAAAGCCCGCATCCACGAATTCTTTGCAACCAAGGATTTCCTTACTCTCATTAGGATCAAGATAAGGGTTCTCAAAAAGTCCACATCTAAAGCTGTTAAGAAGAAGTCTTACTGCGCTCTCTTCAAAGCGCTTTCTCATAGCTTCTTCGCCGTGGCGCTCGCAGCCAATCTTATATGCTTCAAGAATAGGTACAATATTGTTGTTTCCGCCAAACTGGTCTACGCCATTTTCAATTATCTGAAGATGTCTCTCAGCTTCAGTAAGTTTCTCTGTTCCAAAGCATCTTGAGCCAAAGGTATCAAGTGACTTTTCTGGATCACCTGTGATTCCCCAGTCTGTGCAGACAATTCCCTTGTAGCCATACTTATCACGAAGAAGGTCTCCGATGATGTATTTGCTGTAGCTGTTTCCTACATTTTTACCTGAAGGATCAACACCATAGCTTATTGTGTAGTAAGGCATTACAGAAGATGCTTCTTTTGTGCCTCCATCAAGCTTAAACGCACCTTCAAGGAAGGGCTTTAAATGCTCTTCAAAATTCTTGCCCGGATAAACGGCAAATTTACCGTAAGCATAATGAGCATCTCTACCAGACTCGCAGGGACCACCACCTGGCCAGTGCTTAACCATGGCTGCTACGCTCTTTTCTCCCCAGCCTGAATTCTTTGAATCAGGATCAGTCTGAAGGCCCTCACAATATGCCTTCGCATAGTCTGTTACAAGCTTACTGCTTGGTCCATAGGTATCTGCAACTCTCATCCATCTGGGCTCAGTTCCGAGGTCTATCTGCGGTCCAAGCTCAGTTGTGATGCCAAGTGCTCTGTACTCCCTTGCTGCTACCTTGGCAAACTCCTTTACAAGCTCAGGAGAAAAGGTTGCTGCAAGTCCAAGTCCCATAGGCCACTTACTGGTATCCTTTGCCTCTGTCTTAAACTCAGCAGAAGCGCTTCCAGCACCATGTCTTGGATCAGAGCTTGTGTTAACAGGAATGCTGTGAGGCATCTCCTCACATAAAGCCTGCATGTTATTATTCCATTTTGCTGCGATCTCACCATTTTTAAGTATCATGGCAAGAACATATCTCACATGATCCTCTGTAAGGAATTTCTTTTGCTGATCAGTCAGATCCCAGGGCTCTGCTCCGCTTTCCTCGAATTTCTTTCCGCCATTATAGGTTGCGGCAAACCAGCCCGGTACATCAGAAGGTACTACCTGATGTGCACTATACATCATAAGTCCTGCTATTTCTTCAACACTAAGACGTGTTGCCAGATCCTTTGCTCTCTCTTCCGGAGTAAGCCTCCAGTCTTCGTATGTGAGAAGTTCCCCAGTCTTCTCACAATCCTTGAAAAAATACCCATCTTTTTCTATGACACCCGCGGAACAAACGCCCAGTGTAGGACCGCCCTTGGGGTTCACAACTTCCCTGAACTCTGTCATATTTACCTCCCAATTTCTAAAGTTTTTGCTATGTATGTAATTGTATCATAAAATGGCTTAAATTGCGCACAATTACTATCTTCAGCCAATCGAGTAGGAGGCGGTCAATGACCGCCGACCTCTCACACCACCGTGCGTACCGTTCGGTACACGGCGGTTCAATCAACTTGACAAAGACTCACCTTTCGGTGTAGTAATCCAACATTGAGACTAATCCAAATGAGGTTAGTCTCTTTGTGCTTATAGCCTTCTGTACCCATCCATTATGAGCAAGTCTTGCATATCTATCGCCACAGTAGGCTATATTATATGCCGCCCATCTTGGCACATCTAGTTTCATAAGGTTCTTTGCTCTATTCTGCGGAGTTTTCCAATGCTTCCAGATGCACATACGAAGCCTGAACCTGATGTTCTTATCAAGTTCTACACATAGGGTTTTCATTCTGCCTATCTTGAAATAGTTAATCCAACCTCTGATGAGAAGATTGAGTTTCTCAATCTTGTAACGGTTGCTAACTCCCCAACTTCGACAGGTAAGCTCTTTCATTCTTTTCTTAAACTTCGCTATTGATTTTGCATGTGGCTTAGCCTTGAATTGATGTGCTCTAGAATCAAAGTAGAAGCCAAAACCAAGGTATTTAAGTCCTTGTGGTTTGTCCACTTTACTCTTGGTCATGTTGACCTTGAGACCTAGTTTCTCCTCAATGAATCGCGAGATATTTCTCATGACTCTATTAGCAGACATTTCACTTCCAACCATGATGATACAATCATCTGCGTATCTTACAAAGTTAAGCCCTCGCTTTTCCATCTCCTTATCAAGTTCATTCAACATGATATTCGCCAATAATGGCGAGAGATTTCCTCCTTGTGGTG
>SVFV01000047.1 GCA_015056655.1 Butyrivibrio sp.
CTAGGCATCCATTTCAAAAAAATCGGATTATGAGTCTGATTTCAGAGGTTTAAGTTGTCATGAATAATTCAGGATAAATATCCAGAGCTGAAGTACTCGTTACAGAAGAATAAGCTGTTGCAAACTCAAGATAAAGATCATGAGTGCCGGTAACATTAGCCGCATCGATATTTATGAAAGACTGTGTTGCATAGTCATCAAAAGAATTGGTCTGTTTAGTTAAGGCATATCTTCCTACAACCTGTCCGTTTTCACTATCAAGCCTGATTGTGACAGTAACACTTTGATTATGAGGTTTTGCATATCTAAAAATAATTCCCTTTAATGTCTGATTATCAGAACCAATCTGAACATCTTTATAAAGTGCTTTATCCCCGTTACTAACTGCTGTCAAAACGGACTCATTCATGCTTTTAGACATTTCAGCTGTGCCATGAGTCTGGCTGTAATCATCATCACAGGAACCACCTTTTACAGTAGTTTCTGTTTGGGTACTGTCCTTTCTGACCTCACCTACAGCCTTTGCTGATGGCGCACCTGCAAGCTTTCCAACAGGAATAATTCCTGTAATTGTCAGCATAGCAGCCAGCATAATAGCAACTGAATTTCTTAACATTCTTCCCATATTGATACCCCCTTCATAAGAAAAAATAAAAGCATCATTTGTGGTGCAAGTTAAAAAATTAAAAACTTAAAGATAATTTAGTCCTCATCCTCGATCATAGCCAAAGCACCATAGATATTGGAGTCATCGCCGAGAGCTGCCTTCTTAAGCTCAACCGTATTCCTAATAGAAGGCATACAATAGCGGTCAACCTCTGCAAGGATTTTCTCCATGAAGAAATCACCAACTGCTTCCATAACACCACCGCCGTAAACGACGATGTCAGGACTAATTGTGTTTATCATGTTTCCAGTTGCAACTGCAAGCCAATGACAAGCTCTGTCTACTGCTTCCAATGTTACAGGATCGCCTGCAGCAATTGCTTTCTTGAGGTTCTTACTCTTAAATACACCATTTTCAATAGTGTCTGAGAGCATATTCTTTCTACCTCTGTTTGCCTGCTGCATGATATAAGCGCTCATGCCCTTCTTACTTGAAAATGCCTCAAGACATCCTCTTTGTCCGCATCCACACAAAGGTCCCTCAGGGTCAAGGATCATGTGACCATACTCAGCAGCCTTGTACTTATTTCCTGTAAACATCTTACCATCAAGAATAAGACCACCGCCCATTCCAGTTCCAACAAAGAATCCGACAACGTTCTTATAGCCTCTTGCTACACCATATTTATACTCACCAAGCACTCCTACGTTTACATCATTTCCAATGTAAAAAGGAATTCCAATGGCTTTCTCAATGGATGACTTTATGTCGTAATTCTTCCATGGCAGATTTGGGGAAGTAAGCACAATTCCTGAGCCCTGATCAATAACTCCGGGTGCGCCTGCTGCAATAGCCTTGAATTTAGACTTCTTAATATCTGAGTCCTTTATCATATCGTTAACAACACTGATGATAACCTTCTCAATGTTGTTTACATCATCGCCCATCTCCTTGGTTTTCTTCTTAAGTCGATAAACGATTTCCTTCTTTTCATTAAAGATTGCCCCAAGTATCTTTGTTCCACCAATATCCAGACAAATGTTATAACTATCTCCCATTTTGGCCTCCTTCTAGTCCTTTTCCCAGTGTTTGTGAATGTCCTCGATGAACTTGTGATAGAGCTTTTCTCTATGCTTGTAGTCAATCATAAATACGTAGAAAAGATCTCCATCATTTGTCGAGTGCTTAAGCCTGCCATAGTCCTCGACAATAATATCATTGCCTTTCTTTGTTTTTGCCCTGTACTGGACGTAATCATATCCATCGCCTTTTTTGACTTCCTTGGCTATTGCTTTTTCTATTATCTCATAATCTTCCGGTAAAACGCACCCTTTAAAACTATTATTCGTAAAGTTTCTGAAATCCTCCAGATCTTCACATTCATACATTTCAATAAGCTGCGTATTTGCGAATAGGATTTCCTCATCACCACCAGCCTTGTAAACAAGGAAACCTCCCGGAAGTCCTTCACTTATGGTTGAAGGATTAAATCCAAGCTCTTTTCTTTCAGCCTTCACTTCTACGGTCTTATCGTACTCGCCGTAATTGTTCTTGCCGTTCATCTTTACGATGTAAAGAGCCTGATCTGCATTCTGGTAAAGCTCGTTATACTCTTTACCATCCCTTGGATACATCGCAAAACCAATAGACATTGTATACTTAACATCCTGACCGTTATAACTGATTACCTTCTGCATGTTTGAGAAATTAGTTAAAATCTCATTCATCTCTTCGGAAGTCTTGTTTCTGATAACGGCAAGGAACTCATCTCCACCTATTCTTGCAGGATAACTGTCATCTCCCAGGTATTTCTTCATCCTGTCAGCAGCATCCTTGATAACGCCATCACCGCAGTCATGACCATATCTGTCATTAACCTGTTTAAAGTAATCAAGGTCGAGAAGAACAATTCCAAAGCTCTTTGTCTCCGGATCCTTCATTATGCCATCTATGATATTTCCAATGGTCATTCTGTTGTACAGGCCTGTAAGTGTATCTCTCTCGGCGAGATTCTTAATCTTCTCGTTGGTTCTCTTGAACTCATCAACATCATAAGTAAGGATGTAAATATGAATATTGTCATCCTTAGTTCTTCGTATGTGATAGCAAGCCGTCTGATACCTGGGTGTGACACTTGCACCGGTTCTTTCAAGATATACGATAGTTCCAGAAGTCTTGCCCTTTTCATACTCAGTAAGAAGTCGGTCTCTATCATAGAATTCATACATCTTGTCGCGGTCATCTTCATAAACCTGGGCAAATACCATTCCTTTAACAACCTCCCCAAAGGGAAGACTCAGGTATCCGGTTTCGCCAAAGTCACTGATAAGACCTGACTGTCCAAGGTGCATGTAAATTGTAAGATCATCCGTAAGGGACGCCTCAAGATAGAATGTATTTCTAAGGAACTGCTCAAATGATCCATATCCAAGTGTGTTAGTAAAGGCATCACTTGCAAGAAGTAAGAATGCAGGATCGCTAGGCATATCATAGTATTCGCTTCCGCTCTGACTGATATCGGGAAGCTTTCTCATGCGCTCTGCATCAATAGATCTAGATGCCATAAGGAACATTCTGTTTCCTTCAGAAACCACAGGGATAATTGTGTACATAAGCCATTCATACTTGCCATTCTTATCCTTGGTTCTGAAGTAGTTAATGATATGATCTGATTTAAACTCAAAAATCTTTGATTCGACAGAATCAAGATTGTAATATTCTACGAAAGCTTCTCTATCCTCGTTATATATAGCTTCATCGGCATATTTTCTTATTGCATCAGAAAAGCTTATATCAAGCATTGATATATTATACTTTGAAGGATTTTCGTATATATTTTCAAAAGAATTAGTCCCTACGTTTACTATATCCACGCGAACATAAATTGTATATAGGAATCTTACATAAGTATTTAAGTTAATTGCACGTGCACTTGGATCATTCTCAGACATCTTCTCAGCAGTAGCAAGGATAGCAACAGAATCATTTTCAGAATTCTCTGTAATCCTGCGCAGCATAATCCTGTTAAATCCATCAGAAGTTACAAACTCCATGGTATGGATTTCATCATCCATGCACTGTGAAGCAAGGTTTTTCACCTGTCCGGCAAAAACACCTCTTTTATCATTAAATACCTTTTCAATAGTATTAGACTCGCCAATAAACAGAGCCTTGAAAATATCATTAAATCCCGGGCTGGACATAAGGAATTTAAACTTCCCATTTATAAACTCCATTATGGCAAGCGGTAATGTATTAAGATATGTATCCTCATTATTTAGGTATGTTGAATCAGTATCAATAGGAGTCTGTGAAAGAATATTTATAGCTCCTACTTCATCATAATATTTTCTTTCTGTTGATGATTCAAAGACAAACTCAGGTTTTGATCCAATCTTTAAAGGCTGTGCCTCTGCAAAAAGGTGACCCTGGCTCTTCTCACATCCAATCTGCTTTAGGAATTCAAGAATATTCTCATTCTCGACACTTCCCATCATTGTACTTATGCCAAGCTCTTTAGCCATGTTAAGTACATTCTTCATAACAATACGGCTACGAAGATCATTATTAAAGCCTTCAAGGAAGCTACTGTTTATCTTAATGCAGTCAAAGGGCATATCATTAAGGATATGCAGTGATGAATACTCACTTCCAAAGTCATCATATACAATAGCAAAGCCTTCTTCGTGTAAACGTTGAAGTTCAGCCTTTACTTCTTTTTTATAGCTGGTAATCTCAGCTTCGCTAATTTCAAGATTTATTAAATGTTTTGGTATATTATATTTTTCTGTCTCTTCTTCCAGTATGTTAAGGACATCAACCATGGCAAAATCAAGCCTTGTAAGGTTTATGGATATCGGAACAGCATCCATTCCTCTGTCCAGAACATCTCTTTCATCTCTGCATACCTGCTTTATTACAAAACAGTCAAGCAGGTAAATCTTTTTGGAATTCTCAAGAACAGGTACAAAGTCGTTAGGCATAAGGAAGCCATATTCTGTACTGTTCCATCTTGCCAGCGCTTCAAATCCGCAAATCTTATTTGATAAGGTATGATAAATAGGCTGATAGTAAACAGCGATTTCACCATTCTCCAGAGCCTCTTCAAGGTGATGAACAACATAATGCTGCATAAGGATTTTGTCATCCATCTGATCTTCATCAAAGAATGTAATTCCTTCACCTGCTTTTTTCCCACTCTTTGAAGCAGCCTTTGCATTCTGGATGATCTGCTCTGCATCCCTGTCAGTTGAAGATATCATATAGATACCGGCATATATTGACATTCCGGTATGAACATAAACTTCCTCAAAATCCATTTGAATCTTCTTGATGAAATTCTCTATCTCATCAATATCAGTGATAACAGCGTATTCACCGTCTTCTAATCTTCCAACAAGGTCCACCGGGAATGCATTGCAGATTTTATTAGAAACAAACCTGATTACTTCATAGCCTTCATCAAAGCTACTTCTTAGATAATAAGTCCTAAAGCCCTTGATCCTGAAATAAACACAGCAAAATGAAGCAGAAATTTCTCCTTTTTCTGCTTTCTCATTTAAAGCCTGTATAAAGTTTTCTCTCTGGTAAAGCCTTGCTAATTCGTTATTACTAGCGTCTTTTCCCATACTGATCACCGGCTTTTGGGTTTATATTTACATATTCAATGTTAACAAAATAGCGTAGATAAAACTATAAACTCAGGATAAAAGTAATAGAAATTTAATAAAAAAATTTTAAAAAGAATGACAAATTAATTATTACAAGAACTATAGAGTAAAAAAGCCTCCCGCAAACGCGGAAGGCTCTGTAATTTTTGAATTATTCGCCAAATACAGCCTTATAATCCTTCTGGAACTTCTCGATTCCAGCAGTTGTAAGGGGATGGTTAACCATCTGAGCGATAACGCCATAAGGAACTGTAGCGATATGAGCACCAGCAAGTGCGCAGTCTGTAACGTGCATAGGATGACGAACAGATGCAGCAATGATCTCTGTCTCAATACCGTGAAGGTCAAAGATCTGAGCAACTTCAGAGATAAGATCTGTTCCTCTTGTGCTGATATCATCAAGTCTTCCAAGAAAAGGACTTACGAATGCAGCGCCTGCTCTAGCTGCAAGAAGAGCCTGGTTAGCTGTGAAAATAAGAGTCATGTTGATCTTGATACCCTCAGCTGCAAGTGTGTGGCAAGCCTTAAGACCTTCCTCAGTCATAGGAATCTTAACAACCATGTTCTTGTGGATCTTTGCAATCTCACGTCCCTCAGCAATCATGCCCTCAGCATCAACTGTAGTAGCCTTAACCTCACCACTGATAGGTCCATCAACGATTGAAGCGATCTCAGCAACAACCTGTTTGAAGTCTCTGCCTTCCTTTGCAATAAGTGAAGGGTTTGTGGTAACACCACAAATTACACCCATGTCATTTGCTTTTTTAATGTCTTCAACATTAGCAGTATCCAAAAAGAATTTCATAATACACTCCTTCCACCTGAGACTCTGCTCAGGCAATTAGTAAATAATAAATAATATATATTCTTTTACTTCCGTAAAATAATACCACAGCTAAATTAAAATTTACTCTCGATAAGTGCTCTTTTGGTTTCAATTCTTGCTATCTAAGATCTGATCCGTCATCATGAAGCAAAAGTTCACTGCTCTGATCGGCAGCAGTTGTTGCAAGACTATCACATCTTTCATTTTCAGGATGTCCGTCATGCCCCTTAACCCAGTTCCAGGTTACCTGATGCTTAGAAGCTGCTTCCAAAAGTCTCTTCCAAAGCTCTACATTCTTTACTGCTTTTCCGTCTGACTTTTTCCAGCCCTTCTTAATCCAACCACCTATCCAGTTTTCATTAAAAGCACTTATAACGTATTTTGAGTCAGAATACAGTTCTACCTCACAGGGCTTATTAAGAGCCTCCAGACCAACAATAGCTCCCATCAGCTCCATTCTGTTATTGGTGGTCTTATCATAGCCGGCACTAAGCTCCTTCTCATGGAGCTGCCCCTTGGTATCAACGTATTGAAGGATTGTGCCATATCCTCCGGGTCCATCCGGGTTTCCCCTTGCTGATCCGTCTGAAAAAATCTTAACCTTCATTTTTTCCTCTCACAGTTTTTAATTATATCACAAAATCTAAAATATTTTAATAAAATTTAAATCATCCACACGCCTTCATTTTCAAAGGTCTCTGCCATGTGCTCGGCCTCTTTTACAATCGAATCCTGATATCCAATTGTTTTTAGAAGTTTTATTGCGTTTCTATTAGTAGCTGGTCCTTCCTTCAATCTGTAATCAAAGTGGACATCATCTCCATCCATATTTCCTTCAAAATGATATATCTCATAGCATTTTGAAAGTAATGAGGATAGCTCTATATCATGAGTTGCTGCAAAGCAGCAGACCTTTTTCTTAGCAAAATACTCTAAAACCTTCGTAGAAGCAGAAATTCTCTCTACTGTATTTGTGCCACGAAGTACCTCATCAATAAAACAAAGAACAGGTGCTTTATCTGACTCTTCTGCACTATCAAGAATTCTCTTTAGAGACTTTATCTCAACCATATAGTAGCTGTCACCAAAGCTCAGGTCATCCTTAAGTGCCATGGAGCTATATATTCGATACATAGGCGCCCTGTACTCTTTTGCCAGACAGGTGTGGATAGACTGAGCAAAGATAGCATTTATAGCGCACATTTTAAGGAAGGTTGATTTTCCTGACGCATTAGAACCGGTAAGAAGTATACCGTTCTTAAGCTTCACAGAATTATCAACAGGTTCCTTTAACAGCGGATGATATCCATCTTTTATGGCGTATACTGAGTTTTCTGCGTCTGATGACTTCTCAAATGTAGGTGTACAGAATTTCCCCCCAAGTGATGCTCTGTAGTAACAGATAGAAAGCACAGCATCTATTCTGCCCATGATGGAAACGATATTGTCCACATTATCAAGTCGTTCGGATAGCTTTTTAAGCATATTATTAAACTTGATAAGGTCTACATGGGTGATCATTCTGACGTAATCAGAGAGCATGTCCAGAGGATTGCCTCTGCCATTCATCTGTGCCCCAGACATAAGTATCCATGATCCCTTTGAAAAATCCTTCATCAGAGAAGTTTTTTGGGATAAATCCTTTATCTCATCAGAAAAGATATCACTTCCTGCTTTAATGAGCATATCTCCCTGATTAAGGAGTCTTATTACATAGGAAAAGGTTATCAGATAAGGTTCTATCTTTGCCTTTTCCCTGAAATAGGAAACAATATTCACAGCAACAAGCATCAAAAGTATTAAAAATCCAACTGTAAAATTCCAGAAAATCGCAAGTAAAACAGACAGTATCATCATTGCAAGCATACAATAATGAACACCATTGCTCTTTACATTTACTTCATTTAAAAGGTCGAGATAGTCGTAAATGGAATATTTATTGGATTTACCAATTTTATGAAACAAGAGCTTTAGCTTTATTCTCTCGTTTTCACTCTGAGATAAGGCTTTAAGCTCTTCTTCCATTTTGGAAAAGCTATCATCCTCATTCAAGAGAGGATTCCTTAACATATAGTAAAGGTACTCCTCTCCTGCAAAGGATTCGCAATAATTTATTCTGTCAAATACATCACCCATGGAAAGATCGTTCCATGTGATGTCATCAACGAAATAATCACCACTGTGCTTTTCGTGATATCCGCTTATGCGGTCATATTTAGATTTATATCTCTTAGACGGAGCGTCCCCAAACTCCTTAGAAGCCTTTTTACAAAACTTCTTTTCTTCCTCTTTTGCACTACGAAGCCCAAGCAAAAAGAATGCAAGCATTATGGCTGCTATAATGCAAATCATAATAATAGCGTCCATCAAAGTCCCCAATTATAACTCTTTGTCTATTCTCTGCTTAATCTCGTTCGCCTTTTTATAAATATCTTCCTTGCTAATGCCAATGTTGTAATTACCATTTTCATATCTGATAATTCCTTCAATCATTGTCATAACAACATTTGAATTGCTTCCGCTGTAAACAAGATTCTTGCAGATATTATTTATAGGCTGCATATTCGGCTGCATGAGATCGATCATGATAATATCAGCCTTCTTACCCTCTTTGAGGATATCGCAGTCATTAAGTCCCATAGCATGAGCACCATTTACAGTAGCCATCTTAAGAACTTCCATAGCATCAACGCATGCAGCATCATTTTCCTTGAGCTTAGCAAGGCCGGTTACAAGGAACATCTCCCTGAACATATTAAGGCAGTTATTACTTGCAGGTCCGTCTGTACCAAGAGCAACAGGAATTCCCCTCTTTAAATAATCATTTATAGGAGCAATTCCACTTGCGAGCTTTGTGTTTGAGCCAGGATTTGAAACAACGAACATGTTTCTCTTTTTAAGGATTTCCATGTCCTTCTCATCAGTGTGGACAAGGTGATATCCACCGCCACCAAAATCAAACATTCCAAGTGAATCCAAAAACTCAACAGGACTCATGCCATATCTTTCCTTGCAGCCCTCTACCTCTGACGCTGTCTCAGCAATATGAGTAAATACAGGAGCCTTATACTTATGTGCAAGGTCAGCGATTTTCTGCAAAAGCTCCTTTGAGCTTGTATACTCAGCATGGAATCCCAGAATATATGAGTTATATGGATCTCTGTTGTTTAAGGTGTTATAGCACTCCTCTACAAGTTCAACAGACTGGCTGAAGTTATTCACAGCGCCAACCTGAACACATCTCATACCTGCATCTGCACATGCATCAGCTATGGACTTAGGTGTTAAGTACATATCAAAAATTGATGTTACACCACCATCCAAATATTCCAGTATAGCAAGCTGTGTGAGGTAATAAATATCCTCCTCAGTGAGCTTTGCTTCTACAGGGAATATCTGATTGTTAAGCCAGTCAGAAAGTGGCAGATCATCTGCTCTTGATCTAAGAAGAGTCATTCCTGAGTGGGTATGTGCATTCTTGAAGCCAGGCATCAAAAGATTACCCTTACAGTCAATCTCTCTATCGAAAACAAGCATGGAATCAGGGTTTTCCTTGTAATACTTCTCTATCTGATCAGTTGTATCACAATATATGATTCTGTCATTGTTAGTCCAGATTTCGCCCTCAAAAATATCCCTTCCATCTTCCATGGTAAGGATTCTGGCGTTATAAAATCTGATTCTCATATTTACCTCCGTAAATAAATTATGTCGTTTTACAGTTATGCTTTAATCAGAATTTCTTTACACACTCAGTTACAAGCTTCTCAAACATAGGTCCTACAATATCTGCAGCCTTCTGAACATCCTCGTGGCTCAAAGGCTCAGCAAGCATTCCAGCAGCCATGTTACTGATACATGAAACGCCGCATACTCTCATACCCATGTGGCGAGCTGCAATAGCTTCTACTACAGTACTCATACCAACTGCATCTGTACCAAGTGTTCTGAGCATCTTGATTTCAGCAGGTGACTCGAAAGAAGGTCCTGTGAGCTGAGTATAAACACCCATCTTAAGAGGAATCTTGTTCTCAACAGCTGTATTATAGATAATATCACGAAGCTCCTTATCATAAACCTCACTCATATCCGGGAATCTTGTTCCAAACTCCTCAACGTTAGGTCCGATAAGAGGATTTCTAACAAATACAGCAATATGATCTGTGATAAGCATAAGCTCACCAGCATTAAAGTTATAGTTAACACCACCAGCTGCATTAGTAAGGAAAAGGATCTCTGCTCCAAGCTGTCTCATAACTCTTGCAGGAAGTACAACATCAGTGATGTCATAGCCTTCATAGAAGTGAACTCTTCCCTTCATGCAAACAACCGGAACATCTCCTACATAACCAAATATAAACTTTCCTGCATGTCCGGGAACTGTTGAAACCGGGAAGCCAGGAATGTCTGAATATGAAACCTCGCACTTTATATCAATCTGATCTGCATAATTTCCAAGGCCAGAACCTAAAGTAATAGCAACTCTGGGCTTGAAATCTGTAACCTTTCTTATTGCTGCTACACAATTGTTTACCTTTTCATAGATCATTTTTGAATCTGTCATTAATCTTCCTCCATTATTGCTTCATTATCATTGGAAAGTATTGATTTAATATCACTACTTCTACCATCATACTCCATATTGACTGATTTTCCCACATCTGTATGTATAGTTCCATGTAGTTTCGGCCTTACTGTATCTCTGATTGCTAAAGTAAGAGCATCCATTGCCCCATAATCATTTAGCCAGTTTACTACAAAGCCATTTATTCCTTTAATCTGATCAAGGCTTCCAAACTGATCAAGGATTCCGAAAAGCATTGCGCTTCCTGGGATTTCATCGAATCTTATTCCTATATTTTCAGGAGGTGTCATACAGCAATAGTCTGTGTAGTTATCATGCTGCAATGGCTCACGTTTCCCAAAGTATATATTCATAACTCTGGCAGTAGAATCCTCCACAAAATAAAATTCGTTTCTAAGAACCGCTCTGCCGTATTCATCCGTTGAGAGCTCAGTTATAACAGAAAGCTTGTACTGTTCTCCGTGCTCATTTAAATGATTGTAGACAGGCTTTTGTCCGCGTTTTGTGCACCTGATTCTGTGGTATAGCTCGCCTTCCTTGATAATCAGGAAAAACATATCCTTATTCTCGTTATATTCAAAGCCAATACTTGAGATTCCATTTGTAAAGTTATTGTGCATAACCTGCATAAGAAGTGGCATAACACCTACACCCTTATCATCCATATCGTAGGTTATACCATTGATTGCTCTAAGGAATCTCTTCTGAAGCATATTTCCTGAAGTAATTTTCCTTATATTGTTTCTCTGAGATGGAACAGTCTTCCTTACAGCTTTTGCTCTTCCTTTATTCATGGATATAGACTTGGAATCCCAGCCTCCGAAAAAGGTCTTGGAAGAATCCATATCCAGGTGCTCAGCCTTATCTATAAACTCATATAATCTTCTTTGTTTCTCGATAACTTCGTCAGTTACTGGTATAGGATCATTTGAAGCTTCGATCCTTGCCATAGCGCCCCTGACAATTGATGACATATTTCCTGCCTGGAAAAGGTCATCATTTCCGGCATTGGTAATTATCATCATGTTTATGTCGGGATAACAATAAACATTTTGACCTAGCATGCCATTAAAGGTAAATGATCCCGGTCTGTCATCTCCTGTCCAAAGCTGAAATCCATACCCCGGAGATGCTTCCTTCCCAGTTTCTATCTGAAGCTTTGTTGCTTCTTCCACCCATTCAGCTGGCAAAATCTGTTTCCCATCATACATTCCCTTGTTAAGATAAAGCTGACCCAGCTTTGCCATATCTTCAATTCTAAGAAACATACCCCAGCCGCCTTTGGTTATCCCCTGAGGGCAGCTCTCCCAAAATACTCGCATTATTCCAAGGGGTTCAAAAAGTCTGGGTCTCAAATATTCAAACATGCTTATGCCCGTTATCTCTGTAACTATAGCTGAGAGCATGTAAGAATTCATGGAGTTATACTCAAAAACTGAACCTGGTACGTTTTTCTGTGATGCCTCCAAAAACAGCTTTCTCCAGTCATCTGCTGATATTGCTCCGGACTCATTAAACGATACTCCGCTTGTCATTGTCAGAAGATTCTTAACAGTGATACTGTTTGAAAAAAGCTGCTGAAGAGGATTTATCCTTGAGCTGAATATGGATGAAATTTTGTCCTCAAGCTTTAGCTTCCCCTCTGAAATAAGGAAACCAATAGCCATACCTGTTACGCTCTTACACATTGAGTGTGTAACATGCCAAATGTTCATGTCAAAGGGGTATGATGCGAGTTCACCTATGACATGTCCGTCTTTTACAGCCATTAGCTTATGTATATGACAACTATTATTTTCATAAAGGGATTTAAAAAGATTTAAGAGAGCCTCACTGTCTACACCCATTTCCTCAGGCGTACTCCTTGGCAGATAAGTCTCTCCATAAGAATTATCCGGAAACATCGGTTTTTGAGCAGAAAACTCAATGTTACTGATGTCTCCGGTTTTATGTCCTATCAGCTTCATAAGAAGCTTAATTACGTCTCGCTCGTGTTTAGCCATTTAGCCTTCCCCTGTTTTTTATTCTCGGGAATAGCCAAGTGCCCTCATGGAATTAAGGATTGCAAGTACAGCAACACCTACATCTCCGAAAACTGCCATCCACATTGTTGCAAGGCCAAGCGCCCCGAGTAAAAGTATTAAAACTTTGACAGAAAGAGCGAATACTATATTTTGCTTAACAATGGTAAGTGTCTTCCTTGCTATTTGAATTACATCAGCAATCTTGCGGATATCATCATCCATAAGAACGATATCTGCAGCCTCAATAGCAGCATCAGATCCAAGACTGCCCATTGCAATTCCGACATCTGCTCTCATAAGTACTGGAGCATCATTTATTCCATCACCAACAAATGCTACTTTACCACCTGTCTTATCACTAAGCAGGCTCTCAACTCTTTCTACCTTATCCGCAGGCAGCAGCTGTGCAAAGACCGTATCAATACCCACTTCCTTAGCAACATGTTCAGCGCTTTCTTTATTGTCACCTGTAAGCATCACAATTCTGGATACTCCAACAGATTTTACAGCTGACATTGCGCTTTCTGCGCCTTCTTTTATTGTATCAGATATTGAGATTGTTCCAATAAAAACTTTATCCTTTGCAAGATAAACGATAGTTCCGAAATCAGAGCTCTTTTCATAGGCAATTCCATTACTCTCAAGAAGCTTTGCATTTCCTGCAAGTATTTCGCTTCCTTCGAATTTGGCTTTAATACCATGACCAGCGATTTCCTCTACGTCACTTACTAAAGAAACTTCAGGCTTTTTGCCATTTTCATTCTCGTATGCATCAAGTATGGACTTTCCAATAGGATGAGTTGAATATCCTTCAACATGAGCAGCTATTCTAAGAAGACCAGCTTTATCAATGTTACCTTCCTTGGAAGGAGCTACGTTCTTTACACTGAATTCGCCCTTTGTAATAGTTCCAGTCTTATCAAGTACAAGGGTGCTTGTCTCTGCAATAGCCTCAAGGAAGTTACTACCCTTAACAAGGATTCCTCTCTTAGAGCTTGCACCAATTCCTCCAAAGAATCCAAGCGGAACTGAAATAACAAGTGCGCAAGGACAGGAAACAATAAGGAAAATGCATGCTCTTTTAATTGAATCTGAAAGAGGCATAAGTCCAAGGATTGGCGGAATAACAGCCAAAAGTACAGCGCCAATTGTAACTACAGGAGTATAATACCTGGCAAATCTTGTAATGAAGTTCTCCATTCTGGACTTTTTATTGCTGGCATTTTCAACAAGTTCAAGAATCTTAGAAACAGTTGAATCTTCATATTTCTTGGTCGTCTTTACCCTGAGAACCTTATCCTTGTTGATGCAGCCACTGATAATTTCATCATTTACTAAGGCTCTCCTCGGAAGTGATTCACCTGTAATTGCCGATGTATCAATAAAGCTTTCACCATCAATAACGATACCGTCTATCGGCACCTTCTCACCAGGCTTAATTACAATGATTGCACCTATCTCGACATCCTCTGGATCAACTTCTTCTATCTCTTTATCTTCATTCTCCAGGTTCGCATATTCAGGAGCAATGCTCATCATATCTGCTATAGACTGTCTGCTCTTACCAACAGCATAATCCTGGAAAAGCTCACCAATCTGGTAAAAGAGCATAACCGCAAGTGCCTCTGAGTATTCTCCAATTCCAAAAGCACCAAAGGTAGCGATCATCATAAGGAAGTTCTCATCAAATACCTGTCCATGAGAAATATTTATAAAAGCCTTTCTCAAAACATCATATCCAATGATGAGATACGGAACCAAATAGATAGCAAAAAGAGCAATCTTAGGTACTGCTTCTAAAAGTCCTGTATGCTCCAATATGAGCAGTATAAAAAATAATACCAATACCAGGACAATTCTATTTCTGGTTTTCTTCATCTTTTTTGTCATAGCTTTATACTCCGGTAAAGATAACTGTCTAAAATATTACTTATGATCAAACCTCGATCTCACAATCAGGCTCAACCTTCTTGCATGCCTTAATGGCCTTCTCAAGAACCTCTTCATAAACATCATCTTCTGCACTAAGCATAAATTTCTGTGTCATGAAATTTACTCTTGCATCGATTACGCCATCAATCTTCTTAACAGCATCCTCCATCTTTGCAGCACAGTTAGCACAATCAACCTCACACTTATATGTCTTCTTCATCTTAAGACCCTCCATTTTAATCTTTTATTTTCATATGAACTCTTTATCAGATTCATAAGAATATCGTTTTTATTTCTCTTCTATATGTTCTCTGCCCATTGCAATGATTGTTCGTACATGGTCATCAGCAAGTGAGTAATACATCTGTTTTCCTTCACGTCTGCCCTTAACAAGATCGTTGACCTTTAGAATCTTTAGCTGATGTGATACAGCTGACTGTTTCATGTTAAGCGCTTCTGACAAGTCGTTTACACAGTACTCATCTTCAAATAAAGTAAACAGAATTCGGATTCTGGTGGAATCACCAAATACCTTAAACAATTCTGCCAGGTCATACATTTCTTCCACATCCGGAAGATTCTTTAAATCGCCCATACGCTTCTCCTTTCAGCTTATGGCTTTAATGTTTTATCATTCATACATATGAACATTTTTTCATATGTTGATTAAAATATAACCCCGTTAAAGACCTTTGTCAATACCGGGGTTATAAAAATAATTAAAAACTAATTATTTGATGTTAAGTGTAAGATATGCCTTCTTACTGGAAGGCTCTAAAAGTGAAAGATAAAGATAAACTGTTTCACCCTGATTTATGTGCACCTTACCAGTTCTGGATGTGCGACAACCAGAGGTTCCTGAACCTTGATTTTTGTTAGCAACCCAAAGAGTATAAGTTTTTCCACCCTGAGTACTAACTTTGGATGAGGAAATATATCTTCCATTAAATTTCATAATATTAACATATCCGTTTGTAAACTTTCCGCTATCAGAAGAAACATTGCTTAATGTAAAAGCATATGTCTTTGATTTAGGAGCTGTGAATTTTACATATCCTCTATGCCAGCCATTCTTGCCAGCTAATGCAACATTATATGTTCCAGTTTTAACAGTAGTTGCCTTTTTAGCTGCAGCATCTCTATTGGATGTATAATTACGGTACTTAACACTGATATTCTTTGTTTTTGCGCTTACAGTCATAGGATTTACAAAAGCAAATGCAATTGCAAATACAAGTACAAATGAAAGCACTGATTTTAAGATCCCTCTGAACTTCTTTTCTGTTCTCATACAAATTTCCTCCATAAAAAAATAGTTGATCTTTACTTTATATTTAAATCCAGTGTTACGGCATCACTATTCGTGCCGCTGGCACTAAAATATAAATATACTGTCTCACCCTTTTTGATTTTATACTTACCATAAGCAACCTTATAGTATGGATCTCCATCTAATTGATCTTCAGTTGCAAAATTTATGCTATTCTTTTTTCCGCTTTTTGTCTTAACATCCTGAAATGAGATAACTACTGAAGAAGAAAAATTCTTCTTCATAATAGCCAGGTAGCCATTCGCATACTCGTCATTAGGAGCATATAAGTTACTTACAGTAAAAGTATAGGTTTTTGTCTTAGGAGCAGTAAATTTCAAAAAGCCCTCTCCTGTATATCCATTCTTAACTGTAGTAATGTGATAGGAGCCTTTTTTAACTGCTTTAGCTGTCTTGTTTACATTTTTAGGCCAGAACATTTTATTTCCGCCCTTAGGAGCTTTCAAAGTAATTGACTTTGTTTTAGCTTCTACAGGCATAGGACTTACAAATGAAAATGTAAGTGCAAATGCCAATGCAAACGACAAAACTCCAACCAAAAATTTTCCAAATGTTTTCTCTCTTTTCATACTAGTTCCCTCCATGATGTATTTAATTTTTTATTTAAAACCGACGAGAAAAATCGATTCTAAAACTAATTAAGGATTAGAAAGTGACTCTCTTAAATGACTTCTTTCCTCTCTTAACCATTACGCCTTCACCAGCGAAAGCGTCCTTTGTATATGTGGTCTTGAAATCAGTAACCTTTTCATCCCCAAATGTTACACCACCCTGCTGAACCGCGCGTCTTGCTTCGTTTCTAGTAGGGCAAAGGCCTGAACTTACAAGTACCTGAAGAATATCAACAACACCATCCCTGAAGTCCTCTTCCTTAAGAGCTACAGCAGGAACGTTTGAAAGATCACCGCCACCAGCAAAAAGTGCCTTAGCACCTTCCTGGGCCTTCTTAGCTTCCTCTTCACCATGAACAAGTGATGTAAGCTCGAAAGCAAGGATCTCCTTCTTCTCATTTATACGGGAATCATCCCACTTAGACATCTCTTCGATCTCTTCAATCGGGATGAATGTAAGCATTCTAATACACTTATCAACGTCAGCATCCCCAACGTTTCTCCAATACTGGTAGAAATCGTAGGGTGATGTCTTTTCAGGATCAAGCCAAACTGCATTACCAGCTGTCTTACCCATCTTATTACCCTGTGAGTCGGTAAGAAGTGTGATTGTCATGGCATGAGCGTCTTTACCAAGCTTTCTTCTTATAAGCTCTGTACCGCCAAGCATGTTACTCCACTGATCGTCGCCACCAAACTCTAAGTTACAATTGTACTTCTGGAACATGTAATAGAAGTCGTATGACTGCATTATCATGTAGTTGAACTCAAGGAAGCTAAGTCCCTTTTCCATACGCTGCTTGTAGCACTCAGCACGAAGCATGTTGTTAACAGAGAAGCAAGCTCCAACCTCTCTAAGAAGCTCGATATAGTTGAGGTTCATAAGCCAGTCAGCATTATTTACCATCATAGCCTTGCCTTCACCAAAGTCGATGAATTTCTCCATCTGCTTCTTGAAGCACTCAGCGTTGTGATCGATGTCTTCTCTTGTGAGCATCTTTCTCATATCGGATCTGCCTGAAGGATCACCGATCATTGTTGTACCGCCACCGATAAGAGCGATAGGCTTATTTCCAGCAGACTGGAGTCTCTTCATAAGAGTAAGAGCCATAAAGTGACCAGCTGTAAGTGAATCTGCTGTACAGTCAAAGCCAATGTAGAATGTAGCCTTACCTGTGTTTACAAGTTCTCTGATCTCCTCTTCATTTGTTACCTGGGCAATAAGTCCTCTTGCCTTAAGTTCTTCGTAGATTTGCATGTTTTATCCTCCTGAATTTCGTTGCGAAGGATTTAATAAAAAAGTCCTTCGCAATCCGTTTTGATTGCGAAGGACGACTACTAATCGTGTTACCACCTTCATTCGTATATGATTCACACCATATACCTTAGTAAGTACTCCAAATAGAAATCAAAAATGAAACTATTCTTTATACTCTTCCGACTAACGCTCGGTTCTCGTCATGGCTTACTAGATAAATCATTCCTCCATGCAGCTCCCGGAGGTATTCATTCAAAGTCCGTGTCCGCGCCTCTCACCAAACGGCAACTCTCTGTGGCCGGTACAATGAACTACTTGTTCCGTTCAAAGCCTTTAAAATTTAATTATCAAAACTTTTTATTTTTTGTCAAGAAAAAATATTAAACAATCTGTCCGGCAACAACATAACCCTTCTTCTTATTGCCGAATCCAGCCTTGTAATAGTTTGCCTTGTTAAGGTTCTTAATCTGCTTCTTTGTAATCTGACCTGCTCTAAGACCAGCAAATCCAACATATACACCTGTAGAACCTGAAGGAACCTGAATTTTGCCAGACCAAACAGTCTTCTTTCTCCAGCCCGAGATCCAATATCTTCTATAGCCAGAAGTAGCATAAATTGTCTTTGACTTTGATGAAGCAGAATAATCAACGCTTAAAGTTGTACCACAATCTGTACGATAGTTTCCATCAGCACCAATGATTACAGGAACATAATCATAGTAAGCGCCTGTGCCCTTTTTCTTTGCTTCCGTAACAATGTTGATTACATCACCTTTTGAATAGCTGGGTCTCTCAATCTGGAGGTTAACATCATACTCATCATAAAAATTACCGTTAGTAGCTGGAAAAGTTCTTACATACTGAGCAGAGTTGAGCTTGAACTTAGCCTTCTTAGCCTTAGCTCCCTTATATAATACTGTGCTTACTTTACCGCTGTTCTTAAAAGTAACCTTAGCTGATGCAGCCTCTACAGTTGTGCCTGTTGCTGTGAAAGCAACTACGAGTGCGAGCATTAATGCTGCAAATGATTTTAAAACTTTCTTCATATCTTTTCCCTCTTTCTGAAATCTTGTTGAACTACTATTAAAAGTAATAACACAAATTTCTTTTTAAAATAAAATCACGTGAACTATATTAACATAATTTGTGTCGTTTGTGTGAAATTTTTGTTTATTTTTTTAACATTTTGTTCATATTTGATTTAATAATATCAATTTACCAAACAAGAACTTCGTTTTCCGTTTTACCTTCTCTAGTCATAAGTTCATTGACTGCTTCTTTTGTGTTCTTACCTTCAAACAAAACCTCATTAACCTTTTCTACGATAGGCATTTCAGTTTCATACTTCTGAGCAAGCTTCAAAGCAGCTGCGGCTGAGTTAACTCCCTCAACTACCATCTTGACTTCATCAAGAGCTTCCTGCATGCTTTTGCCCTGTCCCAAAAGAATTCCTGCTCTTCTATTTCTGGAATGCATTGAAGCACAGGTAACAACGAGGTCTCCCAATCCTGATAAGCCAGAGAATGTCTCAAAATTACCACCCATAGCAACACCGAGTCTGCTCATCTCTGCAATTCCTCTTGTAATGAGCGCTGCCTTTGCATTATCCCCATAGCCAAGACCATCTATTACACCTGCAGCAAGAGCTACTACATTTTTGAGAGCGGCTCCTATTTCTATACCAAGCATGTCAGGGCTTGTATATACTCTGAATTCATCAGCCATGAAGGCATTTTGAACTTTTAATGCGCTTTCCTTTGAAAATGCTCCAACTACGATGGTTGTAGGAAGTCCCTTACCAACCTCTTCAGCATGAGAAGGTCCTGAAAGAACCGTCACATCTCTGCCTGGAAGTACATCCAAAATAACGTCGGACATCAGCATCAGAGTATCTTCTTCAATACCCTTTGCACAGTTCACAATGATAGGTCCCTCATCCTCATCTGAAAGATAAGGCTTTATCTTATTACAAACTTCACGAATAGCTACAGAAGGAACAGTGAGAACTATCATGTCCTTACCCTTAATAGCTTCCTCCATTTCACTTGTGATTGTTATGTTCTGATCCAAGATTACACCGGGAAGCTTATCCTTATCCTCTCTGTCAGTTCTAAGCTTCTCTGCATTCTTTTCATTTCTGGCCCATAGAGTAACATTTGCTCCATTTTTGTATAGTCTCCAGGCAAGAGCTATGCCCCAGCTACCAGAGCCTATAACTGCCACGTCCAAATTATCCAATTCACCCTCCTAGAAAAAATCAGTCTACTTTATTCTTTTTAAATATATATGTCTTTCTCTCAGAACCGGTTAAAAGTCTCTTGATATTAGCCCTGTGCTGATAGAAAGCAAGTATCGTCATAATAAGAACAATCAGGTACATCTCTGCAAGATTGGACTGAGATAATCCTACAAAGTGACCAGTCTGTCCCATAAAAACCATCTGAAGGAAAAATACTGTGTATAAAACCAGTGATCCCAAAGATACATAATGAGTAATGTTAAATGGAATTAGGAATGACAATAAACCTGCCAAAACAAACTGCCATCCAAAAGCAATGCAGTTACCGGCAGTTACAGCTATTCCCTTTCCTCCCTTAAATCTTAAGAAGAAGGGAAAATCGTGACCAAGTACACAGCCAGCAGCTGTATAAATCATAAGCAGATACTTAAGGTCATTGTTTGCAAAAAGGAATCTTACAAGAGTAACTGCCAGAAGGCATTTGATCATATCACCAAATAATACAGTAAATCCAGCCTTTGCCCCAAGGACACGAAGTGTATTAGTAGTTCCTGCGTTTCCACTTCCTACCTTTCTGATATCAACTCCTTTAATTTTTCCATACAAAACAGCTGTCTGGAATGTTCCAAACACATACCCGATAGCAAGACACAATAGTCTCTCCACTTTAGGCTCCTCCCAAGCAAAATTTTTTATTTTTTCTTCTTATTATCATCATTTTTTCTCTCACGGATTATGAATCTGAGAGGTGTTCCCTTGAATCCAAAAGACTCTCTTATCTGATTCTCAATATATCTCGTGTAAGAGAAATGCATGAGGTTCTTATCATTAACAAATATAACGAATGTCGGCGGCTTAACAGATGCCTGAGTAATGTAATAAAGCTTAAGCATCTTTCCTTTATCTGACGGTGGCTGCTGCATAACAACTGCCTGCATAAGGATTTCGTTAAGAACACCTGTTGCTACTCTCATTGCATGGTTCTCACTGACCATATCGATCATGTCATAGAGCTTTACAAGACGCTGACCTGTTTCTGCAGAGATAAAGATAAGCTCTGCATACTGCATGAATGAAAGTGTATTTCTTACATCCTTTGTAAACTCGTTGACTGTCTTATTATCCTTTTCAATAAGGTCCCACTTATTTACAGCGATGATAACTGCCTTTCCTCTGTCATGAGCAATTCCGGCAATCTTAGCATCCTGTTCAGTTACGCCTTCATCTGCATTGATGACGATAATAGCAACATCAGCTCTCTCAACCGCTGTAACTGTGCGAAGAATCATGTATTCTTCAAGCTTTTCCCTGACCTTATTCTTACGGCGAAGTCCTGCTGTATCAATAAAGGTGTACTTTTTGCCATTGTACTTAACCTCTGTATCGATGGCATCTCTGGTTGTTCCTGCTACATCTGAAACAATAAGTCTGTTCTCACCACAAAGCTTGTTGATGATTGAACTCTTACCTACGTTTGGCTTACCAATAACAGCAACTCTGATTGAATCGTCCTCTTCCTCCTCGGTTCCCTTGCTGGGGAAGTGCTTAACAACTTCCTCTAAAAGATCACCGATTCCCTGCTTGTTTGAAGCACTGATAGGGAATGGATCTCCAATTCCAAGGTTATAGAACTCATATACATCCAGGCTGTCTCTCTTAAAGCTGTCAACCTTATTTACACAAAGAACAACAGGCTTTCCAGACTTTCTAAGCATATCTGCTACTGAGGTATCAGCATCTGTAAGTCCCTGCTTGACATCGCACATGAAAATAATGACATCAGCGGTCTCAATTGCTATCTCCGCCTGGTCTCTCATCTGTGCAAGTATGGTATCATTTGTATCCGGCTCGATACCGCCTGTATCTACAAGGGTAAAGTTATAATCAAGCCATTCAACATCCTGATATATTCTGTCTCTTGTTACTCCGGGAGTGTCCTCAACGATTGATATGTTTCTACCAGCAACTGCGTTGAACAGTGTACTTTTACCAACGTTAGGTCTTCCCACTACCGCTACTATGATTTTTCTCTTCATTAAAATATTCCTGTCCTTATAAACCTAATATACTATTTATAAACTCATCTCCGCCATTTTTGATAATGCGAACCTTCACTCCAAGCTCTCTCTCGATGTCTGAGATGTGAACATCATCAAGAAGATAATCCTCGCCTGCTCTTAATACATTCTGAGGTAAAAGCAAGGTATCTCCGAGTTCTTTTCCTTTGAGCTGAGCTATAATATCCTGTCCGGTCAAAAGACCTGTAACAGTTATTCTCTCACCAAAGAAGTCATTTCTTATCTCATAGCAATGAACATCGATATCCGGAGCTGCTTCTTTGAGCTTATCTACCATATCACAAATGAAAGGATAAATCAGCCTTCCACTTACAGTTGATACAGAAACTTTATAAGATGAGAGCTCTTTTCCGCCAATTCCATTGTCAACAGCACTAGATAAAGCCTCATCAAATTCATCAAGAAGAAGTCTGACCATACCAACGCCATTTTCAAGCTGACCGTAATCATCATAATAATCAGCTGTTGGAATCGGAAGCTCAGCTATCATATACCACTCATCTGAAGCATGCACAAAATGATCGTGGTACTTTTCAAAGGATTTCTCCTGCCAATATTCAATCTCTTTTATGACTTCCCTCGCATCCTCTTTTTCAAAGGGTTCAAGAGGATACAATCCATCTCTGTACTTGGAAAGGCCAACAGGTACTACAGATACACTCTTCAAATTAGGTCTGTAGTTAAAAAGATCAGATAAAGATCTGTGCAGTTCTTCTCTATCGTTAACCCCCTTACAAAGTACAATCTGACCGTTAATTTCTATTCCAGAGCCTTCTGCACAGAGCTTATCTACCTTTTTCAAGGCTTCACCAGCAAATCTGTTATTAAGCATTTTGCATCTAAGCTCTGGGTTAGTTGTCTGAAAAGAGATATTAATAGGAGAAAGATGATACTTAAGTATCCTGTCTATGTCTTTATCGCTCATGTTGGTCAGTGTCACATAGTTACCCTGAAGGAATGAAAGTCTTGCATCATCATCCTTAAAATACAGTGTCTCTCTCATTCCAGGTGGCATCTGATCTATAAAGCAAAATATACACTTGTTTGAACAGGACCTGTATTCATCCATAAGTCCGTTATCAAACTCTATACCAAGGTCCTCGTCAAAGTATTTTTCAATATCAAGCTCCCACTCCTCGCCATTCGGCTTCTGAATAAGAAGTGTCAGCTCCTCTTCCTGAACCATATATTGGTAGTCAAATATATCCTCAACTACCTCGCCATTTATTTCAAGGAGGCGGTCACCTGCAGAGATTTCCATCTCCTCAGCAATACTTCCCTTTTCTACTTTTTTAATTAAATGTCCTTTATTCATATATTACTTCCTTCACCAACCGATTATACATGAATTTTCTTGACGTGTCAGTATTCATAACATAAGATAAAAGCTGTATTCCCATCTTTGACACCTAAAAAGCCGCAATCCCAGTATACATCTAGGATTCCGGCTTTATTTTTATCTCGTGAAA
>SVFV01000048.1 GCA_015056655.1 Butyrivibrio sp.
TTGAAAGCGCCGTATACCGAACGGTACGTACGGTGCTGTGAGAGGACGGGAGCTAATCACTCCCTCCTACTCAATTGGTGAAGAAAAAAATATTGGCTATCAGGCTATGGCTCTTCCAAGTGCGGAGCAGTTGTCGAGGTCATCAGCTGAAGGAGCATTGTTAGCAATTACGCTGTCTGTAACAAGGGTTGCATTGTCAGATTTGCATCTGTCCTCCCAGTCGCGCATCCACTGGCCATCACCCCAGCCATAGGAGCCGAAGAGAACGACCTTTTTCCCTGAAAGAGAGTTCTCAATAGCTGAGAACATGGGATCAAACTCGGTTTCCTCTAAAACCTCTGCGCCCATTGCAGGACATCCAAATGCGATTGCATCATAACCAGAAACCATTGATGAATTAAATTCTGAAGGTGAAAACATGTCAACTGAAGCACCGCTGCTCTCTGCGCCAGACTTTACTGCTTCTGCCATTGACTGTGTGTTTCCTGTGCCACTCCAATATACTATTGCTATTTTACTCATACGTTCCTCCTTTTGAATTAAGTTAGCGTAAGCTAACAATACATCACTTAAGGAGGCGTAGTCAATTGGTTTAACTGATAAAAACTCTCAAAATAAGCGCTTCTTACCCAAGAGCTTTATCGAGTTCACCTTTTGTTACTTCTATTGCGTTTCTGGTGGATTCACGATTGGTTTTGAAATCGAAAAGCTGATACAGATAGCCCTGCTCCTTTACGAGCTCTTTGCTCTTGGGGTATACCAGTTCGAAAGCAAGTGCCAGATGACCTATATGATGATCAGCTGGAGTTTTTAGCATGGCTCTGTCTATAGCGATATTGTTTTTGATGTATTCCAAAACGATAGGTGTGACATCTGAGTTTTCCAGTTCATCGGAGGAAACGTTGTAGATATCCTCCATGGGGGTCTCAATGTTCACGCGGAAAATATCGATTTTATCTGCATCGCGAAGGATGTTGCAGAAAGTAAGAGTTTTTCCTGTGACTGATTCGATTATTCTGAATTTGTTGTGCTGACGGATAACGATTTCAAGTAATGAATCCCAGGATCTGTCATCTGTGTAGGAATCAATAAGGCGTTCATCACCAAAGAGAAGGTCTGCGCCAAACTCCGCATGATCAACGGATTTTGAATCGATAAAGGTGTTATATCTTTTTACCTGTTCGAATCTGCCGATGTCATGGAGCATTCCGGAAAGCCAGCAAAAATCAACTTCTTCATCAGAATGCTTAAGTGACTTTGCGATTATTTCACAGTTTTCTGCAACGCGGTAGGTATGTGCAATCTTGAGCGCGATCTTAGGATCCTCAGGATCATAATTTCTTGTGTAAGAGGCAAACTGTTCTCTGACTCTTTTTCTATCTATAACCATGAATTTGAATTTCTCCCTTAATAACGGAATGTTGCTCCGATTTTCTTATTCATTATATATGGTTGGTCAATTTTTGAAAAACCGTATAAATGAGGTATAATTTTATATATAAATTGAGATAGATTGAATAGCATGAGAGGTTTGAGAAATGGCTGAAGAATTCGAGCTTAGCAGATTGAAGAATCCGTTTATGGAATACAATGGAATTGAGATATGCTCCATTTCTTTAGAGCATAGTGTCCTGAAGGCAACCATTACAGATAATTCCAAGAATCCCTATGGGATGGTGCATGGTGGCCTTTTGTATACAATGATGGATTGTAGTGCAGGCATCACAGCCAGAGCAGATAACCATAACTATGTTACTCAGAATGTTAATGTTACTTATCTTGGAAATGTGAAGGATCAGGATGTTATCTACGCTGAGGGCACAGTGGTGAAGCGTGGCAGAACTGTCACGGTAATTCACACTATTGCCAGAACTGAGGATGGCAAGCTCCTGGCAGATGGAACGGTCAGTATGTTCAGACTAGACTAATCCTGCTATCAGGATGCCAAAGCCTTTTGCTTAGTGCATACGATCATCTGAGATAAACACTTGCCATTTGCAAGACATTTTTTATATATATCAGTGCATTTTTTGTAGCGAAGGAAGGTTTCCTCTGCTGACTTTTGGTCACCATAGACCTTCCAGTAGCCAACGCACTTTACACCTTTTCTGGTGTCATCCATGAAGCCCTTTACGTCAACAGGTGGATAACCCAGGAAAAGTCCAATTTCATGAGGGAAGCTACCATCCTCATGGATGTGGTTGATCAAGTGGACAATGTCTTCTTCTATTGAACAGCAGGGATATCCCTTCTTCATGAGGATAGCACGTGCCTCATCGCAGGAGAGATCTTCCTGTAATCTGTCTGGACGATAGATATAAATAAGGACATTTTTGGCTGATATTTTGAGAGGGATTGCACGAAGTCCCTTATCGGTCATGGTTTTATTTAGTAGACGAAGCTCTTCATATATGTCGGAAAGCATGCATATATCAACGGAAAAAAGATTTCCTGTTTTTAATCCTGCAAGTGTTGGAGAACAGTTCTCCACAATTATGTTTTCTGGCATGTTAGTTGACTCCTTGGTTAATGTTACAAAAGTTAGCTATTGCTAACAAGAGTATAACGCATTATAATCCAGTTAGCAAGAGCTAACAACCAGGATGAAAAATTTTCTTAAAATGAAAGGAGGAAACTCTATGAATATAGACGTAATTATTGGAATTCTGATACCGTTTGCTGGTACGACACTTGGTGCTTTCAGTGTCTTCCTTATGAGGAAGGAAATGAATGAAATGGTCCAGAGAGGTCTTACTGGATTCGCCAGTGGTGTAATGGTAGCGGCTTCTATATGGAGTCTTATAATTCCGGCACTTGATCAGATGGAAGGTCAGGGATTTTTTACAGCGGTACCCGCCATTGTGGGCTTTTGGCTTGGTATATTGTTCCTGTTATTATTGGACAGCGTAATTCCGCACTTGCATATGAATGCTGAGAAGGCTGAGGGACCTAAGTCAAAATTGCAGAGAACTACCATGATGGTTCTGGCAGTTGTTCTTCACAACATACCTGAAGGGATGGCGGTTGGTGTTGTTTATGCCGGACTGCTTTCAGGGAACACTTCTGTATCGGCTGGCGCAGCACTTGCACTTGCGATAGGTATTGCAATTCAGAACTTCCCGGAAGGCGCTATTATTTCAATGCCTCTTCATGCAAATGGAAAAAGTAAGATGAGAGCATTTCTTGATGGACTTTTATCGGGTGCAGTTGAGCCCATAGGAGCTTTACTTACCATTGTGGCAGCAGGCCTTGTAGTTCCGGCTATGCCGTATCTTTTGAGCTTCGCAGCAGGTGCTATGATGTACGTTGTTGTGGAGGAGCTGATCCCTGAAATGTCAGAGGGTGAGCATTCAAATATCGGAGTATTGATGTTTGCTGCAGGATTTACTCTTATGATGGCACTGGATGTTACTCTTGGATGATGGATGATTATTCATAGAATTAGTTAAGAAAAGAGCATTTATCGGTTGTGATAAATGCTCTTGTTTGTTGTCTGAATATTAAGTGGAGCTTGGCAAATTACTTAAGATCGTACTCCAGGCGAACAGTGATAGATGCGGTCTTATGTCTTGATGTGGTGTCGAATGCTCCATCATAGGAGTAGCTGCTGGTTCCAGAGTTCTTAGCCGTGATCTGGAAAACTCCAAGATTAGAGTTCTTGAGCTTACCAAGGCTGGCACCAGAATTCTTTGCAACTATGTCGATTCTCTCCTTGGCATTGATAGAAGCTTTGTCGATGAGATCAAGCTTCAAGGCATCAAGGTCTGAGTAGTAATACTCAGGAGAATCAGATGTAAGTTCTACGCCCTGATCCAAAAGGCGTGAGATGTCTCTTGAAATTTTCTCTACTGTATCGAGGTTTGAAGATGATACGGTAACGCTCTGTGAAAGCTTGTAGCCATCAGCCTCGGAACCTGTGTAGTTTCCGTTTATGTCATAGATATCTCTGTAGGTTCTACCAATGTCGACTGAATTAAAGACTATCTCATCATCAGTAACGCCGTTGCTGGTAAGGTACTGCTTTACGATGTCAGCATCCTTTTTGATTTTTGCATAGGCATCCTGAGATGTGTATGCAACTGAGCTAAAGGAGCCTCTCCAGATGATTATATCTGCTTCAAAATCAACGCTGGCGCTTCCGGTAGCTGAGATTATATGTGTACTTTCTGATCTGAAGTGGGAAAGACCATAAGCTATTGCAATGCAGCTTATAACTACACTAAGACCAATGATCAAAGCACTCACCCAACTGTTTCGTTTTTCTTTTTGTTCCATATAAATAACCTCCCCAAATGTTTCTTGATATAAAGTTTACCATATTGTATGAGCAGACTGAATGGTTTAGACTTATATTGTTTTGATATTAGGGAGGGAAACTTTTATGACATTAGAGGCATATACAAATCCAGAGTTTACGATAGTTAAGAAACTTATATTTTTGCTGGCAGCTTTCCTTGGGGTGATTATCTGCGACATTATCATATATGGAGGAATGCTTGTTGCAGGTGACGGAAAAGGCTTTGTAAAAAGAAGCAGGAGAGCAGAGAAGTTCCACAGACTGGTTCAACTTTTTTATGAGATGATTATTTCAGCTACTTCAGTAATGTCCTTTGCCTGTGCGTATGTGGTGTTAAACCATGTATATGCGCTGGTTCAGGCAGCAGGGATAAATGGCGGAGAGTTTGCTGTTTTTGCAAATATATGGGGAGAGTGGAAGGACTTTGTTTTACTTCTCCTGATCTGTCTTTCATGTGTGTTCAACACCTTACTGGACAAGCTGATTATTCCGCTTAACAGATTGGAAAAAGAGGATAAAGCATCCATCAGAATGCTTGGAATGTTCTATGTGATTTTGATTCTTATGTTCCTTAATGTGATTGGGGATGAAAGTGAGTACAGCCCTGTAATGATGTATTACCTGGGACTTATGGTTGGTAGATTTGTGTATTTTGATGCTTCCTTCAAGGATTTCCTTGAGGCGATCAAGAACACATTTTTACGACTTCCACTGTTGATAATCGGATTGTCATTATCCGGATTGTTATGCTTTTTTGGATTTAAAGCAGGATTTTTGCTTGAAAGAAATTACTATATCGTCGGTGCTTTCTATACACATCTGTTCCTTCTTGTGGCTGTATTTGTATTCAGACACAGCCACATTCTGGAGCTGATTGTGAGAGAGCCTAAGGATGTTACGCAATCAACAGATGAAGAGCTATAAGAATCACTAAGAATATAAGATTTACTGCTGTGAAGGTGAGCACATATTTAAGTCTCTGCTCTTTGAAATCATTGGAGAAGAGCTTGAAGGAAATAAGGCTCGCCATTGAAGCGATAAGTGTTCCAAGACCGCCTACATTTACGCCGAGCATGAGTTCTTTGTAATCTCCGGCAAAGTCAGAGAGCATAAGTGTTGCTGGAACGTTACTTATGAACTGGCTGGTTATGATTGAGATATAGAATTCTTTCTGGTACACGATTTCTGAAAGGAAGTCCTTTATAGCAGGAATTCTTCCGATGTTTCCTGTGAAAATGAAAAATCCAACAAAGGTTATAAGCAGCATATAATCTGCGCGGAGAAGGATTTTTCCATCAAGGATGGCAACTACTACAAGGATTATTGCAACCATGATCTGATAAGGCACAACGCGAAGTACGGTGAGGAGTGCCACTACAAAAAGAATAGAGTAGACTGTCAGCTGAAGCGGTGTACCAAAGGATTTTATAACCTGCTGGTTTTCCTTATTATTTGTAAGCTTTTCCTTTTTACCAGGAAGGAAGCATATAGAGATAAGGAGAAGAATTGCTGTTAAAAGTGTGTATGGGAACATGGTTGCAAGGAATTCGCCTATCCCCATTCCTGTAAGGCTGTACATATAGAGGTTCTGCGGATTTCCAACGGGAGTGAGCATACTTCCAAGGTTCGCAGCTACTGTCTGGAGTACGATTACAGGGATCATCAGGTCTGTTCTGCCGCAGCCACTTAATGTCATGATGGCGAAGGGCACGAAGGTGATGAGTGCTACGTCATTTGTGATGAGCATGCTTCCAAAAAAGCACATGAATACAAGTACGATTCCGAGCTGGAAGCCGTTGTTTACTTTCTTTAAAAGAATCTCGCCAGTTTTTTCGAAGAGGGAGTTTTCGCGATATCCCTGAATGACGATCATGAGTCCCCAGAGGATTCCGAGTGATCTGAAGTCGATATATTCAAGGTATTGTTTGTCAGGGTGAATGAAGAATGATGATGCAATTGCCAGTATCCATGCGACGAGGAGAACCGGGTCATGAAGCATCTGATTTAAAATATTCTTAAGCTTTTTCATTTTGATTTTGGGCCTTTCAACGTTACTGAATTTTTACCACAGAATAATATACCACAAAAAATAAATTGGAAGAAAAAGTTGGAATAAAATTGTTGACAAGGTGTGAGAGGTCGTGTAATATACAATATGTCGTCGCGAGAGCGGCTTCACATATATGCGATAGTAGCTTAGTTGGTAAAGCGCCACCTTGCCAAGGTGGAGACCGCGGGTTCGAGCCCCGTCTATCGCTTGCATGAAAAAGGATGGTCCTACGGATCATCCTTTTTTCGTGCAACGAAGCGGAGACACTCCCCGCGGTGCGGGTTCGCATCTCCGCTTCGCTCCGGTCGTTGCTGGACGCTCGTCCACTGGACGAGCAGCAACCCGTCTATCGCCTTTGGAAACCGGTTCAGTATGAACCGGTTTTTTTGTGATATAATTTGGAATTGGGAGGAAGCAGATGAAGCATATTGTTTATCGATTTGTTAGGATATTAGCATCTGTGGTGATGCCGGTATTTGAGGTTGAGGGGGTAGAGAATTTACCGGATGGTCCGGCTATTGTTGTGGGTAACCATTCTCAGGCATACGGGCCGGTTGCTGCAGAACTATATTTTCCCAGGAAGCATTACACCTGGTGCATATCTGACATGATGGAAAAAGAATGTGTGGCAGATTATGCATACAAGGATTTCTGGTCCAAAAAGCCTGCTCTGGTAAGACCTTTTTTCAGATTACTTTCATACATGCTCCCGACTATTTCTGAGATTGTTTTTACAAATGCAGACACTATACCTGTGTATCGAGATAAACGCGTAATGAAGACATTCCAATTTTCATGCGACAAGCTAAAAGAGGGAGCTTCAGTCGTAATTTTTCCTGAAGAGTACACAGAGTATAATAATATTGTTCATAAATTCCAAAGGGGCTTTGTTCATGTGGCCAAGTATTATTACAGACAGACCAAAGAGTCGGTTCCATGTGTGCCCATGTATGTATGCCCTGAGCTTGGGAAGCTCGTTTTTGGAAAACCTATATTTTACTCACCGGATAATAAATCGGGCGAAGAAGCTGAGAGAATATGCTCGTATCTTCAGGACAGTATATCCGAGATTGCCTACAATATGCCAAGGCATCGCGTAGTTCCTTACCCAAATGTATCAAGAAAGTATTATCCTACTAATGAAAGATTGAAATGAAAAAACCTGTTGTTGATTATAGAAAACTAAGATTATCAAATATTACAAGTAAAGAATATAGGCATTTACTGCTGCTGACCGGATGGCTGGTGTATTTTTGTATGTACTTTGTCACAGAAAGACTAATTCCGGCGAGCAAATGCCACGTGGTTCACAGTGTCGTCGATGATATGATACCTTTTAACGAATACTTCGTAACCTTCTATGTTTCGTGGTATTTGTTCATGGTTATGTCGCTGCTGTATTTTATGCTTTACGATATAAATAACTTTGTACGTGCACAAAAAATTATCATTGGAATGCAGATAATAGCAGTGATCACATACATTACCTGGCCTTCAGTGCAGTACCTAAGACCTGACCATTTTGAACATACGAATTTCTGCACTTGGATTCTTGGCATAATATATTCTATGGATACGCCTACAGGCGTTTGTCCTTCACTACATGTGGGCTACACTTTAGCAGTCCTGTCGGCCTGGTATCATGTGAAGGATGTAAAAGCCCTTAAAAAAATGCTGATCACAGTATGGGGATTGATGATATGTATCTCGGTGTGTTTTGTAAAACAGCATTCCTTTACTGATGTGTGGGCAGCGCTGGTTTTATATATTTTTCTGGAGATTCTTTTATTTGGGAGGAACATTAAATTGGGAAATCGGAAATGGGGTGATAGGCGAGATGGAACGCTTATCAGAAATATTGATGCAATGCATTATATTATGCCGTTGATGTATCCAAACAGATGCGATAATGAGGCATATATGAAGCTCTCAGTAGATATAACCAAGACTGAGGAGTATATCAAAGAATTCAACAAAGAACATCCTGAAAACAAGATTGCGATTTTTGATGTTGTGATAACGGCGATACTTAAGATTATCAGATTAAGACCTCAGCTTAACCGCTTTATCACCAATCAGACTCTGTATCAGCGCAACAATCTTACTGCTGCATTTACTGTAAAAAAGGATTTCAGGGATGATGGAGATGAAACACTTGCAAGAATCGTCGCATCAGATAGCGATAATCTTGAAAGTCTGAGTGGTCAGATAAGAGAACAGATAGCCGCTTGCAAAAATCAGAATGATCAGTCCACTGAAGCCATGAATTTTATCATGAAGATACCGGGCAAGCATCTTATCAGTAAAATTGCTATATTCCTTGATAAGCATGGATGGATGCCACAAGCAGCGATTGCAACTGACCCATATCAATGCTCAGTTGTTCTGACAAATTTGGGTTCAATAGGTATGGACATCGGCTATCATCACTTGATGAACTGGGGCACTAATTCCATATTTGTTGTTATGGGAACAAAAAAATTGAAGCCTCACTTTGATAAGGAAGGAAAAGTCACCATGGTAAAAGAGCTGGATCTTTCCTTCACCATAGACGAGAGAATATCAGATGGCTTCTACTATGGACGTTCAATGAAAATGTTAAAGCAGCTTATTGAAAATCCCAAACTGTTGGAATCTTCCATTTCAGAGGATAGTATCTGGGCTGATCCTGCTCACAAAACTATAAAATATGAGTATCCTAAACCCAAAAAGAAATCTTCATAAAAAACTTAGACTTAAAACCCCGATTTGATATGTACCCAGAATCCTGAACACATATCAATTTTTGGGGTTTTTTTAAAATCAGAAAAAAGTATTGACAAAATGAATTGCGTGCAATATAATCAAGTCAAAGTTAAGCGTTTGTTTCTTACGAAAGGACAAAATTATTATGGGATTTTATGATTACAGCGTAACAAATACAAGTGGCGAAGAAGTATCAATGAAGGATTTTGAGGGAAAGGTAGTCCTCGTAGTTAACACAGCTACAGGCTGCGGTTTCACACCTCAGTATAAGGATATCGAGGAAATGTATGACAATTTCCATGAAAAAGGATTGGAGATAGTAGACGTTCCTTGTAACCAGTTTGCAGGTCAGACACCTGGATCTGATGATGAGATCAAGGAGTTCTGTCAGCTTCATTACAATACTAAGTTCCCACAGATGAAGAAGTCAGATGTTAATGGCGAGAATCAGCTTGAGCTCTTTAAGTATCTTAAGAGCCAGAAGGGCTTCGAGGGATTCGGCAAGGGACCTAAGGCTCTTGCAATGAGCGTAATGCTTAAGAAGATTGACTCTGATTACAAGAACAACCCAGACATCAAGTGGAACTTCACTAAGTTCGTTGTAGACAGATCCGGTAACGTAGTGGCTCGTTTCGAGCCCACAGCTAGCATGAAGGAAGTATCCGATTGCGTAGCATCACTCCTCTAAAAAATGATATAAGCCATATCAAAGCAAAAGGGACGCCGTATGGAGCGTCCCTTTGTTTTGGCTAAACCTTAATCCTGGAATAGATTGTCTCTGGTTATATTTTTAAGCCATTTTTTACTTCTGTAGTGGCTGATGACCCAGGGCCATTTTACAAACTCGTCGGTGCAGAGAAGATAGTAAACCCACATCGGAGGAAGCTTCAGGATTGCTGCTGAGAAGAAGCCAAGTGGCAGAGAGTAGAGCCACATGTCTATTGTGTCGCAGATAAAGCCCCAACGGCTGTCTCCACCAGCTCTGAATACTCCGGCTATGAGCGTTGTATTTACTGCCTGTCCCATGACGTAGTAGGTGTTTATCAAAAGCATGATCCTAAGGTAATGTCTGCCCAGGTCAGTGAGGTTTGCAAAATTAAGGAAAATAGGTGTAAGTCCAAGAACAATTACGCCTCCGATTGCACCAAAGAGAATGGTCATTCTCATTAGGACCTTAGCTGCTTTGTCAGCATCATCCAGACGATTTTCTCCTATTATCTGTCCGAGAAGGATTCCTCCGGCACTAGCTACGCTGAAGCAAAGGATTGTTCCGAAGCTTCTTGCAAGAGATGTGAAGGAGTTAGCAGCGACAACATCTGATCCAAGGAATTGTCCCATGATAACTGAGTACATGGAAAATGCAAGACCCCAGGAAACATCATTCATCATGGCAGGAAGAGCCATTTTTATGAAGTCCTTAAGTAGGAGCTTGTTTTTGATGAACATGTAGGAAAGACGAATCTTTGCGTCTTTGCTTTGGATTGAGACTATGACGCACAAAAGTAGCTCAATCACTCGGGATATTGATGTGGCAAGAGCTACACCTGCAGCGCCGAGCTTTGGTGCTCCGAAGAGACCGAAGATAAATACTGCATTTAGGAGGATGTTCAGTGAAAATGTGATCGTGTTCAAAACGGTGCAGATGGTTACACGTCCGATACTTCGCAGTGTTGCGAGATAGGTTTCAATTATTCCCCAGCAAAGGTAAGCGATGCTGATATTCTGAAGGTAGGAAGCACCGATTGTTATAAGCTCAGGTTCCGGGGTGAAAACGCGCATCATCTGGCGTGGGAAGAACATAGCGGCAGCGGCGAAAACTACTGCGACCGTCATGGAGAATCTAAGAGCAATTCCCTCGATTACGTCGATTGCACGCATATCGCCTTTTCCGTAATACTGCGAACATAGCATGGTTACACCTGTGCCGATGCCGTAGTAGACCATGAAAAGTACGGTGGCATACTGGGCAGCAAGGGATACAGCTGAGATATGGCTTTGACCGACATAGTTAAGCATGACGACGTCAGCCGAGTTTACAGCCGTACTTAAGAGATTTTGTAGAACAATTGGAATGGTTAGTTTCATTATCTGTGAGCGATAGGTTTTCATGTCTGTAATCTCCAAAAAGTTTTACTTACATCATCATAACAAATTTGATACAATACAGAATACTTTTTCGCATAAAGTTGAAAGAAAATAATACTCTGTATTAAAATTTATTGAAATAGAAGGAGATTTCAATGGAGAATGATTTATTTGAAAAAGCGCCGATTCATGAGGCATATCTGAAGCTGGCTATACCAGTTGTACTTAGTATGGTGATCCAGCTTGTATATAGTATGGTAGACACCTACTTCATCGCGCTTACACATAATACAGCGCTTATTGCAGGTGTATCTATCTGTACACCATTGTTTACACTGTTCCTTGCATTTGGTGACATGATTGCGCTTGGTGGAAGCTCGGTTATTTCGAGATTCCTCGGTGCCGGAAGGGCAGCAGATGTAAAGAGACTTAGCGTATTCTGTACTTACGCAGCTATTGCATTTGGATTGTTTGTAACTGTAATACTGATGGCATTTAAAACTCCAATTCTCAGATTCCTTGGAGCTGATGACACAGTAATTACCTATGCTGCGCAGTACTATAATTTCATTATCCTGGGATGTACTTTCATTATTTATTCACTTGTTCCCAGTAACCTTTTGAGAGCAGTTGGACATCCTAATGCATCTATGATCACATCAGTGATTGGTGCTGTTGTTAATATCATTTTTGACCCGATCTTCATCTTCGGTCTTGGAATGGGTGCAGCCGGTGCTGCTATAGCTACAATCATTGGCTACATTAGTTCATCAGCTTATGCAGTCTGGTACATCACTACAAAGTGCGATACATTGTCTGTTAAGCCGAAGGATTTCGGAATTCATATGGATGAGTTCAAGATGATTTTTGCAGTTGGACTTCCTGCATCTGTTACAAATTTCACTCAGACAGTAGGCATCACTCTTACAAACAGAAGCCTTGCTCCTTTTGGAAGTGACGCAATTGCTGTAATGGGTATCGTTTTAAAGATTGTAAATATTGTAATGCTTGTAATAGTGGGACTTGCGTTTGGTGGACAGCCTCTTACCGGCTATGTGTTTGGTTCAGGAAAACGTGACCGCCTTAAGAAGGTCCTTGCCTTTGCTTATAAGATCGTCATCGGTGTTGCTGCTGTGATGGCAGCTATCGTGGCAATTCTGGCGCCTGTTCTTATCCGTGCTTTCCTTAAGGATGATGCACTTGTGGATATGGGTGTTCAGATGTTGAGACTTCAGATGCCTGGCATGGTTCTCATGGGAATCGGTCTTGTATGTATCTGTACCTTCCAGTCCATGGGAAAAGGTCTTCCTGCGCTTATTCTTTCACTTTGCAGACAGGGAGTTGTATATTTTGTAGTTATTTATGCATTTTCAGCACTGTTTGGATACTATGGTGTTATTTCTGCGCAGCTTGGTGCTGATGTGGTTTCAGTTCTGATAGCGGCAGTTTTATTCTGGGTAGCAATAAGACCTGAAATTATGAAAAAGGAGTAACTATGTTACAGGATATTTTTCCGGAAAAGCTTGATAATCACTATAATCCCGACATTGTACCGGGGGATGAGAGCCTTGTTATTTCATATAATGAAGAAAATGAGATTCTGTTAAAGGTAGATGAGAATGAAGAGGAAATAACATTTCCTAAGATGGTTGATTTTGCTGATGTAAAGAAGGAAGAGCTTGTCTATCTATTTAATGTTGGAGGCAATGACTTTTTCCTTATTATGACTGAGGATGCTAAGTCTAAAAAGCTTCCGGAAGGGTACTTCTACACGAAGCTTAGTGATTTAAGGGGAAAATATCTGTATCCCAAGCACTATGTATTTGCGGCATTGACTGCATATCAGCTTAATGAGTGGTATAAGACCACAAAGTACTGCGGAAAGTGCGGAAGTCTCAATGAGAATGATAAGCTGGAGAGAGCGAGAATCTGCCCCAAATGTGGAAATAAGATTTACCCTCGAATAAATCCTGCGTGCATCATTGGTGTAACTGATAAGAAAACCAACCGTATAATTCTGACTAAGTATAGAACCGGATTCAGGCACAATGCGCTGGTTGCAGGATTTACTGAGATTGGAGAGACTCTCGAGGAGACAGTTGTCCGCGAGGTAATGGAAGAGGTCGGATTATCAGTAAAAAATGTTCGTTATTACAAATCACAACCCTGGGCGATCGCCAGCGATATACTGGCTGGATTTTTCTGCGACGTTGATGGTTCAACCGACATAAAGATGGATGAATCCGAGCTTAAGTACGCAGAGTGGGTTGCACCTGAGGATATCGTTCTTCAGCCCATTGATTATAGTCTCACCAATGAGATGATGAGACTCTTTAAGGAAAAGGGCTACGAAGGAACTGTTTAAGTTGTGCATAATTGAAAATGTGGTATCATTAATGAAAGGGGCAAGGGCGCTTATAATTTTTATTTGCGTGATTTGCCCATTTTTTTACCCTGGAGGTCATTATGGAGATTACTGAAAAACTTGATGAACTACTTTTAAAGGCTACTAAGGACGCAGGTCTTAGGGAAAGACTTCTTGCGACCAGAAACTCTGAGAATCCACTTTCTGATTTTTGCGCAATTGCCAGTGAAAATGGCTGCGAAATGTCAGTGATGGATATAGTTAATCAGGGCGAGGAATTCTATGCTGAAATAAAGAGAAGTACAAATGGGGGTGGCGAGAATTCTCCGGATCTTGATTTCCAGAATGATGAGTATTCTATATTCATGATGAGACTCGAGGGCTTTGACGAGTAAAGGTATTGGTTATATATAACTAGATAAGTGATGTGATGTACAATAAAAATACCTGTACTGCTGATATAATAAAAAGCAGTTACGGGTATTTTTGTTTATAAAATAAATCCGCATAATGAATGTGATTGAGTATTTCTGAATTAGAAGGAGAAAAAGGTGAAGCTATTTCATTTATCAGATTTGCATCTTGGGAAGAGAGTGAATGAGTTTTCCATGATTGAGGATCAGAAGTATATTTTGAAGGAGATTCTGACCAGAGTTAATGAGGAGAAACCGGACGGAATCCTTATTGCAGGCGATGTCTATGACAGGTCTGTTCCCACTGAGGATGCCATGAAGCTTTGGGATGAATTTCTTATAAGTCTTGCTGAGAAGAAGGTTCCGGTCTTTGCTATAAGCGGTAATCATGATTCTGCGATCAGATTTTCTGATCATGGACCGTTGGTGGATGTGACAGGGATTCATCTTTCACCTGTGTATGATGGCAATGCGAAGCATTTTACTTTGACGGATGAATTTGGAGAGGTGAATTTTTATCTTCTTCCTTTTATTAAGCCTGCTACTGTCAGAAATGTTTTCCCTGATGAGGAGATAAGTGATTATACGGATGCCTGCAGGGTTGCTATTGAGCATATGGAGGTGGATGAGAATAAGCGAAATGTTATTCTGGCTCATCAGTTTGTGACAGGAGCCGTCAGATGTGAGTCTGAGGAAGTGGTAGTTGGAGGACTTGATAACGTTGATGCCTCGGTTTTTGATGCCTTTGATTATGTGGCCCTTGGACATATCCATGGCAAACAAAAGATTGGCAGAGAGGAAGTCCGTTACTGCGGAACTCCGCTTAAATACTCATTTTCTGAGAAGGATCACGAGAAATCCATAACCGTTGTGGAGCTACTTAAGAAGGATGAAGTAAAGATAAGTGAAATCCCCCTTGTACCCAGAAGGGATCTTCGTGAGATAAAGGGAAGCTACGCTGACCTTACTCTTAAGGAAAATTATGAGAATACGAACACAGAGGACTATATTCACGCTGTTCTTACGGATGAGAATGATGTCATAGATGCTATTGGTAAGTTGAGGGTGATTTATCCGAACCTTATGAAGCTTAGCTATGATAATAAGCGCACAAGGGAGCAGAGAGTTGTGACAGATGCCACAGATGTTGAGCAGAAAACGCCCCTTGAGCTGTTTGCAGAGTTTTATGAGAAGCAGAATAACTCAGAGATGAGTAGTGAACAGGCAGCCTTTGTAACAGAATGTATAGAATCAATTTGGGAGTGATAATATGAGACCCTTAACTATAAAGCTTTCAGCCTTTGGACCCTACGCAGGAAATGTGGAGATACCCTTAGAGAAGTTTGGAACCCAGGGCTTGTATCTTATAACTGGAGACACCGGAGCAGGTAAAACTACTCTTTTTGATGCTATCTGCTTCGCACTCTTTGGCGAAGCCAGTGGCCCCAACAGGGAAGTTTCCATGTTCAGATCTAAATATGCTGAGCCAGATACACCTACTGAGGTGGAGATGACTTTTTTGCATGATGGAAAAGAATATACAGTAAAAAGAAATCCAGAGTACATGCGTCCTGCGAAGAGAGGCGACAAGCTGACTAAGCAGGTGGCTGATGCGGAGCTTCATATGCCGGACAATACTGTAATTACCAAAGTTAAGCCTGTAACAGAGGCCATCGAGGGATTACTGGGTATTAACAAAGACCAGTTCTCACAGATAGCGATGCTTGCCCAGGGTGATTTCTTAAAGCTCCTTCTTGCGCCTACGTCTGAGAGAATAACAATTTTCAGAGAGTTGTTTAAGACGCAGAATTACCTCATTTTACAAAGAAAGCTCGATGATAAATATAAAGAGCTATATGGTCAGGTTCAGGATGAGACTAAGAGCATAAAGCAGTATATAAGCGGCATTGCTGTGGACTCAGATGATGTATTATCTCTGGATGTTGATAAGGCTAAGGATGGACTTCTTACAACAGAAGAAGTTGTTGAACTTTTGGATAAGCTCACAGGACAGGATGTGGCTCTTAAGGATAAGCTGGAGGATGATTTAAAGGAAATCAATTCAGAACTTGAGGCAGTTAATAAGCGTATTGGAGCTGCAAAGACACTTGAGAATGCCAGGATAAGTCTTGAAGGGGCGAAGACACAGCTTGCGGAAGAGGAGCCAAAGGTGGCTGAACTCCAGGCTGTTTTTGATGCAGCTAAGGGAAAGCTTAAGGAGAAGTCTGAGCTTGAAAAGAAGGCTGCGCAGATAGAGGCAGAGCTTCCGGATTATGATAAGACAGATGAACTGTCAGCAACTATAAAAAGAAGCAAGTTCGAGAATGAAAAGAAAGCAAACGAGCTGATTGGTGTCCAGAACGCCAAGAAGAGTAAGCAAAGCGAACTTGATGAGCTTAGGAAAGAGCAGGCATCACTTAAGGATGTTGGTGCGGAGCTTGCTAATAAGAGAGCAGAGCTTGAAAAGACAGATAAAGAGATAGAGGAGCTTGGTGAATTATCCGATGCTCTGGATGCATTAGCTGGTAAGAAAAAACAGCTTGATGCTGCCAGAAAGGACTACCTTGAAAAGGATAGTACTTTTAATCAGCTGAATTCAAAATACGAGATGCTTGATCAGAACTTTAGGGATGGTCAGGCTGGAATTCTTGCACAAAAGCTACAAGAGGGAGAAAAGTGTCCTGTATGCGGATCAACTACGCATCCTCATCTGGCACATCTTGCTGAAAATGTTCCTTCTGAAAAGGAGCTTGAGAATGCAAAGAAAGAAGCTGATAAAGCAAGGTCTGATAGAGAAAAGGCAGCATCTGAAGCAGGTGGTCTGAATAAGGCTTATGAGGCAGCAGAGGAAGAACTTCTAAAAAGACTTGGAAAACAGCTTGAAGTATCTGCTATAGACGAAGCGGATAAAAAGCTCGATGAAACAGAGAAAGCTCTTTCAAAAAAGCATGATGATATTATGGCAGAAGTAGAGTCTCTTACTAAAAAGGATAAGCGAAAGAACAGCCTTGAAAAGCTTATTCCAGAAGCTGAGAGCGAGATTGAAAAGCTATCAAATGAGGAAGGCGAATTAAATACATTTATCGCTGCAGCTACATCTAAACTGGAAGAAAATGAAAAACAGCTTATTGAGCTAAAGAAGAACCTTAAGTTTGAATCAAAGAGTGTTGCCAGTGAGGAAATGAGAACGCTTCTAAGCGAGGCTAAAAAGTTCCAGGAGCAGCATGATAAGGCTAATGAGAATCTGAATAATCAGATGGAAATTGTGGTTAAGCTTAAGGCTGAGATAGAGAGTAATGAGAAAACAATTGCTGGTTCTAAGGCTATGGATACTGAAGCAGATATTGAAAAGCAAAGTTACCTCAAGGAATCTCAGGCAGAATGCATTTCCAAAGGTAAGGTAGTAGCGGCAAGGATTGAAGCAAATGAATCAATCAGAACGAATGTGATAAAGAAGGCAGGTAATGCATCTGATTTGGAGAAGAAGCTTCAGTGGGTCAAGTCTCTCTCGGATACTGCAGGTGGAAAGCTAACCGGCAAAGATAAGATCATGCTTGAAACCTATATTCAGACTACATATTTTGACAGAATAATTGAGAGAGCGAACATAAGGCTGATGACTATGTCGGCGGGGCAGTATGAGCTTATAAGAATGAAGCAGGCTGATAATGGCAAGAGTCAGAGTGGATTGGATCTTGGAGTAGTTGATCACTACAATGGTACGGAGCGTAGTGTAAAGACTCTTTCAGGAGGAGAGTCCTTTATAGCTTCTCTTTCACTTGCTCTTGGATTGTCAGACGAGGTTCAGAGCTCCGCCGGAGGTATCAAGATAGATACTATGTTTGTGGACGAGGGATTTGGATCGCTAGATCCTGACGCTCTTGACCAGGCATACAGGGCTTTGGCCGGACTTACAGAGGGTAACAGACTTGTTGGAATTATTTCACATGTGGCTGACCTTAAGGAGAGAATTGATAAACAGCTTATTGTTACAAAGGAGAAAAGCGGAGGAAGTTTCATAAGAGTGAACGCCTAAAAAATTATACTTTTTTCATCTGGTGATATTTATTTATTTGTTTTTGGATATTATCATAATACCAGAGATGGATTATATTAGTGTCTAAATGATTTGAATAATGCATAAATGCTTGATTTTATTACTCAGGAGGAGCACTACGATGGAAAAGGTATCAACAGAAACAACATCATTAAGGAAAAAGGATAAGGTAAAGTGGATAACAATTGCGGGATTATTCATGGCTCTTAACATAGCTATGTCAAGCTTCGGTATTCCTGTTCCAGGAGGACATCTTTATCTTTGCGATCTGGTTATATGCACAGCTGCACTTATACTTGATCCTGTTGCTGCATTTATAGTAGGTGGAATTGGTTCATTCATTGGAGATATGATTTTCTATCCACTTCCGATGTTTGTTTCATTAGCAACACACGGCTTACAGGCGGTTGTAATATCACTTATAGCTCACAGAGGCAAGGAGAGCTTCGCTAAATCACTGGTTGCTACTTTGATCGGTGCTGTTATAATGGTAGTTGGCTATACTCTTGGTAAGACTTTTGTTTACAGTACCTTCGAGTATGCGATGATTAAGCTCCCTTATGAGATTGCTCAGGCACTTCTTGGAGTAGGCGGGTCACTTCTTCTTTGCTACAAGGGTCATCTACTGAGCATTTATAAGAGAATGGAGCTCACAGACTAAAGGCAGGATATTATGAATTTTGAAGAGATAACAGCACAGAGCAGACAGGCAGTCACAGAGATATTAAAGGATGCAAGACTTAACCCGGGGGACATTTTTGTAATAGGATGTTCATCCAGCGAGGTTTTGGGAGACCAGATAGGAACAGCTACAAACGTAGATGTTGCAAATGCGGTCTATGATGGAATCATTCCGTTTCTTAAGGAGAATGGAATTCTTGCAGCCGCTCAGTGTTGTGAGCATCTTAACAGAGCATTGGTTGTAGAGAGAGGAACTATGGAGAAGTATGGCTTTGAGCAGGTTAATGCTATTCCTCAGCCAAACCATGCAGGTGGAGCTCTCGGCACAGTGTGCTATGAACGTTTCGATGATCCGGTTTTGGTAGAGAGCATAAATGCAAAAGCTAATGCTGGAATTGACATCGGAGGAACCATGATCGGGATGCATATGCATGGCGTTGTAGTACCTATGCGTATATCTCTTAGGAAAATTGGAGCAGCTCCGATTATCTGCGCAAGACACAGGCCTAAATATGTTGGTGGAGCAAGAGCCATCTATGAAGAAGGTTTGATGTAAATATTAAATGTAGACATAGCAAAACGCCTCGCTTAGAGGCGTTTTTTGTTGGATATATAATGCGGTTTATCAATTTTTAATTGGATTATTTTTGATATATAGACAATAATAATATTGTAGCACTGTCTGTTTTTTAGGAGGGTACTATGGATATTCATGAAAGGCATACTTATGAGAGTAACCTGCTGGCATTCAAATTTGCCTGCATAATTCAGGGCTTTGAATTATTGTCTACGATAGTATATCAAAGGTCCAGAGTTGGGTTTTTAAATACTACAGCAATGTGTATTTTACAGGCTATCATCTTGTGTGTAAGTATCTTTGGTTTTGTTAAGTTCAGTAGGAGAACCAGAGGTAAATATATCCTGATGGGGTGTATGGCTGCCAGTTATATTATAGTTATGGTTGGATCGGTCCATGTTCCATATTTGTGGGCGTTTGGCCCCAGCTTGCTGATTTTGGTACTTCTTTACTCTGACAGGCAGTTGACATTAATTGTGTCAATCTTTGTTGCTACGCTGAATTTCCTGTTTATTTTCCTGTTCAGAGCGTGGTCTGTAGAAGTGGAAGCCAGGATAAACATGGTAATGACAGATGCTGTGTTCAGCATATTGTTAGCGCTTATGGCTATATTCTACGTAAGACTCAACAGCAGGCAGAACAACGAGACTGTTGATGAAATTCAGGATGCAGCCGAGAAACAGCTGAAAAGTGCTGAGGTTATGAAGCAGATTGGCGAGCAGATTGCTGAGAAGCTTGAGAATGCCAACGAAGCAATGGAGGCATTATCAGAAAAGGTTACTGCAAGCGCAGAGTCTTCAGATCAGATATCACAGTCTATAACAATGACTGCAGAAGCCATTCAGACACAGACTGAGATGAATTCCAGCATAACTCAGGCGCTTGAAGACATTGCGCATCAGTCCAGAGCAATGAGAACAAATGCTAATGAAGTAACAGATAATATAAATGATGGTAACAGGCTGGTTAAGGATTTAAGAACTAAATCAGATGAGTCTTCAACTATAAATGCTGAGACAGCGGAGATGACATCTAACCTCCAGCAATCAGCAGGAACAGTAAAGGATATTGTTGATACAATCCTGAGTATTTCTTCACAGACAAACCTTCTTGCATTGAATGCTTCAATTGAGGCAGCAAGAGCAGGTGAAGCAGGTAAAGGCTTTGCGGTAGTTGCTGATGAGATCAGAGCTTTGTCAGAGCATACCAAGGAGTCTGCAGAGCAGATTGCATCAACTATCGACGACCTGATTGATAAGGTTAATACTGCTTCCAACAACATGCAGATGAGTGTTGATTCAGCTAACCAGCAAAGCGAGATAATTGCAGAGACTGGAGAGAAATTTGAGGAGATACTTGAGAAGGTAACAGACCTTACAGGAAGAGCAGCGAAGATTTCAGAAAATGTAGATTCCTGCGTAGATGCGAATACAAAGGTTATGGATGCTATCAGTAATCTTTCGGCAACTTCAGAGCAGGTTGCAGCTTCAGCTCAATCAAGTATTGAGATCAGCAAGGAATGTGAAAACGATATGGAAGCAACAAAAGATATTTTGCATGATATCTTGAAAATCAGTAGAAAGAGCAGAACAGAAGTTTAAGCGGCAAAAATTTTTTTCTCAGAAAGGGGAATGATTATGACAATAAACAAGACAGCTAACGGAAATGAATTAGTTATTGCACTTGCAGGAAGACTGGACACAACTACAGCTCCGCAGCTCGACGAAGAAGTTAAGGCTATTGATGGAGTTACTAAGCTTGTGTTTGATTTTGCTGCACTTGAATATATTTCATCAGCAGGTCTTAGAGTGCTTCTCTCTGCTCAGAAGATAATGAACAAGCAGGGCAGCATGGTTATTAAGAATGTTAATGAAGAAATTCGTGAGATATTTGACGTTACAGGTTTTATAGATATCCTTACCATCGAATAATCTGTGTTGGCAGGTGAAGGGATTTTTGTGTAAATCGGGGAGATGGGATGAAAGAGATCAATCTGGAAGCAAAGGTAGAAAACTTAGATAAAGTATTGGCCTTTATTGATGCAGAGCTTGAAGCAGTAGACTGTCCAATGAAGCACCAGATGCAGATTGATGTGGCTGTGGAAGAATTGTTTGTAAACATAGCCAATTATGCTTATGGTGACAAAACGGGAAATGCTACTATCGAAATCGAGGCAAAAGATGGTCAGGCTACGGTTACTTTTACTGATGAAGGGGTGCAGTATGATCCGCTGAAAAAGGAGGATCCTGATGTAACTCTTTCTGCAGAGGAAAGGCAGATTGGTGGTCTTGGAATCTTTATTGTAAAAAAGAGTATGGATGAAATGAAATACAGATATGAAGATGGTAAGAACATTCTGACTATTGTTTCCTACTGGTAATAATAAGGGCCGGTACTTTTGTACCGGCCCAAAGTTATTAATATCGAATTTATTTTTGCTTTCTGAATGTGAGATAGGTCTCACCCTTGTTGTAGAATACTGTGTAGTTTGCGCTGGATCTGTATGTCTTTGCGCTTGTCTTCTTATAAGCTACAACGTATACATAATAGGGCTTTTTAGCGTTGAACTTCTTGCCCTTATATTTGTTGATTGAAGCTGTTGTCTTGCCCTTGCCACTGATGGTCTTAACCTTTGTGTAAGTGCCATTTCTCTTTGTGCTTACATATACTTCATAACCTGTTACAGGAGCATCAAGCTTTTCCCACTGTACATAGAGTTTGCCATTCTTTACATAAACTTCGTAGCCATCCTCTGCTTCGCGGATAGTAGGCTGAGCAAAGCAAAAAACAGAATCAGACCAGTCACTGTACTTCTTATTGTCATTAACTGTGATGTATGCGCGAACCTTAACATTCTTGAGGTAAGAAGTGTTCTCAGTTGAAATGTTGATCTTGGTATCATTAACGATTACAGATGAAGAATCGCCATCAGCATCTTCGTACTGAACCTGATATCCGATAGCATTACCTGTGCCTGTCCACTCGATTGTAGCCTTGTTAGAAGCTGTTGACCATGAAGTCAGACGAACATTTGCAGGCTTTCCAGGAAGTGTGTAAACAACAGCACTTGCATATTTTGTAAGTGTCTCTTCTGCAGCAGATGAGCTCTTTGTAGCATACTTAAGAACGATGCTATAAGCTGTACCAGCCTGAAGATCATTGAAAGTATAAGATGTTGTCTCAGGTGCAATTGCATTAGTGCAGTTTGCGGTTGCGTCTGATTCGTTTGTTGCAATACCTACATAATAGTGTGTAACCGCTACATCTGATTTTGCTGTCCATTTGATGCTGATTGAGTTCTGGCTTACGCCCTCAACTGTGATTACTGAATCAGCCTTTGCAGTAAGTGTTGAGAACAGTAACATACAAAAAACCAGAGTAAAACTTAAACTTTTTAATGCTTTTTTCATTTCCCTTCTCCTTTATTATTTGCGTATTTAAAATAGTCCGCATGATTTTTTTGACTACTCGAATATTATATCACGATGTGTCTGAAAATTCTCTCGTCATAAATTGCTTTTATTGGTTTTATGATAAAATGTTTAGTGTAATGCATCATATGCTTAGTTCTAATATTTTTATGGTGCATGTAGGGGGATTTATGGTAAATAAGAAAAACGAAAATCTTGATTCACAGCGCAGAATTGCGGAAGTTTGACACCCAAAATCCTCAGAAGCCAGTGATGGCTTTATTTTTTGCGCAAATTTGAATGTTGTG
>SVFV01000049.1 GCA_015056655.1 Butyrivibrio sp.
CAGAAACAGCATACCTCACAAAAAATGATATAAAAAGGGAGCTGGAAAAAATGATTATCTCATTTTTTCACAGCTCCATCTTTTATGATTTGGTCTTATTCTACATTCTTTAAGGCTTCGCTCATGGAGATTTTTCCTATCTTGTAATATTCCAGAATCGCTACAACAGCGTAGGAGCAGATTCCTAAGAGGAACATGTAAACATATACTCTGGGATCCAGCCATATTATCATCCAACCGCTCATCATCTTTTTAAGCATTTCTCTGAATACCCATACCATTACTACTGAAATGAGAGGGTAGGAAATAAGGAGAGATGCCACAACCACAAGGGAGGTTGGAATGATGTAGAGGAGAGCAATTTCTTTCCTCGAATATCCCAATATTTTGACCATAGAGATGTGCTGAGCGTTTCTCTCGATAATCAGCTTGGATAACAGGTAAATAAGTACAGTAAATAGGATTATGGAAAAGCCGTCAACCATGTACATCATGCTGCCCATGGAGATCATAAGCTGCCTTGATACTCTGGTTAAGGATTCCTCGTCTATTATTGTTCCAAGATATTTGCTGTCAATATCGGTGATCTCGCTGTTAGAGAAATAGCCGGCAAAGAATTCATCATCAAAGCCAAGAGTCTTATTTAAATGGCTTCTGCTCATGAAAACAGTTATTCCGCCGTCATAATCATAGCTTCCTGTAACCCTGAAGCTGTAGTAGATGTCTTCGTAAGGCTCCTTGAAGGTTATGACATCACCTGCCTTGACGCCGTATTTATCGGCATAGGCAGAGGATACAAGAACGGTTTTTTCATCAAAATCAGCGTGAATATATTTGCTGTTGTCACTTATTCCGTAAAGGGTTACTTCCTCAACTCTGGTGCCATCAGCTCCAATTGTCTTAACTCCGTAAGCTGAGAATTTCTCGGCATCTTTGTTGTTTGTAGTTATTTTTCCCTGCAAAGTGATAGAAGAAAAGGCTGCAGAAAGCATGTTGTCTGAATCAACTGCCCCTGCGGGGATTTCCAGGAGATAAACATATTTTGCCAGCATGTTATCAGTTACTGTTTCCTGGAAGTGCACCATAAGAGGCGGAAGCATCATTCCAAAGAACAGTAGGACATTGGCGAACAAAATGCCGATGAAAAGGGTAATATAGCTGCTTTTGTTCTGGATTAGTATACGGAATCTGAATCTGGTAAAGAAATTCAGCTTTTTATTGAGCTTTAAGGCGCGTTTTTGCTTACTTCTGGACAAATCCCTTCTAAGAAGCTTAAGAGGGCTTAAAGTGAGCTTATGTCGCAAAATGAAGTAGGTTACAAAGACCATGATGCAGATCGGAATAAGGGTTGTCTTTATAAATGCCTCAGCATTCCAGATGGTGACATAGGTTGGAAGAGAGTAGCTGTGGTAGTACATCTGTACACAGACTCCCTTGAATACTGAATAGCCAAGGATATTTCCTATAATCGCTGAAAAAATGGTAACAGCAAGAGGCATGGACATGTAGTGAAGTATAAGCTCGTTTATCGTAAATCCGGATGCCCTAAGGGTTCCTATAACGTTGGATTCCTTATGAATGGTGTTATTTATTGTTATTCCAAAGACGAAGGCGACGATGATGATTACTATGTAGAGAAGGACCTCCATCATTGCCTTATCGCTTTCAATATCCTCGCCTGTAAAGGTTATAGCCTGATTGAGATATCTGGGGATGAAGCTTTGTAATTCTGTGATTTTTGACACAGACTCCATCAGTTTGTCGGATACTTCCTTTTCATCGGCTTCATCTTTTGGAGGATTATTGTAGGTCCATGCGTAATTGTAGGAGATATCTTTTTCTTCAAAGGTCTCGAACTTTTCTTTTGTAACAGTAGCAACGCCGAATGCTGATGCATCAAACATCATATCGTTGTTGTTGTAAAAAAGAGTACTATAATCAGACAGCGCCACAAGCCCTGTAATTGTATAGGTTTCATCACCATTTTTTGTTTTTAGAGTATCTCCGACAGAAAGCATATTATTGTCAGCATACATTCTGTCGATGGCTATCTCGTCATCTGCTTTGGGGAGAGTGCCCTCCATTAAGCAGGCTTTATCTACCTCAGTTCTTTCAGCAAATATGCGAAGCTTTGTGTTGTTATCAAATTCTTTTTCAACGTAGAAATTGTCGTATACCTTTACGCCCTTTTTCTCTATGCGTTCACGCTTTGAATCTGTCAGGGCTTCTTCAGTCCTGAAGTTTCCATTCTCGATATTGTACTTTTCAAAGCTCTCGTCGTAGGACTTTGTCATGCTGTGTCCGGCAACGAGAAAGCCTGACACAAAGCCTATTGAAAGCACAAGGAGAAGGAAGATTACTATATATTTTCCGGCATCCTCTCTGACTTCTCTAAGGAGCCTTTTTCTCAACGGATTTTTCATGTCAGCTCCTATTACCAGTCAAGTTCTGATGCTTTCTGTTTTGTTTCATTTCTATAGCTCTTGCGGATAACTCCGTCTCTGAGCTTTACCACAAAGTCTGCCATGTTCTTTATGGCGTCGTTGTGAGTTACCATGATTACGGTGTTGCCGTATTTCTGATTAACCTCTTCAATGAGAGAGAGTATTTCTTTGGAAGTGTTGTAATCAAGAGCTCCTGTTGGCTCATCACAGAGCAGAATATCAGGATTTTTCACGATGGCTCTGCCTATTGCGCATCGCTGCTGCTGTCCGCCGGAGAGCTGATTTGGAATCTTATTCTGATGCGCCTTGAGTCCAAGGGTATCAATTATTTCATCTATATCTAACGGATTTTTTGAAAGATAGGCACCAACCTCGATATTTTCCCTGACTGTGAGATTGGGAATGAGGTTGTACATCTGAAAAATGTATCCAAGATGCTCTCTGCGGTAGCTTGTGAGAGCTTTTTCGTCCATGTCGGACATGCTTTTGTCTCTGATGGTGATCTTGCCAGAATCGGCGTTATCAATTCCCCCAATGATGTTTAGAAGAGTGGATTTTCCTGAACCTGATGGACCAAGTAAAACCACAAATTCCCCCTTTTCGACTTCCAGATTAATATCCTTTAGTACTTCGATATGACTACTACCTTCACCGAAGGACTTCTTGATGTTAGTCAACTTAAGCTGCATTGTTCCCTCCATGTTTCATTTTAGACATTATTCGAAAGCGTTATCATATCGACGTGCTTAACGATGCCGACATCCTCTAAGAGACGGATCATTCTGTAGACAGTAGCAGTACCGATAGAGTTGTCCTTTGAGATAACCTCATAATATATGTCTTTGCATGAGGCGCCGTCATTTTTAAGAATTATATCTATGATAAGCTTTCTTTGTTTTGTAATTCTAAAACCCTGAGATTTTAGCAGAGATATTACATATTCATTACTCATACCAACCTCTATTCTTTATTCTATTATGAATTTACAAGTTAGACTACGCTAACATTATAAAACAATGACGTGATGTTAGCAATAGGTAACGTTGCGCCACTCTTCAAGATAACCCTCTAGTTGGACATTTGTTGGATAAGTATTGTTACCATTTTTCTGAAAAAGGGATATGATATTAGAAGAGGGGGTAACTAAATTATGAAGAATACTGAAATAAAGGCACGTTCTTGTCACTTGACGAAAAAGCTAATGGTGTTATTCATGGCTCTGTCAGTTTTGCTGGTTACTATGACTGGATGCGGTCAAAAGGCGAAAAAGATAGACGCTGGAAAAGCAGATGCAAGCGGCCTATCTGAGTATTGGACAGAAGGTTCAGCGGCTGCACAGAGTCTTAGAGACTATGTTTCAAAGGTTACAAATGAAAATGATGCTGAGAATTTCATTCCAAAAGAGGACCGCATAGCCGTATTTGATATGGATGGAACGCTTACCTGCGAAACATACTATACCTATTATGACACTATGATGTTTATCAATTATTGTCTGGTGGATCATCCTGAGAAGGTGTCAGATGAATTAAAGGCAGCGGCAGCTGAAATTATGCCTGGTTATACAGCCGGAGAGGAGCTTGCAAGGAATTTTGCGAAGGCTTATGCAGGAATGACAGTTCAGGAGCTATATGATTATGCTGTGGAATTTGGTCAGAAGCAGACAGATAGCTTTAAGAACATGAAATACATTGATGGTTTTTATCTGCCAATGGTAGAAGTGGTAAAATACCTTTATGAAAATGACTTTACTATCTACGTTGTCAGCGGTACGGAGCGCACTACTACAAGAGCAATCGTTGCTAATTCTCCAATCAGCGAATATGTTTCTCCTGCGCATGTGATAGGAACAGAATTTGAAGTGAAGGTAAAGGGAAACGAGGATGTTCCTTCAAATATGGACTTTAAGTACGCTGATGGTGATGAGCTTGTGTTTACAGGCGAATTTATCCAGAAAAACTTAAATGCTAACAAGACCATCTGGATACAGAGGGAGATAGGTCGATATCCGGTTCTTGCCTTTGGAAACAGCGGAAGTGACACCAGTATGATGAATTACGCATTAGATAAAAGAAATCCTTATCCTTCAGCTGCATTTATGGTAGTGGCCGATGATGATGTGAGGGAATGGGGATCGCAGGATTGGACAGAGAAATCAGAGCAATACAAGGAGCAGGGCTATGTACCAATCTCCATGAAAAATGATTTCTTAAAGATTTATCCTGATACAATTGAAAAATCTGATACTCAGTATGTAGAACCTGAGGAAGAAGCTGATAAAGCAGCCTGAGAAAATGAATAAACGTACCAACCTAAAAGAGCCGACAGTTAACTGCCGGCTCTTTTGCATGTGCGCCTCTCGGCGAACGTTTTTACATATAAATTTAGCGCTCCTTGCCCCAGAAGAATAGTCCGAGCATTCCAGGACCTACGTGAGATCCTGAGAAAGGCTCGTGCTGACATATAGTAATGTTAGCTTTAGGATTGATTTCCTTTACCATTTCTGCAAGCTGATTTGCATCCTCAAGGCAGTCTCCATGTGAAATACAAACGGTCTGATCCTCGGTATCCATCCTCTTTTCAGAATACTTACGAATTATGGCTTTAATAGCGTTTTTACGGCCGCGGACCTTATCACAGGAGATAATATGACCGGTACTGTCACCAAAAAGAATGGGCTTGATATTCAGTATCGTGCCTATCTGAGCGGTAACACCACTTACTCGGCCGGTGTTCTTAAGGAAATTAAGATCATCCACAGTGAAATACTGGCATGCATGTGGTACATCTGCATCCAAAATATCGGCAGCTTCTCTGCAGGATACGCCGTCCTTGCTGAGTTTTGCAGCCTTGAGAGCGAGAATACCATTACCAAAACCACAGCCATGAGAATCAACGATGTGAATAAAGCAATCTGGATATTCCTCCATTAGCTCATCTGCCGCAGCAACTGCTGCATTGTAGGTTCCGCTTATTCCGGAACTCATGGCAATATATATTATTTCCCCGCCCTTGCTGGCTATGGGGGTAAAATTATCTAAAAATAAAGCAGTGTTAAGCAGACTGGTCTTAACCTTATCGCCGTTTTTTAACCCTTCATAATATGCATGTCCGTCAAAATCTTCTATGTCACCTGTATAGGTCACTAAATTATCATTGACAAGATAACTGCAGGGTAAAAGAGTTATCCCATCTAAAAGCTGCTTGGGAAGGTTAGCACATCCGTCCGCAAATACATAAAAACTCACTACTATTTCCTCCGAAATTCTTTTGAAGATTTTATAATAGTTTATCATATTATTCACATTTATTTGGATTTTCTTGCAATATATTTTTTATGGAGTTAGCCAGATTTATGTGATGTCCTTGAAATAAGGCAGAAGACGGGGGAATGGGTCAGATACCTGCCTTTAACCATTTCCCCTTGAAGTAATAAATCACAAAAACAATTGTACTGACAGACCAGGTCAGAGGATAAGCCCAGAAAATCACATTGATCACAGGGATGAATCTTACGATTATTGTGATATAGGTTATTCTAAGCAGACACCAGCTGGAGAGCATAACTATCATCGGGACTGTCGTCTTTCCAGCGCCTCGATATACTCCTGCAAGGCAATGGCTAAGTGATAGCAGGAAGAAGAAAAGGCTCTCAGTCCTTGCCTGTGTTGTTCCAATTGCAAGAACAGCAGGTTCACTAGAGAACATCCTCAGGAAAAGCGGAGCATAGGCAAAAATAGCTACGCCTATAAGCTCTGCGCTTCCTACGCCGATAGCACTGCCAATGATTGAACCCTTTTTAACTCTGTCGATTTCGCCGGCGCCAAGGTTCTGACTGACGAAGGTAGTAAGGGCCATGCAGATGCAGGTAATAGGCAGAAAAACAAAGCCTTCGAGCTTGGAGTAGCTTCCGCAGCCCGCCATAGCTGCTGAACCAAAGGCATTTATGTTGGACTGAACCACGACATTTCCTATAGCGATAACACTGTTCTGGATTCCTGTTGGAATTCCTATTTTGAGCTCTTTAACAAGAATATTCAGGTCCATTTTGAGCTTTCTTAAGTAAATTCTGTGCGGACCATCTACTCTCATTAGCTTTACAAAGGCCAGAAGTGCGCTGACAAACTGCGCAATTACTGTGGCAAATGCAGCACCGCCAATTCCGAGTCCAAGGTATTTTACAAAGGCAATATCGAGGATTGTGTTGACTATGGTGCTTACAACAAGGTAATACAGAGGCCTTTTGGAATCTCCGACTGCCTGAAACACTCCGCAGCATGCACTGTACAGAATATTTCCAAGGCCACCAAGGAAATATATCTTAAAATACAATACTGAATTATCCATTACATCCGCAGGAGTTCCCATCCATCCAAGAAGAATGGGGGTGAAAAAATAGCCCCATACCGTCATTACAATTCCCATAATAATCGCAAACATAATACCGGTGTGAGTTGCTTTTGATACTTCCTTAAAATCCTTAGCGCCATAGGTTTTACCAATAATAACGCTGTTACCCATGAAAAGTCCGTTGATAAAGCCTACCATCAGAAAAATAAGGCTACCAGTTGTGCTGACTGCAGCAAGGGCTTCCTTACCAAGGACATTTCCTACAACGACTGAGTCAACGATGCTATATAACTGCTGAAGAAGCTGGCCAAGAAAAAGTGGAACAGCAAACATAATTAAATTCTTTGTAATAGAGCCTTTAGTCATGGAATTATCCATCCTTATTACATATATTTAAGACACAGAATTCCTTTTTACCACCTTTTTCAATTTTGTGCAATCTTTTAATCGGTTTTTAATTCGCGTAAGCCACTCAAATTTTATCCTTATTTAATAGAATCTGTAACAGTCAGGGTGGATAATTAAATATATAGGAGGGCATTACTATGGCAGTGTATAAATGCAGAGTGTGCGGATATATATTTGATGAGGAAAAAGAGGGAAAGAGCATTCGTGATATAGATGTTTGTCCCAGATGTAAACAGCCTGATGACAGGTTTGTCCTTGTAGAAGAGGAATCACCTGATGAAAATGATAAATGAATATCGGGTGAAAAAATAAGATTGACTGAATCAACCTTATAAGGGTATAAAAGATATATTCGCTAAAAAGAAGGGATATATTTTTACATTGCAGAAATTTGAGTCAATAGATGGCGTAAAGCGTAAGGTGCTTACAAAGATTATGCTTGATGCCAAGAGTTTTAATGAAAGACATAAGAAAAGTGCAAAAATCACAACCGTTATTGCACTTGCACTGGTTGTGATAATCAGCATTTTCTTCCAGATATTAAGCCTTTTGTGGGGATTTTGTAAAATAATAACAGGTTCTCGCAAAAGAAGATTAGCACTTCTTCTCGTGGTAGTGTTGTTGATTATCGGAATTGCCGCTAAAAACGGGATGCTTCCGAAAAAGACTGTTGATACAATGCAGCCGACTGAGCAGGCAGAAGAGACTAGTGAACCGTTTTCTCCAGTAGTTTCAGAGGGTGAACCGAAATCTTCAGTGGTTTCAGAAGCTGTGACGGAATCAGAAGAGGTTGTGCAGGAGAATATCATTGATTTTGGAGCTTTAAAAGACTGGGATACTTCCGGGATTGATCTACCAGCTGCCTTAGCAGATTATCCTGAGGCTGTAGGCTGGATTTATTTTGAAGATGGCCATATCAGCTATCCAATCGTTCAGGGCGAAGATAATGTGAAATATCTCAGCATTGGACCTGACGGACAGACTGCATGGGAAGGCGCTATTTTCCTTGATTGCAGATCAGCATCGGATTTTTCTGATCCCAATTCAATTGTTTATGGGCACAACATGAAGGACGATACCATGTTTGGCTCATTAAGAGATTACAGAGAAGATCCGAAATATTATAATAATCACCAGTTTTTCCAGGTATTAACTCCCGGAAACAAGGCACGATATCAGATATTTGCATACATGGATGTGCCTGACAATTATGTTTTATATGACTATATCGGAGCTAATTCGATAGAATTCGTTAAAGATGCAGAGCCGGTCAGGATCAAATCCTATATGGATTCTGAGATTATTGTGAATGAAACAAAGAAGGTAGTTACTTTATCAACCTGCACTGCGAAGGATGAGCGTCAGTTCGTAGTTTTGGGGGTTTTGGTTGATTCGTACATAGACTAATCTCGCACCCATCAGGAGGAGGTTACTAGATGAACGTATTGGATGATTGCGTAATAATGAATATCGATCCTATGGGATGGGGAACTATTTCAGATTATACGAGAGACGTTATTTCCTGTAATGCAGACTTTTTCCGCATTAAGGAATTCGGATCTATTATAATATTTGATTCAGGAGGTAGTCGTAATTCCGTTTATACATATGATGTATATATGTCTAAGATTCCTCCGATCTGTGTGCCCGAGGATGCTTATCAGGGCTATCTTACTATGGCTGACTATAGGAAGCTTTCCACTGTTGACGTAAAAGAGGATATCAGTAATCCCGGCAGTTTTGTAAAAAAATATTCTATTCAGGAAGCTGTGCTTGAGACTTACAATAAGCATAAGGATAATGTTGGCATAGAGCCTATGCCTTTTTGCGCAGATTTTCGCCTGATGGGGCAGGTCTATAATGATGTTTCTGACCAGGCCCTGAAGAATTCCATTGAACTGTATTTCAATTACATATACGTATACTAATTTCGTTGTCTGGTATAGGGCTTTATGCACGTGTGTTTACAAAATCACTGTATTCACATAGTGTATTAAAATCCATGCTCTGAGACTGGCAAATTCCAAGTACAAAGAAAATTACCAGTAAAGCTAAAACTGAAAATCCCATCAGAGGTGCCTTGGTAAACATGAAAAGAACCAGGCAAATACCTATAAAAAATAGGTTAGCAGCGATGATAAAGCAGGATTTCACCTCTGTCTTAATTGTTTTTCCAATGTAATTCCTATCGTCCTGAAGGAAGTAATCCACCAGTTCATTAAACTGATCATCATCTGTAGCTTCATAGCAGCCGAGCTGATAACAGAAAAGAAGAGCTGCTGTATTTTTGCATGCATAATTTACAATTCGGCCAGACCCTTTTTCGCAGTTAAAGAGAGTAGTACCACAGACTCTGCTTCTTTTATTAAACTCACGGCAACCAAAATACTTCATTCTTTCAATTCCTTCGGAATAAGGATCATCTGAGATTTTCTTGCCAGCCAGTGCTCTGCAAACCATAAGCTTTCCAGCATAAGAATATAAATTGTATCTGCTGATGTGAAAAGGTATAAATGCCAGGGCAGCTACAAGGAAAATGTGAGCCAGAATAGGGTTCTTTGCGAAACCAAAGACTATTACGAGGGCGAAAAGACCGGAGTGCATTAAAAACAGCAGGTGTTGTTTGGATGCAAAGATTCTGTCGATATCTTTTGCCAATTCTTTCTGTTCCATGCTAGCCCTCCAAATGATTTATAGTCCTTCCGCTAGAAGGACTATGTTAAATATATTACAAAATGAAATAAAATATCAAGAAAAATAGATAAAAATGAAATAAAATATTTTATAAATTGTTTTTAGTTATTTAATATTCTGTATATCATAAACGCTGATATTCTATTCTATAATTAAAATTGTTAAACTATAGGCATTGTCGCCAATATGGGAATTCTTATGGAAAAATATCAGTATGATGAGAAAGAATTGCATATATTGGAAAAAAGCGTAGTCCCTTTTGCTATCTATCAGTTTGTGAACAAAAGGGTTGTTACACTGGTGCTTTCTGATGGTTTCTGCAAGCTGTTTGGTTTTGAAGACAAGGCAGAGGCTTATTCCCTTATGGACAATAATATGTATAGGGACACCCATCCGGATGACATAGCAAGGATTGCGGATTCTGCATTGAAATTTGCTATAGAGGGTGGGGAATATAATGTCGTCTATAGAGCTGGCAGAAATGGCAAATATAGGATAATAAAGGCGCATGGAAATCATTTCTATACAGAAACCGGCGAGAGACTGGCTGCTGTCTGGTATTCCGATGAAGGCGAATATCATGAAAATGTCAAAGAAGATTTAAAAGAAGATCAGGATGCAATAATCCGTGATAGTAATTTATACAAGAATAATAATTATGATTTTCTTACTGGATTACCCAGTATGGCATACTTCTTTGAACTTGCAGAAGCAGGTAGAAAGCAGATTCGCAATGAAGGTGATGAAGTAGTTTTTATTTTCATTAATCTTAGCGGAATGAAGAGCTTTAACCAAAAGAATGGCTTTTCAGAGGGTGACAGGCTGATAAGGGCTGTTGCCAGAACACTTGTTAAATATTTTAGAAATGAAAACTGCAGCAGATTCGGAGTAGATCATTTTGTAGCATATACAAAAGCCGATGGAATCAGTGAAATACTCGATTCCTTCCTTACTGACTGTAAAGAAATAAACGATGGCAAAAATCTTCCTGTAAGAGTTGGCGTTTATACAGACAAAGTACACACTATAGATGTAAGTACAGCCTGTGACAGAGCCAAAATGGCTGCAGACATAAGTAGAGGCACTTATGTCTCTGGTATCAGCTTTTTTGATGATGAAATGCTAAAGAGGGAGGAAAATAAACAGTACTTTATTGATAATCTGGATAAAGCTCTTGAATGCGGATGGATCAAGGTTTTCCATCAGCCTATTATTCGTGCTGCAAACGGATATGTATGTGATGAAGAGGCTGTTACCAGATGGTGTGATCCGGTTCGCGGCAATTTTGATCCTTCAAGCTTTATACCGATTCTTGAAGAGGCTAAGCTGGTATATAAGATTGATCTCTATGTTACAGAGCAGATTATTTCTAAAATTCTGAGCCAGGAAAAGGAAGGTCTTTTCGTGGTTTCTGAGTCTGTCAATTTGTCCAGATCTGACTTTGAATCCTGTGATATTGTCGAAGAAATAAGGAAAAGGGCAGATAATTCCGGAATCGCCAGAGAGAAAATAACTATTGAAATCACAGAGAGCATAGTTGGCAGCGATGTAGATTATATGAAGAAGCAGATTGAGCGTTTTCAGGAGCTTGGTTTTAAAGTATGGATGGATGACTATGGAAGCGGTTATTCTTCTCCTAAGATTTTGCAGGCTATTCCGTTTGACACGATCAAGCTTGATATGCAGTTTATGAGACAGTTCTATGAGTCTGATAAGAGCAAGATTATATTAACTGAGATCGTAAGAATGGCTATGGGACTTGGGATTGAGACTGTCGCAGAAGGCGTTGAGTCCCAGGAGCAGGCTGACTTTTTAAAGGAGATAGGCTGTACTAAGCTACAGGGCTTCTATTATGGTAAGCCTATTCCGTATGAAGAGATAATCGATAGAAACAGAAGAGGAATCCAGATTGGTTTTGAGAACCCTGAGGAGGCCGAGTATTATTCATCTCTTGGAAAAATTAATCTATATGACATGTCATTTTCTAATAATGAGGATGAGTCTATACAGAGCTATTTCAATACCATGCCTATGGTAATTGGAGAAACTGATGGTAAAGAGCTCAGAATGGTTCGCTGTAATAAATCTTACAGGGAATTCATGAAAAATAACGCCTTCCATCTGGATAATCCGAATAAAATTGTTTTTGCAGACATAAATACTCCCCACAGAGGAACATTCGTAAAATTCGTTAAGCAGTGTGCTCAGGATGGAAGACCTGTTGTGATGAGTGAAAGGATGCAGGATGGGGATTCTGTGCACTTCTTTATTCGCAGAGTGGCCGTTAACCCTGTTACAGGAGTAACGGCAATAGCGGTTGTTATTATTGGGACAATCAATGATGTTATGCCTAATGCCGGTCCTACCTACTCCTATGTAGCAGAGGCATTGTCAGCGGATTATGTATACCTATTCTATGTAAATCTTGATACAGAGAATTTCATTGAATACACTTCAGGTGGAACATACGGAGATCTTTCCATTGAACGCCATGGAGAGGATTTCTTTAGCGCAAGCAGGCATGATGCCAGAGATGCGCTTTATCCTGATGATGTCGAGCCTTTTGTTGAGATTTTCACTAAGGAAAATATCGTAAGATCGCTCAACCAGTATGGAAGCTTTACATATACCTACAGGCTTATGAAAAATGGAGAGCCCGTGTATGTAAACATGAAGATAGTGCGTATAAAAACAAAGGGCAATCACATCATGATTGGCGTGAATAATGTTGATGCCCAGATGAAGCATCAGGAAGCTCTTGAGAGGGTTAAGGAAGAGCGTATTACCTATGCACGTATTTCTGCACTTACAGGAGATTACTTATATATTTACACTGTAGATCCTGAAACCGACAGATACATGGAATATAGCGCAAAAGAAGACGATACAGGCCTTGGTCTTGCAAAGACAGGTGAGAATTTCTTTAAGGAAATAAGAAAAGCCTGCAAGAAGTTTGTTTATCTCGAGGATATAGATGCATTTCTTAAGGTGTTTACGAAGGATAAGATTTTACGCAAGGTGGCAAGGAACGGATTCTTTACACATACTTACAGGCTCATGATAAAAGGAGAGCCTGTTTATGTGCTGCTTAAAGTAGCAATGGTAAACGAAAAGGATGGACAGCGACTTATTGTTGGAATCAGTAATATTGACGAGCAGGTAAAAAGAGACCAGGAATACGCTTATAATCTGTCTATTGCAAGGAATGAGGCAAATACAGATGTGCTTACCGGCGTAAAAAATAAGCATGCATATGTTGACATGGAAGCGCAATTGGATAAGCTTATTGAAGAAGAATCCGTTCAGGATTTTGCTCTTGTTGTGTTTGATCTTAATGGACTTAAGGATATCAATGATAATCTTGGACATCAGGCCGGAGATGAGTTTATAAGAAGAGGATGCGCTCTTGTATGTAGCATTTTCAGACATAGCCCGGTATTCAGAATCGGTGGAGATGAGTTTGTAGTCATAGCTCAGGGAAATGACTACAAGAATATAAATAAGCTCATGGAGCTCCTTAGGGAAAACAATGAGAGAAATAAGCAGACAGGTAGTGTGGTTATTGCCGGAGGAATGGCAAGATTCCAAAATGATACCTCCGTCGCAGCGGTGTTTGAACGTGCTGATGCTGAAATGTACCAGAATAAGAAATTGCTTAAGGAACAGGATTGACCCTGTATTTTTGTAAGAGAGAATGACAGAGAAGTTTAAAAAAGATAAAAAGACAGATTCATTTATTTTTGTGATAACTGTGGCAGGTATAGGATATCTGCTTCTAATGATCATAATTCTTTCTGCGGTATCCATAAATACCACATCGACACTGCAGGATAACGCCAGCTCTACGATGAAACAGATAGCTGATATTACGGATTATGAGATAGACGAAGTACTAAGAGCTAACGAGCAGGCGCTATCTACTGTTTTACAGAATAACGAGAATATAAAGGTATTTGAGAACGGAACTGAAACACAAAGAGCTATTGCCGCACAGAATATGCTGCAGCTTTTGAGGAATGCAGCACTTGCCGGCGCGGATATCAATACGCTCTTTTTTTATGACCTCATCAATGATACTTATATCTCAAGGATATCGGATGACACTACTTATAGCGAATCCACAAGCATAGAGATGGCTATAAGGGAGCTTAATGAGGAATATCCGGACAATATGCCTACCCAGTGGTTTTACAGGCAGATTGGTAATAAGAATTACCTTTTAAGACTCTACAAAAACAAAAAGAGAATGCTTGGAGCAGTAGTTCCCCTTTCAAAGCTAAGAGGCGGGAAAATGATGAATGATGTGGTTTCCTTTACCTTTGTAGATAAGGAAGGGAAAATCATAGAGCAGTTTGGATTTGGAGAGTACCCGGATCAGGAAACAGTGTCAGAAGCCAGTGAAGTGGTAGCTCCCGGAGCTTCGGTATGGGCTAATGGCAAGCGATACCTTATGGTCAGGAATAAATCAGATGGAGTCGATATTTCACTTCTTATAGGAATGACCAGAGAAGCGGTTTACAGAGGCTTCCAGACACTGCAGGTGGTTATTATTTCGTTGGTAGTTGCAGCTATACTGCTTTTGGTAGCCATAACTCTGTATATAAGGGCGGTTGTCTATGCACCACTTGCGGAGCTTCTTTCTGCAATGAAGAGAATAGAGCAGGGAGATCAGGAAATCAGACTCACCAAGGAAGCGCTAACCTCAGAGTTTAGACAGATTGATACAAGCTTTAACCAGATGATGGACACCATAGTGAATCTGAAAATGAAGTCCTATGAGGAGAGAATCCAGTTTGATGAGGCTACACTTAAATACGTTCAGCTGCAGATAAAGCCTCACTTTTTCCTGAATGCACTGACGACAATACACAGTATGTCGTATCAGGACAGAGGGGATGATATCAGGGAATACATAGAGAGACTCTCCAGAAACGTAAGATATTTGTTCAAGGCAGGCCTTCATACAGTGCAGTTATCAGAAGAGGTGGATCACGCCAGGGATTACATGGCTATGCAGGAGATTTTGTATCCTGGCTGTGTATTCAACTATATTGAGGTTGATGAGGAATTAAATGATTATGCTGTTCCTCAGCTTATAATCCACACTATACTTGAGAATATCTATAAACACGCGGTGTCAGTGGATGGTCTTACTTCAATTCTGATTTCTGCTCATTTAGAGGATAAGGATGATGAAGCTATGTGCCACATCTGCGTGGAGGATGACGGTGAGGGATTCCCCGCAGAATTCCTTGAACAGATACAGGCAGATGAAATGACAGTTAAGGAAAATGGCCACGGAGTTGGCCTTTGGAATATGAAAAAGACTCTTTCGCTCATGTATAGAAGGAATGACCTTATTGTCTTTTCCAACAAGGAGCCTCATGGAAGTAAGGTTGATATCTGGATTCCAAGACGAGTTAAGAGACAGAGCAGTGTTTGGAAGATTTAACGGAGCAGTTTTATGGAAATAATTGTAATAGATGATGATATGCCCACTGTGGATGTCATATTGTCAGAACTGAATTTTGAGAAATTCGGAATTGATAAAGTTCATAGCGCCTACAATATCGCTTCAGCCAAGAAGATTTTCGAAGAAAATGACATAGGCATAGCTATCTGTGATATAGAAATGCCCATGGGAAGCGGTCTGGATCTCTTAAAGTGGGTTAGAGAAAATGGCTATGAGTCAGAGTTCATTTTCCTTACAAGTCACGAGAAGTTTGACTATGCAAGGCAGGCGATTGAATACAACGCCTCAGGATATGTAGTAAAGCCCTTTAATACGGACAGAATGGAAGCTGAGCTTATAAATGCGCTTCAAAGGCTCCATGAGAGGAATGAAAGCCAGAAGGCATCTACCTATGAGGAATGGTATTCTGACAATCTGGAATATGTTGAGGAGGGCTTCTGGAATGACATTTTGCAGCAGAGAATACTGGCAGATACTGATGTTATAAGAAAAGAGGCTGAACATAGAAGGCTTAGTGTGAATATCGATAGTAAATATCGAATCTGTCTGGTGGCTGCCGGTAATACAGAGCAGGTGGAGGATGCCTGGGGCAAAGGAAATGTCGGCCAGTATGAGAAGGCTGCTTCCGAATACTTGTCCCAGTGGTTTTTTGGAAAAGAAAGCCTTGGGAAATGTGTAAATTATCATGTTAAAAACATGATCTATACTGCTGTTATCTGGGAAGATGAGGACACCGCTGTAAGATTCCCGGATGCGGAACTTCTTAAGGATGCAACTGATAAGCTCAAAAACACTATCACTTTGTATGTAAGTAATCCGTACAGCATCTCTGAGCTTCATGAGGCCAGACAGCATTTGGAGACGCTTGATAGGAACAACGTGGCGTCTAAGGGCAATATATTCAACGAGGACGACGAGATAGTCATGAGCTCTGAAAAGGGACATACCCTTGATCAGGAGCAGATAAGACTTCTTCTTAATGAAAAACGAAAGAAGGAGCTGCTGAATCTTTTGAAATTCAGTATGGAGAGCCTTGCGGCGCAGAAAAAGCTAAATGAAGCTGTGCTTGTGGAAATAAGACAGGATTTGCTTCAGACAGTGCTTGCTTATCTGTCAGGTAAGGAAATTCAGGCAACGGAGCTTTTCGCCAATGAGGCGGCGGTTTCACTGGAGAGACAGGCAACGGATTCACTTATGAACATGATGAGATGGCAGGTTTATTTTATTTCCCGAACCATCGATTATGTCACAGAGGTAGAAAAGTCTGATTCAATCGTAGACAGGGCAAAGGCCTTTATCAGTGAGCATTATAAAGAGGATATTTCAAGAACCGAGATAGCTGGAAGCGTATACCTTACTCCCGAGTATATGGCGAAGATGTTTAAAAAGGAGACAGGGGTAAGCTTAAAGCAGTATATTACTGATTTCAGAGTAGGAAAAGCAAAGGAGCTTCTTGCAAATCCTAACGTGAGAATTAGCGACGTTGCAACAGAAGTTGGATTTGATAATTTCTCCTATTTTTCTACTGTATTTAAGAAGACAACAGGCTATTCACCGGGTGAATATCACGCAAATGTAAATGGCAAAAATCAGTAAACCTTAAAATTGAAAATCAAACTCTTATTTTTAAAAGAATTAGGATATACCTCCTTTATATAATCACAATATCTTAATCCAAAGTTATTAAGCAAAAAGCTTATGAAAAAGGGAGGTCAAAAATGGCTAAAAAATTAGTAAGTTTACTACTTGCAGGTGTTATGACACTTTCGCTTGTAGCATGTGGCTCCGGCAACGGATCATCTGAGGCAGGAAATGCTACAGAGTCTGGCGAAGCAGCACAGGAGCAGACAGCAGATGGTGATTATACACAGATCACATATGCATTCGTAACATTCAATAACGGTCCGGATGATACTTCCGATGTTGAGGAAGCACTCAACCAGATCACAAGAGAGAAGATTGGTGTAGAAGTACATCTTATGCCTCTTTCAATCGCTGATTATACACAGCAGGTATCTCTTGCTGTACAGAACGGTGAGATCGATATCTTCCACACACTTGGCGATCTTGGAAATGATATCGCAAGCGATATGTGCTACGACATCACAGATATGATCGACACAGACGCAGCTGAGACAAAGGCTCTCTTCGAAGAGGAGTGGTTAAAGACCACAATGCAGGACGGCAGATTATACGCTATTCCTACACTTAAGCCCTTCGCACTTCAGCCTATGCTTATCTACAGAAAAGACATCGCTGAGGAACTTAATCTTGACCTTAGCTCAGTTAAGTCCGCTGAGGACCTTACAGCAATCTTTGCTCAGGTTAAGGAAGCACATCCTGAAATGACACCTCTTGCACCTGTTTCACAGGGTGACAGCGGTCTTACAAGATGGATCCCCAACATTGACTGGCTTGGCGATTCCTTCGCATCACCCGGCGGATGCCTTCAGGGCGATGATCTTACAGTTACAAGCTACTATGATCTCGCAGATTTCGAGAAGTATGCAACACTTGTAAGAGACTGGTATCAGAATGACTACATCATGAAGGACGCAGCTACAACAACATCTGCAGCAGCAGAGCTTATGTCTTCAGGAAGCTACTTTGCATATTCTGCATCATACAGCTATCCTCTTGAAGATACAGCAGCTTCACTTTCAGCTCCTTCAGGTTATGAGGTTGGCGCAATTGCACTTGGCGATGCTTACCTTGATACATCTTCAATGAACGCAGTTGCACAGGTTATTGCTTCTACATCAGAGAATCCTGATGCAGCACTTAAGTTCCTTAACCTTACATACACAGATCCTGATGTTATCAACACAATGCTCTATGGTATTGAGGGTGTTGACTATGTAAAGAACGATGATGGTACAGTTTCTTATCCTGAGGGACAGGATGCTGCTACAGTTCACTACACAGCACAGCTTTCATGTGGTGTACTTGGTAACTTCTTCATCCAGTGGCCTCTTGAGGGTTCAGGCTCAGAGGAGTCACTTAAGTGGGAAGATGAGCAGAACCACAACGCTCCTTCATCACCTGCAATGGGCTTCACATTCGATGCTTCTGGCGTACAGACACAGTACACAGCAGTTAGCAATGTAATTCAGCAGTACCTGCCTGGTATCCAGTGCGGTTCAGTTGAGACAGAGTCAGCTCTTACAGAGTTCCGTCAGGCCCTTAAGGATGCCGGCTATGACGATATCCTTGCCGCTAAGCAGGAACAGCTTGATGCTTGGCTTGCAGCTCAGAATTAAGTAACCATAACGGCCAGACTTTATAGCATCTATCCTAAAATGTTAGTTTTCGTCTGCGCAGTGATTTTCTAAAACTCAAAAACAGAGAAAGCCCTCCTTTCGACGTCGCTCAAAGAAGTCGGGCTTCCTCTGTTTTTTTGCTTTGAAAATCATCTTGCTCGTCCGGGAACTATACATTTTAGGATAGATGTTTGTATGTCTGGCCTGTTTGGATGCTAGAATTTTAAGAGTTGATTTTTGAGAATAAGAGGTTTATTATGTCAATATCTATTGCGTGCAATCAAATGGAATGAAATGCGTAGATGTAGGACATAAAGGTAATAAAAGGAGTTAGCATGGATATCAAGGAAGCGATTAGAGAGAGACACAGTGTAAGACAGTTTTCATCAGAACATATAATGGGAGATGTGAGAACATCACTTGAGAATATAATTCAGGAATGTAATAAAGAGAGCGGATTGCATATCCAGCTGATTACAGATGATCCGGAGTGCTTCGATACTCTGCTTGGTCATTATGGAAAGTTCTCCGGTGTAAATAACTATATAGCACTGGTTGGTTCCAAGAAGCTTCCGAATCTTGATGAGCTCGCTGGTTACTATGGAGAAAAGATAGTTCTTGAGGCTCAGATGTTAGGACTTAGAACCTGCTGGGTGGCTGGAACCTACGGAAAAGGGAAATGCAAAGCAGATGTTGACGCTGGAGAGAAGATTGTCTGTGTAATCGCTATCGGGTATGGTCTTACAAACGGAGCAGTTCATAAATCAAAGGATTTATCAAAGCTTTGCGGAGTAGCTGAAAAGGACATGCCTTCATGGTTTGCTGAGGGAATCGATGCTGCGCTTCAGGCTCCCACAGCAGTAAATCAGCAGAAGTTCTTCATTGATATCGATGGAGAAGAAGCAGTGATTAAAGCGGGATTCGGTCCTCTTACTAAGCTGGATCTCGGAATTGTCAGATACAATTTTGAAGCCGCATCAGGACATAAATGTAGAAATGCTAAGTAATCTAAAAGCTTGCAACATTCAGTGTTGCAGGCTTATTTTATAGCTTATATAAATATTTGTTGACACAAATTTGTCAGCAAATTATACTTACGAATAATAATTTTCAGAAAACTTACACTTGGGAGGCGGGCATTATGAAAAGAGAAATCGAGACAGAAAGACTTATTTTAAGGACGGTTACTGTGGATGATGCCTATATGTATAAAAGAGACTTCTAAAAGTACCGGGTAATGATGGCTTAAAACTATTCTTTTTTGTAGATGGAGGGGTATGCAGACAATTTCTAAACAACAAGCCAGACTGTTCATCCTTTCAAAGCAGGGACTGATAGGTGGATATCGTTTTGTAGGTAAAGAAGGCGCATATAATTTTGTTCGTCAGGCTGGGTGTATTCAGTATGATCCTGTAGATGTCTGCGGAAAAAATGCTGAACTGACACTTCAATCACGAGTCAAAGGCTTTAGAAAAAATATGCTCCATGACCTACTGTACAAGGATAGGTTATTGGTGGATTACGCTGATAAAGAGCTATCAATATGGCCTACAGAGGATTGGCCATATTTTTCTTCTTATAGGGAGAGAAGTCTTGAGCTTGGCAAAACCTTTGAGGGCCTGGAAGAACTTAAGGATAAAGCTATTGCATACATTGATGAAAATGGCCCGGTTTCAAGCGATTCTCTTCCGATAGAGGGAGAGATTTTTTGGCATTCATCTATGCATTGGAGCGGTAACTGGGATAAGAAGTCTGCCGCGGCGAGATCTGTCCTTGAGCAGTTGTATACAGATGGGGAACTCATTATTCATCATAAAAAGGGAAGTCGTAAGTTTTATGATCTGGCTGGAAAGTACCTGCCGGAGTCACTATTAAAGGCAGAGAATCCTTGTAAGGATGAGGAGAGTTTCCTATGCTGGCGCGTGCTTAGGAGAATAGGCGCTGTTGGCATTCTTTGGGACAAGAACAGCACAGCATTTCTAGATAATATGAAGTGACCTCACATTTGTAGCAACGTGGATTTACCTGTAAACTAAGGATTTGACAAGAATCTA
>SVFV01000050.1 GCA_015056655.1 Butyrivibrio sp.
TGAAAGCGCCGTATACCGAACGGTACGTACGGTGCTGTGAGAGGACGGGAGCTAATCACTCCCTCCTACTCAATTATTATTTGGTCTTGTGTTGAATAAATAAAGTAATTACACACTTGTGTATATCCCCATCGAAAAGACGAAATAATTCTGCTAAAATAAATTCTATATGATTGGTTATAAAGGAGAAATTAGTTAATGAAAAGCATTTTGGATTATGAGACAGTGTCACTTATAGATGAGGATGATGCTCTTGAGATTATAGATCAGACAAAGTTACCTGGAAGTATTGAGATAATTAGGCTTCATACTGGTGAGGAGATTTGGAAAGCAATTTATCTTTTGCAGGTGAGAGGTGCTCCTGCGATTGGAGTTACTGCAGGATTTGGATTATATGTACTTATGAAGCATTCTAAGGCTGAGAGCTATGAGGAGTTCATGAAGGAGCTTAAGGAGAAGAGTGATTATCTTAATTCTTCAAGACCTACTGCAGTTAATCTTTCATGGGCGCTTAAGAGAATGGAGGCTCATGTAGAGAAGATTCATGCTGAGGCAGGAAAGTTCGACAGGGATGCGCTCATAACCGAAATGAGGGATGAATCAGAAAGAATTAAGGCTGAGGATATCGAGGTTTGTAGAAGGATTGGTGAATATGGTCTTTCTCTTATCAAGGATGGAGATGGAATTCTTACTCACTGTAATGCTGGACAGCTTGCTACCTGTAAGTATGGTACAGCTACAGCTCCTATGTATCTTGCACATGAAAAGGGCATGAATATAAAGGTATATTGCGACGAGACAAGACCTTTATTGCAGGGAGCAAGACTTACAGCTTTTGAGCTTCATTCAGCTGGAATCGACACAACACTTCTTTGCGACAATATGTCTGCATCTCTTATGAAGAGCGGGGCTATCAATGCTATTTTTGTGGGATGTGACAGAGTTGCAGCAAATGGTGACGCTGCCAATAAGATTGGAACCAGCGTAGTTGCAACTGTGGCTAAAAGATACGGAATTCCGTTTTACGTATGTGCACCTACATCAACAATAGATATAAATACCAAGGTTGGCGATGACATCAACATCGAGCAGAGAAAAGCAGAAGAGGTTACCGAGATGTGGTACAAGGAGAGAATGGCACCTGAGGGAGTCAAGGTTTATAATCCTGCTTTTGATGTTACAGATAATGAACTTATTACAGGTATTGTTACTGAGTATGGTGTACTCAGAGCGCCTTATACTGAGAGTATTGCAGCGCTCAATCTTGGCGCTAAAAGAAAATAAGGGTAATTATAGTAAAATATTCATTAAAATTTGCGTTATTTCGTTGAGGGCAGTTTTCTTTGGTGTTAAAATAAATTTGAGATATTGTTGTTTTTGCGAGCAAAACTATATGATTATGAGGGGATATTTATATGGCTTTGACTGCTTCAGACGAAGACAAAACTTTATATTCTCCGGACCTTATTTCAAATGAAATGCTGCTTATTAAAAAGCATGGATTTGACACAGCGCTGCTCGAAAATAAGAAGTTTAATATTTATCAGTTAGCAGAAATCCGAAAGGGATTGGAAACAGGTGTAGATGTTAACAAATATCTTGATCCTTCAATTCCCTGGAATGAGATGGAAGAGGTCAGACTGGAGCTTCAGACCGGAATTGATATGACTTTGTATAGAGAAGCCGGTTTTGATATCATGCAGCTTGCTGAAATTAGAGAAGGACTTTCAGCCGGAGTTGAAGTCAGTGAGTATGCAAGACCTGAGTTTTTTGCTGATCAGATGAAACAGCTAAGACTTGGGCTTATGGCAGGTGTCCCTATTATTTTTTACCAGGATCCAAATTATAACTGGCTCCAGATGGTAGAGATAAGGGCAGGCCTTGAAAATGGTACAGATATTTCCAAATATGCCAGTGTCGACATACCTTATATGAAGATGCGCGTAATAAGAGAGAGCCTTGAGGATGGACTTGAGCTTGATGAGGGGCTTATTAAGCGCAAGGATGCATCCACTCTGGAACAGATACATCTGGCATATAAAGATAAGATAGATATTTCCCCCTATGTAAAACAAAATTTTGATAGTGAACAGCTTGAACAGATCCGCAAAGCAAAAATGGCAGGAATAGAAGACATAGATAAGTATTTCCTTTTCGGAATGCGCGGAGAATGTATGAAGGAAGTCCTTTTAGGACTTGAGCAGAACCTTGACGTTAGCGTATATGCAGATGAACGATACAGCTGGAAGCAGATGCGAGAGCTCAGGCTTGGAATCGAGCATCAGGTTGATGTAAAGGTTTATGCAAAGCCTTTGTACAGAGCCGATCAGATGCGAGAGATAAGGCTTGGCCTGGAAGCTAATGTCGATGTTGAAAAGTATAAAAGTATGGTGCATCCTGCGCAGGAAATGCGCATCATGCGTGAATGGTTAGAAGAGGGTAAACAACTTCCCAGTAATTTAAGTAAACTTTTCTCCGGACAGATCCAGGAGGAAATGAGCAGGCCTGCTGACGAAGAAGTTAAGGCATGGCAGTTTTTACAGACTGAGGAAGGACGCCTAATAGATATTTCTGATGATGCGATGAAGTGTTACTTCACAATTCCTGTAGGAGTTAAATCATCAAAATACACACTGGAATATATAGTCAAGCTACTGTTTAAGGCAAGGGTCAGACGAGGAATCAGTAAAAAGGTTATAGAAGAGCTGATTGAAGCCAAGAGGTATGGTGTAAAAACCCTTGTTGCTCAAGGGAAAAAAGCAGTAGACGGAGAAGACGGATATTATGACTATAAGATCGAATTAAGTGATAAGATCCTTCCGGATATGAATGGAACTGAAGGAGCTGATTTTTCACACGTTAAGATATTCGATCAGGTTAAGCTGGGAGATAAGCTTGCGATTTATCATCCGGCCACCACAGGACAGGATGGATTCGATGTCACAGGCAGAATCCTGAAAGCAAAACCAGGAAGAGGAAAGCCTATTTTAAAGGGGCAGGGATTTATGCTCCTTGCTGATAAACAGACTTATGTCGCTTCACTTGCCGGAGTTGGGCGTATCCACAATGGCGAGATAAGGATAGATAAGGTTAAGGTATATGACAGTCTCATAAATGTGAGAGAAAAAATAACCTATGACGGCTCTATCTGGGTAAAGGGTGATGTAGACAATGTCTATATTCAGGCAAAGGGGGATGTCCTTGTTGATGGAAGTGTTTCCTGTGCTGATGTACACGCAGGTGGACGAGTTGTAGTCAGAAAGAGTATCGTAGGTAATGTCAGTGACAGAGCCTTAGTTATTTCTGGAGGACTAGTTGCAGCAGCTCATGTAGATAATGCGGATATCAAGTGTAAGGATGACCTGATTTCCAATGACTGTCTGAATTGTAATGTTTCTGCTGAAGGAAAAGTAATAATGCTAGGGGACAGAGGTCTTGTAAGCGGAGGGTTGGTAACATCACTTAAGGGCCTTGAGACAGCAATCCTTGGCAGTAAGACAGTTAAGGAAACTGTTGTTAGAACCGGAATAACTGAAGAGCTTGATTATGAATATAAAGAGCTTATGAGAAAGCTTTCCCGAACATATCAGGAAATCAAAATGTACGAGGAGCAGCGATCCAGAGTATCAAATTTTAATGATACGACCAATAAGCAGGCGCTTCAGGTGAAAATAAAGATCAATGCTGAATCAGCCATTAAGGAAGCGGAGCTGGAACAGATCAATAAGCGAAAGGCTGAAATAGAGAGTGAGATGGAATCCGTTAAGGATGCAAAGGTATTGGTATCACGCCTCTTGTTTAGCGGAACTTCAGTTATGATCGGTAATAGAAACATGAGAGTGCATGAAACTCGTGAATCGACCAAGGGGTTAACATTTAAGGCAATGGAAGGAGCCTTGGTTTTGTTGGATGGGGAAAGACCAGTTGCAAGGAGTTAAGAGTTGGCTAATCAGAGCATACTAATCGTTGATGATACTGAAATAAATAGAGGCATTCTTAACGAGATTTTCAAGGACAATTACGAAGTGCTTGAAGCTGAGAATGGAAGAAAGGCATTAGAGGTTATCGCAACCAAAAGGGATCAGATAGCAGCTATTTTGCTTGATATTGTAATGCCTGAAATGGATGGTTACAGGTTGCTGGAGGAATTGTCCAAGCACAAAATACCAACCGTAATACCTGTTCTCATGATAACTGCTGATGGAAGTAGCGATGCTGAAAGAAAGTGCTATGAAAGTGGCGCTGCGGACGTTATACACAAGCCATTTGATGCAGTTGTTGTAAAGCACAGAGTGCAAAGAGCTGTGGAATTATATCACAGTAGAAGTGAGCTGGAGAGGAAGGTCACCGACCAGACAAGAGTCCTTAAAAAGCAGTTTATGGTCCTTAAAAAGCAGGAGGAGAGGCTTAGAGAGACAAATTCCAGAATCATAGATACAATCTGTACGATTGTTGAGTTCCGTAATCTGGAATCAGGCTACCACCTTAAGAGAATCAAGGGATTTGTTCAGATTCTGGCTAACACAGCCATGAGAAACTATCCTGAGTATGGTCTTACACCTCACAGAATAGAAGTAATAACAAACGCAAGTGCAATGCACGATATCGGTAAAATCACAGTTCCTGATGCTATTTTGCTTAAACCGGGTCGTCTTACTACCGATGAATTTGACATTATGAAATCCCACACGACAAGGGGATGCGAAATTGTAAAAATGCTTGCAGATCTGCAGGACAAGGAATACCTGGAAGTCAGCTATGATATCTGCAGACACCATCATGAAAAATATGATGGAAATGGATATCCGGATGGACTTAAGGGAGAAGAAATTTCAATCGCAGCTCAGCTTACATCCCTCGCTGACGTATATGATGCCCTTGTAAGTGATCGTGTATATAAATCTGCATTTTCACCCAGCAAGGCATACGAAATGATCAAAAACGGCGAGAGTGGTATTTTTTCAACAAAGATGCTCGCATGCTTTGATATAGCAAGACATGAGATGGAGGCTATGGTTGCAAGAACCAAGGCTGAAGAAGAGGCTGCTATGGCAGCAGGCGGCAGTGGAATGCTTAGCCAGTAAATTGTTATGAGAGAAACTAAGGACAGGAAAAATAAACTTTACAAGAGCTTTGGATATGCTTTTGAAGGAATAGGGAATACCATACTTCATGAGAGAAATATGCAGATTCATTGCACTGTGACAGTCCTGGTAGTGATATTTGGATTTATTTTGAAAATATCTCTTCTGGAATGGTTTGTCTGCCTGCTTTTGTTTGCATTGGTCCTTAGTCTTGAGCTTGTAAACACAGCTTTGGAAGCTGTAGTTGATCTTGTCACAACAGAAAAAAAGCCTCTTGCCAAGAAAGCAAAGGATGCAGCGGCAGGAGCAGTTCTTATGAGTGCGATTATAGCAGCTATTCTAGGAGGAATTATATTTTTTCCAAAGCTGTGGGTATTTATATTTGGTTAATGTAAATGCGAAGACATGAGCTTTATAGTTGCATAAAAGGGGGTAAGTTATATGGATAAGTTAACAGATGGATTAAAGAAGGTTTTCCTCGCAAGCGTTGGCGCAGTTGCAATCACTGCTGAGAAGGCTGAGGAGCTTTTTGATGAGTTTGTAGAAAAGGGTGAAGTTACTGTTGAAAGAGGCAAGGCTCTGAACAGAGAGCTAAAGCGTACTGTTAAGGACAGCACTGGTAAGAAGTCTGAATAAGGAGCTTTAATATGCCCGATTTAAATGATTTAATCGGCGCAATGAGAAAAGCTGCTGATGCCCAGGCGGATAAGGCAGAAGCTGAAAAGAACGGTGCCACCCAGGGCAAAAATGAAGACAGTAAAATAAAAAGCGCTGAAGATAATGCAAGATTCAGAGAGATAAGGGCTGTTCTTGCAAGAAATAAAATAACCAGAGGGGTTTCTCCTGAAAAGCTAAGGATCATCCTTGAGGAGCTTGGCCCCACGTATATTAAGCTTGGCCAAATTATGTCAATGCATTCGGATATTCTTCCGAAGAGGTATTGTGATGAATTGGCGAAGCTTAATTTTGATGTGCCACCAATGCCTTTTCCTGAAGTCATCGAGGTTATCGAGGATTCCTATGGATGCCCTTACACAGAGGTTTTCGAGTGGATTGATGAAAAGACACTGGGCTCTGCTTCAATAGCTCAGGTACACAGGGCAAAGCTTAAAAGTGAAGATGCTGAGGAAGGAATAGATGTAATCGTAAAGGTTCAGCGCAAGGGTGTATATGAGATTATGTCCAGGGACATAAGCCTTCTGCACAGACTTGCGAAGCTGATGCCGCCTGTTGGAGATCTAAAGAATATTGTGGATCTGGACATGGTTCTTGATGAAATGTGGACCGTAGCCCAGGAGGAGATGAACTTCTTTAAGGAAGCCAGTAATATGGCTGAATTTGCCCGAAATAACAAGGATATAAGGTATGTGGGCTGTCCTAAGATGTACATCGAATATACCACCGATAAGGTTCTTGTAATGGACTATGTGGGTGGCTGCGCGATCGATGATGTGGAGTATCTGACAGCTAGAGGCTATGATCTTGATGAGATAGGTGAGAAGTTCGTAAATAACTTCATTAAACAGGTAATGGATGATGGATTTTTCCATGCGGATCCACATCCTGGAAATGTAAAAATCCTGGATGGCAAGATTATATGGATAGATATGGGAATGATGGGGCGGCTGTCTGACAGGGACAGACGGCTTATGGTTCGAGGTGTCAGAAGTATAGCCATGCATGATATACAGGCTACGGTCAACGCTGTTCTTGATCTTGGAGAGATCAGGGGAACTCCTGATAGAGAAAAGCTCTATGTTGAAATAAAGAGCTTCCTGGATCAATATGGTTCAATTTCTTTTGGTAGTCTGGATCTTGCGGGGGCACTTCAGTGCCTTATGGATATAATGAAGGAAAATGGTATTTCCCTTCCTCATGGTATGACAATGCTGTGCAGGGGACTTGCTCATATGCAGGGAGTACTTGCAACTATAAGTCCAGAGATAAACATGCTTCAGATTGCAACATCCAGAATTACCGATGATTTTGTTCAGAACCTGGATGCAAAAGAAGAGTTCATGAAATACAGCAGAGCTCTTTATAGGGCTGCCAATACAGGTATAGAGATTCCGGCGTTAACTTCTCAGGTTATGAAGGAGTACCTGGCTGGACAGAGCAGGCTGAATATTACCTTGTCATCAACTCCCAAAATTGATGAACTTATTTATTCATCTATAAGGAATGTGGTTATAGGATTAGGCGTTGCTGCACTTTTAGTATCATCTAGTATTATGTGCACAACTTCGATGGAACCAAGGATATTTGGAATACCTCTTTTGGGTTTTCTTGGGTTCTTTTTTGCAATGTCGGTAAGTGGATTTTTGGTAATAAGAAATATTTGCCTGAAAATTGCTGCAAGGCGTAGAAAAAGGAAAAAGATGAACTAAGATTCGTATATAAGTTTATATTTTTTTAATAAATGTCTCACATTTACGAAACATTTTTTCGTTATGCTCATTATGTCGTTTAAAGAAAATGAAAGAATATATTTAGGTTCAATTAATTTTCGACTGCTACTATATGTTTTGTAGCAGGAAACAAGCAAAAAGGGGACATCATATGGGTAGAACAGAGGCAAAGATAGCTGAACACGTTGGCAATTATACTAGAAGAAGAGGATATCCGCCGACTGTTGAAGAACTGGTTTCTGTATTTGGTTTTGTGAAGGTTACGAAGTCATTGTTTTATATAATCAATCTTTACAGAATCGGAATGATCAGAAACAGCATGTTCTTTGGTACAAAGGACCTTCAGCTGTTGCCGATGAAGGCAGATTAAAACTGAATATTAGCGGGGCTCAAAAAAATTTGGGCCCCTGTAAAAATTTTTGTTGACATTTCTTTTTGGGATGTTATAATTATCTTCGTTGCACAGCTTGTAAAGTGCATATGTGTGTGTAGCTCAGCTGGATAGAGCGTCTGGCTACGGACCAGAAGGTCGTGGGTTCGAATCCTATCACACACGTCGAATAAAAAAGGAGTTATGAGATGATGAATCATCCCATAACTCCTTTTTTGTTCGTTCTACACTCCGTTCCGGTCGGTGCAGAGCCGACATCCCCTGGATGTCGTGCACCCGGCGGACTCGAACGGGTTCGATCTTCGCTTCGCTCCGGTCGGCGCAAAACCGACATCCCCCGGATGTCGTGCGCCCTATCACACACGTGTGATGAATCATCCCATAACTCCTTTTTTGTTCGTTCTACACTCCGTTCCGGTCGGTGCAGAGCCGACATCCCCTGGATGTCGTGCACCCGGCGGACTCGAACGATAAAATCTACGCTTCGCTATTTTCTGTTTTCTTGGGAGGCAGCTCGACCTTAAAGAATTTCACGTTGGCCGTGAGTTCCTCTGCGATCTTCTGGAGGTCTTCTGCCTGCTCTACGACTGATTCCATGTGATCATCAAGCTGAGTGAGAGAAGCGCTGGTTTCCTGAGTTGAAGCTGCGTTCTCTTCTGAGATACTTGAAAGTGATTCTACAGAGTTGAGGATTTCTTCCTTATCTGCATTCATGGATTCTACAAGATCAACAATCTGCTTATTACCTTCTTCTGTTTCTTTCAAAAGACTAAGCATTTCATCAAAGGATTCACTCATCTGCTCAAGGGCAACAGCTTCGTTTGTAGTTGCTTCCTTGATGCTTTCTGTAAGCTCTTTGTTTTTATCTGAGTAGTTTGTAATAGTTGTAAGCATTCCGGTAATTTCGCCTGCAAGATGATTTGATTCCTCTGCCAGATTCTTAATGTTGTCTGCAACAACGGCGAATCCTTTTCCTGCTTCACCTGCTCTTGCAGCCTCGATAGATGCATTGAGGGCAAGGAGGTTAGTCTGACTTGAAATGGAAATGATACCTTCAGCAGCTGAAGAAATCTGAGCAACAACATTTGCAGTTTCGTTTACAGACTCTGCAACCTGTCCGGCTATGGCATCTGTCTTCTGATCCTGAACTTTGATCTGTTCAAGCTGTTCCTTAACCTTTGTGGACTCATTATAAACCTTGCGGCCTTTTTCGAGGTTGCTGTTTGCAGAATCCAAAACACTGTCAACGGAGGATCCGATATTTATTGTTATTGAGGAGGTGCTCTGTACGTCCTGAGCCATAGCTGTAGCGCCTTCAGCAAGGTCATTAACAGCTGAGGTAATGTCATTTGTGGTTCTCTGAGAACTTGAAATGCTGTCCTTTGTTATCTCAGCCTTGCTATTTACATCACCTGCGTGATCAATAACTCTGGCCAGGGCATTTCTGAGATCGTGTCGCATGGATTCAATAGAATCACTGATCTGGGCAAAGTCGGAAATTGCACTTGTTGAGATGATTTTTGTTACAAAATCACCAGTTGATATTCTTGCAACATCCTCTTTGAGTCCCTGGATACTGCGGATGATTATTCTAAGTATAATGATTGCAAGAACAAGCAGAACTACTATAATTACGCAGAAAACTGCTGAGATAGTAGTGATTTTTTTCATAACAATCTGGGACTGTAAATTTTTTTCCATAAGAGCCCAGCTCTCTGTGATATCGCACATGCCAGAGAGGTAGTCTCTTGTGGTTTCAAACTGGAGGTCGAACTGCTCGATATCACCATCCGCACTGTTGAAATCGTAGGTTTTTTCCCATGATGAGAAGGAACTCTTAAACTGATTATAGAAAGACTCAAAATTGGTGCCATCTTCAGCCTTGGTTTCTGACCACAATGAGGGTTCTGCTTTTGCTAAGGCTGCTGCAGCATCAATTCTCTCAAGTGCCTGAGATTTATTTTCTTCAAGATCCTTTATGTAGGAAGCGGCACCTTCTTCGCCTACATATTCTCTGTATGCCATAAATCTTGTTCCAGCCAGCATTGCCTGATAGAGATCTCTGTCAGCATTTAGAAGGTCAGAACTTATAGTAAAAAGATGGTCATAATACAGAGCCTCATCTGACTTTTCCAGACTCTTTAGCTGTGAACTCATATAAATTGTGGCAAAAATCAGCGCGATGGCAAAGGGAATTACCAAAATCATAAGCGCTAATACCATACTAAATTGTTTGCGTTGCTTTCCTTCCATGTGCTACCTCCTCATAAGATTACACAAAATATTTATATAACTATATTTTATGCTCGAAGTAGCGTGAAATAAACAAAAAAGCGTTAATTTATAGTCTTTTAACATTTGTTTTATCGTTTGGTAATTTGTGGAAAAATATCCCATTAATTTGGAGGAAGACCGGCATGGGTGGGGACGCCATACCGGTCATTAAGAAAAGGAGATAGTCCTTTTGTTTTTACATTATCTATATCGGCGAAAGATTTGAAAACTTTAGTCTTTTTATTGTAAAATATCTTGGATTATATTCATTAGTTAGTAAGGAAAAAGAATGCAGAGATTTGAACTTATAGCTCCATGCCATTTCGGGCTTGAAGCGGTATTAAAAAAAGAAATTATTGACCTTGGTTATGAGATTACTCAGGTTTCAGACGGAAGGGTTACCTTCGCTGGAGATCCTGACGCAGTCGTGAGGGCTAATATAGGTCTTAGAACTGCTGAGAGAATTCTCATTAAAGTTGGATCCTTCAGGGCAACAACCTTTGAGGAACTTTTTCAGGGAACTAAGGCACTTCCATGGGAGGAGTTTATTCCAAAGGACGGTAAATTCTGGGTTAAAAAGGCAAGTAGTGTAAAGAGTAAGCTCTTTAGCTCATCCGATATTCAGTCAATTATGAAAAAGGCCATGGTTGACAGACTTTCTGATATCTATGGAATCAGAAGATTTGAGGAGACTGGAGAAAGCTTTCCCATAAGAGTTTTCCTGTTAAAGGATGAAGTTACTGTTGCGCTTGATACAACCGGAGATTCACTCCACAAAAGAGGATATAGAAAGCTTGAAGCTAAGGCGCCTATTGCAGAAAATCTGGCTGCTGCGCTTTTGATGCTCACTCCATGGAGGCCGGGCAGAATACTGGTTGATCCTTTTTGCGGAAGCGGAACCTTCCCAATAGAGGCGGCTATGATAGCTGCCAACATTGCACCTGGCATGAACAGACATTTTACTGCTGAGAGATGGACTCATATCATTACTCCGGATAACTGGAAGGATGTGCGTGAAGAGTGCATGGAAGATATCAACATGGATATTGAAACTGATATCCAGGGCTATGATATCGATCCTGAGGTTGTTGAGGTTGCAAGAATAAATGCAGCCAAGGCTGGTGTTGAGAAACTAATTCACTTCCAGGCCAGGGATGTTTCTGAGCTTAGCCATCGTAAAAAGTATGGCTTTATTGTCACTAATCCGCCCTATGGTGAGAGAATTGGCGAACAGAATGAATTGCCACAGCTTTATAGAACTCTTGGTGAGAGATATAAGGAGCTTGATTCATGGTCAATGTATCTCATCACAGCTTATGAGCAGGCTGAGCGTGATATAGGTAAAAAGGCAGATAAAAACCGTAAGATATACAACGGAATGATCAAGACATATTTCTATCAATATATGGGACCTAAACCGCCCAGGAAGGACGCAAGAAATGATTGAGGAGAGGCTTAAGAAAACCACAATCTACACTGCGATATTTGCTGTCCTTTCTCTGGTAGTCATGTTTTACAGGGCAGGGACTAAAAACATCATGATCGTTGAAGCTACAAAGGAACAGGCTGAAGTAGTTGATCTTGAGAATGCATATAAGCTTGAAATAATGGAACCGTCTGCAGATAAGGGCAAGGGTACTCTTGTTATTCCTCTTGAGCAGGGAGTGGGTTCAGACAACATCACATTTGAAGAGAGACATTCAGAGCACCAGTTTATTCTTTATGTGAGTGGAAAGGACCCGAATTTCTACGAGACAAACAGTGCAATTTCTGATCTTAAGCTTATTACTGATGCGAACTGGATCAGAACAGACGAGAATGGTGGAGTTTGTCTGACCTTTAATCTGGATGGACTTTATGAGAACGAGACATCACTTGGGGATAAAGAGGTTGTAGTTACCTTTAATTCTCCAGCTGATTTATACGAGAATATTGTAGTTATAGATCCTGTGGATGATGCGGGGCTTAGTCTTATACCATACATTAAGAAAAATATGGATAAAGCGGAGAATATTCGCGTTTATTACACCAGACAGTCTGGTGGAGACACCGAGGAGAAGGCGGCTACTGCACTTATAGATGATTCAGCAGCCGATTTCTATATTCAGGTTGGCGCTGATGCTGACGACGAAGGCACATCTGGTGTTAAGACCTATTACAATGACAGATATTTTATCAGGGAATTCGGGAATATTGAGCTGGCAGACAGGCTTGAGTGGAACCTTGCTGTAAATGCAGGTGTCATGGCTCGTGGACTTTCAGTAGTTGATCACGAGAACAGCAGGATTATGAATTCCCACATACCTTCTGCGTATGTAACTATCGGAAATACAAAAAATGCAGATGATGAACTTTTGATGACAAAGGATGATTATCTGGAAAAGTGTGCTCTTGGCATTTGTAATGGAATTACAGAGGCATTTAGTGTGGTTAATCCACAGGAGGAAGTGGAAGAGACAGATGCACTTCAGGGCATTATAAATGGAAATTAATTTGGGGATATTTTACCTTTGGTTGGAGGAGTTATAAATGGAAATAGTTTTTGCTACAGGCAATAAAGACAAGATGCGTGAAATCAGACAGATCCTTGGCGGACTTAACGCGGATATTAAGTCCATGAAGGAAGCTGGCGTAGATGTTGATATAGTTGAAGACGGAACAACATTTGAAGAGAATGCACTGATCAAGGCCAGAGAGGTTTCAAAGCTTTGCAAGGACAGTATTGTTCTTGCGGATGATTCAGGATTGGAGATCGACTTTTTAAATAAGGAGCCTGGAATTTATTCTGCTCGTTATTTGGGAAGAGATACTTCCTATACAGAGAAAAATACTATTATTTTGGAAAAGCTTAATGGTGTACCTGACGAGAAGAGAAGCGCAAGATTCGTATGCGCTATCGCAGCATGTCTTCCTGATGGCAGAGAACTCGTTGTAAGAGGAACCATGGAGGGACAGATCGGATACGAGATAGCTGGAGAAAATGGCTTTGGATATGATCCTATTTTCTTCTTGCCCGAATATGGAAAAACTTCAGCAGAGCTTTTGCCTGAAGAGAAAAATGCCGTAAGCCACAGAGGCAAGGCACTTAGAATGATGGAAGAAAAGCTGAGGGAAGCCATTAATGCATAAAATACTGGTTGTTAGTGACACTCATCGTAAAGATGAGAATTTTTACAGAGTGCTTGAAAAAGAAAAAGATATGGACCTTATACTTCACTGCGGAGACGTGGAGGGGAGCGAGACGCAAATGCAACAGCTTAGCCCTGCCATAATGCGATTTGTGAAGGGAAATAATGATTTCTTTGGAAACCTTCCAGATGAGATCGACTTTGAAATGGGCGGACATAAGTTTTTTGTGACCCATGGGCACAGATATCTGGTTAATATGGGTAGTAGTGAGATCAGGCGCGAAGCTCTCGCCAGAGGGGCAGATATAGTCATATATGGCCATACACACAAGCCTGTTACGGCGGAAGTGGATGGAATATATGTATTTAATCCAGGAAGCTTATCTTATCCAAGGCAGGAAGGAAGAAAACCATCCTATCTTGTTTTGACAATTGATGATGATGGAAAACTATCTTTTGAAATAAAATACTTAGAGTTATTTTAAATTTTTTTTGAGAACATGGATTTTAAAATGCCATGAAAGCCAGTAAACATCAGCATTTCATAGCATTTAAAATTTTTTAAAAAAAATTAGAAAATAGTGTTGACAATATTCGCATATCCATTATATAATTCTACTTGCGTTACGGGTCCGGCAGTCAACAGAACGCTTCCAAGACGGGGTGTGGCTTAGCTTGGTAGAGCGCCTGGTTTGGGACCAGGAGGTCGCAGGTTCGAATCCTGTCACCCCGATTTGATAAGTAACGCAATAGAGAAACTTGCGGGTGTAGTTCAATGGTAGAACACCAGCCTTCCAAGCTGGATACGTGGGTTCGATTCCCATCACCCGCTTTCGTTATGGGTAAGTTTAACGCTTACTTGTAACAAAGCAGGATATAATGTTTATACCTGTTCAGCATGTGTCCGTAGCTCAGCTGGATAGAGCAACGGCCTTCTAAGCCGTGGGTCGGGGGTTCGAATCCCTTCGGGCACATTTTTCAAATTGATTTGACCAAGTTGATTTGAGACAGTATGGTGGGTATGGCGCAGTTGGTTAGCGCGCCAGATTGTGGTTCTGGAGACCGTGGGTTCGAGTCCCACTATCCACCCTTTTTTATTTTTAGGGCAATGTAACTTAAAGTTTTAATTTTGAGGCTTTTGAGTTATCATTAAAAAGAAGGCACATCTGCTGTGTATGATGGGCTATCGCCAAGCGGTAAGGCACAGCACTTTGACTGCTGCACTCGTGGGTTCGAATCCCGCTAGCCCAGTTATTTTGATATATCACTGCTATGCAGTTTATATATATGAGATACTAGCTCAGTTGGTAGAGCACTTGACTTTTAATCAAGTTGTCGTGGGTTCGATTCCCACGTGTCTCATTAAAAGCGCTTAACTACTAAGGTTGAGCGCTTTTTTCATGCCCTGATGCCTTTAAAGTGAATACTTGATTTTCTAGTGTTTTAGTGAATTCTATTTAAAAACTTCAGTCCATATATTATCCTTATAGTTAGTGTTTAAACTAATGGAGGGAGCAATAGAAATGAAAAAACAATTATTTACATTTATTATGGCGACAGCAATATTTTCTGGTATTTTCATTGGGGAAAGCATGGATGCACATGCTCTGGACAATAATAGCGCTCAAGGTGTTGCTACCGCTACTACAGATCCGGATTTTAATGCTGCATATTATTTGCATAGATATCCTGATCTTATGGCAGCAGGGCTGCGCACTCCGGAAGAGCTATATCAGCATTGGATTACCTATGGTAAGTCAGAGGGAAGGGTAGGCAGTCAGACTTATAAGGTTCCTGAATCGTTAATTCCGACTCCTAAGGTTTTTGCTCCAGACTTTGATGCTGCATATTATGCACATAGATATCCTGATCTTATGGCAGCAGGACTTCGTACACCGGATGAGTTGTATCAGCACTGGATTACCTATGGCAAGTCAGAAGGAAGAGTGGGCAAGCCATAAGGAAAATATGAAATCACGAAATATAAAAGGAATAAACAATGGCATACGCAGATGAATTTATAAACCTGGGAGTCTCTTTATATGGAACTCTGATTTGTCTTATAAAGCTATTTGGCTATAGACAGGTGGGAAAGGTCAGGAAAAATAATAGTGTAGATTTTGAGAACATGCTTAGGGCTGAATGCGCTATGCTGATATTTGTGTTCTTTGCAAATCTGTTTCCTAACATAGTGATGGATAAGGAGATAGGTCTATTTCTTGCAAATTGCTCCTATGCACTATGCTTTGTTTCATATTATATGATGCTCGTATCCTTCGTGCTGTTTACGACACAGTACATTTCCAGAGAGACAGGAAATAATATAAGACCAGCATTTTATACATTTCCTGTTGCGTTTACTTCATCTGCTCTTTGGATTTTCTATGCATTTAAAGGACTTGTAGTAGGAACAGGAGGAACACTGCTTTATAAGAGCCCTATGTACCTGTTGGGAATGCTTGGAGGGTATCTCCTTACTGCAGAACCAATTTATTATATTTTGAAATATAGAAAGTCCCTTAACAGGAGAAATACAATCCTGATGTCTTCCTTTGTAGTACTTCCGCTTTTGGGAATACTACTTAGAATGATATATTCAGGAATAGTTTATCTGCCATATATGATTCTTCTTTCTATTATCCTCGTGGATAATACTGTAAGGTATGAGCAGGAGGTTCTTATTATTGAACAGCAGGAAAGCCTTGCTAAGACGAGAATTCGCGTTATGCTAAGTCAGATTAAGCCGCATTTCCTGTATAATGTGCTTAACTCAATTTATGTGCTTTGTGAGCAGAATCCGGAAAAGGCACAGGAGGCTGTAGGAGATTTCTCGGAGTATTTAAGAGCTAATCTGAATTTTATAGAGGAAGAGGATAATATTGCATTTTCTAAAGAGATGGAGCTGGTTAAAAATTATCTTAGCCTTGAAAAAATCAGATTTGAAGATAAACTGAATGTTGTTTATGATCTCAAATTCAACAGCTTTAAGCTCCCTGCTTTGTCGGTAGAGGTTCTGGCTGAGAATGCTGTTAAGCATGGCCTTTTGAAAAAAGAGGAAGGTGGAACAGTTACTATCAGTTCATATTTGGAATATAATAACAGTGCTGTCATCATGGTAGAGGATGATGGCGTTGGTATCGATGAAGATGCCATGAGAGAAGGAAGCACGAAGCATGTGGGCCTTGATAACCTAAGGGAGAGATTATCTTCAATGGTTGGAGGAACACTGGAGCTTGAAAGCGTAAAAGGTGAGGGGACTAAAGCAGTAATAAGAATCCCTATAAGGGATGATGTTATTTTGGTGGAGGGAAATGATGACTATCATAGCCGTAGATGATGAAAAGCTTGCATTGGATGGTTGTATAAGCGCTGTAAAAAAGGCGAAGCCCGGAATCGAAGTAAATGGTTTTCAGAATGGAAATGATGCCATTGAATTTGCAAAGAAGAATAAGACAGATATTGCATTTCTGGATGTGGAAATGAGATCCATTGGAGGAATTGAGCTTGCTACAAAGCTTCAGGAGATAAATCCTTCAGTGAATATTATTTTTGTGACAGGTTATTCTGAATATATGAAGGAGGCGTTTTCACTTTACGCCAGCGGATATATTATGAAGCCAGTTACAGCAGCAAAGGTTACAGATGCCCTTGATCACCTCAGATATCCTGTTAAGGAGAGCGTGGATTACAGGCTTAAGGTAATTACCTTTGGTAACTTTGAAGTATTTGATAAGAACGGAATACCGGTTGATTTTACCTATAGCAGAACCAAAGAGCTTCTAGCTGTTCTTATTGATGCGAATGGTGCAATGAGAACCTTCGATCAGATAATGGAGGATCTTTGGATGGATGAGGATGATGCAGGAAGTCATAGCTCATATCTTAGAAATCTTTTTGCAGATATGCAGAAGGTTTTTGCTGAGCTTGATTGCAGCAGCGCACTTATCAGGAGAAGAGGAGAAGCATGTATAGACAGAAACTTCTTTAAGTGTGATTATTTTGATTTCCTTGAGGGAAAAGATGACTCATTATTCTCTGGAGAGTATATGTCACAATATAGTTGGGCTGAAATGACTCTCGGAAGGCTTATGACATTATCAGATGAAATCTGAGTTTGAGGTAATAATTAAATCGTAAGTGCTGATTTCATGGGCTTTTGTGGCACAAAATGTCTGAAAATGAATGGAATTTAAGGTATTTTTTCCACTGTGACACTTTTGTGACGGTATATGTGAGACAATAAAGTCCCAAATGATTTCCTCTATTATATAGTTCCCTCTATAATAATTAAGGATGAGAAAGGCGTCTGCTTGCAGGCGTTTTTTTCATTTTCAGAAATAATTAATTTAAACCTTTATCTATTTTTTTCCAAACACATTAATTTTGTATTGATAAAAAACATCAAGTGGGTTAATATGTATATTATTCAATTAATCATGTATATTTATACATCAAACATTTTTTATACAGAGGAGGCCCATTATGAAGAAAAAATTATTCGCTACTATCCTTGTAGCAGCAATGGCACTTAACATGATCGCTTGTGGCGGTTCAAAGTCAGCTGATAAGGCTGCTGATTCAGGTATTTCAACTGTTACAGCTGGTAAGCTTACAGTTGCTACATCTCCTGATTTCGCTCCTTATGAGTTTTATGCAGTAGATGAGTCAGGCACACCACAGCTTGCTGGCTTTGATATTGCACTTGCACAGTATATTGCAGATTATCTTGGACTTGAGCTTGAGGTTGTTCCTGTTGATTTCGACGGCGTACTTATGGAACTTCAGACTAAGTCAGTTGATATCGGACTTGCAGGTCTTTCACCTGATCCTAAGCGTGATTCAATCATGGATTTCTCAGATGTATATTATGAAGGCGGACAGTCATTTGTATGCGTTCAGGCAAACAAGGATAAGTTCACAAGCCTTGAGGATACAAATAATGCTGAGTACGAGATTGGTGCACAGACAGGTTCAATTCAGGTTGATCTTGCTAACACAAACAGCCCGAATGCTGATATAATTCAACTTACAAAGGTAACTGACATCGTAGCTGAGCTTATCGCAGGAAAGCTTGATGGTGCATATATCGAGACAGCTGTAGCAGAGAGCTATGCAAAGAATTATCCTGATCTTTATGTTGCACTTGATGTTCCTTATGAAGGAGCAGAGGGTTCTGCAGTTGGTGTTTCAAAGGGAAATGAAGCACTTTTAAAGGGTGTTAATGAAGCTATCGCAGCTGCTATTTCCGAAGGAAAGATGGCTGAGTTCGTAGCTACTGCTAATGAGCAGGCAAGCGGTGAGATCATCGAAGGTCTTATCGAAGAATAATAATGATTAAAGAGGTAACCAGTGGACAGTTTTATTAAAATTGAGAACTTTTCAAAATTATCACCTTATGCAAGTTTGTTTTTACAGGGTGTCATTGTAACTGTAATGCTTTCAGTTTTTACAGTCGCTATCGGTTTTGTGCTTGCGCTTATACTTTCATCCATGAGGATGTCCAGAGTATATCCCTTCGCATTCTTAGGACTTGATAAAGAAGGACATCAGAGGGAAAAGGGATTCGGAGTAGCGCTTAGCAAATTTAATCCTGTGAGCTTCCTTGCGACCGCTTACGTTGAGATTTTACGTTCTACTCCCGTAATCGTTCAGGTGGCAATTATTTACTATGGCGTGTTTGGGGCTCTTATTCAGCTTCCCAGCTTCACATTTATGGGATTCATCAAGTTTGAAAGATTTTTCCCTGGTGTTGTAGCGCTTGGAATGAACTCAGGAGCGTATCTTTGTGAGATAGTCAGATCAGGAATCCAGTCAATTGACGGAGGACAGACTGAGGCTGCAAGATCTCTTGGCATGAGCCAGCTTCAGAATATGAGATATATCATTTTGCCTCAGGCTATCAAGAATATCCTTCCTGCCATAGCTAACGAGTTCGTAGTTATTATAAAAGAGTCAGCTATTACCTATACTATCGGTGTTCAGGATATTATGTCTGCAGTTAACGCTGTCAGAGGCGCAACCTTCATCATAATCGAACCCTTATTGGTAGCAACAGCAATTTATTTCTGCCTGTGCTTCCCGACCAGTAAGCTTATTGCGTATTTTGAAAGGAGGATGAGCCGTGGCGACAGGAGATAAACTTATACAGATAACCGACCTGGAAAAACACTACAATGGCGGTGCGATCAAGGCGCTGGACGGAGTGAGTGTTGATATAGATAAGGGCGATGTCATGGTAGTCATCGGACCTTCAGGAAGCGGAAAATCCACCTTTTTAAGATCACTCAACTTAATGGAGGAGCCTACAGGTGGTGCAATAATATTCGATAATGTCGATATCACCAAAAAGAAATATAAGGATGCAAATGGCAAGTGGGTGAAGATCAATATGGATGTTCACAGACAGAAGATGGGAATGGTTTTCCAGCATTTCAATCTTTTCCCGCACATGACCATCATGGATAACATGATTCTTGCTCCTGTTAAAGTTAAGAATGTTCCTGAAGAGGAGGCAAAGCAAAAGGCATTAGAGCTTCTCGACAGAGTAGGACTTAAGGATAGAGCTGATGCATATCCTATACAGCTCTCCGGTGGTCAGAAGCAGAGAATTGCAATTGTCAGAGCTCTTATGATGGAGCCTGAGGTTATGCTTTTTGATGAACCTACTTCTGCTCTTGATCCTGAGATGGTCGGAGAGGTTCTTGATGTTATGAAGCAGCTTGCAACAGAAGGAATGACCATGGTAGTTGTTACTCACGAGATGGGCTTCGCAAAGGAAGTGGGTAACAGAGTGCTCTTCATGGCAGATGGAAAGCTTCTTGAGCAGGGAACACCTTCAGATATTTTTGAGAATCCTCAGCATCCAAGACTTAAGGAATTTTTGAGTAAGGTACTTTAAAGCTTGAAGCCACTCTCCTTATGGAATAGAATCCATAAAGAGGGTGGTTTTTTCTAGTTCATATGTCTTTTCTTGTGAATAAAGTGGGGGATGACTTCAAATAATTTTCAGGAGTATATAGATGAACCTGAATTATTCACGGCTTAATTACAAAGCCGCATAGTTACTGCATTTAAACTGCATATTGCTTTCACCCAATAA
>SVFV01000051.1 GCA_015056655.1 Butyrivibrio sp.
AGGATACATTATTTTGAGTCATAAGTGACTGAATTTTCAATGAGCCATCTGACCTATATTTAGATTAGCAGATACAGATATAAAATAATAGTGTCAAAATAACCTACAGTCAAGTTATTTTGACACTATTGTATCTATCTTTATATTGAAATGTTATTTTGAACAAAAACAATGACTATTTAAATCTTGTTTAGGATGTCTCTCAGTTTTTCTGCTTCTTCTGGAGTTAAAGTGATTCCTTTACCCATTTTCTCGTGTCCAGGAGCCCAGTCACGAAGATCATATTTGGGAGCAGCGCCATTCCATGATACAAGATTTAATTCCTTTGTCCATCCTTTTGAACTTTCAGATAAGACTCCAAGTTCTTCTGCGATTTCAAATTTTATATCAGCCATTAGAAGCCTCCTTTTCCATATCAGATTTTATTATCGCTATCTCCTCTGGGGTTAATCCATATGCATTATAAATTTCCATATCTATTTTGAGATATAAGTCTTTATAGTTTTCTCCGCTTTGATCCATATCATCTTGTATAGCATCAACTAGCGATGAAATTCTATCTATATCTGCATTTGATGGAGTTGCAATGGGCAATTCTTTTATCTGAGGTGCACCAATTCTGAAGAATCCACCAGCTAAAGACATGGAGTTAAACAGTTTTTTATAATAGAACGACATCAGTGTACTGTTTAAAACAGCTGCTATGTATTTCAAATTATCATTGTCATAGACTATTGTAGTGGACTTACCGGCAAGATAATTACCATTATCATAATAGCATTCCAACTCTTTATTCATTCCACCAATTATAACCTTCTCTTTATTGCATTCAGAAAAGCGTTTACTGGACATGTTTTTTATGTCTTCTTCTGTGGCAACAGGGTACATGTACTTTCCTTTGAGATAGCGCATAAATTCTTTACCCCAAAAAGATTTGTACTTATCAATGCCACCGGTATTGATAAATCGTTTAGATTCATCTAAATGTTCATTGTCCTGTAGAAATTCTTTTACGAGATATGCTTCGTTTACGGTAGCAGCACCATTTACTGATGCTAAAGTGCTAAGCTTAGGGAAACTTGCAATTTTATCTACAATATTCAAAACGCTTTCTGAGGCATTGAAATATTTATCCCAGTCTGTATCTGCATAAAATTTATCTGCTGGAATAATATTTTCATTACCTATGGTTTCTATTTCATCCATAACATCCATAGTTACCTCAGATTTTTGTTCTGACTTAGTAACTCTGAATACCACAGGATAAACTGCAGCAGTTTCAAATACATTTACGTTTGAGTAATCTCTAATCTCTCGAACGTAGTTTTCGGACATCATTGTTCTTATTTCTTTAGCATAAGGCGCAGAAATAAGCTTGTTAGGTACAATGAAGGAAATTGTACCGTTTTCTCTTAAAAGATGAAGTCCATAATCTATAAATAATACAAACAGATCCCAGTTGCCTTTAGCGCTACGGAAATTTTTTGAATACAATTCTCGTAGTTCAGGCATACTCTTTGTCATTTCCTCGGAATCTACATAGGGCGGATTTCCAATGACAATATCAAAGCCGCCGTTTTCCTTGAAAACCTTCGGGAAATAAATCTGCCATAATATAAAAGGCTTAGAGTTTTGCTTAGCTGCCTCTTTATAAGCTTCAAAAGTTTCAGGATCATTTTTTATTCCTTGCTCGAGAACTATATTGTCATAGAGTGCTTCAATTTGGCGCTTAATTGACTCTTTTTCGTCATGACTTTTTTCAAAGAATAATTTATCTTGGAGTTCAATCAATTGTTTGATTAATGGATCAACTGAATATTGGAATATATTTGATTGGGTTCCATCTGAAACATTTCCTAAAACAAAGCTTTCTGTAATTAGTTTTTTGCCATAAAATTCGTCTACTAAGCTGTTGCCACATATTATATTACAATCAAGGTTAGGCAGTTGCTTTGGCTTTGTGTGTTCGTCAAATTCTCCGGTTGACGTATTTTCTACCAATTCATCATCAATAACTATTGATAGCCATAATCTAAGTTTTGCTATATCGACGGCACTGGGCTCTATATCACATGCAAAAATACAGTTACGAATTGTATTTACTTTTAAGTCATACCGTTTTCTTCCATATGATATAAAACTTTTTTTATGGAAACCGGACATTTCTACAGAAAGATATTCTGTAATGATTTCTCTCAAACGAACAATTTCATTTAGCATTCCAACAGGAAAAGCACCTGAACCTACTGCTAAATCGGCAATGCGCACCTTCTTTAGCAGTTCATCCATTTCTTCAAGTCTATTTATATTCTTTTTAAAACTAAATATGGACTCAGGAATAAGAAGTTCCTTCTCTTTATCTATTTTGTAATGATTTTTTCCATCAGTACCAACATATTTTTGTGTTTTCTTAGTATCTTCATCTTTCATTATCTCGCCATACATTACAACAGAACGTATATCGTCTTCTGGCAAGTTCATTTTTGATACAAGATAGTTTATTAGTGTTTCTTGACACATATAATGAACTATTTCACGTGGTGTATAAAAAGCCCCCTTTGATTTGCGGTCAGATGCATCAAGTAAATTTTCAAACACCTTACCTAGCATTTCAGGATCAATTGCGACTTCACGCTCCATAGGTTCATCTTCGCTCATGGTAAAGTTGTATCTATCAAAGATGTCTAATATGCCATCACCATCATGTGCGCCACGCTCGCTACGATTGGAAAAAATTTCATTTGGAATGGCAAAGTTATTGTGTTCCCATTCATAATTATCAAGCCGTTCGAACAGTCCACCATTAAGAAAAGGAATTCTTCTATGCAGTGGGGGATAATATCCATTTTCGCCTCTGTTTACGTTTAGGCCTGTATAAAATAGTGGTTCAAGATAATCGTCAAAATAGTTTTTTTCAACATCAATACATCCTTCAAACATTTTTCGCATGAAGTTTTTGGGACCACTACCCCAAGGACTGCCATGAACTATGCCTGCTAAAAAATCCTGATCTTCATCAGAAAGCTTTTTTAATGACTCAACGTTGACTCTGTATGAGCCATCTTCTTGTTGATAATAGACGGAACCTACTATTTCTCGGGATTTACTAGCTCTTGAGAAAAAAGCATTTTTATATTCTTTTTCAGTCATAGTTACAGGAATTGCATTAACACCCAGCCATCCCTTTTTCTGAATGAAATATAAGAATACAATCTGCCCCATAAGCTTTTTAGCAAATTGTTCTGAGGTGAATCCTCTTAATTTGGCTTCTTCTATAAAATCTTGGTTGCTATCAAGATAGTCTCTAAGCTTTTTATATTTATCTGCATATGCTTCAAAAAATTCTTTAGTTACTTTTTCTACACTGAATGCATCTTCAAGAGCATCAAGTCCAGGTCTTGATTCATCATTTTTGAAAATCTCAAAAAGTTGCTTTTTTGCTGTATTACATGGCTCCCCGCTACCAACAAGATACGAATATCTCTTAGCTGGGGTAAGTTTTTCTTTCACTTTTCCAGCAGCAAATTCATAATCTAGGCGAATAAATGATAATCTCCATTTTTGTAATTCGCCGTTGGTATAAAATGCAACAAGGGCTCCTGAGCAGCCACTATTTTCAAGCAGTGTTTTGACATAATTTCTTTGCATACTTCTTGCACGTTCAACTGCTTCATCACGATTTAAACATACTGAGAAGACAGCGATTTTATCACCTTCTTCGCTTTCGTATGTTCCAATATGTCTATGACTTTTTACGTAGTAAGAAAAGTTACTGTATTCATCTTTATCATGATCAGGGTCTACTAAAGTGATTCCTGTAAGCATTTCTCTTGTGAACAAAGTAAATTGGTCATTACTGAATGATTCAGTCAAAACTTTTTCAAAGAATTCTTTTTTTGTTGCCATTACTCAGCCTCCTTAAGATAGCAAGATAATATTACCTGTTTATCTCCATCTATTTTAGCAACTGCTTCTTTACGTGTTTCAAAGTATTTATCGGGAATCATACTCTCTATTGTGTAATAGATTTTCTCAGGATCATCGATTCCTTTTATTGCTTTGTTTATTTTCTTTGTATCTGCTGCTGGTATATCGCCATTCTCAAATAAGTTAATAATTTTTTGTAACTTAGCATCCTGTATATCTGAAAATGTTTTAACTGTTGTTGCGATGGCTCTAAGCAGCTTTAATAGCTTTATGTCTGTTGAACCTTTTGCAACCTTACCAATTTCAATAACTTCATCTTCAAGAAGTGCTTCGTCAAAAGCCGCATTATTAGCATCAAAATGGTCGTAATAACTTTTACCAACACTTATCTTTTCTTCGTCAGGCTCACATTTTAGATAGTTTATTGCTTCAATAAATGAAAGCTGTTTGGTTGCTGATTTTTCCGTCATGTAGAATGTTTTCAAGTAGCCCTTACGTATAAATGATAGTGTTGCTTCACCGTTTATATCAGAGGAGTATCTTCCGGTTTTTGCTTTTTTTGGAAGACGCTTTATTTTTTCAAATAATGCGTCATCATCATCTCTGATTTGTCGTATTACGGCTAAATATGCCAGCTCTGGATTGGCACTCTCTTCTTCAGCATCAAGATCAGTATTTAAATCGTTAAACAGCTTCTGTGAGCTGACTTCCTCTTCTTCAGATAAATATTTGAAATCTTCTCCCAAGGTATCATGGAATGCCTGGAGTTTTTCAATGATTCTATCTTTTAAAGGGAGATGCTTGCTTGATTGTGCTGTTGGGAAGAAATTGAATACATAAATTTCTTCAAACTCTGTTCCTACACGGTTAATACGTCCTACACGCTGCATGATTCTTGTAGGATTCCAAGGCAAGTCATAATTTATTAATGCATTGGCACGATGAAGGTTTATACCTTCGGCTAATACATCTGTTGTTACTAGCACGTCATATTTGTCATTATCCTTATGTACGTTTTTAGGATTGAAGCTATCTTCAATTACTGCTTTTAATATCATGCTGCTTGAACCTGTATATGATATGACACGGTCACCATATAGTTCGTGCAGCTCATCTTCAAGGTATTGAGCTGTTTCTTTCGATTCAGTAAAAATGATTTTTTTATTTCCAATAAGCTTCTTGTTAGACTGCATATCGGATTTAAACTGGTTAAGCTTTGGATCCTCTGTTATGTTTTCCCATAGTCCTTTTAAATATTCCAATTTAGAAAGATCGTATTTAAGATCCTTGATGAACTTAGGTGTAAATTCATCAGACTTGAAATACATCACATCTTCTTTATCAACCTTCTCTAACAGAGTTTCTATATCTCCATCATCTAAAAGCTCATATACATCAACCTTTTTGCTGATATACACTTCCCCTTTTTCATACATATCAATAAACTTCTCATAAGATTCTACGAATCTTCCAAGTGTTAATTTGAATGCATAGAAGCTGCTCTCAAGACGTTTTACAAGAATGGATTTCATAAATCCACCCATGTTATGCTGTGCTGCAAGTAATGAAGCGTATTTTGCAGTGTTCTTCAAATATGTCAGCGGTTTATAACGTGAGTATGTAAAGTTTCTAATGGTAGTTACTGTGTCTGTAAACGTCCTATCTGTATCTTCATCAAACTCATATACAATCTGTTCAGGAGTGCCAAGTTTAGGGAATGTAAGCCCCTGTTTCTCCATATCAGTTTTATAGTATTCTTCTATTTCACTTCTTGTACGTCTTATCATGATATGACGAAGTAATTTGTCTCTGATTTCTTCAGAATTCGCCCTCACCTGATCAAGATACATCTGAGTGCCTTTTGTAAACTTGTTTTCCTTGATTCTAAGGTCACGGAAAAAGCCTTCCAAATCTTTAACACCAACGATGGTACTGTTATGTTTTGGCTGGAAGAGATAAATCTGATTTTCGATGTCACTGGAATAGTTATTTATAGGTGTTGCCGAAATGAGTACAACTTTTTTGTTGTAGCAGATTTCATGCAAAAGACCAAAGCTTTCGGTTTTTTGGTTGCGGAATCTATGTGCTTCATCTATAAAAACATATTGGTAACCATCTGTCCCCTTTTCTAGGATACGTGGCAATTTTCCAAGCGATTCAACTTCAGCGGCAACATCAAATTCAAGTAATACTTCCTTCCAGTAATCTACAAGAACTGGAGGGCATATAATAAGTTTTTTACCCTTTTTTAGGGTTTTTGCAAGCATGGCACAGATATAGGTTTTTCCTAAACCTACTACATCAGAGATAAATACTCCATTATATGTTTCTAATATCTTGTTAGCTTGAACAACTGCATCGAGCTGGTATTGTAAGCGCATATAACCATCAGGAAGGATATCATCTGCGAGAACTTTTTTGTCGGAATCAATTTCTTCTCTGAAAAATTCATAAATAGTTTTCAGGTAAATTTCATAAGGGGTTATATCATTTCTTAGCCAGGTCTTTTTTTCTACAGTATCGATATAATCGCTGGTTATAGGTACACCAGCTTTCCATAGTTCTTCAAATTTATCGAGCGCAAATTGTACATCTCTGCTATCTTTGAGCTCAACATTGAATTCTAGATTGTTTTTTAATCCAGCATCAGAAAAATTACTTGATCCTGTTATTACACTTCCGAAAGTGTCAGGAACCTTTTCCATATCTTTACGCATAATGTAAACCTTTGCATGGATTGGAGCATCAGCATACATACGCAGTTCTATTTTTCCTTTTTTTAACCAGTCAATAAAGATACGTACGCCCTGTTCAACACTTTCTGTTGTCTCAGAATCTTCAAATTCTGTTTCTATATTTTTTGAAAAGATTTCCTTTGCTTCTTTTTGCGTTAAAGATTCAGATTTAGCTGTATCAATTATTTTTACGGTATATTTGTCTACATTAAGTCCTACAAGCACTCTTATCTTTTCTACGTCTTGCATGGCTTCATACATTCTAAAAAATCCGGATGTTCTGAAATATCCGACTAATATATCAAAGAATTGAGTATTGCTTTTTAATATATTACTGAAACGTTCATACAAGTTTCTATCAGGTTCATTAGTAAAAAATGTAAGGTCGTTATTAACCAAGTTCGTATCCTCCCAACATTTATATATTTAATTTTCAATTCTAATATGCAGACCTTCAAGGTCATCTCCTTGAAGCCCTGTATCAACCAAGTAATATTCTTGTGCTGGCCATGCCATTTCAATTCGTGTCGGAATCCATTCTTCTTTATCTCTATCCCAATATTCCATTGGTGTACCACAATGGAACCCATCTATTTCCCATAGATCAGAAATTAAAAGCCCATATCTCTTGTTTTCAGAGTTATAGCCCATACGTCCTTCAATTATCATATTGATACCTCTTAGAATCTCTCGCCTGTATCTTTTAATTTGAATCCTATTTCAAGTTCGCAATCTAAAGCTTCTGCTATCTGTCGAAGCTGTGTCTCATTCCATGAGTTTTTCTTTAAATTTGCGTATACAGCCTGGCTTGAACACCCTAGTGCATCTGCAATATCTTTACCAGTCTTATCTCTTTTAACCATAACTAACTTTATAGTTTCGCTCATTTTATTTTCCATAGTATAGAATCCTCGCTATTCTTTAATAGTTAATTACATGTTATTTAATAGTAAATAACTATTAAATAACCATTACAAAACCCTTTACTTATTGTTTTCGATATACTCGAAAGCAGCTTTTTCCATGAATTTTGCAAATGAAAGCTTTTCTTCCCTTGCCATGTTTAGAAAGGTCTGATACGTGTCCTCTTCAAGTGTCAGCGTATACTGTTTTCTACATGCAAGTCCTCGATCAGCATTTTTTGGTCTGCCTCCAAGGTTTTTCTTTTTGACTGGTTTTTCTTTTGGTGTCTTATCTTCTTTTACTTCCTTCTTGACAGGCTCCTTTTTTTCAGTAGCTTTTGTCGAGGCTTTTTGTTCTTTTGCTGCGGCGAGTGCCTGAGCTTCATTTGCGGCACTTTCTCGCATCAGCTCCTTGAATTTATTTGCCATATAATCAGCCCCCTATTCGTTCCAGTAATTCGTCAATAAAAGCTTCATAGTCCTGTGTAACAGGAGCTTTAGGTGCGTATTCAAAAAGATCCATTTTTACAAGCTGTGATTCCTGTACTACAGTTGCTTGTCGGATACGACTATTGAATATTGTTGTATTAAGTAGTGATGCAGCTGCGTTTACATTGTCCTCTAAGATTTTTGCAACATTGGTTCTGTCTGTATATCTTGTAAGGAGAATCCCGGCTACAGGAATGTTTTTAGCTCCATCTTCGGCTACATCATCTACAGTCTGCTTTAACAGTTTTATAGCCTTCAGTGAAAAACTGTCAGCAGCCATTGGCGTAACAATATAGTCACTCACCATAAAAGCATTTAATGAAAGGAAGCCAAGGTTAGGTGGTGTATCGATAATGATAAAATCATAATCATTTTCCATAGCCTTTAATGCTTTCTGTAGCATTTTAAGAGCGCCTACTTTACCTAAAAACTCCATATCTGCAGAGCAGAGACTAAAATCTCCGACTACGATATCAAGACCAGGCTTTATTGTCTGTTTTACTCCGTCTATTGAATCATCGCCTGTATATACTGTATAAAGTGTTTTTGCGCCTTCTTCAGGTTCTGGTAGAAAGCACATAGTGAGATTTGTCTGAGGATCAGAGTCAATCATGAGTACAGATTTCCCTCTTTTGTTTAATCCTGCAGCAAGGGTAGCAGCAGTTGTTGTCTTTGCAACTCCGCCCTTGATATTGGAAATTGAGATAATCACCTATTTGCTCCTTTCAGTTTTCTACTAGTTATTTAATGGTAATTAACTATTAAATAACTATTTAAAAACATGTTATTTAATATTTATTTAATAGTATTATACAAGTAAAAAAATACTTTTGCAATTTAAATTTGCAAAAATACAACAAATAATTGCAAAAACCTATTGATTTAAATTGGGGAATATTTTAGAATTGAGTATAGATTTAATGGCATAAAAAAAGCAGCCATTGGCGTGACTGCTTTTCAATCAGTTTATTGAGCGGAGCACCTAACCACAAGTTCATCCGACTCACTACTTTTGTATACTTAATTATAAACTCGGCAAATCTGATAGTCAAGCCACTAGATATAGATAAAAAGGGAGTTTATGGGGAAAATATTGGCAATTTGCCCTATAGGTATGTAAAGGTATGTGAGTAGGAAACTAGCTCAACATATCTTTTTTTGTGCCTATAGAGCAGTCGCCGAAGTATCGACTGCACCAGCTCCTTAGGTAAATAGGAGAGGGCGGTGTGACCGTGCATACTACACGATCATATTGGCTATCTGGAAGGACGATACCAGTATAAAAAATGGTAGTTTAGTTCAGCTCATTCAGAGAATGAACTCGGCTGGAATCCTGACCAAGATCATCCAGGAATCCATAACGTCAGGGGTAAAAAGTGATCACCTCAACAAGCCTAACCCATGCTCATTTGCGTGGTACATTGGTTAAGATAGCTGATAAGGCGGGCAAACGTCGGTAGATATGGTATTAAAGGACGGATGTTGCACAGACAACTCGAAAGAGTACGCATGTGGGGCGGCGAGCTGCATGTAGAAAGTGTACCGGAACCAGTTCTAAAGATTCACGACCTTTAGACAGTTGCTAACGGAGTCAGATGATCGGAACACGGATACCTCATAGGCATTACGGCCTGTCAGTGTTTTGGGAAGATGTGCATTTCTCTATTCCATAGGGAAAGTGCGCCTTCCTAAAGCCGTTTCCTATAAACACCCAGCCTGTCCGCTGAGGCGTTCTCGGTCAATAAGTTTTTTGAAAAATTTTACTATATTAAGAAAGTGAAAGAGGGGAATTGAAGACCAACTGGAAGGAACGGCTTCTTTTTAGACGTTCCTGTAAGGCGGTAGACAGGGGGATGCCAAACGAAGTGCGGCGGGGGCTGTAGGCACCCAAGAGTATATGTGAATAGATAAATAATAGTTAATTACTATTAAATAACCATTAAAAAACAGGTAATTAACCAGTAGATAACTGGATTACCTGTTTTATTTTTATGCGGTTTCAAGAAGTTTGCAGTTTATATACTTATCGTCAATTGAAATTATTTTAAGTTTTGCTCCATGTTGGATATCTACTTCATAAAAGTCTTGTTCTCCATTAACATTTCCAAGGTATATAACATGGGAACCAGCTGGAACAAATATTCTTAGTTTGGTTTTGTATTTGAGTTCATGTCCTTTTACCAGAGAGCATTGCATGTATCCTTTTTCATGATAATCAATTCCTTCCAGTCCTTCAGCGTTGTCTATCATAAGGTCGTACACATAATCATTTATACTTCTATAAAGGACAAGATCCGTTTTACATGAATGTTCAGATACCATGTCTGAGATTTTTATATCTTGATCGTATAATTGGTCATTTCTGAGGTGCTCATTCAGAGATTCTCCGCTATGTGCAAGACAATATTCCAAAGAGAATTTGAAGTTATCGTATTGCCTAATTGGTTCCGGATTGATGTTTTTATGTGCAAAGTTAATGGCATCTTCTATATTAGGAGCCAACTTGTCCCAGTCGGCTCCAGTATTATGGAGAATACCTTTGATGCGATAGAAGAGTAGTGGTTTCATATTTCAGGCTCCTTTCTTATCAGTATAACAGTTAAGTTTTTTGCAACGGCAGTGTTTTCCTTTGAAATATATGATCATGTCTTTATCAAGGTCTCCAAAATCTTCGGGGAAGAAGACAGGTTCTCGTGCCTGTTGAATACTTTTACTGTTTGCAGTTTGGGTAGAAGAGGACTCTGATTGACTTACTTTTAACACCTTGTGAGTGCCAAAAGTGTCTGAAAATATCTTGCTGCTGTTTATGTCGTTGCTTCCAAGTATTATTTGGTAATTGCAGTTACCTATGATGGATCTTGCTCCTGTTGGCTGATATCTGTATTCAAGCTGTGCCATGTTCTGCTGGATTATCATGCATATTATGGCTTTACTTCGCAATGTTGAAAGATTTGAATTGATCATTTTATAGCTGTAGGTTAGGGCTGGAAATTCATCAAGTAGCATGAGTATAGGTCTGTTCTTGGCTCCTGTGGAGCTGTCAGGACGTTTTGTAAAGGCTGTGCTGAAGCTCTGTACTATAAGCGTAAACAGTGGGGCATAGGCATCTAAATGTTCCTGGCTTATCTGCAGATAGATATCATAGCCCTTTTCAAGAGCCTTAATTGAAATGCATTTTCCATTATCTGTAAGCAGCTCATCCAAAACTGGATTTGAAAAAGGGGTCATGGCTGTGCATAGGTTATCATATGCTCCGGAAACATTCTTCTCATTATTCCCATAGAATGGGGCGAGAAGTTCCTTCGCTTCAATACACTCAGAATCCATTGCCGTAGTTACCCAGTCAAAGCAGTTTCCCGTAAGTATTGCATGTATTATCTCAGGAAATGTCGTTTTGGGATTTTGAAATAGCAGGAGATGAACGATACCCTGAAAATATTTTCTTGCTCTTGAAGTGAAGTAGTTACCGTCAGAGCCTCCTTCATCTGGAATGAGTACAGTAGCCATGGACTCAATATAGAGCTTTTTATCAGTAACATTCATATCTTTTATACCGGCTAAAGGATTAAAATGGTATGATGCTTCAAGTGCATTGGGAGCATCAGGGCAGAAGCGTATTATTTTGCGGTATTTGTGACAGAAGTTGTATATATCCCCTTTTATATCTATTGCCAAAACACTACCCTGAAAACGCAGTGCATTTATTATGGCAATTCCACTTGTCTTTCCGGATCCGGGGGGTCCGAATATAGCTACATTGGTTTCAGAATTTGAAGGAATATGAATAAGCCTGCTTTTATCTTTTCCAAATATGAGTCCTTTAGCATCTTGCCATTTCATATTTGGAAAGTTTGTTGTATCGAGCTTATGAGGATCTGCATCACGGAAATAATCTACGAGCTGGCTGTACATGTATGGTTTATAGTGACCTGAATCATATCCATAATTTCTGCCAGTCAGTCGATGATATCTTTTGTCTCTTAATATTGTAAATGAAATGAATCCCCACAGAGCCGTGAGACCAACATATGCAGTGATAGGCATATATTTATAAAACATACTGGTTTCCGTGACCTGTCCTAACGAGCAGAGAAGAGTAATAGCATAGTCTCTTACGATATAAAGAATAATTCCAAAAACAAGTAACTGGATTATCCTGTAATATTTTATTGCTTCCCACAGGGAGAGTTTTTTCTTTACCATGTTATATCCTCCGTTTTCGATTTTGTATTTGAACCCCAGCTGGATTTGCCCCAGGATTCTTCAATTTTTGCAGCTTCTTTTAATGTTCCATGGATTGCCATTCTGGCAGTCCTTTCCATCTGCTTAAGCGCTACCTCTTCATCAGATTGTTGCTGGCCATTATTGGCTAATTTTTCTGCACTATCCATAACCTTTCCAACGGTATGAAGTGACTTATCAATATTCTGTGCTACCATATTTTTTCTACCTCGTTAGTCTTATCCTGATTGCCCCATCCTTCAGAACGTCCCCATCCTTCTGATGTGCCCCAAGCTTGGGAGCGATCAGGCTGTGTATGAACTATATTTTGGGACTGTTGTTTTGCTTCAAGAGCTGCAATCTTATCTTTAGATTGTTCAAGCTCTTGCTGGAGGGCATTCAGTTTGTCTAGTAGTTCCTGTTTTTCTTTTGCGGCATCTTTTAGCTGCTGATTTTTATCAGCTAACATAGAATTTGCTTTATCAATGATCTGTTGTTTTTCAGCTTCTTTTTCCCGGAGCTGTTCTTGAAGTTCTGCCTTAGCATTTTCACTTCTTATATCAGCGGCTTTTCCTTGGTTTATTACCGCTTCTTTTGATTTGACTTCTGAGCGGAGATTTTCAATTTCTTTATCCCGTTCCCTGATGTGATTTTTTAGTGATTCTATATGAGAATCCTTTTTCGAAGATTCTGCAGAAAGGACAGATATTTCATGTTCCTTTGACTGTAATTTTTCTTTTAAAGCCTTGTCATATATTTTTATTTCATGATTGGATTTGAGGATTTCCGCAAACTCATCTACTGTGATGGACTTTTCTATTTTTATTCCGGTCTTTGCAGTGATTTCTTTTAACTGTTTTGCGGATAGACCAATGGTCTTACCATCGCTTTCTTTTTTACTGTAAACTGTGGCTTTTATTCCGGCATCATCAAGAGCTTTTTGAAGTCCGGGATGGAACTCTTTTAGACGTGCTCTTTTGGTAAGCTGGTCAGCGCATAATTTATATTTATATCCGTCATGTTTTGTATCAGGGACTCCGGGTACATACATGACATGAAGATGATCTTTTGAAAGCGGTTTTCCATGTGAATCCAAAATTATATTTCCGGCATGATCTTTTACTCTTTCATCCGCATGAACTTCTGCAACAAATACGCATCGTTCTCCCATGGGAAGAGTTGAGCATATATGGTTATAAGTCACTTTAAAAAAATCTTCTTTTTGTTCAGGTGGACAATCAGCAGGACATTGGACAACTACCTCTACTGCATGGACTAAATTTTTTCGATTATATTTGAAAATTTCCTTCTCGATTTCTTTGCGATATTTGTTTGCTTCATCTGCAGTCTGGCAACGTCCATTTAGTAGGCTGTAATTTCTGTCAGATTTATTCTTGTCTATGGATTCATTTCCATAGGATTTTCCGTCAGGGATTTCTCTCAAATCATGCTTAATGTGAAAGGCTACTTCAGATGCTCCGAACTTGGTTATTTCAGCCATAGTCTTCCTCCGTAGCTTATAGGCCATCGCTCCAATATTTATGCTGCTATATTCAGCTGCGGCAAAGGTCGTTTTGATATTCGCTTCGGCTCATATAAAACTCCCAATGCCTGGCTGAACTATTCCTTCAAAGGTCGCTTCAAGCGTTTCGCTCTGCTCACTGCTTAACGCTTCCAATGAAGGAATGCAGCATAAATATTTCCGTTCTGCCCTATACAAATTAGGGGAGCGAGCTCCCCCTGCGGCTGGCGCCTTGCCCCTGCGGGGTAATTTGCTCTTCCTTGAGGGACACCTTCGGTTTCCCTCAGAGCGAGGCTCGAACTCCCTTCCATGGCTCCTTCAGTCATTACATGTATAACCTCGGTGCTTTTGTTTAAGTCCAGCAAGCTGTCCTTAAACTGAGCACCTCTGTTATACATTTCATTCCTTCAGGAGCCACAGGGAGTTGCACTCCCTACGAAAAAAGAACTGGAAAATTATTCGCCCAAGGGCTCATAACTTTCCAGCCCTTTTTTCTACCCTGGCTGCATTTTTGGCGGTATCGAACCGCCTCAAATGCAAAGGGGTTACACCCCTTTCAAAAATCAATTTTTTCTCCGAAAAATATGATTTTTTATCCCTGTACGTCAGCCGTTTTTTTATCGTTTTCCCTGTTGCTTTTGAAATAATTCAGGTTATGTTCTGTGCACATAATGGCTATAAAATCTGCCATGTCTTTTTCAGTTTTTAGACCAAAAAAGCTGCGCATTTTTGTTTCAAAACTTGAGCAAGGTTCTTCGTTGGTTTCGAGCATCTTTTTGATGGATTTTGCGTTGCAACCGAAGTTCATTTCACAGGCTTTTGAGAATAGTTTTTCGTAACTTGATACCTTCTCGCTGGTTGCCTGCAGCTCTTCAATTTGCTCTGCAAATGATTTTGCTTTAGACATTAAAATTTCCTCCGTAAATTGATATATTTGTGGGGCAAAAATGCCCCACAGTTTTTGTTGTGGTTAGTCGCTCTGCGATACGGTTCATATCTAAAACTGCCGCCGCCAAACGTCAGTTTTAGAGCGCAATAGTACCCTTTGCGATACGCTTGCTTTCTGTCAATTTTCGGTTGTATAAATGGGAAATTTTAAATAAGAATAGATACCAGATATTGCTCTATGATATAATACGTTTTGGTGAACGGTATTAACAGAGCCATCTGTTGATATCTCAGGCTGTGAATGCGTCAACATTTGCAGCCTTTTTCTTATCAATATTCCTCATCATCTTCTGTGTTTTCAGTCGATGTTCTTACAATCATCGCACCGTATGGCATGTCTTCGATATCCCTTAGTCCACTGTCAGCTTCATCGATACTAAAATGTCCAATGTAAGGTGATGCTAAATGTTCCTGTACATTAAGGTATTCGCCTGGCTTTTCAGGATCTTTGATAGGCTCTACTTGCTGTGCCATTATATCTTTGAATTTTGGCCATGCATCACAGCACATTTCATTGATTAAGTCGGTGTCGTAGTCTCTGCCATATTCTGCGTGGGTAAAAAATACAAAGTGTGGAATGCCATATTTTGCAGAATTTCTACACTCTACTACACCAGCATATCTGCAATACTTGGCATCATTTTCATTAAGCACAATCCATTCTTTTGGGATGATAAGATAGCCGTCTTTCATAGCAATTTTTTTCATATTAGAATCGGCTTCATAAGATATATCGATTCCGCCGTTTATGATACGTGCTATTTCCAGATAATGTTCTTTTTCTTTTTCCAAGTTCTTTTTTTCAAAGTCCCCGGCAACTTCCAGCTGTCTATCGATTTCTTGACACTGTGATATGCAAAAGTCTATAAAGGCTTTTTTCATTCTGTCAGGCATCCTCATAAATCGCTGTATCAGCATATTTATGAATGGACCATATTTCATTCTGAAATTCTCGGTAGCCTCATCTACAGCATCTTTATTTTCTCCGCTAAGATCCATTGAAAATTTGTAAGATGACAGTGCTAAAATACGCTTTCTTGCCATAGCTTTTTCCTCCTTTCCAATATCATTATATCACCTAATAATATTTTTGCAATATAAAATAATATTTTATTTGATAAAAATATTATTAAAGTATTATTTTTAAAAGTTCCCAATAAAAAAAGAGACCTTACAAGGATGAAATACCCCAAAAGTCTCTTATTTTTAATCATTCATCAAATTCCACACGATCCAGTAATTCTTCCGGGCTGTATGCTGGAATGGGACTTTTCATGAAGTCCTTCACATTTCTTGTGATAATAAAATCAGCATCTACCCTCTTTGCTGTCTGAATCTGAACAGCATCTTCAAAATCTTTCAGCTTCATTTCAAGTGCATTTTTAACATCTTCGTCTGTAAGATCTTCAAAGGTGAATATCAGGGCAAGTGCTTTGTAGACATCTTCAATTTTTTCAGGAGAAAGTTCTTTTCTCATGATATAGACCATATTCATGAAGGTAAGCACGGAAACATGTCCGGTAACTTTTCCAGCTTCACACAGCTTCCATATAAGAGCTGAATTTTTATAGTGCGGTTCCCTTTTTTGAAGAACATCGAGTATTATATTAGCATCAATCAGTAATCTCATATTTTTCTCTTAAAGCTTCCTCTCTAGCATCATCATAGTCATAATTACCCTTAAGAATACCTGTAAGAGAATCTGTAAGATATGATACTGTTTTTGCTTTAGGAATAAAGCGACCTACTTCCTGGCCATTCTTTGTTATGATAACTTCATTTCCGTTTATAACCATCTGAAGATACTTTCCAAACTGATTTTTCATTTCTGTAGCGGTTGCCAATGCTTCTACCATGATAATAGCCTCCTTTCGTATTAGCTAATTTTATTATACCATAAATTAGCTAATATTCAATCATACAAGTTTATATATTGAGGGAATTATAGTAGACCATTTTTTTATTACGTGTACCATTCCGGCCGCCAGCATCCGCTGGTGGGCGCCCATCTCCCGCCCACTGCCGCACATCATCTTGGGATGATGTAAACGCGGCGAAAAAGGAAAATTAAAGTCCCCTTTGCCAATCGGTTCCCCAGGGAACCCCTTTTTTCTCCAGCTGCAGTTTCATATTCCCCTTTCTTTTATTTGTCTCACTAAGATCCTTGCTCATCGGTTTGCTAAGGGGCACTATAACTGTCTCCCTCCTGAATGCAAGGGTCGCTCCTTAATTCTCCCTCGCTGCGCTCAGTCCGATTACCGCTCTTATCCCTTGCATTCATTCCTTCCGACAGTTACTTTACGTGCCACGCAAACCCGATAGATGAGCAAGGAACTCAGTGAGGCAAATTAAAACAAAGAAAGGAGAAAATTCGATGAACCTACAGCTTCCGAAAAAGAAACGCTCCCCTCCAGAAAAAGCTTCAGAATCTTGTAAAGCAAATTTTTAAGGGCTTTGGCGAGCCTTAACTATCAATCAATCAGTTTAACGAGTAAAGGAGAATTTACCATGATGACAAGAGAAATGATTATCAACGAACTTACAAACAGAGGTTACAACGCAGTAGCACAGGACAGCACCAAGAACGGAGTTATCCTTGAGGGAATCGTTATCAGAACAGAGGGTTCTGCCATTGCACCCGTGATTTACACAAAAGAGCTTATTTCAAAAGCTGAGGCAGAGGGAAAGAGCCTTGATGATGTTGTTTTACGCGTGATTGATACATACGAAGCACATAAGGACACTACTTTTGATATTACACAGCTTACAGACAGGGATTTTGTTTTATCGCACATTCGTATTGGATTACAGAAAGAATCAAGCGAGGAACTTATAAAAGGAGCTTCCGAACTTGAGGGGATAGAAAGTTATCTCTATATCTGCGGTGATATGGGCGAAGATGGCTATTCTATAAAGGTTTCTAAAGAATACCTTGTAAAATCTGATGTTACAGAAGCCGAAGCATGGGAGCAGGCAAAGAAAAATACTTTTGCAGATACAAAGATTGAATCTATGGCAAAGGTTTTATCTAAAATGATGGGAATACCTTATACAGAGGAATTGGAAGAAGCAACACCCTTTTATGTTATTTCCAACACTAAGAACATAAAGGGAGCATCTGCTATATGTGACAGAAAGCACCTTTCAGAGTTCACAGAAAAGCACCACACAAAGAAGCTGTTAGTTCTTCCATCATCTGTGCATGAAATGATAATTGTTCCTTATACAGAAGATATGGACATTGATATGTTTTCTGATATGGTTTCTCAGGTCAATGCTTCAGAAGTTGCACCCGAAGAAAGATTGACGGATAGAGCCTATATTTTAGAGTTTTAAGGATTTACAAATAAATAGCATGGTGGGGAGTTGAAAAGCTCCCCACGGAAAGGAGCAAGGCACAATGACAAATGAACAGATTATTTTTAACAATAGTGTCGATTTGATGGATAAGGGCATTATAAGAGGAACAGGGAACAAAATCACTGTTGAAAATGAAGAGGGCGAAACGATAGAACTTGAAGAACCGGAACAGATACATACATACGCCGGATGGAAAGCCCTAAACAGACAAGTGAAAAAAGGAGAAAAGTCTATTGCTTCATTTCTGATATGGAAGCATACAACCAAGAAGCCAAAGGCAAAGGATGAAGAACCGCAAGAAGCCATGTTTCAGACAAAAGCTTTTTGGTTTACAGAATCGCAGACTGAAGCAATAACACAATGATTTTTTTAGGAAGCTGCCAGCTGGGAGCTTCCTAAAAGCCTGGGGAGAGCCGAGCCTGACCATCTCCCCAGACCCCTTTCCCCACTGGCTGCTGTAGTTCTTTTCATTATGACGGTAGGAAGTGGCTGCCGTTATGTCCAAGGGACACCCCCGTGCTGCGCCCCGGCTAAAGAGCAGCCGCGCCCGTTTCCCTTGGAACCCTTTCCCCGCATTGTGAAGCCGTTAGTTTCCTAAACCATTATATTTTTCTACGTAAGCAATATACTTTTTAAGGGTATTACGGCTGATATCATGTTTTTTCATAAGTTCGGTCTGTGTAATATGTCTGTCCGACAGATATAGGTTAATATCGGTTTTAATTTCATCAGTGAATTTATCCATGCTTCCTTCCTTTCTTCCGCTCTTTTTAGAGCTGGCTTTTATGCCATCAGTGATTGCTTTTGAAATATATCTTCTCTGCTGCTCAGCCCTATCTAACTCAACGATAAGTAAAAGTTTTATTATCCCTTCCATTGCTGTCTTGGTTACTAGATCCTGTTTTTCAGCGGTTGTCATCATTTGCCTTATATAGTCGGAGCTGACAGTTGGATTATCAATGAAAACTATATTTATGTCTCTGCCGAGCCATTCCATATATTTTTTATAGCCGTTCTCTGCTTCACGAGTGAAGCGAGACAGGTCTTTAAATACAACTGTATCTCCAGCTTGGAGAATCTTATCAAGTTTCTTAAACTGTGGACGCTCAGAAAAATTCTTTGCAGACTTTTCTTCTGTGAAATCTATGAGATATTCAATGTTGTGGTCTGAAGCGTATTTTTCGAGGGATTTAATCTGTCTATTGAAGTTTTGACGTTCCTGATCGGTAGAAATACGCTTATAACTATAGTAATTTCCCATACAGCCTCCTTAATTACATGTTATTTAATAGTTATTTAATAGTAAATTACTATTAAATAACTATTAGCAAACTATCAAATAAACTATAGTTATTATGATATTGTATTTGTCAACCGAAAATTCAGTCAAAAGTTCATTGAAAATTCAGTCACTTTTGTTTGAAATAAGCGCCTCAG
>SVFV01000052.1 GCA_015056655.1 Butyrivibrio sp.
AATAACAAATGTGACTAGCCAAGGAGAAAAGCTAGAAATAGTTTTCCCTCTTGACAACGGTCACTTCATAACAGGGAAATCATAAAAAGAGGGCTTGATCTTGGAGTTAATTTCTATGATACTGCAATCGCTTATCAGAGCGGAACAAGTGAGCAGTATGTAGGACGAGCGCTTAGAGATTTTGCAAATCGCGAGGATGTGGTTGTAGCAACAAAATTTCTACCAAGGACACCCGAAGAAATTGAAAAAGGAGTTACCGGCCAGCAGCATATAGAAAATATGATAAACACAAGCCTTCAAAATCTTGGAATGGACTATGTGGATCTGTATATCTATCACATGTGGGATTGGAATACAGATATCTACGACATCATGGATGGCTTACATCGCATAGTGAAAGCAGGGAAGGCTAGATATATCGGTATTTCAAACTGTTTTGCATGGCAGATTGCAAAGGCGAATGCGCTGGCAGAAAAAGAAGGCTTTGCAAAGTTTGTTTCTATCCAGGGACATTATAATCTGATCTTCCGTGAAGAAGAGCGCGAGATGGTGCCGTATTGTGAAGAAGAGAATATCGCACTCACTCCGTACAGTGCGCTGGCAAGTGGAAGACTATCCAGAAAGCCCGGTGAGGGAGATACCAAGAGAGCTGCCGAGGATACCTATGCCAAGTTTAAATATGATGCTACGGCGGAGCTGGATGCTGTGATCATAGACCGTGTGGCAGAGCTGGCTGAGAAACATGGCGTGACTATGACGGAAATATCACTGGCTTGGCTCCTTACAAAAGTGGCGTCGCCTGTGGTAGGTGCGACCAAGCTCCATCATATAGAAGGTGCAGCAAAAGCTGTTGACCTGGAGCTTACTGATGAAGAACTTACTTATCTGGAAGAGCTATATGTGCCTCATCCGCTTGCATGAGTCATGGCACAGAATAAAAGAACTGATGCATCCAAAAAGGAGGCTGACGCAAGATGAAGAGAAAGAATCAGCACTTGCTGCGGTTTTATTAGCTATTGGTCTTACTGCATGTGGGAATAACAATAGTCAAGTATCGGCTGATGCAACTCAGAATATGCAGATTGAGAGTTCTGTGGAAACAGAAAATACGAATAATACTGAAGAAGCAGAACAGACTGTGACAAGTGAAGATGCCTCAAACGCAACTGATGAGATTGTGGAAGATACTTCTTCAGAAGCTACAAAAAGTTCGGAAGACAGCGATTTGTTGTTATTTGTATAACGATAATACAAAAAATGTGCAAGGCGTTGGACATGAGAAAGAACAACCTACGGTTACTGCGGAAAATGGAGAGATGTATGTGACTGCTGTCACCAATCATACGAAAATCGGATATTGTAATTTTATTAATATGGGCGAGAAAAAATTTCAATTGAAAATTCGGGGAGATGGTGGAACTATCCGGTTATATACTAAGGAAAATGAAGAGGCACTTGGAGAAATTGTGTTTCATGAATCAAGAGAATGGCAAGTATTAGAGGTGACACATTATTTACCAAAGGAAGAGAGCATGCTTCTAATAGAATATATTGGAATTGGTCGTATCGACGTATTGCAACTAAACTGGTTACATAATACTTCATCAACTGAAAGCGTTACAGATAATTATGACGATTCGCCATATGAGACATATGAATGCTGACTTTGCAGAGTAAATCATGATATGGCTTATGGGGCGTGCGAGGCATGATATAATTTAAAGAGTGAAATTGAACAAAGAGGATGGGCATCATGAAAACATCTGCCTTTATTACCATGAGCTTTAATCAAAGTGGCGTTTGTAGGAAGAAAAAAAGATGGGAAGGCTTTAGATATATGTGGATCGTATTTGCGTTGTTATCGGCAATATTTGCAGCATTGACATCAATACTGGCAAAGATAGGAATTGAAGGGGTTGATTCTAATCTAGCTACGGCTATCCGAATCGTGGTAGTGGTCGGAATGGCTTGGATTATGGTTTTTATAACTCATGCACAGAACGGTTTATCAACGATCGGTAAAAGAAGCTGGATATTTCTTATTCTTTCAGGTTTAGCTACGGGTGCTTCGTGGTTATGTTATTACAAAGCATTGCAGATGGGAGAAGCTTCCAAAGTAGTGCCTATAGACAAGCTCAGTGTGGTGATTACGCTGGTGCTTGCATTCGTGTTCCTGCATGAACAGTTTACAGTAAAATCAATCTTAGGATGTATCTTGATTGGAGTCGGAACATTGCTGATGGTAGTATAATATTTCAGGATAATCCCAAAAACTACAAATCGGTTTTTCTGGTTAAAACAGGAGGCGCCTCATGAAATTAAATCGCATTCATCATATTGCGGTGATTTGTTCCGACAAAGACACTGCTCTGAACTTTTACCATAATAAGCTTGGCTTTCGAATTCTGCGAGAGAACTATAGACCGGAACGGGATGATTGGAAGATTGACCTTAAGCTCGATGACAGCGAAATTGAACTTTTTATTATGAAGGATCATCCACTCCGTCCTTCTCCCGAAGCTTACGGATTGCGTCATCTTGCTTTCCGTGTAGATAGTGTAGATGAGACCGTCGCAGAATTGGAGTCTATGGGTATCCCTTGTGAACCGATACGACGGGATGCTTTCACGGGTGAAAAAATGACGTTTTTCCGTGACCCGGACGGGCTTCCTTTGGAAATACATGAGTAAACTACTTGTGACAAATGAGATTGGTCTGGCTGAAGTGTTAGCAAGTTCTCCCGGAAAACAATGCAGAACGACAATCGGAGTTTGTGAAGGAGAAGAGAATGAGAATTGCATGGAAAAGACGCTGAGACGGCATATACAGATTACATCAATGGTAACAGGTCTTTTATAGAAGTGTCGGCTGACTATAAGTGAGTTCTTTTAGTATTTCTATATAATTTGTGGTGAGTTGTGATGGGCGGATTGCAGCCGGGAGGATATATCCTATTTCCATATAGTCATCTACATATAAGGGCTTGGCGATGATGTTTGGGCCATTCAGTTCCTTACTGATTACACCACTGCAGATAGTATATCCGTTAAGACCAATCAGCAGGTTGAAGAGGGTGGCGCGGTCACAGACAACCAGCTCCTTATCACAATCCATAGTACTTAGTATTTCCTCAGAGAAGTAAAAGGAGTTATGGCTTCCCTGCTCATAGGAAAGACGCGGAAATGGAGTAAGATCTGCCGGGGTGATTGAACTCTTTTGGGCGAGAGGATTGTTTTTTCCAATGAACACATGAGGCTTTGCGGTAAATAGTGGTTCAAAGATCAGGCCATTGTCCCGCAGAGCCTTTTTAATTATTGTCTCGTTAAAACGGTTGAGATACAGAATGCCGATTTCGCTGCGCAAGTGAGCTACATCTTCAATTATGTCATAGGTCTGGGTTTCACGCATGTGAAACTCGTACTTGTCTTTTCCGTATTTCTTCAATAATTCCACGAAAGCTTCAACAACAAATGAATAGTGCTGGGATGACACACAAAAGCGCTGTTTTCCTGAAGACTGTCCTGCGTAGCGTTCATCTATAAGTGCAGCCTGCTCTAGTACCTGCCGTGCATAACCAACGAACTCGTCACCGTCTGGAGTCAACTCAATTCCTTTGTTGGAACGTGTAAAGAGTGTAATACCATACTCGTTCTCAAGCTCATGTATCGCAGAAGTAAGGCTGGGCTGTGAAATAAAGAGTCTTCTTGATGCTTCTGTAATATTGCCGGTGTCTGCAACTGTGACGGCGTATTGTAACTGCTTTAAAGTCATTTTGGGTGAACCTCCTATTGATAGAATTTATTAAATTGTAGCATGCCTCCATAGATAAAAACTATTGTCAGCCCAAAGAAATATATATTTTACCGACTGCTTTGATAGGAATACGATTTGAGAAAAGTATTGAAATGGAGAGGAGAGTAGAAAATGAGCAGTTTACAGACACCATTCAGATATGATTTTGTTGGGAGTTTCTTAAGACCCAAAACACTTAAGGACGCAAAAGCAGCGTTTGCTGAAGGAAAAATCAGTAAAGAGGAACTGGATGCGGTTATAAATGATGAGATCACTAAGGTTGTGGCAAAGCAGAAGGAGCTGGGCTTTCATGTGATAACAGATGGAGAGTTCAGAAGGAGCTTCTGGCACCTTGATTTCATGTGGGGATTTGAAGGCGTGGAGCACAAGGCTACCGGCAACGGAGTTAAATTTAATGATGAGCTGGCTGTCCTTGATGATACCTATCTTGTTGGAAAGATTAAGGCAAAGCCCCATCCTTTCGTAAAATATTTTAAATTCCTTAAGCAGTTTGAGGATGAGAATACTGTAGCAAAATACACAATTCCTGCACCTGCACAGACTTTCCAGCAGATGATCGTACCGGCTAATTACGAGACCACAAGAAAGTTCTATCCTACAAATGATGAGCTTATCGAAGATATAGCAAAGGGATATCGTGATGTGATAAAGCAGTTCTATGATGCCGGATGTCGAAATCTCCAGCTGGATGACTGCACATGGGGAGCCATCGTTGGTGATGCAGCTAAGCAGAGATACAAATCTCTTGGAATAGATCTTAAGGAGGTAAAAGAGCAGCTTTTAAGAGTAAATAACCTGGCTCTGGAGGAGAAACCGGAAGATATGGTTATCAACTCTCATATATGCAGAGGTAACTATCATTCAACGTATTTTACCAGCGGTCCTTATGATACAGTTGCGGATTATGTATTTGCAAAAGAGAATGTGAATGCACTTTTCCTCGAGTATGATGATGAGAGATCAGGTGGATTTGCTCCTCTTTCAAAGGTTTCTGATGACAAGAAGGTAGTTCTGGGTCTTATCACGACAAAGACACCGAAGCTTGAGAACAAGCAGAAAGTCATAGAGAGGATACATGAAGCGGCAAAGTATGTTCCTTTGGAAAGGCTTTGTCTGAGTCCACAGTGTGGATTTGCTTCTTGTGAGATTGGCAATAAACTTACAGAAGAAGAACAGTGGGCAAAACTCAAGCTTGTGAGAGAAATTGCTGAAGAAGTTTGGGTATAGGGGATGTAGATGTAGAAAAACACAAATGTTTTTTCTTGCCGGAAAATGCTGATGAATTTCCTTTTCATGAATATGATTATATTGTTGATGCGGTTGATACAGTAACTGCAAAAATTGAACTGATCCTTAGGGCACAGAAGGAAAATGTTCCAATAATAAGTGCTATGGGTGCTGGTAATAAGCTTGACGCCGGAAGGCTCAAGGTGGCAGATATATATGACACGAGAGTCTGTCCTTTGGCCAGAGTTATGCGAAGAGAAATAAAGAAAAGAAATGTTAAAAAATTTAACAGCCAAAGGCTCAGGACTTGGCTATGAGCTGATAGACTTTGTGAACAGATTTTCAAGAAGGAATTGTAAAAAGGTGGATAAGAAACAGCTCTTTAAATATGCGTTTATAAAGTCAATACCGATCATGTGCAGTTATCTTTTTGTGAGTATGGCCTATGGAATCCTGATGGAAGAGTCGGGGGTTGAATGGTATTACTCACTCCTTGTCAGCCTGTCTGTATATACTGGAGCTTTTCAGTTTGTTTTGACCACGTTGCTTTCGGCTGGAGCATCAATACTTACGATAATGATAACAGCTCTTTTCATGAACAGTAGGCAGATTTTTTATAGCCTGTCGTTTGTTGATGAGTTCAGTAGTATGGGATGGAAAAAGCCGTACATGATCCATACTATGACCGATGAGACATATGCTGTGAACTGCACGTTGGAGTTGAAAGATGCAGAGAAGAAGCAGGTCATGTTCTGGGTGGCGTTCTTATCACGTTGCTATTGGATGACAGGAGCTGTTATTGGCGGCGTCCTGGGGCAGATAATTCCGTTTTCATTGGAAGGCATTGATTTCTCTATGACTGCATTGTTTGTAATCATTTTTTTAGATCAGTGGGAAAAGGCAGATACTCATAAACCTGCATTGGCTGGATTGGCTGTGGGAATTATCAGCCTCTTAATATTTGGAGAGAATCAGTTTATGCTTCCGGCTCTTATCATTGTTTCAATGCTGCTAGTTTGGTATAACTCAAGAAAGCAGGTGGCAGTAGAATGATGAGATCATGGTATATTTTATTGGCAATAGTAATGTCAGCGCTAATCACCTTTGGACTTAGGGCGCTACCATTTGTTCTTTTCAGAGGCGGACGCAGTATGCCAGAATGGATGCAGCGCCTTGGACAGATTCTTCCATCAGCAATCATGGCTGTGCTTATCGTATACTGCCTGAAAGGGGCGAAGAGTAACCCTATCGGAATAGGAATTCCCAGGATTATTGCAGTTGCTGTTGTTGTAGCAAGTTATAAGAGGAAGCACAATACATTTATCAGCATTATAGTCGGAACTGCTGCGTATATGATTATGTTAAGATGCATGTGATAAAGTGAGCTTTTTAAATATTTCTAAATGTTTTGATTTGATAATGGAATAAGCACCTGCACCAATTGCGAAGTACATGACATGAAAATGAAAGATATATTCGAATATATTCTTCCCAAACTTGCACCAAATGCAAGTCCAAAGTGATACCTTATTTATAGTAGCAAAACCATAGATATGTGAGGACTTGGATATGACTGCATCCCATATATGACAGCAGATTATCCTCCAGCTATTATGCTTGGAAGTGAGTATCGTCACGATATGAATGTGATGCATGAGCAGCTAGATGCAGTTACTGCAGAAAATGTTTTGATAGATCCTTTGGCAGAAAAAGGTGAAGAAAAGCAGCACTGCTTCGTTGCAGCTGAACGAGTGGATTCGACTGCCAAAGAAGCTTTTGATCGAGTGATTGCCTTTCTTGATAATAGCATATGCTAACATCTTCTTTGTTAGGTATAGCTAACAAAATGACATAAATATTCATAAGAAATCTCCTGCCTGAAATGCCGCATCTTGCCAATGCGGCATTTTTCCTATGTTCTGAAATTTTGATATGGCAAAGGCATTACAATAGAAGTAACTTAAAATGAGCAAAAGCATGGGATTGACAGGACAATCATTCGAGAAAGGCTGAAAGAATGGAAAGATGTACATTAGAGAATAACGGATTTGTCGGAGTTTATTTCCAAGGGATTGTTCATCAACAGAAAGCGGCTGAAAAAAAATATCCTAAAGAGTGCGAGGAGGCCAGACAGGACAGCGTTAAGCTAATATTGAAGTTCCTTGATGAATGGGGCAATAGATCCTGCTGAATAAGAATAGGAGATGAGACAGAAAAAATACGGCAGCATTATTGAAAATGGAGTTAGCATGTGCTAACATTTGAGATAACTGATAATGATTTTCATGATATTAAATATCTATTAAAAACACCCGGTTAGTGCGGGCTTTTCTTTTGAGAATGGGTTAGCTAAAACTAACGAAATAATGTTTGGCTGGAAATGATGCATGATGAATAATGAGCAGATTGTTGAGGCTTTAAAAGAGAGCGGTATGAGAATAACCAGACAGAGAATGATAGTTGCAGATGTCATTGCGGATAATGACGGAGCCAGCTGCAAGGATATCTGCTGTATTGTACGAGGCAAAGATCCTTCTGTGGGAGTAGCTACGGTATACCGCATGATAAATTTGCTGGAAGATATCGGAGTAATTGAGAGGATAGATATGATCAAACATAGGAGGAATGGTGATGAAGGCTGATTACAAGAATTGGATGCCGAAAGGGATGGTACTTGGGACGATTGGAATTACTGCAGCGATATGTGTTGTTACAGTAATTGTGGGTATTGCTTCAATAGTAGGAAAGGTATTGCTGATTCTAACTGTGTTTTTTGCCTTGATATCTTTGTGGATGTACCTGATGTATAGGGCATTTTCCTATAACGGAACACGTCAGATGTCTAAGCAGATAATAGAAGGTGTTTCATCCTATGTAAAAATCCCGGATGGCGGTAAATGCCTCGATGTTGGATGTGGAAGTGGGGCTCTAAGTATTGCCTGTGCAAAGAAAAATCCAAGTGCTCAGATCATTGGAATAGACAGATGGGGTAAAGAGTATGCTTCATTCAGCAAGAATCTCTGTGAAAGTAACTCGGCTGCTGAAGGCGTAAATAATACATCCTTTCAGCAGGGTGATGCGTGTAAGCTTGATTTTGCAGATGAAACCTTTGATGCAGTAACTAGTAACTATGTATATCACAACATACCAAGTAAGGACAGACAGGCGATTCTTCTTGAAACACTAAGGACCCTTAAGAAGGGCGGAACATTTGCTATTCACGATATTATGTCCAAGGCAAAATATGGAGATATGGAAAGCTTTGTAGAAAAGCTTAAAAATATGGGATACGAAGAAGTAAAACTTGTTGATACTACTAACGGTATGTTCATGAGCAAGTGGGAGTCCACCTGGATGGCTCTTACAGGTTCTGCGATTCTTGTGGGGAGGAAATGATTTATGGGACTTTTTAAAAACTTTGTAAGTCAGACAAGAAAGCCGGAAGGTTTCCTGGGACAGATGATGGTCAATGGCATGAACAGTGGGCACGCGAAGATGGCCGACTGGGGAATGGCACATTTAAAAACTATTGCACCGGAAGAAATTCTTGAAGTTGGATGCGGTGGTGGAAGAAATGCACATGAGTTGCTACGGAAGTATCCATCTTCTAAGGTTACGGCGATTGATTATTCAGATGTTTCGGTTGCAAAAGCAGCAGCTTACAACACAGGCATGATACAGAAGGGACGCTGCAAGGTTCAGCAGGGCGACGTTTCTAATCTGAACATGAATGGGCAGTATGATCTTGCAACAGCTTTTGAGACCATTTATTTCTGGCCGGGACTTGAGAAATGCTTTTCAGAGGTAAACAAGGCACTTAAGCCTGGTGGAGTCTTCATGATTGTAAATGAGTCTGATGGAACTGATAAGGCGAGTCTCCAGTTTGAGAGCATCATTGATGGCATGAAGTGTCATACAGTAGAAGAAATCGAAGGGGCTCTGAAAGAAGCGGGTTTTTCAAAGGTTAAGTCAGATCATCATGAGAGTAAACCGTGGATTACAGTCATTGCAAAGAAATAAGGAGTATATGGCGCGGCTATGATGAAGTATAAAGGAACTTATCTGAAGCTCTTTTCGATAATGCTTAAGAAGTACCTGAAGGAACAATATGGATCTGAAGTAACAAAGAAAGCTCTTAAGGAATCAAAGGCAATATATAAGGAAATGCTTGAAAAGGTGGATGATATTGGGGCAGATAATCCCATGGCGAGTAACATCTATTCCTGCTTTGTGTTTCTGGCCATATGGAAAGCTGCTGAGGGAGCAATCGATGTCGAAAGCTTCAGGACTGTGATAAAGAGATTCATGAAGAGCCCGATGGTCAGCAAAATCATGGGCAGAGCAGATTTGAACAGGCCGGAAGATCTTCAGAAAGCAAAAGACAAATTTCATGCCATGCAGGACTGGGCAGATGCGCATCCACAGTATAAAGATAAGACCTGGGATTTTAATTTTGATGATACTAAGCATAAAGACGGTAGTTATTATCATTTCACCCGGTGTCCTTTAGAGAAATTTGCCAGGGGAAATGGATATCTGGAAGTACTGCCTGTGTGCTGTGAAATAGATTATCTTTCTACAGAAGCTTCTCACGGGGTGTTGCATAGAGATTATACTTTGGCCACCGGAGGCCATATCTGTGATTACTGGATCGTACCTGATAAGATAGCGAATCCTCAGTAAAGTTGGAGGATAAGGGATGGACAGAAAGATAAAAGCCTATAAAAAGATATATCGAAAGGCCATTGAAAAAACTGGACTTAATAATGTCGATGACAGAGTTGAAGCATACGCTGTCCGACTTTCTAAGATGTATGCCTCTGATGATTTCAGGAAACACAATGTTTATCCATCAACAAGTACGCTTCATGTATATGCGGTAATTGCAATGTGTCTGGAACTAAAGCAATTTGGCTTTTCTGACACAGATATCATGGATTATATAAACGCTGGTTTTGAAGAGAGAAGGACTTTTTTTAACGTAATAATTGCAATGATCAACGCACTTCCAAACAGCTTCGATATTGCAAGGAAATGGAATATTGGCGACCACGATAAGCGTGTAGCCGATGGCAGCATAACCTATGATTATTTCAATGTCACCAGAGACAAGGTAGAATATAGAATTTCAAAGTGTATGTATGTCGAAATGTTTGAAACCTATGGGATAAGGTCGCTTTGCAAAATATTCTGCAATACAGATACAAGAGCCTATTCGGGGCTTACACGGCATGTTGAGTTTATTAGACACTCGGATTTGTCAGATGGACCGTCATGCCATGACGAGGTTATCAGAAAATGTTAAAGAACTACATGAAGGAAGGGCAGAAACTCCCTCTCTTTGGAGTCGGGCCATATATTGTTTATGGAATTGCTATGGTCAATGTAATAGGAATTATCTTGTTTGGCTATGTGCTTAAGATAGGAATCCTGTATGATCCATGGATACTTATTTTCCGAGTGGTTGGTACATTACTCATAATAATGGGGATCGGTGTCTGGTATATAGGAGCTGTCCGGTCAGATATGGATGATTCTATAACAGAGAACAGGCTTCAGACCAATGGCATTTATTCATGGGTACGGAACCCGATGTACAGCGGATGGTGGTTTGCGCTATCTGGGATTACTCTTATGTGGCATAATGCATGGCTGCTACTTTTACCGATTGTTGACTGGATTATTATGACAGTTGCACTTATAAAAACGGAAGAGAAGTGGCTTTTGGATTTATATGGTGAGGAGTACGCTGAGTATAAGAAAAACGTAAACAGATGCATCCCGTGGAAACCTGGAATTGGGATATATAGAACGGAGATATCCACAGCTAAGTGGATGATATATGATTTGCCGGGGAATGCAGGCTGGATAATATGGATCGTTTGTACAGTGAAATGTTTGAGACAAGAGGCGAATATGTATGCCGTACTTTCTGTCATAGCAACCATTTTCATGATGATTGGCGTGTTGGAACTAATTAGTGAGAGGATGGCAGGGCTTAACCGCATCCTTACAGCGACAAGGCTGCACAGGGGCTTTGGAGCCTTGTCGCTGGGAGGACTAGTTGGAATCCCTATTTCAATATATGGAATCCTTTCAAATACTGATTATGGATTATCCCTATGGATGCTGACAGGAGCAGTATTATGTGCTCTGTTTGCAGGGCTCATCTTTGTGACCTTTAAAAGAGAGGAATGATATGAGAATACTTGTTTATGGAGCAGGAGTGTTGGGTGGAAATCTTGCAAGCAACTTGTACAGGCAGGGAAAAGATGTCACACTTCTTGCACGTGGAAAATGGTATGAAGAGATAAAAAGAAATGGGCTTAGTATTCATAATTATTTCGGCAGAAAGACCAATGTGAAGATACCTGTGATTAATGGGTTGAGATCGGATGATAGATACGACGTTATATTCGTGGTGGTCAGATATACCCAGATAGATAGTGTTGTTCAACCTCTTAAAGATAATGCTTCCAGGAACATTGTATTTGTCGGCAACAATCTTAAGACAGACGAGCTTACATCCGCACTATCAGAAAAAACTGTGCTGTTTGCATTTGCAATGTCTGCCGGGCACAGGGAAAAGAGCTATATCAGATCAGTGTCACTGAATAAGATAACAGTTGGAAATACTAAGGGGACTTCCTCGCAGGAGAATTTTATAAGAAATGTATTCTCCGGAACAAACTTTAAAGTTGTGTATGAATCTAACATGGCAGACTGGCTTTTATGCCATGCAGCATCAGTAATACCAATAGCTTTTGCCTGTTATTATGCAAATGGTGATATAAAAAAGCTTAAGCGTGACAAAGCCTACATCAATAGGATCATGGATGCAACTATTGCGGCTTATACAGTTTTGGAAGACAATGGGCATGAAATCATGCCTGATTCTGATAAAGACTTTAGAAATCCAAAATTCAAGAAGAAATATACCCCATTTTACCAATTCATTTTCGCAACAAAACTTGGAAAACTCTGCACTTCAGACCATGCGATGAATGCAGTCGATGAGATGAGTGCGCTCAACAGGGATTTCAAGGCATACATCGGGCAATACGGCGATATTCCAAAGCAGTGGACAGACCTTGAGAGGGATACTAACGGATATTTGATATGTAGGAATGATAGGAAAAATGACGATACATGAATTTGGAAAAGATAATGATAAGGTCATAGTGTTGTTGCACCCATCCGTGGTCATGTGGGATTACTTCGAGTACGTGATTCCGCTTTTGGAAAAGAAATACCATCTGATAATTCCTGCACTTCCGGGGTATGACCCTGACAACAAGAGCGATTTCACAAGTGTTGAAGAGATCTCAGCAGAACTGGAAGAATGGCTGAACCTGAACGGACTGAGCAATGTGACGTGTCTTTACGGCTGCTCCATGGGTGGAAGCATTGTGGTCAGGATGCTTGCCAACAACAAAGTGAATGTGCAGAGTGCCGTGATAGATGGCGGTATTACTCCTTATCAGCTTCCTTGGATTGTGACAAGGCTTATTGCGGTAAGAGATTTTTTGATGATCTATGTAGGAAAGATCGGCGGTGCAAAGCTTTTGGAAAAAGCGTTCTGTATGGATGAATTGTCAGAGGAGGATGTGCAGTATGCAGCAAATGTGCTGAAGATGATGAGTGCAAGGACCATCTGGAATACATTTGAATCCTGTGACAATTACTCGATGCCAAAGGATATTCATACTGACTGTAAGTACATAGAATACTGGGTTGCGGAAAAAGAGGTCAAGGACAGAAAGTGGGATGTGGAATATATAAGAAAGATCTTTCCACACACAGTATTTAGAAAGATCAAGGACACAGGCCACGGAGGTTTGGCTCCATTTCAGCCGGAAAAGTTCGCAAGGGGGATTGAGAAGGTCATAAGGCAGGGGGATAAGAGATGATTCTAACTATATTTCTGACAATAGTATTTTGCGTGGCGATAACACTTATGATGTTCTCAGCTGTGGCGTTTATTCAGGATAAGAAGTTCTTTTCTTCAGCACCGAAAGAGGCGCAGGAGGCTATTTTGCCAAGGGAAAAAGAATTATTCTACGGCGCCAGGACAATCGGATGGACTTTAATGATATTTAGTTTTCTGATGATACTGGGGGTAGGCTTTATCTCAATCTGGGACGGTTTCAGGAGTGGTTACACGTTTGTACAGTTCTTTTTCAGATTTGTCTTTATATTCACTGTTTACAAGCTTTATGACATGATCTGCTTTGACTACTTCCTGCTCATGAAGTTCCATTTTTTCCAGTATTACTATCCTGAGGTGGAAAGTGTGTATGCGAATAGAAAGTATGGCTATAACATCAAGAGTCAGTTATTAAAGCTGTTGATCATATTCCCGGCAGCATCAGCACTTGCAGCCTGGATATGTACATTGTTTTGAAAAATAAGATTTTTTATGTGGGGAACGAAGTAATGAGCGTTAAATACGAAATTCTTAAACGGGTAGTAAAAACTGCAGGACTCAAAAAGATGTGGGAGGGAAAATCTGCAGAGGAAATTGTGGCTGCGAAGAAAAAAGCAAATGCTAAAAACTATATTCCTGAATTGAAAGATTCTGATTTTGATATAGATAAGATCCAAGTAATGGGTTTCACAGTGATCAGAATTAAGCATAAAGCTAAGGCATTGAATGCAAATCTCTTTATCATCGGTGGGGGAATGGTAATGGCGCCAAGACCTGACGCAGTCAAGAAAGCACTGCGCTTTGCCAGGGAAACAGGCGTAGATGTGTATGTGCCATATTATCCACTTTGTACCGATTATCCTCTGACAAAAGCATACGCCATGATCCATGAGACATATAAAGTGATGCTAAGGGATTATGATGCTGAGAACATCTCAGTTTTAGGTACATCATCAGGCGGGAATCTTGCGCTTGGAATAGTCCCATACATCAATGATGGACATGATGACACCCCAATGCCGGGATATATCCTCGCAATTTCGCCCGGAACTTGTGTTGAGACGGACGAGGAGTGGCAGAGAATGCTTGAACTGGATAAAAAAGATGTGGCAATTCCGGCAAGCTATATGAGAACCGCTGTGGATATCATGAGACATGGCGATTTGTCAGTTCCTGAATACATGATATGGCTTCAAAAGGCCAATTTTACCAATTGTCCGCAAGTGACTTTTGTTTATGGCTCCGAAGAAACGTTGTATGCCTGCGCTCCATCTTTCGAAAAAGTCATGCAAAAATATGGAGTGGATTATGAGATGATCGTAGGCGAAGGCATGTTCCACTGCTATCCGGCATTCCCAATAGTGAAAGAGGCCAAGGAAGGCTGGGATAAGATGGTGGATTTAATCAGAAATACTACAAAACAGGGGAGTATGAAAAATGCAATTTGAAGAAATTGGGAATATGTCAGGAAAGACGCTTATGCTGCTTCCCGGGACATGCTGTGACTGGCAGACAAACTTTGGAACAGTAATCGATAGGTTATCAGAGAAATATCATCTTATATGCGTGAACTATGATGGGTTTGATGGAAGTGATGGTATCTTTCCTGATATGATTACGGTAACAGAGAAAATCGAGAAATATATCTGTGAGAAGCATAATGGCAGGCTTGATGGAGCTATTGGATCTTCTCTTGGTTCAAGTTTTGTGGGTCAGCTTGTTATGAGAAAGAACGTGCATATAGATCATGCTATCTTTGGCAGTCCTGACCTTGATCAGAGCGGGCCGGTATCAGCAAAACTCCAGTCAATGCTTGTTGTGCCTCTTTTAACAAGCTTTACAGGCAGTGAAAAGAAACGGAATAAATCCAAAGAAAAGCTGAAAAAAATCTTTGAAATGGATGATGAAAATGCTGAGAAATTCATGAACTGTTTTTCCAAGTTTAATCCCCGGTCCATAAAGAATGAGTATTACACAGACCTCCTGACACATCTTGAGAATGATATAAATGTTGAGCATACAATAGCGCATTTTATCTATGCTAACAAGATGGGAGAGAAGTATCTGAAAAGATACAAGAAATATTTTCACAATCCAGATATTCGGGAGTTCGACATGCAGCATGAGCAGTGGCTCTTTGGTGGCAAAGAGTATGCAGAGCCTGTGCTTAAAGCTATAGATGAATTTATGGTAATGACAGTTTGAGGGTAATATGGGGGAGAAAATGAAGAATCTTACATCAAGACAGAAGATCATGTTCGGGGTATATTCGATGATATTGGCGATTATAGGAGATTATCTCCTTGGCTACGGTACATATAGCACGTCCAGTTCTCCGGATGCATATATGGGAGTTGAGTGGAGCGTTGCTCCCGATTGGAGATATGCAGTATCGTCCATTCTCGGGTTTGCGTGTGCTGCGCTGTTTGCTGTGGCGGCTGTTGAGCTTCTTAGGGTTATGGAAAAGAAATATCACCTTAATGATTCTAAGCTGTTTGGCCTTTTCAAGATTGCAAACTGGAGCGGAATACTTTATTTTGCTTTCATCCACATAGGTATATGCATGCTCCCTGTTGTGTTTAATGCAGGAATGGCTGCTACAGGCGATGTGAAAACTTCTGCTGATATGGTGTTCAGAGTATTGAAAAGTATTGCAGTTCCCATGGGCATCGGATTTGTAGTATGCGATGTTTTCGTTACAATTGCCTGGATCGGAATGGTGTTTAAGAAAATGATTCCTGTGAAAAAGGCTGCATTTATTTGTTGCCCGGTGATTACCTCAATATTAGGGCAGCTCATGAATTACATTTCTGAAGGTCTAGATTCCGGTTTCGAGTCTTTTGGATGGCTGCTCATGTATCTGGTCTGTGCGTTAAGCCTGGTAGACAAGGATGAGAGGGAATGGATATAAGAAGTAACGGCAGAAACTAAAGGACATGCCCTATAGACAGAAGGGAAAGAGAATATTATAATTTTAAGTTAGCATAGGCTAACATATATAAAGGAGGAGTGGACAATGGAACTTACTTTTGGTGATGTACAGGAAACAGCGCTTATCCCGCTTGCAATAAAGGCAAGTGAGACAGCAAGGTCTAATGCCAGGATTATCGACCTTAAGGCAAAAGAGATCATTGATGCGCTTGGAGTTGACGTTAGTAAATATGATCCCTTTTTATCACATGAGGGTGTAGTGGCTAGAACAATACTATACAGAAATGAGTTGAAGCGGCTTATCAGTAAATATCCGGATGCACTCTGCATAAATCTTGGATGTGGTTTTGATGATAAGTTCTCTCAGGTGGACAATGGCAGGATCATATGGTTTGATGTGGATCTTCCGGATCAGATAGAGAAGAGACGTAAAGTGTACTCTGACAGGGACAGGTGCACAATGTTCGATGGGAGTGCGCTTGACGGAGAATGGACAAGGAAACTTCCTAAGCGAGACATGACCATCGTGGTTATGGAAGGAGTCCTTGAGTATTTCTCCAAAGACCAGGTAAAGACATGCATCAACATGCTCTGTGACAGTTTCGAACATGGATATCTTCTTGCAGAACTTCATTCTCCGTTCCTTGAAAAGAATGGTAGCCATCACGATGCCGTGAAGCATACCAATGCCACTTTCGGCTGGGGAACAAAGTCAGGCCGTGAATATCTGGATCTTGAACCAAGGATGAGCCTTGTGTCTGAAACGAGCTATAACGAAGAAATGAAGAAGTATTCATTGCGCGGAAAACTCTTTGCTATCGTTGGAAAGAACATCAACAACAGACTGGCAGTATTTAAATGGTAAAGCATTAAGGGCGGAATGTATGGATAAGTTTAATGACATCGGAATTGATGACAAGTTAGACTGGAACAGGATAGAGAAGCTTATGCGGATAGGCATATTTGCCGCATGCATGGTGCTTGTGGGAGATGTGCTTATAGGCTATGGGATGCATGATTCTTCTAAAACAGGTATGGAATGGTTCTTGTCAGCATATTTGCAATTATCAGATACCAGAATTTTTTGGTCAGCATTTCTGGGATTTATAAGTATTCCACTTGAGGCACTTTGTTACTTTGGCGTATATAGGCTGATTGTTCCTAAATCACAGAAATACGCTCATTTGTACAGGACAGGAATACTTGGTGTGTTGGCCTATGCGGGGTGTGGAGTGCACGTTCCTTGTTTATCCACATGCTTCTTTTACAAGTATATGAACGATGTTGCACCAGAGATTGCAGTGGATGCAGCAGTGAAATTCGGGAAATACTTTCTTTTGCCGGGAATGATAGTGTTCTTTCTGTTCTGGATCATCCAACATGTGGCACATATTGAAGCATTCAGAAAAGGGCTGACGCCTTATCCTAAATGGTGCTGGATATTCTGTCCTGCGGTAGGAATGGCCGCAGTCATGCTGTTTAAATTCCTTCCTGAATCAGAAGTTCGCAATGCTATTACTGCTGCTTGGATCAGTATAGGGAATTTGTGGATGTTCGTTGGACTTTTGGTTATGGCGAAGAAAGTTAAGGTTGGTGACAGATGATTATTCTGATACAGATGGTTTTATTCTGCCTGCTTTTTACTGCGATGGTCATGTACGCGATAAGAGGGGGCGCTATTGATGGATTGTATTTCTATCCGAAAGCAGTACAGGAAAGGGCTATAGATATAGGTCTTATAACAAAAGAAACTATGCAGAAAAAGCGCAAGGTCTTCATGACAGAGTTTTACATAGTAATGCTGACAGCGCTTGTACTCATTATCGGATTATGGAACAGAGTCTCTGATTTCAAAACGGCATATTTACAGGCTCTGCTATTTCTTGAAGTAATGAATATCTATGATGGTATTGTCATAGACAAGATCTGGGTTGGACATAGCAGGTTTTGGATCTTGCCTGGCTGTGAAGATATTCCATATGTTCAGACTTGGGGCCAGGTTTTGAAAAAAAGAAGCTTTCTGGCAATGATATGGATAGCAGGAGCTGCTATAGTTGCAGGGATTGTGGTGTTTTTGTTTTGAAAGGGAAATGAGATGTATATCAACGAGTATGGAAATCCTAATAATCCAAAGCTCATATTGCTGGCGCCAATGATGATATCCGGTGCAAATCTGTATGATCTGATGAGTCCGTATCTTAAGGGAGATTACTTTATCATCGCTCCCGATCAGGGAGGCCATGGTAAAGCCGGGGCATATATCAGCGCTGATGATGAGTACAGACAGCTTAAATCGTATCTGACTGATAAAGACTATAAGGATATCAAGCTTGTATACGGAGCTTCACTTGGCGTAGCAGTTGCATGGCGGCTATTCTGGGATTCCGATTTTAATTTAGAACGTGCCTGGTTTGACGGTGTTGCACTCAATAAGAGTTCTAAGATGGCAGAAGTGCTTGTGTGTAATCTGTTCAGAAAGAGAAAGAAACAGCTGGATAAGACTCATGTGGAAGCATCAAAATCCCTAGTGGATTGGTATGGCTATGACTTCGCAAAGATGATGACTAAGAACTTTGAAAGAATCACGCTGAGTGATATCGATGCAATATGCCATGCATGCTGTACCTACGATATGAAGCCATTGTCAAAAGAGCATCAGGCTAAACTGCACCTGGAGTATGGCGAGAAGGACTTTGACCTGAAGCTTTCTAGAAAATCTTTTGCCAAGTACATGCCAGATGTGAAGGTGGTTATTAGAAAAGGATACCCGCATTGTGGATACATGGCAGCACATACCAGAGAGTATGTGGAAGAGATTGAAGATTTCACAAATAGAGGAAAATGAAAAAGGGGAAAGTAGTGATGAATAATAAGTGGAACAAGAAAAATGCCCAAACGTCACCAAGATGTATGAAATTTGCATGGTTTTTGCGTTGAAAGCCGATTTTCGATGTGATATTGTTATAATGCGCCAAGAAATGAGCAGCAGGGAAGCAGCTCATCTCCTGGCTTTTTCTTTTGCTAAAGAATAACTGTAAACCAAAGACGCTTATGTCTGATCGAAGGATTGAATAGGCGTCTTTTTCTATGCTCAAAAATACAAAAGAAAGCGAGAAAACAAAATGGATTTTGAGACATTTAGAGAAAATCTTGCCAGAGATATTAAGGAAACTGAGTTAAATGAGTCAGACAAATATGAAGAGATTTCACTAGAAGAATTGTTGTCATATGGAGAAAAGGCATATTGGGTATGCGATAGTGGAGATGAAATCTGGCAGTATTATTGCATTCATGAAGCTGATGAAAAAGAGCTTAATGTAAAAATAAAGAAAGAACTGGTAATAAAGTACTTGGATCAAAAGCACCGATTGGGAAAATAGATATCGTTTATTTGCGTAGCCGGATATATATTCAGAAGCTGTTCCATATTAAGATTATGATGTATCAGCGAGAAAACTCCTTCCGACATAGTCGGTGGGGGATGAATCGCTGACCCTCAGCGCTTTGCTTTGCTGTATCGTCCTGTTCTTT
>SVFV01000053.1 GCA_015056655.1 Butyrivibrio sp.
GGATACGTTCTGATCATGGTAGGTGTATTCGCAATTGTTTTTTCAGAAGAAGAGAGAAAGAGCGGATTTTTGAAAAATATTCTTACGCCCCGCAGCGGGAAGAAGAACATTTTTTTAGCTAAGATCCCGGTGGTGTTTCTGTACTCCCTTTTCATGTTTCTGGGGGAACTTGTTGCATCATGGCTTGGAAGTCTTTTCTGGGCATCGGGTATGCACTTTGGCAGTATTGGCTCACTTATAAGCTTCATAACATTCGAAGTGATACTTCATACAGTATTTGGCATCGCGATGATGGCTCTTTATGAAATTACCAGAAATACCATCATACCAACCATTATTACTATCTTTGGTTCAGCCAATCTTCACGGAATGCTTTTTAATTTCTTAGAAGAAAAGCTCGTATCAAGGATCCCGGCCCTTGCAGGCTTTATGAAGAAGTATGCTCTTTCAGGGAATCTTATCGTAACTAAGACACAAGACCTTGGAATTAGCGGAGTATCTGTTTCCTACGTGAATATAATCGTGGTTATCGTGATAGGATTGATTTTCTATTCTGTTATGGGAATGTACATATTCACAAAAAGAGATACTATATAGGAGGAAGCTTCCAATGATGCTTAGCTTAATTATTGGAATTGCGGCGATGATAGTATATCAGGTAACTGTTTTGTGAGCAGGATAGTTAAAGGAGGCAAGGAAAAATGGCTATAAGTAAGACAAAATATGAAGCTTCAGAAGCAGAGATCATAGAGCTGTTTTCTTATCATGGAGTTGGTAATGTGCAGAAAATTGACCCTCTTGGAAATGGAGAATTCAATGCCGCATATAAGGTTACGTGCGATGATGGCATGAGCTATGCTCTAAAAATTGCGCCCCCAGAAGGCTCTAAGGTTCTTACTTATGAAAATAACATGATGGAATCAGAGGTTTTCTGGTATTCACAAATGCATGAGAATACAGATATTATCTGCCCTAAAGTCCTTGCCTGCGATTTTACAAAAGCAATATTAAAAAGCAACTGTTTTATCATGGAGATGATGGCAGGGGAGCCTTTATGGGCTGTGGAGTTTTCTGATAAGGAGTATGAAGCAGTTCAGAAGCAAAAAATCAGTATGCTCGCAAGAATTCATCGAATTGCAAATGATGGATTTGGCTATAATCAGATGGGACTAAAGCCTTCATGGTATGAAGCACTTAAGGATATGGCCCTTAAACTGACCAATGACTGCAAAGAGCTTGGGCATGAAACGCCTGATGGAGAAACGTTTATCAGACTTATCGATAAGTATGAAACGCTACTTAAGACAGTGCCCTGCAGAATGGTGAATTTTGATCTTTGGGACAGCAATGTTCTTTATAATACGGAAACAGGGAAAATCTGCCTGATAGATCCTGAACGCGGTTTCTGGGGTGATCCGGTTGCTGACTTCATTACTCTGAGTCCCGGTCAGAAAGCACCATTATCTGCCAAGCAGAAGGAACTGGATATTTATAATGACACGGCTTTAGAGAAAATTTTTTTAAACGAGGAAACAGAAGCAAGATATGCGCTTGCCGTCTGCTATCTGGCACTTATTGAAGAGGTGGAAAAATATGTCAGATACGAACCTGATGATCCTACCTATATCAGAAACACAATTGATTCCAGGGATATGTACCATATGGCTTTTGACATATTAGAATGAAAACAGGAGTGGCATGAATAGAAAGAAGAAGACAGATGAGAAAAACAATCGCTGCGGAACACAAACGATTGAAACAGAAGAAGAGGATTTTTTGATGGATAAAGAACAACTACATACCTTTATCTCTGACAGTCACGGAAATGAGAGCAATATCTGTCAGATATATGCGATAAGAGACGGTGAAACTGTATATGACGATTGCTGGCATGGCTTTAAGACAATGGATGCGATGAATGTGGTTCTTGTAAAGGGGGAATAACTATGAATCTGAATGAATTTAAATGGACAAGGCAACCAAAGAGTTTTGAGATTAAAGATGGCACGATATCAGTTACAACACTGCCGCATACAGATCTGTGGCAGAGAACTTATTATCATTTTCAGAATGATAATGCACCGGTATATCAGGTGAAGACTGATGAAAAGTACTTCAGTTTCATTGTGAAGACCAGTTTTGAAGAAAGTCATCACAGATTTGATCAGTGCGGAATAGTCATGTATCTGGACAGCGATAACTGGATAAAGGGATCTGTAGAATGTGAAAATGACAAGTTCCAGCACCTTGGTAGCGTAGTTACAAATAATGGCTATTCAGACTGGGCTACGACAGAAATCCCTGCTGATGTTAAGTCCATGTGGTATCGCTTCAGCAGAAGGGAAGATGATTACTGCATAGAATGCTCAGATGACGGAGAAAAATGGAAACAGATGAGGATCTGCCACATGGCAAAAGGTGACGGCGAGATCCAGTTTGGTATATATGCATGTTCACCTGAAGATTCATCATTTACGGCTGTATTTAGTGATATGCAGATAACGGAATGTACCTGGAAGGCGCATGACGGACAGCAGCCGGATTAACGAGGAGGTAGGATTTATGGCTAAGAAAATAGTTGTTGTAAATGAGGGACCACGGGCAGGGTTCCTTATAAGTGGGGATACTTTGCAGCTAAAAGATTATAGTAAAACTGACTGGGAATGGTCATCCTTTGATCCAGAACATAAGAAAGAGCGTCATGAAACTGTATTCCCGCAGGAATGTAAAAAAGCTTATGAGATGGGAAAAGCTCTTTTAACAAAGTAGTCTTATAGATGTGTAAGGATAAATATTTCTGATTAAGGGGCACAGAGATGATAGATTACAGACTTATGACAATGGATGACTATGAAGCCGCATATGACCTGTGGATCAAATGCGGAAATGGACTTAATAATAAAGACGATTCATATGAAGGAATCGAGAAATATCTTAAGCGGAATCCAAATACTTCTTTTGTTGCAGTGCTTGATGAAAAGGTAGTTGGTGTCATTCTTTGCGGACACGATGGAAGAAGAGGAATAGTTCAGCATACCTGCGTATCGCCGGACTGCAGGAGGATGGGCATAGGCAAGAAGCTCGTCGATCTTGCTCTTGATGCACTAAAAGCAGAAGGAATCAACAAAGTTCTTCTCGTTGCTTTCAAAAAGAACGAGGGTGGCAACGCTTTCTGGGAATCACAAGGATTTACAATTCGTGAAGATTTAAATTATCGAAACAAGGCACTTACTGAAATGATCCGAATCGATCCGGATTATCTAAAAGACTGCTTGTAATTCGGCCATTATATTGCGGTTTAATTTGCAATTCTATATTCGGTGAGGGATACGTGTTGATATAGTTAAATATCGCAATAGTTACGTAGAAAAAGGTGTTTATTGACGCTGAATTACGTGACATGGTCAATAATCGGGTATTTAAACACGTAATGACTATTAATAGAAGGGGCAAATCTACGTGAGCTTTATGTCGAAATGGCTAATTGACACGTAATGGTCACCATTATTTTTTTCAGTATCAAGAAGCATACCAACGTGGATTGATATAAACTATCTCGGAATATAAATGAGTTTTGTACATAATTGTATCCTTAAAAAGTCTCTATCCCATTTTTTTATGAGATAGAGACTTTGTGTGTTAATTCTTTTAGTTTATGCCTGACAGCTTTTAGCTTTTATCTTTATATGCATATACAAAGGGTTTTATGTTTTTATTCTTTGTTGAAACAAGTTGTATGGCAAGAGCTGACATGTTTTTGGTATTTACAGTTTCTCCGCTTTTAATTGACTTATATTTACCATTTTTATAATAAATCTGTATGTCTGTTACCTTGTATCCGTTTTGGGTCGTAACGGTAATTTTCTTTTTGCCGGAGATTGTTAAGCCATCTCTGTAGCCCTCTTCTTTTGCAAAGAGTTTTGCATAATTTGTCTTATCATTTCCAATCTTTAAGATCTTTATAGGGTTTTTGTACTTAAGGATAAAGGCTGTGGTTTTTGTAGTATAGGTTTTTGAGCCTCTTTTTATCTTTGCTGTGATAGTAAAAGTTCCCGCTTTCTTAGGTTTGATAATAATATCGTATTCACCAGAATTTCCCAGGTGTACTTCTACTTCTGATATTGAAGTGTCTGAAGATGTGGCTGTTACTTCATCCGTTGATTTTGAATTCTTTATCACATATCCTACGATGCGCGGTGGTTTATGGAGCCACTCAGTATAGTACTTTTGATAGAAGCATGGTTTTGTACTTTCCTTTGCACTTACGCCAAGTGTTCCAAAGAAGAACATGAATGAAAATACAAAAACAAGCAGTGACAGGTTTAGGGTTATTCTTTTTCTATTCATTTTCGCCTCCCAACAAAGATTTTATTAGCAGTATTATACTACTTAAAGTGCAGTAATTTTCGTATTTTAGAAAATATTTTTTCGAAAAATAGTAGTAAAAGAAACAAAGCTTTTTCTGAAAACCCTGGCTGAAAAAATCATTACTGGCTTATCAGATGCCATAACTGCTGTAAAACGAACAATGTGGTCTTTATGGCATAAAGGGATAAGGCAATATAATAAATTCAGGGAATATCCCCAAAGGCTTCTTACAATTCCGGCCAGTTATTTTCATACAAAAAATAATTAGGATGTTTCTTAAACGGGTACTTCATCAAATCTTTATTTTTTCTTCGTATTCTGTTTTCAGGTTGAAAAACACCTGCGATAACAAAACAAAAAATCAAATTCATATATTGAAAACAGAAGGAGAAAAACAATGGAAATGATGCTTAAGACTAACGAACTTTGCAAGACATTTAAAGAGCAGAAGGCTGTAAATAAAGTTTCACTGAATATACCGAAGGGCTGTGTATATGGCCTCCTTGGACCTAACGGAGCAGGAAAATCAACAACACTTAAGATGATAACCGGAATCATGAAGCCTACAGACGGTGAGATCATCTACGATGGAAAGCCCTGGAGCAGAGGAGCGCTTGAAGAGATTGGAGCACTGATTGAGAATCCTCCGATTTATGAAAACCTCACAGCAAGAGAGAATCTTGAAGTAAGAGCAATTCTTCTTGGAGTTCCGGGGAGGCGAATCGATGAAGTTTTAAAAACAGTTTCACTTACTAACACAGGAAAAAAGAAAGCTGGTCAGTTTTCACTGGGAATGAAGCAGAGACTTGGAATTGCACTTGCGCTTCTGGCAAATCCGAAGCTTCTTATTCTGGATGAGCCCACAAATGGACTTGATCCCATCGGAATTGAAGAGCTTAGAGAACTCATAAGATCCTTCCCAGAGCAGGGAATCACGGTAATCCTCTCAAGCCACATTCTCTCAGAGGTTCAGATGTGTGCTGACTACATCGGAATAATCTCAGACGGAGTGCTCGGATATGAAGGTGAGCTTCTTCCAGGACAGAATCTTGAAGAGCTTTTCATGGATGTTGTTAAGAAAAACCGCAGGCTCCAGAATATCGCATAAAAAAGCAAAAACTACTAAATCGACTAGCTGAAAGGATTAAAGCAATGACTAACATAATAAGAGCAGAGTTTTTAAAATCAAAGAGAACCATGAGCAGTAAACTTATATTTGCATTCCCAATAATTTCACTTGTAATGGCGCTTGTGTTTACATCAGGAATGACAAACGCCTACGCAGAGAGTGCATGGAACTGGTGGTATACACTTCTTCTTCCTGGAATGATCGCTATCGTAAGTTACCTTTCTTTGATGAGAGAGAAGAAAAACGGATACTACAACATCAAGACTCTTCCCATCGAGAAAAGATATCTTATGCTTGGAAAAATAGCCCATCTCGGAATACTTGTACTTGTATCAAATGTGGTTCTGTTTGCGGGAGCTGTCTTGGGAGGCATCTTTTTAACAACAAGTGTTCCAGTAATTGGAGCGGCTATAACGGTTATCGCTCTTACAATCGTACAGCTTTGGCAGATACCGCTGTTTTTATTCCTTAGTGAAAAATTTGGAATGGTAGTTGAACTTATAGTCTGCCTGTTCATAACAGTGCTTGGAATTAACGTGGCACCTTCAGGGAAATGGTTTTTGTTCGTATCAGCAGTACCCATGAGAGTTGTTACTCCGCTTCTTCATGTACTCCCAAACGGCATGAGAGCACAGGCTGGAGATCCGCTTCTTAGCGCGTCTGTAATACTTCCCGGGATTCTCATTTCCCTGGCTTGGTTTGTGATTTTAACTTATCTGTATCTTAACTGGTTTGAAAAAAGAGAGGTGAAATAATAATGTTTACTAGATGCCTTCGAGCAGAATTTTATAAGCTGAAAAGAAATCCAGTGACAATCAGTCATATCATAATTCCGATTGTGGTAAGTGCAGTATTTCTTGCATATTATGCGATTTCAGGATGGAATGAGACAGATAAAATAACCGCTTTTTATGAGACGCTTGGATCTGCATTTCCTGTATTGATTGGAATATTCATTGCAAGTACAATGGAGCAGGAGCAAAATGCGGGAGCCTTCCAAAATCTTCTTACTTTAAGAAGCAAGACGGCAGCGCTTTTTTCAAAGGCATTGGCTTTACTTTTACTTGGTCTATTCGCCTTGTTATTCACAGCAGTTTTATTTGGATTTGGCTTTAATATGATTCACGGACAGAGCAGCGCTTCAACGGGGGTGTTCATTATGGCAGCCCTTGTGATGTGGCTCTCCGCAATTCCGCTTTATCTGGTATTTGAGATTTTTGCATTTGTTTTTGGAAAAGCTTTTGCGATAGGAGCAGGCTTGATTTCGGGACTTATCGGTGCACTATTTCTTACGGATATTGGAATGTATGCCTGGAAGATCGTTCCGCTTTCATGGACAGCCAGAATGCCTGAAACATTCCTTGTATATGAACTTGCAGATAGCGGAGTACTTTCTGAGATCAAGTCGCAGGCACCGATTTACCTGGTAGTTGCCACCGTATGCTTTGTGGGATATTTTGTTTTTGCTACAAACTATGAGGGTAGTAAAATATCTGAATAATTAGCTCCAAAATTAAAGAAAAAGAGGATGAGAAAGAATATGGCAAACATACTTGCAGTTGACGACGAGAACGCCATTTTAAACATGATTGAGAGCGTTCTGGTTAAGGACTCTCACACAGTTACAAAAATTGATGATCCTACGAAAATTGAGATGGACAAGCTTCCGAACTTTGACCTGATATTGCTGGACGTGATGATGCCTGAAATTGACGGCTTTGAGCTCTGCTCGAAGATAAGAAATGTGGTTGATTGTCCGATTGTATTTATCACCGCAAAGACGGATGAGGGAAGTCTTGTAAACGGACTTGCTCTTGGGGCGGATGATTATATCTGCAAGCCATTCGGAGTAATGGAGCTTCGTGCGAGAATCGGAGCGCACCTTCGAAGAGAAAAGCGTGAGCACGTGGCAAGACTTGCACTAGGCAGAATCTGCTTCATGCTTGAAGCACGTAAGATGATGCTTGATGAAAAGGAAATAAATCTCACAAAGGCTGAGTACGACATATGCGAGTTTTTGGCAAAGAATCGTGGCCAGATTTTTTCAAAGGAACAGATACTGGAAAAGGTGCTGGGCTACGACAGTGAGAGCAGCGACAACACAATAATCACGCATGTCAAAAACATCAGAATGAAGCTCTCAAGCTTCGAATATATGCCGATTAAGACAGTTTGGGGGATTGGATATAAATGGGAAGAGTAAAGAGTAAGGATAAAAGGAATAAGAGAGGAACGATTGGCCTTGGAAGCATGTTCGAGGCCTATACATTTTTAATGGGATTCGCACTCCTTATCTGGGCAGCCATTTCTCTTTTTGCGTTTAACCTGCTTATAAATGTCGGAGTTATCTACCCCGCTAATTACGCGGAATACAGGATAAGTGAAGCCTTCGAACAGATTGAAACAGCAAACGAAGTGACGGCCGATCTGATTCCCGAGGTATGCCGATATGTAGTTTTTTCAGAGGATGGACAAGTCCTCTCCGGTGATCTTGATGAAAAGGATGTGGAAACTGCATGGAAGGTATTATCAAATATGAATTACAGTGATGGCAGATTTTATAAAGTTATTTCCCGTCCGGATGAATATGTTGTTTTGCAGTACAGACTTAAACCGCAGTACAAATCCATGTGGATGAATGAACATCTGCCAAATCCTGAAAATCTCCTGACTATTTTTATTCTTATCTGCTGTGTTGGAATAATGCAGATTTTTGCTAAGAAATTTGGCTCAGGGATTAGAAAGAAAATGACTCCCATGAGGGAAGCATTAGAGCAGATTGGTGATAGGAATCTGGATTTTACGGTTTATTATTCAGGCGTTAGGGAGATTGATGAATGTCTGGTTGCATTGGATGACATGCGATATGCGCTTAAGACTTCGCTTCAGAAGCAGTGGGAGACTGAGCAGGAAAAGAACAGGCAGATGTCAGCTCTTGCCCACGACATCAAGACTCCGCTTACGGTAGTTCGCGGCAATTCTGAGCTTTTGCTTGAGACAGAGCTTACAGATGAGCAGAAGAACTATGCGGACTATATTTCTGGAAGTGCACTTCAGATTCAGAACTATGTGCAGACACTCATAGAAGTTACGAAGTCTCAGGAGGGTATCGAGCAGGCGCCTGTTAAGGTGAAGGTTTCTGAGATCCTGGCTGATATCAAAAAGCAGACTATGGGCCTTTCAGAAGTTTATCAGCTACAGATTAACTGGAAGGAAGAGTGTGAGAACGAGGCCGTTATCAGCGTCGTGTATGACCACGTTGTCAGGGCTGTCATGAATGCAGTGAGGAATGCTGCTGAGCACACGCCTGAGGGTGGAGTACTAAATATTTCTGCTAATTATAGAGACGGAAAGCTTGTCTTTACCATTGAGGATTCCGGAAGTGGCTTCACGTCGGAAGCTCTTGCCCATGGAACAGAGCAGTTTTTCATGGATGATTCCAGTAGAACAGGTGGCTCTCATTATGGTATAGGATTGTTCTTTGCGAAGAAAGTCGCTAAGGAACACGGTGGAGAGATTGTTCTTGCTAATTCTAAGGAGACTGGTGGAGCTAAGGTTGAGATAAGTTTCATGGGTCAATAAAGTGTTGGCTTTTTAGATTTAGCTTGCTGGAATTAGGTATTGTGAGATAGAAAATCATCTAAGAAACAATATTACTTAACACACATTGGTTTAAAAAGAATGCCAATGTGTGTTTTTTTAGTGATAACCCATGTGATATTTAGGTATAATAAAAGAGTAGCAAAGATAATTTGTGTTATTCTGATAGTGGTAGGAATTACTGTCCATGGAGGATTATAAATGAATAGTTATTTTGAAGAGGATGTCCTTGTTTTATGTCTCGAGGGCTCAATAAATTCAAATAATGTTAATGATATAGAACAAGAGGCTCGTGGGCTTATAGATGAAAACAACAATCCAAACTATCTTTTCGATGCAGAAAAACTTGAGTATATTTCAAGCGCTGGTCTGCGTTTTCTGCTAAAGCTCTGCAAAGAAAATGGCAATTCACTGACCATCAGGAACGCTTCCTCAGATGTCTATGATATTTTTGAGGTTACTGGCTTTAACACCTTTATGACCGTAAAGAAAAAGCTGAGAAATGTTTCTATAGAAGGTTGTCCTGTTTTAGGTGTTGGCTCCATGGGCACCGTTTATCAGATTGACCAGGACACCATCATAAAAGTATATGAAGTAGTGGATAAGCTGGAGGCTATTGAAAATGAAGTAACCAAGGCAAAACAGGCCTTTTTGCTGGGGGTACCTACTGCCATTCCTTTTGACATAGTAAAGGTTGGTGATAAGTATGGCGCTGTTTTTGAGTTGATCAAAGCAAAAAACTGCAACGACTATCTAGTGGAAAATTTGGACCAACTAGACACTGTCTGCAAAAGATATGCGGATTTTATAAAAACTATTCACTCAGTTGAGGCTGATGGAATTGATCTTCCAGATATAAAAGATATGTACCTGAGTCACTTGGAGGACGTCAAAGAACTTATTTCAGATGACTTGTATGGCAGAATTTTGAAGTTGATCAATAGCATTCCTTCAGAAAATCATATCATTCATGGAGATCTTCAGGTAAGAAACGTGATGATTTCAGATGATGAAATGACCCTTATCGATATGGACACGCTAAGCCACGGAAATCCTATTTTCGAATTTGGCGGTCTATATATGACCTACATTACCTTCGGCGTACACGAGCCTGAAAACACTAAACAATTTTTAAATATTACCAAAGAAGTGTCCGAGAAGTTTTTCTATAAAACATTAGAATATTACTATGAAGGGAAAGATGAAGACACATACAAACAAATTCTGTCTTCAGTAAATGCCCTGGGCCTCCTACGTTTCCTGTTCCTGATTGGTAGTCTGGGAATTGGTACACCTGAGCTTAAGGATATAAGAATAAAATATTGCGTTGATGGCTTGGAAAAATTAGTTTAGGAGGTTTTCAAATGGATTTTAAACCTATGAATATAGATGGAATGAAGTCCTTTGCAAAAGGTGGTACTGGGGAATGCATTAGAATTGGTGAGGATCAGATTTTAAAGCTTTACTATGATGGTTTTCCAAAGGAACGTGCCCTTCAGGAAAAGCGAAATGCCAAAACCGCTTTTGTGGCTGGCATACCTACTCCAATATCCTTTGATCTTGTGACTGCAAATGGAAGATATGGGATAGTCTATGAGTTAATCAATTCAAAAACCATGTCAGAAATACTACAGGAAAATCCTGATAAAGCAGAAAGCATCGGAAGGGTGCTTGCCGAACTTGCCAAAACTATTCACAAAGCTGTGGTAAAGGAGACAGATTTTCCGCGCTCCACTGAAAAGATAGTGAAAGCAATTCCTTCAGCTGTGTATTTGGATGATAGCACACGCAAGAATATAGAAGCCTTTATACAGGAGCTAAATCAGTATACAACTTATGCTCATGGAGACTTCCACACCAACAACATCATTCTCACAAATGGGGAATATATGCTTATCGATATGGGAAGCTTTTCCATAGGATGTCCAATGTTTGATTTGGCAGTCTTACATTTCAGTCTTTTTGATTCACCAGAATCAGTCTCCGGAGAAATCAGTGCTTTTAATGGTCTTGACCGCAAAACAAGAAATGCTGTTTGGAACGTATTTGAAGAAGAATATTTTAAGGAATGTACACCAGAAGAAAAGGAGCAACAGCTACTGCTTCTGGATAAAGTTCTTCTTTTGATTAAATTTAGATTTGATGCCTTGTACGGTGATAAGTTTTCATCTGACTATAGCGATCATATCCGGGAACAAGTATTAAAAACCTTTGGATAACAGAGCAAAAGGATATTGAATTTATGAAAGATTTCCAGTTTGGCTTAAAATCAAATGATGTTATATCCAGGATGTTTTTTTCTGCCGCAATAGCAATGATTTTTTCTCAGGTAGCAGGTGTAGTTGCAAATATAATCGACGGAGTTGTTACCAGCAGATTCTTTGGTCCGGATTCCTTATCTGCCATTTCCTTAGTCAGCCCCTTTGTGGCAACTATAGTTCTGATAGCTGGTTTTATTTCAACGGGAAGTCAGGTTATTTGCAGTAGTCTGGTAGGTGAAGGAAAGAGAGAAGAAGCTAATGCATTATTTTCTCTTTCAATAATTATGTGCCTTGTTGGCGCCAGTGTCTGCGTGTTGCTATGCATCATATCTCCGGATTTAATCTTTAGGACCTGCGGTGTAACCATAGACAGTCACCCTCAATTTTATACTGGGATGGGTGAATATCTAAAGGGATATATGTACGGCATTCCCGCCGTCATGCTCATACAGATTTTGGGACCATTTATAGTTATGGATAATGGCAAGGTTTTCTTTACCGCTTCCGCCTTCCTGCTTTGCATAAGTGACATTATCGGAGACCTGGCAAACGCCATTTTCTTTCACGGTGGGCTATTTGGAATGGGGATGGCCACGACCATATCCTTCTATATTCAACTGGTGTTCCTATTATCCTACTATTTTAGGAAAAACTGCTATTTCAGATTTACTTTCTTAGGATTTCATCTAAAACATCTTGTAGATATTTGCAGGTCTGGTTCTCCTACTTTAATACGTAAGCTTGCAACAGTATTAAGAGATCTTTTTATAAGTCGAATCAACCTAAGTGTTGCACTGGCAGGCTCTGCAGTTGCTGCTCGTGCAATTCAAAATGATATTAATACCTTTATGTTTTGCATTGGCCTCGGAATCGGCAAAGCTCTTTTGACGATGACAGGGGTATATTACAGCGCAAACGACAAAAAAGGGTTAAAGCGATTATTTTCTTATTCAGTAATGTTATCAATCACACTCTCATGCGCTGTGGGTGGAATTCTTTTCGTTTTGGCAAAAGCCATTGCTATGTTCTATACAAGTGATGTTGAGGTTATTGATTTTGCGTCCTTCGCCATCAGATGTCTGGCCATTAATCTTGTGCTGGACACCTTGCTAGTGGCTTTCCAAAACTATCTACAGGGAATACGTCAGCGACTTCTGGTTAATGCTTTCAACTTTGGCGAACGTTTCTTTGTGCCGGTTTTTGTGGCATTTATTATGGGCTCCTTCTTTGGTTCAAAGGGTGTTTTGGCATCCCTTGCTGTAGGCAAAGCAATTCTTATGCTGATGATATTTGTAATAGTCTGCGTTCACAAAAAGGGCTTGCCACGCAGTCTCGAGGATTTTATGTTCCTGCCTAAGGATTTTGGTGGAAAAGAAACAGACAATATCTATGCCACCATGAGAACAATGGAAGATGTTATGCTGGAAAGCAAAAAAGCAGAGGAATTTTGTCTTGCACATAATATTGATTCAAAAGAAGCAAAGCACATGGCATACTTTGTCGAAGAAATGGCGGGCAATGTCATCGCCCATGGTAAACCTAAGGGCAACGGAACAGCAATGGTGGAATATCGTTTATTTGCAAATGGTGAAAGAATATGTATGACCCTTCGAGATTACTGCAACCAGTTTAATCCAACAGATTTCTATGAAGCACATAACAATGATGAAATCGGGAAACATAGTGGAATTAAGCTTGTTATGGGAATGGCTAAGGAAATATCATATTTCAATGCATTCAACAGCAACAATCTAATAATCTATTTATGATAAAAGATGCACCGCTCATAATCAAGGCCATGTAAGTGTTGATTTTTGATTATGGGCGGTTTCCGATATATATTGCGATAAAAGGCTATGCCTTCATCCAGACACATTGGAATTTGGCGTGCTCTTTTCTTTGGCGCAGTGCTCGACCTCGGTAGATGTCAAATCATATCAGGGGGTTCTGCCTGTTTCTGCAGTTTGGGCATTCATGGCAGAGGCTTTTGGGACTATTTTTCTGCTTATATCTGAGAGTTGCATGTTCATGGCAGAGACCTTTAGGGCTATTTTTCTGCTTATATCTGAGAGTTGCATGTTCATGGCAGAGACCTTTAGGGCTATTTTTCTGCTTACATTTTCGAGTTGAATGTCTATGGCAGAAGTCTTTATGGACTATTATTCTGCCCAAATCTGCGTTTAGCATGTCCATGGCAGATACATGGACTTTATATATCTCTCTGTTGCTTTATCATATGGCCAAAACTCAACAGAAGAAGGCATTTTCTCTTTATTTTGCTCGACATACTCCTGTTTTTTATATTGATGACTAATTCAGATTAGCCTATAATAAAGCTAATTGGAATTAGCCGAAGGAGTATATATGGATACCAAAAAGAAAATATTGGATGTAGCATTGACTTTGTTTTCGGAAAAAGGATACGGAAATGTTTATGTGGGACAGATAGCCGAAGGTGTGGGCATAAAGGCACCCTCTTTATATAAACATTATAAAAGCAAACAGGATATTTTTAATGCCATCTTAGATGAAATGCGTGAGCGATATAACCAAAAAGCTGCAGATTTAAATTTGAATGGAAATGATATCCTGATGGATTCAGAAGTTTATAAGAATACTTCAGAAGATGACCTTGTGAAGATGGGTGCAGGGCTGTTTTCGTTCTTTTTACACGATGAATATGAATGCAGGTTCAGAAAGATGCTCACCTTGGAACAGTTTTCAGATAAGGAATTGGCAGGTCTTTTCTCCAATCAGTATTTTGATGAACCTATTAAGTATCAGAGTGGAATGTTTCAATTTCTTATCATGCAGGGTAAGTTAAAAGGAGATGATGCCGATATTATGGCATTGCAGTTTTTTTCACCCATTTATCTGCTCATGACCGTATGCGATAGACAGCCTAAAAGAGAAAAAGAATGCTTACAAAAACTGGAGAGGCACATCAGACAGTTTAGCAGGATATATAAGGGAGAAGATAAATGAAGATAGTAATGATAAACGGTCAGAATCATAAAGGAAGTACATATAATATCGGGAGATTACTTGCAAAGAATATCGGAAGTGATAAAGATATAGTTGAATTCTTCCTTCCGAAGGACCTGAATCATTTTTGCCTCGGATGTTATACTTGCATAGAGGATGATACCAAATGTCCTTTCTATGAAGAAAAAAACAGGATAATGAAAGAAGTTGAAGAGGCAGATATTCTGATATTCACAACCCCGACTTATTGCCTGAGAGCCTCAGCCCCGATGAAGAGCTTCATAGATCTGACATTCAATTACTGGATGTCACATAGACCGCGAAAGTGTATGTTCAATAAAAAGGCAGTTGTCATATCAACCGCAGCAGGAAGCGGAGCAAAGAAGGCAGTAAAGGATGTAAGTGATGCACTATTCTATTGGGGTATTCCCTATATCGTTGAATATGGCATCTGCATACAAGCCATGAATTGGGACGGAGTCAGTGAAAAGAAAAAACAGAAGATTGAAAAAGATACAATAAGGATTGCGCAAAGGCTTTCCCGTAAAAAACGCGTAAAAGCAGGTATAAAGACTAAAGCCATGTTTTCACTGATGCGTATGATGCAGAAAGCAGATTTTGGGTCCGGTGAAGCAGACAAATCGTATTGGGAGAAATGCGGATGGCTTGGTAAAGAAAGACCTTGGTCGAGACGGTAGGATTACTAGTTGTAAGAAGCGGCGGTAATCTTAGAAAAGTAGGTGGTGAATAGGAGAGAGAATGTTGATTGTTGAGATTACGGATTCTAATGAAAAGCAGGCTATTGCAAGAGAAATACTTGAGGCTCTTACTGACTGGTTTGGTATAGAAGAGAGCAGGGAAGAATACATTTCCGGAAGTGCCGGTTGGACATTCTTTGCAGCTAAGGGAACGGAGGGACCTATAGGATTCCTCTGTTTAAAAGAAACAGGGAAGTCTACAGTTGAACTGGCTGTTATGGGTGTTTTAATGGAGCATCACAGGAGCGGTGTTGGCAGGCGGCTGGTAGAAAAGGCAATAGAAACTGCCAGATTACAAGGATATGAGTTCATGCAGGTCAAGACTGTGAAGATGGGAATATATGAGGATTATGACAGAACGAATCTCTTTTACACAAGCTGTGGTTTCAAAGAGTTAGAGGTATTTCCGCTCCTTTGGGATGAAGCAAATCCCTGTCAAATCTATGTGATGTCTTTAAAATAACTTTGGTCTGATGGCTTGGTACATAATATCGCAAGATAAAGTTATTCGTAATCTTCGGGAAACATCAGTATATCGCGTATCATTGTGCTGATGAAATCACGGCATTTTCCGCATCCGGTTCCACACCCTGTAATTTCCTGAACTTTTTCATATGAATCAGCACCGCTTTTCACAGCATCGAGGATTTGGCCATAGTTAACGTTTTTGCAATTACATGCTATTTTGTCTCTTTTCATACGAATGCTCCTTTAGGAATGCTGATTGTCGACAGTATTTATTTCGGCTTACTCTTATATTTTTTTACGATGAATTGATTTTTGATTAGGGGCGGTTTATTATATTTTCTATTATTGCACACAATCGAATAGGAATAAATAAAAAGGATGGAGGAAGTTGAGGTGCTTAGCGATGAAGGTGCTCAGTGATTGTGGAGTGGTAAATTCAAGGGAGTAAGGATAATTATGAAAAAGTTTGAGGTGAAAGAGGGTAGCGATACGGAAGTAGTAAAAGAACTGTTCAAGGAGTACTCGCAGATTAAGGGCGCGGAAAGCTGCTTTGTTTCTTTTGATAAAGAACTGGCTGATCTGGAAGCCTTCTACAGAGGAGGAGCACTTCTCGTTGGCTATGAAGAAAATGCTCCTGTTGCGTGTATAGCAATAAAAAAGCTGAATGATACAGTTTGTGAGGCAAAACGATTATTCATAAAACCGGAAAATCGTGGTAAAGGATATGCCAGAATTATGCTGAATACCATGCTGGATAAGGCTAAAGCGCTTGGCTTCAAAGAGGTTACTTTTACCACGAAGCCTTCTGTGATGCAGATAGGATATGGCCTATATAAGAGAATGGGATTTGAAGAATATGGAGAAGATAATGGAATAGTCAGCATGAGGATGGCAAATCTTTAACTGAAAAGCTAGTATTTATCGCAATTTAATTGTACAATCATGCATAAGTTGATAAAGTGAAAAATAAAATAATACGAACGGAGGTAACTTGCATCATGAGCACATTTATCACTGAACTTCTTAGTTCTGTAGTACAGGTTCTACTTTTCTCTCTAATCCCCTTTATCGTATGGTTGTTGACTGCACGTAAGAAGGAATCCTTCTTTTCATGGATAGGCTTTAAAAAGGTCACTTCAGACAAAAAAGAATGCGCGAAATATGCCATAGGCGCAATTATTATAAGTGATCTGGTTGGAATGATCGTATATAAATTTGTTCTTGATGCGGATTGGAATAGATCTACTTCCGCCGGTATGGGAATTATCGGACTTCCAAGTGCAATTCTAAACTCATATATTCATACAGCTTTTTCCGAAGAAATTCTTTTTAGAGGGTTTATTCAGAAAAGGTTACAGCGTATATTCAGCTTTAAAGTTGCTACAATAATTCAGGCTATAATATTTGGATTTGCGCACATTGTTTTGATACTTGATAAGATTAATTTTGTTGAAGGGCTGGCATTAGTCATTTTCCCTATAATACCAGGAATTCTCATTGCATATGTTAATGAAAAAAAGGCAGATGGATCTATTATTCCCGGATGGCTTATGCATGGTACTATGAATATTCTTCTACGAGTAGCTCAGCTATAATAGGATAACAGTAATGAAATGAAAAACAGACCTTTATCCGTGTAATGGTAGGTCTGTTTTTGTATTGAGAAAAAATGAATATCCGGCATGGAAACGTACAAAAGGGTATGCATTCTTGCTATAATGATTAATTGTTAACGAAAGAATGACTTTGTATAAACAGAGGATATTCAGATGATTAAATTAGAAACAGAAAGATTATGCCTACGAGATTATGTAGAAACTGATTTTGAGGCATATTACAAATTGAAAACTGATGACCAGACCATGTACTATTTGCAGGATATCAAGCTGGATGATCGCGAATCTGCGCTGGCAGAGTTTAATGAGGTGTTGGAAGATAGCAAGAATGATTATCGGAAGTTTTATTTTCTTCACATTGAATTAAAAGACACTCATGAACAGGTGGGAAGTATAGGTTATACAGTAGTTGATGACACACCTGTAGGAAAAATCGTCCATCTTGGATACTTTACTTATCCCAGCTTTTGGGGGAATGGATATACTTCTGAGGCACTTAATAAGGTTTTGGAATTCGCCTTTACCAAGGACAACGTGTACAGAGTTACAACAGGATGTCTTAAGGAGAATTCCCGCTCCGAAAGAGTTATGCAAAAGAACGGCATGATCAAAGAAGCAGAACATGTTGATTATGAATGGCATGATGGTCATATGAAAACACGCCTGGAATACAGACTCCTAAAAAAAGAGTGGGATTTGAATATATAATGTGGAAATCAAACAGGGAGGAATATGGACTATATAAGGAGCAGAAAAAGTAATCTTCCGTTTAGTTTACATGATAGTAGGATAAAAGAGATAGAGATCAGCGAAAGCACTTTGTCCTTAAAAATAGATCGAGTATTTCAATATACGGATGACGAGGAAAAATGGTTTTCCGGGGTAATTGATTTTACTAAGACTGATATGGAAGAGTGCAATATTCTAGTATTTAATACTCCATATGGATACGATGGAGAGAAGTCATTTTCTGGTAATTCATTATCTCTTGAGGAATTTAAAAAGCAATATCCTGATGCGGAGTTTGAAATCGTTACAGAGGGATATTGCGGATATGACACAACCTATCAAGGATGGATATGGCAAGGTGAAAATGATCCACTTTTTGGAATCATGAGCATATGGAATATGGGGGATATGATATATCGAATAGAGGATTGATGACACAAGTAAGAAAAAGATAGCAACATTCATGGAGGCAGCCAAATTTAACAAAAAATAGCAAAATATGTTAGCTTCGCTTGGTAAACAGGCGGAGCTTACTTTTTTATGATTTAGAAAAATGTTAAAATATTTAGCAAAGGTGGTAGAAATATGAGGAAGGTGTGCTTGGATAATATTCGCTGGATAACAGTAGTGCTGGTTGTCATTTATCATGTAATTTACATATTCAACGGTGTCGTTCAACACGGAATCATCGGACCTTTCAGTAAACATCAGCCCCAGGATACATATCAGTACATTGTATATCCTTGGTTCATGTTACTTCTGTTTGTGGTATCCGGCATGTCAGCCCGCTATGAACTAATTAAACGAACAGAAAAGGAATTTATCAGCGTAAGGACGAGAAAGTATCTTGTACCATCAACAATCGGCCTTCTGGTTTTCGGCTGGATTCTTGGCTATTACAACATGCTGATGTCTGGTGCATTTAATTCCATGAACAACGTACCGGGGCCAATCCTTTTCCTGATAATGGCAGTCAGCGGATGGTATCTGCATACATTATGTCCGTTCCTTGCCCCTGTCATCGTATATCTGTTGGTTGCAATAGCAGCATTCGCAGGCTCCTACCTTCTGTATGAAATCATGAGCCGCATACCTTTCATAAGGTG
>SVFV01000006.1 GCA_015056655.1 Butyrivibrio sp.
GCTATATCCTTCCCACTACCGGGCGGATACGGGACTTTAACCCGTTAGAAACGTGCGCCGCTAGGCGCACTACAAAAAGCCGTTGCATTACACTATCGTGTATCAGCAACGGCCTTTCATATTTTTTCCCAAAAGCTACAACTATTTTACAATCACTGTAATTGTCACATTTATATCATATTCCTTATCTTTTCTTTTAGTTTGCGAATAAAATGATCTACTCACTCTTTGAGAATCTGTGATCATGCCTGAAGAAGGTATTGTACCATCACTTGAAATAGTATAATAATACTTATAATTTTTCTTCTTTGTAAATCTAATATTACATTTCTTACCAATACTTGAGATTTGTACCGCATCTGTAATAGTCAACTCTGCAGCTTTCGCTTCATTAAGATTAGGCATAAAAAGGACGAAAAAAAACACATCAACCACAAATTATTTGATAATCTCGAGCAAGAAATAAAATAAAGTAAATTTGTTTTCCTTTTGTCATATTTTTTTATATCATTCTCTCCGATCTAAGGAATTCGTCTATGCCAGTGCATTTTTATAATCTATAAAAATGCAAGTGCTAGCCTTATTTATAAGCATTTTCATGGCATTTTCAATCATGAAAAGCTGATAATTTCCTGTTCTTTTACCAATTTTATTAGTATTCTCACCTTTTTTCTATATAAAAAGTCATATAAATAGCCAAGAAGCGAGGCGTTTTATTTGACTTTGCATCATAGGTTTAAAATAATCTATTATTTTCATCCGTTACCAGTTCCTTCTCGCAAAAGCACTATCAGTTTTATCAATAAGCAAATGACGCGTTATCTCTTTTTACTATGGCAGGGCAACCGCTGAAAATAAAAAAGGTTGGCTACATCAAATCAATGAGGGTGCGTTGAAAAACGTTGGTTCTTACGTGGTGTTTTTTACCACGTTAGAACCACTACGTTTTTCACCGAGCGAAAGCGTAACCCGAATGATTTGAAGTAGTCAACCTAATATTTTCAGCGGTTGCCCGTTATATTACTTTGCAGCGAGAGCAGCCTCGAGCTTCTTTGTGAGTGCAGGAACGATCTTATTGAGGTCGCCTACTACACCGTAGTCTGCTACGTCGAAGATAGGAGCGTTCTCATCCTTGTTGATAGCGATGATGAGATCTGACTCTTCCATACCTGCAACGTGCTGGATAGCTCCGCTGATACCGATAGCGAAGTAAACCTTAGGACGAACAGTCTTACCTGTCTGACCTACCTGGAGATCCTTCGGCTTCCAGCCAGAATCTACAACTGCACGTGAGCAAGATACTGTTCCGTGAAGAACCTTTGCAAGGTCATCAAGAAGTTTGAAGTTCTCAGGGCTTCCAACACCACGTCCGCCAGATACAAGGATCTTAGCTTCCTGGATATCCTCAACCTCTGAAACTGCCTTAACGATCTCAAGGATCTTTGTATAGCAAGCATTCTCTGTGAAGCCAGGGTTGAACTCAACAACCTCAGCCTTAGCACCCTTTACAGGAGCGATCTTCTGCATAACGCCAGGACGAACTGTTGCCATCTGAGGGCGGAAGTCAGGGCAAGCGATAGTAGCGATTGTGTTACCACCGAATGCAGGACGTGTCATAAGGAGCTGCTTATGCTTCTGCTCCTGGCCCTCAACAGCGTTAAGCGGGAAGTCACCGATATCAAGCTGTGTACAGTCAGCTGTAAGACCTGTGTGAACACGTGAAGATACGCGAGGACCAAGGTCACGACCGATAGCTGTAGCACCAACGAGAAGGATCTCAGGCTTGAACTCATCGATAACTGATGCAAGTGCGTGTGTGTAAGGCTCTGTTCTATAATCCTTAAGCTCAGGATCATCAACAACGATTACACGATCAGCGCCATACTCAGCAAGTGTGTCTACAAGGTTACCAACCTTGTCACCAAGCAGAACTGCTGTAACTTTTTTCTCATCAAGATCATTTGCAAGATCTTTTGCTTTGCCCAGGAGCTCAAGTGCAATACCTGAGAGCTCATTGTCTACCTGCTGAGCAAATATAAATACACCCTTATATTCTTCTAAAGACATGTTTTGTTCTCCTTTTAATCTATTAATTCACATCTTGGAACGCGCAGACTCGAAAATGCTACGCATTTCCTCGTTGTGGCTGTTCGCCACATATCAATTTTTCTCAATCCAAAATTCTTTGTGCAAGCACAGAATTTTGTCTTTCAAAAAATTACTGCGCGGCTCGCAGGTTCTCAGATGATATGCTTCTCTTCAAGCTTACCAAACAGATAATCTACTGCTTCGTCAGCTGAATCAGCAACGATCTTCTCACCAGCGCCCTTCTTAACCTTATCAGAAGCCTTAGCAATCTGAGTAGGTGATCCCTTAAGACCAAGGTTAGAATCCTCAACATCCTTAAGGTCTGCTCTGCCCCAAACGGTTACTTCCTTCTCAAATGCATCGAAGATTCCGCCAGGAGTCATGTATCTGGGCTCGCCGAGCTCAGCAAGAGCTGTGATAAGGCAAGGCATCTTAGCCTCAACCATGTGATAACGATCCTCGAACTGGCGCTTAACAACAACAGTCTTAGCCTTCTCATCAACCTTAATCTCTTCAGCGTAAGAAATTACAGGAAGACCAAGGTGCTCAGAAATCTGAGGACCAACCTGAGCTGTATCACCATCGATAGCCTGACGGCCTGTGATTACGAGATCATACTCAAGGTTTCTAAGTGCGCCTGCGATTGTTGAAGATGTTGCCCATGTGTCAGCACCACCAAGTACGCGGTCTGTAACAAGAACTGCCTTGTCAGCACCCATAGCCATAGCTTCACGAAGAACTGCTTCAGCCTTAGGAAGACCCATAGTTACAACTGTAACTTCTGCGCCGTATTCATCTTTAAGACGAAGAGCTGCCTCAAGACCTGCTTTGTCATCAGGGTTCATGATTGCAAGCATTGCTCCTCTGTCGAGTGTTCCATCGGGTTTAAACTTAACCCCGCCCTTTGTATCGGGCACCTGCTTTATGCAAACTACAACTTTCATTTGTATTCTCCTTTATCAAAATAAGATGATTACTTAAGTAATGCGCCAGAGATAACCATTCTCTGAACTTCAGATGTACCCTCGTAGATCTCTGTGATCTTAGCATCACGCATCATGCGCTCTACTTCGTACTCTCTGATATAACCGTAACCACCGTGAAGCTGTACAGCCTTTGTAGTTACATCCATAGCAACCTCTGCTGCGAAAAGCTTAGCCTTAGCAGCTTCGATTCCGTAGTAATCTTTGTTCTTCTTAGCATCAGCAGCCTGATAAACAAGGAGTCTAGCAGCTTCACACTGTGTAGCCATGTTAGCAAGCTGGAACTGTGTATTCTGGAAAGCACCGATTGCTCTGCCGAACTGCTTTCTCTCTTTTACATACTCAACTGTTCTGTCGAGAGCACCCTCAGCGATACCAAGAGCCTGAGCAGCGATACCGATACGTCCACCATCAAGTGTGTGCATAGCGATTGCAAAGCCCTTTCCTCTTACGCCGAGAAGGTTCTCTGCAGGGATATGGCAATCCTGGAAAATAAGCTCGTATGTGGATGATCCACGAATACCCATCTTGTTTTCCTTTGTACCGAATGTGAAACCAGGAGTATCCTTCTCAACGATGAATGCTGAGAACTTCTTCTGCTTTCTGCCCTTCTTATCTTCTACAACATCTGTGTAAGCGAAGATGATGTAAACATCAGCTTCCTTACCGTTTGTGATGAAGCACTTGGAGCCATCAAGGATCCACTCTTTTCCATCTTCTGAAAGAACAGCCTTTGTCTGAACGCCCTGAGCGTCTGTACCAGCCATGGGCTCTGTAAGACCGAAAGCACCGAGCTTCTCACCCTTTGCAAGGGGAACAAGGTACTTCTGCTTCTGCTCTTCTGTACCATATGTAAGGATAGGATCGCAGCAAAGTGATGTGTGAGCAGAAACGATAACTGCTGTTGTACCACAAACCTTTGCAAGCTCCTCTACACACATAACGTATGTAAGAGGATCGCATCCCTGTCCGCCGTATTCCTTTGGAATCGGAATACCCATGAAACCGTACTTCTGCATTAACTTAACGGTCTCTGTAGGGAACTTCTCTGTCTCATCCACGTCAATTGCGTGGGGCTTTACTTCTTTTTCTGCGAACTCTTTGAAAAGAGATCTCGCCATTTCATGTTGCTGATCTAACTGAAAATCCATGAATTAGTCCTCCATTTTATTGTTAATCATAGGAAGTTCTGCTCTCGGGCAAGTAGCCCTCGCCAGAACTAAGTAGTACACTAAGCGGTAAAAGACACCGCTAAGTGATTACTTTCTATCTGTAGGAACCTTGCCACCGTCGCTGTAATCGTAGAAACCGATACCAGTCTTAACACCAAGCTTCTTACCACGAACCATCTTACGAAGAAGAGGGCAAGCGCGATACTTGGAATCGCCTGTCTCCTTGTAAAGAACGTCCATGATTGCAAGAACGATATCAAGTCCGATGTAGTCACCGAGTTCAAGGGGTCCCATAGGATGGTTGCAGCCAAGCTTCATAGCTGTGTCTACGCCCTGGATATCTGAAACGCCTTCTGAATATACGAAGATACCTTCGTTGATCATAGGAACAAGGATACGGTTTACTACGAAACCAGCTGCCTCGTTAACCTGAACAGGAGTCTTACCAAGATCCTCAGAAATCTTCTTGATCTTCTCAACGTCAGACTCAGGTGTGTTAGCACCCTGGATAACCTCAACCAGCTTCATAACAGGAGCGGGATTGAAGAAGTGCATACCGATAACCGGCTTAGGAAGTCCTGCACCGATCTCTGTGATTGAAAGAGAAGATGTGTTAGATGCAAAAATGCAATCAGGATTCTTAACAATGTTCTCTTCAAGTTCCTTGAAGAGGTTCTTCTTAATATCCATAACCTCAAGAGCTGCCTCAACTACGAGATCAGCATCTGTGCAGATGTCATTAAGACCAGTCTTGATCTTAGCTGTAACTGCATCAGCCTTAGCCTGATCAATCTTTCCCTTAGCAACCTGCTTGTCGAGGTTCTTCTTAATCTTTGCAAAGCCGCCCTCAGCGAACTCTGTCTTAATATCGCAAAGATATACTGTATCAACTGTCTCTGCCTGTGCGAATGTCTGAGCGATACCTGCGCCCATTGTGCCAGCACCAATAACTGCTACCTTCATTTATATGTCCTCCTAAAATTATTTGTTCTGGAAATCAACAACCTTAACCTTTTTCGGGTCGTCCTTCTTGCGAAGGAAGTTTGCCATACCTTCTCTCTGATCCTCTGTCTCGAAGCAATCACCAAAGATCTTCTCCTCAAGCTCGATAGCCTTGTCGATATCAAGCTGAAGTCCTTCGTTGATAGCCTTCTTGCATGCACGAACTGCGATAGGTGCATTAGCTGCGATGGTGTTAGCCATCTTCTCAGCTGCAGGAAGAAGCTCTTCCAGAGTATATATCTCGTTAACAAGACCGATTCTCTTAGCTTCGTCAGCCTTGATATTGCGAGCTGTGTAAATAAGCTGCTTAGCCATGCCAGCGCCTACAAGACGAGCAAGTCTCTGTGTTCCACCAAATCCAGGTGTGATTCCAAGACCAACCTCAGGCTGACCAAACATAGCGTTGTCTGAGCAAATACGAATGTCGCAGCTCATAGAAATCTCGCATCCGCCACCAAGTGCGAATCCGTTAACTGCTGCAATTGTAGGAATAGGGAATGTCTCAAGCTTTCTGAATACATCATTACCCTTCTTACCAAAAGCCTCGCCCTCAGCCTTTGTAAGTGTGCTCATCTCCCCGATATCAGCACCTGCTACAAATGACTTCTCGCCTGCTCCTGTAAGTACAAGAGCTCTTACAGTGTTAACATCAATGCTGTCAAGAGCCGCACTTAAATCATCAAGCACTGCGCTGTTAAGAGCATTGAGAGCTTCAGGACGGTTGATTGTAAGGACAGCAATTTTATCCTTTACTTCAACATTTACAAATCCCATTTTCTTTTCCTCCTTTTATAAAACGTGGAATAAGCGCCGCGAGGAAATATCCTCACAGCGCTTAACCTATTTAATTGGAAGTTCTGCTCTCGGACTGAAGTCCTCGACAGAACAAGGTAGTACACTAGGCTCGAAAGGGCCTCGCCAAGTGATTACCTTTCGACAATAGTAGCGCAACCCATACCGCCACCGATACAAAGAGTTGCAAGACCGCGCTTCTTGTCAGATCTCTGCATCTCGTGAAGAAGAGTAACAAGAATACGGCATCCTGATGCTCCTACAGGGTGACCGAGTGCAATAGCACCACCGTTAACATTAAGTTTTGAAAGATCGAATCCAAGATCCTTACCTACTGCTACAGACTGAGCTGCGAAAGCTTCGTTTGCTTCGTAGATATCGATATCCTCGATCTTAAGGCCTGTACGATCAAGAACCTTCTTTGTAGCTGCAACAGGGCCAACACCCATGATTGAAGGATCAACACCGCCAAGAGCACCACATACCCATGTAGCCATAGGTGTGATACCAAGTTCCTTAGCCTTCTCTTCGCTCATAACAACGATAGCTGCTGCACCGTCGTTGATACCTGAAGCGTTACCAGCTGTTGTTACGCCATCAGCGTTGATAGGACGAAGCTTAGCAAGACCTTCCATTGTAGAACCTGCACGAGGGCCTTCGTCTGTATCGAACATAACTGTTTCCTTCTTAACCTTTACAGGAACAGGAACGATCTCATCCTTGAACTTGCCTGCCTTCTGTGCAGCTTCGCACTTCTGCTGGCTGTTAAGTGCAAACTCATCAAGCTCTTCTCTTGAAAGCTTCCACTGCTCTGCTACGTTATCAGCAGTCTTGATCATGTGGTAATCGTTGAATGCATCCCAAAGAGCATCGTTTACCATACAATCCTTTAATACACCATTATTCATACGATAACCGAAACGAGCCTTGTCAAGTGCGAAAGGAGCCATTGACATGTTCTCCATACCACCTGCAACTACGATATCAGCACTGCCTGAAAGAATCTTCTCAGCAGCCATATTTACGCAGTTAAGACCTGAACCGCATACAACATTGATAGTAACTGCCGGAACCTCAACAGGAAGACCTGCCTTGATTGATGCCTGACGTGCTACGTTCTGTCCGAGACCTGCCTGAATAACGCAGCCCATAAGAACCTCGTCTACCTGTTCAGGCTTAACGCCTGCTCTGTTAAGCGCTTCCTTAATTACGATTGATCCAAGCTCTGCTGCCGGTGTGTTAGAAAGGGCTCCGCCCATCTTGCCGATTGCAGTTCTGCAAGCGCCTGCCAATACTACCTTCTGTGCCATAGATGCTACCTCCGTTTCGGGACAATTAGTCCGCAAATTTTATATTTTTTGTTGCTTGTTATTTTTTTGTCACAACGTATTTATTATAGCATGCGCGCTTTTTTATACGCAACCAAAAGCACAGATAATATATCTATTTTTTATTAAATTTTTGTAAAACTGTATTATTTGCACATAAAATGAAAAGTCAACTCCAAATCTTCGCTCGAAGTTAATTATTTCTTAAAAAGTTATCCACAATTTTTCAACCAAAAATCCCATTTTTTCGACTTATACACGAAGTTATCCACATTATCCACCAAGATTATTCCATCTTCCACATATTTATCCACCAGGTGGGCAAACATATTTTTTGGTGAATCTATACAAAATTTCCATAAAACATAAAAGATTTGTAAAGTCATCAGTATGAATTGCTTATATACCGCATACAATGATATAATTTGTTTATAAAATTAGGATTCAAAGTGTGAATCACTATAACACTATAAAGGGGATGATTGCATGAAATTTACTATTATTGGAAAAAACATTGATGTAACACCCGGACTTAAATCCGCTGTGGAGGAAAAAATCGGCAAGCTCGAAAAATATTTCACGCCGGACACTAATGTGAATGTAACCCTGACAGCGGACAAGGATCGCCACAAGATCGAAGTCACAATCCCTGTGAAAGGAAAAATAATAAGATCTGAGCAGGTCAGCAGCGATATGTATGTATCAATCGACCTTGTTGAAGAGATTATAGAAAGGCAGCTCAAAAAATATAAGAGCAAGCTTGTCAACAAGCACCAGACTGAGATCAGCAATTTCAAAAAAGAATATGTTGAAAATGATAACTATGATGACGAAGAGATTCGCATTGAACGTGTAAAGAAATTCGACCTCAAGCCAATGTATGTTGAGGATGCAGCAATCCAGATGGAACTTTTAGGACACAGCTTCTTCGTATTCATTAACGCAGAGACCGATCAGCCCAATGTTGTATATAAGAGAAAGGGCGGCACATACGGTTTGATCGAACCTGAAGCATAAAAAAATCGGAAGGCTTTCGCCTTCCGATTTTTTTATGCATATTTTTAGAAAATACGACGAACTGCTAATACTGTTCTGTAGCTTGCATCAGAAATCTTAATACCTGTAGCAGCTGTAGATGCGTGTACGATCTGGCCACCACCAATGTAGATTCCTACGTGACCTGAGTAACATACGATGTCACCAGGCTGTGCATTTGCAAGTCCATCAACTGCGGCACCAACGCTTCTGTCAGCACCAGAAGAATGAGGCAGGCTAACACCGAAGTTAGCATATACGCTCATTACGAAACCAGAGCAGTCTGTTCCGTTTGTAAGAGAAGATCCACCATATACATAAGGATTTCCTACAAACTGCTGAGCAAATGAAGCAACTGCAGATCCGATTGAGCTGGACTGTGTTGTGTAGCTTCCTGCTGAATTGTAGCTCTTAGATCCTGAAGAACTTGTTGAGTTCTTAGTTCCCTTCTTAGCAGAAGCAAGAGCTGCAAGACGAGCCTCCTCTTCCTTCTTAAGACGAGCTTCTTCCTCAGCCTTGGACTCAGCCTTAACAAACTCTGTTGAAAGCTCTACGTAATCACGAGAAACGTATCCGTCACCTTCCTCGATACTAACCTTAACCCAATCATCAAGCTCTTCTGTTACAACGAGCTCATCCTCGATGGGTACAAGTCCGAGTACTTCATCATCTGTGCTAGGGCCACTTCTTACTTTAAGTGTTGTTGTTGTAACTGTAGCGATACGCTTACCAACTTCCTTAGCAAGTTCTACAGCTGCATCACCTGTAACACAATACTCAGCCTTAACATATCCTTCAACGGATCCGGATTTAATCTTGTACCATCCGTCTACTTCCTCTTCAAATGTACCTACAGAATCATCATAGAGCTTACCGATGATCTCACCATCATCTTCACTCGGGTTATCACGTACATTTACATAATCATTAACCTGAGCAATTACGAGAGTCTTGAAAAGCTCTTCTTCCTTCTCTTCATCAGTCATCTGAGCCTCTGTCTCGGCATTAGCCTCATCATACTCAGCGATTGTAATATTAGCACCTGTTGCCTTCTGAATATCATTAAGAATATTCTGCTGCAACATAGATGCAAGCGGTGTAGTCTCTGTAATATCTGAATTCTCAGCTAAATCAGTGTCTGCGCTATCACTTGCAAGATTAGAAAGTGATACAGAATCAGAAGTAAGTGCATAACTGATTCCTGCGGAAGGTAAAACGGATGTTACCTTAGATGATGAAGCTGATACATCAATACCATTTACTCCTATAGTCACCGCAGCTGCTACCCCCATAGCTACAAGCTGCTTCCCAGTTATTCGCAAAATAAACCTCCAAACAATTGTTACGATTTTGTTACATCTTTTAACAATATACCTCGAATACTGTTTTTTGTCAACCTTAGAGCATTTTTGAAAGCCAAATTGAGCCCAGTTTTTAAGCCATTTTTGTCATTTTTGTATATTATTACATCAAATTACAAGCCAGTATCCATGCGGATACTGGCTTGTTTCTGAATGGTTTCTTCAAAAATTTGTGAATTTTTTGCAAATTTTTCATTACGACTTTCCAACAAGGAAATCCTGTACGGCTGTAACAGCATTAGCTCCATCAGCTACAGCAGTAACAATCTGGCGAAGTCTCTTCTTTCTGGAGTCACCAGCTACGAATATACCTGGTGTTGAAGTTGCTCCATCCTCACCAGCGATGATATATCCGTTATCATCCATATCAGCAATTCCTGTAAATGCCTCTGTAAGTGGATGAATACCGATTGCAACAAAAAGAGCATCAGTATCTACGTCCTTTGTTTCACCTGTTTTAACATTTTTTACAGTTACAGCTGAAACCTTATTGTCACCCTTGACCTCTTCTACAACGCTATCCCAGATTACTTCTACATTCTCAAGTGAAAGAAGCTCTTCCTGAAGGATTTTTGCTGCTCTAAGCTCATCTCTTCTATGAACAAGGTAAACCTTGCTGCAGCCTCTTGCGAGGAAAATTGCATCTTCAACTGCGACATCTCCGCCACCGTTTACTACCGCTACCTTACTTCTAAAGAATGCACCGTCGCAGGTTGCGCAATATGATACGCCCTTTCCAGTGAACTCCTCTTCGCCTTTGATTCCAAGCTTGTTGTGAGATGCTCCTGTTGCAAGGATAACTGTCTTTGCCTCATGCTCGCCCTGATCTGTAACAACCTTGTAAACAGGTGCCTTTGTGTCGCTTCCTTCACTAACCTTTTCTATAGAAGTAACAGTTCCCTCAGCAAACTTAGCACCGAGCTTATCTGCGTGTTCACGGAACTTCATTCCCATATCGAAGCCGTTAATTCCAGGAAGGCCAAGATAATTGTCAACCTCGTAGGTTATAAGAATCTGACCTCCACTAACGGGGTCTTTTTCTATAACAAGTGTGTCGAGTCCTGCTCTCATTGCATATACTGCTGCAGAAAGACCTGCAGGGCCTGAACCAACTATAATAAGATCATGCATATTGATACCTCCTCATATATTGTTTAATATTGGATTGCGTACAATTTATTGTAAATTCATAATATATCTTTTCTTCAAAAATGTAAAGTGTTTTTTTGTGTTATCATTAAAATGTCTTATAAATCCTGTAAGACTACTTATTACAATTATAATTCGGAGGTTATAAAAATGTCCTCAAATAATAAGAAGCCTGTTCTTATAACCGGAGCATCCAGGGGAATCGGAGCTGCTATAGCAGAAGCCTTTGCAAAGGAAGGCTATCCTTTATATCTTTGCTGCAAGAACAGTTTTGATAAGCTGGAAGCTTTAAGTACAGAACTTTCTAATAAGTACAGCATATCATGTACAGCATTTTCATGCGATGTTGGAAACGAAAAAGATGTTATAGAAATATTCGATAAAATGAAGTGCTCTCACATCGGCGTTCCTACAATAATTATTAATAACGCAGGAGTTGCTCACTATGGTCTTATTACAGATATGACTTCTGAAGAGTGGAGAAGTCTTATGTCCGTAAACCTGGACTCCCTCTTTTATGTATGTAAAAATGCTGTTCCTTTCATGCTCCAGAACGGAGGAGGAAGAATTCTTAATATATCTTCTGTCTGGGGAAATGTCGGTGCTTCCTGTGAAGTTGCCTACTCTGCTTCAAAAGGCGGTGTTAACTCATTTACCAAGGCCCTAGCAAAAGAACTAGCTCCAAGCCATATTCCGGTAAATGCAATCGCCTGCGGAATGGTCAATACCGAAATGAATTCCTCGCATCTATCTGAGGATGAGATAAATGAAATAGCTGCAGACATCCCCGCAGACAGAATCTGTGAGCCATGGGAAGTCGCAGCCCTTGCCTTAAAACTCATTGATGCTCCTGATTATCTGACAGGTCAGATAATCACTATGGATGGCGGATGGATATAAAAAAGCATGTTGCTCGCAACATGCTCGCGCCGAGCGCGGTTGCATTTATGCAACATATACCTTACGCGCGAGTGCGCATCCATAGCGGAGCGTTTTTTGTTTAATAGGAAATTCGGAGTAATTTCCTATTAAATAAAAAAACTTCCCACATATTCAGATGATATGTGGGAAGTTTTTTAATTTTCTTCTTTATTCAGTTTCGGTGCCATCTTAAACAACACTAGTCCAATTGCCACCATCACCATTGATATGATCTGAGAGGTTGAGAAAATACCAACATTTCCTCTGTAATCTCCTCTGAAAAACTCGATGATAAATCTTCCTATTCCATAAAGGATAAGGTACATAGCTGAAGTTCTACCAGTTACAGTAGACTTCTGTGAATACTTAATAAGAATAAATCCAATAATAAAGTCTCCCGCTGATGAAATCAGCTGTGTAGGAATAAGCGGAACTCCGTTAGGTGCAAAATCTGAATGTGTAAACACCACATGTATAGGGCAGCTTGTCTCCGCTCCATAGCAGCATCCTGCGCAAAAGCATCCGATTCGGCCAAAGCCCTGTGCTATAGCTACAGCTGGCATTACTGTGTCAAAGTATGGTCCAAACTTTTCCTTGCGGAATTTAGTTACATAAACCATAGCTGTAAGAATTCCACCAATTATTCCACCATAAACCACATAACCATTTCTGAAGTCCCACAGTATCGAAGGATTCTTTATGATGTCAGGTATCTCTACTATATAAAACAGAAGCCTGCATCCAAGCAGGCCTCCTATGATAGCACAATAAAAAATACCGTAAATTGTATCTTCAGATAAGCCTCTCTTTTTCCCCCTTTTTAGCACAATCATCAGTGCTGTAAGAAAACCAATAGCAATCATCAGTCCGTACATGTGAAATGTTATCGGACCAACATGAATATCATTAAACATAAATCCCCATTTCTTACTTAGCTAGTACTTTTTCTATGGCAGCGATAACCTTATTCTCATCAAGGGGCTTTGTTACAAACTCCGCCGCTCCGTTCTCTACTGCCTGTTTCAGTTTTTCGTTCTGTCCGGCAGCTGTTATCATAACCACCCTCGCATTAGGGTCTGCCTTGTGAATAAGTTTCAATCCTTCAATGCCGTCCATAACAGGCATTGTAATATCCATTGTGACAATGTCCGGCTGTAGCTTTATGTAGCTGTCAAAGCCTTCCTGTCCATTTGTGGCTTCGCCTATTATAACATGGCCATGTCTTTCAAGCATATCCTTTAAAACTCTGCGTGAAGTTCTAGAATCATCTACCATCAAAATCTTTGCCATCTTTATCTCCTCATTTAACGGTTACATCACTATTAACGGAAACAACAAAATATATTTCTCCGTCGCAGCTCCTTATAGGTATCACATGTAAATCTTCTCCAAGAAGTCTTGCAAATTTCGTCTGGAATAAAGGCGGATCAAGCTCTATACTCTGTCCCTTTTTACTCTTATCAGTTGCATAGAGACCATCTATACAATTTATAAGCTCGCACATTGCATCAAGGGCATCCTCCCTGGTCTCAATGAACTCCTCCTTTGTATAGCTTTTTGCTATACGCTGAAGATCTGCATCATTTCCAAGAAGAGCTATGGTTGCCTTCACATCACCGCTAAAGGTCTGATAACTTAAGCATTCATCAGAAATATCCTTTGTAGTATATGACCGTCCAATGGCCACATGTGTATCTACAAGTCTGTAGAAATTCTTAATTCCATAAGTAAACAGTGCTACATATTCTTCATCTGTAGTATCCAGGAAAAGAGGAATCATCTGATTCAAATCCCCTCGCTTAAGAGACTCCATAGCGGAATCATCAAAGTTCATTTCCTTCTGGTACTCATTAATAGAATTATTGAGTTCTTCAAGTGACATAAATCCACGTTCAACAATGGCGGAAGTAAAGGTTAAGAACTCGTCCTCCTGAAGTGAAAGAAGTCTTCCTACCTGAATATTTGAAAGGTAGCCTCTCTCCACTGCCAAATCACCAAAACGTTTATCCATCATCGCCTGAAGTGCATTTATCTCTTCCGCCTGAGCTACAGTCATAAGCTTCTCAGTGACCGCAATAACACCGAGTTTAGCTCTCTTTGACTCCTGTACCTGATAGGCCTGAGCCAATTGTGCGTCAGAGAGTTTTCCTTTTTCAAGCAGATATCTTCCAAAGATTCGATCAAACATAAACCCCCTCCTTGTCTAATCGATTAACCAGGTCCAAACCGCTGTGCGACTATATTAATTCTACTTCATTCCAATATCTATAACAAGCAAAATATTGAACACAAAATTACTATTTATCAATAATGCCATGAATTATTCCTCAGGAGCAAACTCAGAAGATGCACTACCTACATTCTCTCCACCAGTGAGTTCAAGCTCTTCCTGATTATCCATGGGAAGCTCTGTCATGGGAGCATCATCATCGAGCTCTACCATGCCCTGTCCAGCCTCTTCTGAAGCCTTGGCTGCAATGCCCTTACCACTCATGGCTGACTGAATAGCTGCCTCTGTCTCAGAGAGCTTTTTCTTAGCGGGCTTTTTGCCAGCTGCTGAAGCTGCCTGTGCCTGCATAGCTGCTGCCTCGAGCATCATCATTCTCTCTCTGGGAATCATGATTTTCTCACCCTGAGCATTGATGATAATTCCGTCCTTCTCTCCAACAAATTTAAGAATATCAGAGAAGGTGAATACAGCGCCCTTGAAATCTGTTTTGCCAAACATCTTGGTAAACTCTAATCCATCTGTAAATACAGGAAGAAAATGCTTCTCGTTCTTACTCTTGATTTCAGGGAAGCGGATCTTTGTATCTTTTGTAAACTTGTAGCGACCGTCATTTGTAATCTCGACAGGGCCTTCGTGCTGCATAGGAATAATATATGTAGCAGCCTGAGCAGCCTTAGCCATACGAAGCTCCTTAGCTGCAAGCACTTCCATTCTCTTATCATACTTAACCGGCCATCTGACTTCGCCAAGGAAATCAAGCATTGCAAAAACAAGAGCGGGATTCTTAGGTGAATTATCAGTTGCACCGCCCCAGTCACCAGGAGCTGCTACTATTTCTCCGCGCTTAAAATGTGCACGGTAATAGCCATTATCAACTATGAAATGCTCAACTCCAAGATAGTACAGATAATCAAAGAAGCTTCTTCTGTCCTTCGCTGACTCTGCTTCATTATCAGACTTGCAAGGGCGAACAACGAGGCGTCTGTACTGCTTCTCAAATACCTTAACTGCCTGCTCAGCGTATTCCTGACTTGAATAGATATTGATATATCCATGATCCAGGAAAGGATAACCTGTTGCAAAGTCATAAAGTACGTAAAGCATCTTTGCATCGCGTACTCTTCCAAGAATTTCATTGTAAATCTTACGATGGTTCACTTCAAAATTCTGGAAAGGTGCTTCCTTCTGGAAACGCTCCTGAGCAGTTAAAAGGAACAACAACTCCTGAATTGAAAGGAATCTGATAGCTTCTGTGCTGATCTCATCCTCATAAAGCATTTCGCCAATCTCAGCCTTGCGTTCATCAGTCAGAGGATCCTCTAAAATCTCATCCTCCTGCCCTGCTACCCTGACAGGGTTAATTCTTGTAGGAGAAGGCCAGCCTATAGTCTCGTGTTTCTCCTTAAGCTCCCTTATCATTTCAAGCTTTTTGTCATTTTCAAGCTGCTCCTGCAAGAGAGCCTCTTCTTCAGCTTTCTTCTTTTTACCACCAAAAAAATCAAACAATCCCATTTTTGTCTCCGATCAAATTCTTTTACTTCGAAAGATTATACCATAATTACTTCGCGGGAATCCCCATTCCCACATACCTTATCTGACTGCAATATCGGATGAATAGAAGGTCTTAGAAAACTTAATAAGGTAATCAAGATCTGCCACACCTGCTGTCTCATAAGGTGAGTGCATAGCCAGCTGCGCCATACCAATATCAACTGTAGGTATTGCAACCTGATTGCCTGAAATATTTCCAAGAGTTGATCCACCAGCTACATCAGATCTGTTTGTAAAGGTCTGATAAGGAACCTTCGCCTTGTCACATACAAGCTTGCATACTGCTGCTGAAGTAGCATCTGTTGTGTACTTCTGATTTGCATTGTACTTAATAACCACACCCTTATTCATTACAGGGCGGTTCACAGGATCAGCCTTCTCTGTGTAGTTAGGGTGAATAGCATGCGCATTGTCAGCTGAAACCATGAAGCTCTCAGCAAGAGACATAAGATACTGCTCAGTATTTCTCTTAAAGCCTTCATTGATTCTAAGAAGTGTATCCTTAAGGAAAGTAGAAGCTGCGCCCTGCTTGGTTGAGCTTCCAACCTCTTCATTATCAAAAACAACATGCATGATTACATTGCTCTTATTTTCAGCGCCAAGGAAGCCTTCGAAAGAACCGAAAGCACACTCAAGGTCATCAAGTCTTCCTGCAGAAACATATTCATCCGCAGCACCCCATACTGTGGGAGCAACTCTGTTGTATAAGAAAAGGTCATGGCTGACGATGTTTTCAACCTTTGTGCCTGCTGCCTCTGCAACAGCCTTCATGAAGCCATCCTTGCTCTTCTCATCGCCAAAGATCGGAATGAGGTCCTTCTGTGCATTGTACTTGTAGCCATCATTAGCTTCTCTGTTCATGTGAATTGCAAGAGAAGGGATCATAACCAGATCCTTATCGATATTTACAAGTCTGCTCTCAGCAGAAATATCATTTTTATTGCCAGTTTTAACAAGAACTCTTCCAGCTACTGAAAGCGGTCTGTCAAACCAGGGAGCACAGAGCATTCCGCCATACTTCTCAACATTGAGAGTTACGTAAGCGCCTGCTGCCTCCATTTCAGGATTCTCCTTGATCTTGAAAGCGGGAGAATCACTGTGGCTTGCAATAATGTAAAAGCCTTTGTACTCAGCCTTAGGGAGCTTAAAAGAAATGATTGAGGAATCATTTCGTTTTACAAAATACTTGCCACCTTTTTTAAGCTCCCATTCTTTATTTTCAAGAAGTTCTGTAAAGCCTTCCTTCTCTAATCTGCTTTTCATAACGTCAACAGCGTGAAATGCTGTAGGACTCTTTACTATGAAATCTGCTAAGCTTTTGGTTGTTTTATTCATGACTTACCCTTTCTGTCTTTCTTCTATCATTTAAGTGATGCTCCTGTTTTTCAAGATACATAAGAGCATCTATGGCCTCCTGAAATGCCTCTGCTGATATCGCATCTGAAGGATCATAAACCCTGTAGCCGCAGCTTACATCAAGCATCTCAGTCCAACCATTTTTCTCTTTGATATTTTTTATCTTAATATGAACCTGATTGATCTTTTCTTCTATGACAATCGCATCATCAAGATTTGTTATTATGCAGAACTCGTCGCCACCAAATCTACCTATGTACGCATTCTGCCCAAATACTTCCACAAGAACTTCAGCCACATTCCTAACGGTTTTATCACCGGCCAAATGTCCATAGTGATCGTTAATCTCCTTAAAGTGGTCAACGTCCATCATGATAGCTGAGAAGCGCTCTCCACTTCCTATACTCTGCCTTATCTTTTCCTCAAGTCTGACATCAAGTCCTCGTCTGTTTAGAACGCCTGTGAGGTAATCCACATTGACGTCCTTACTCTGTAAAAAGAAGAACAAAATAAGACATCCAATAGTTATTCCCGCATAGGTCGTATCCAGATCAGCAATAAAAATCTGGAGGATAGTTCCTATTAGTGAGAGCACAGGAAGCATGATTATTGCATTTCTGTACTCATTCAAAATGTTGCCACGATATACGACAGCATAGACAAAAAGCAAGAAGATAAACACCATCATTATGCTCGCCCTGAGCATAAAAAGTGGTCCTCTGAAATACTCTCCATTTTCAAAGTAATAGAACAGGTTTAGTCCCATGAGCTTTGAAATGATTACAAGAACTATATTCACTATGGCAAAAACATGAAATGCCAGTGAAAATACTCTTCTGCCACTCTTGTTTTCTTCATTCATCCAGCAATCTATATATGTCATTGCAAACAATATATCTACCGGATCCAGAAGAAAGATTATAAAGTACCCCACCCTTGCGAGGATCAGCAGATTATCTGGATGTGTCTCACCAATATGTCCTACTGTCTCTGCCACAAACAAAATTAATGTCATAACCAGTAGTGCTGAATATCTGCGTCCAGTCTGAATACTTGAAGTACTACTCTGAAAATACAGAAGAAGTACTAGTAGCAGCATACAGAAAAAGTTAAGTACTATCCAACCATCTATATTCATTCTTACACCTATTACTTGCTGGCTCTGATTCTATCCTGCAAGCCTCTGAAAAGCTCATACAACTTCTCAGTGTTGAGCATCTTACCACCTCGAAATACTGGTTTCTTGTACCTGAAAATCTTAATATTCTTAAGCTGATATTTTTGTCTGAAATCAAGTCTCTCTACTGCTGCCTGGAAAACCTCTTCCATTCTCACATCAAACTCTGACATGGCATTTTCAACCATTGAAAGAAGATGATAAAGACTGGATACGGTAAGAACCAGGTCTGCCGCAAGATACGCCATCAATAAAAGTGCAATGATTTCAGCCGCATAAGGATTCATTGTGTTTCTAAACTTCATTGACAAAGGAAGAACAAATCTTGTCACGAAAATTCCAGCAACGCCAAAACCCAGTGTAGCCGGAACGCAAACCCTTCCGTTTAAGTTAAGTGGCATATCATTGTAATCCCACCATACTGCGTGGAATCGCTTTTCCAAAAGATATGAGGTTCCATATTCCAGGAAAAAGCTTCCTATCGAACAGACAAGGAATATTTTCCACATAGGAATCTGATCGTAAGGAACATTTCTGAACATCGGGAGATATTCAAAAATCAGTATAGTAAGCACCGTTCCTGTTCCGTAAATGGGGCAGATTGGCCCAAACAAAAAACCTCTGTTTGACCAATGGCCTTCCTTTACAGTGCAGTAGGTACATTCATATATCCACCCTATAAAACTGTAAACCATGAATTCAATAAAAATCTTACATATAAACATGTAATAGCTCCAACTCAAGTAGTCTTTACCTGTTTTTTGCCATATTTGCAGATATCCTTAAGGCAACAGATATCGCATTCTGGTCTCCTGGCTACGCATACTGCTCTTCCATGATCAACGAACCTATGGCATAGTCCGTTACCTTCATTCTCCGGAATGATCTTCCAAAGGGCTTTCTCAACTTTGTAAGGATCCTTCTCATTATCCACAAGCCCTATAAGATTACTAAGTCTGATACAGTGTGTATCTGTAACAATTGCAGGCTTCCCAAAGATATCTCCCATTATGAGATTGGCGCTTTTCCTTCCAACTCCGGGGAGCTGCAACAGCTCTTCCATGTTATCTGGAACAAGTCCGTTATACTTTTCATCAAGTATCTTCATACATGCAGAGATGTCCCTTGCCTTGGACTTCCCTAGTCCGCAGGGTCTTACTATCTCTTCTATCTCGGTTGGATCAGCCTCAGCCAGAGCCTTAACTGATGGGAATCTTGCATATAAAAGGGGAGTTGTTTTATCCACCCTTGCATCCGTACACTGAGCAGCAAGTCTTACGCTGACAAGAAGCTGCCATGCCTCGCTGTAATCCAATGTACAATCGGATTCCGGATACTCTTTTTTTAGTCTCTCAATAACTTCGATAGCTAACTGCTTTTTGGTCATGTTTTCTCCGGTAAGCCTTATACTTACATAAAGTCCGAAAAGCCATTATTAGCTCTTCGGACTTGTAATCAATCCTCTGACTGTTCAAGTGCACTGCCTAACAATTTCAATAACTCTAAAACACTTCTAAAGTGCATCTTTTTCTTTTTATCTGCCCACAAAACCTGGCCCTGCCAGGATGTGTGCTGTCTGAATTTAACCTGTATCAGGAATGTAGCAACTTCTCCTCTGTATGATTTAAGCGTTCTGATGGGTTCTCTTTTTCTAATGGAATTAGAATTGTGGAAAACCTTACAGCTGTCCTTTTTCCCAAATGTCCTATATGCTGATACTCTCTGAGGAAAATCCCATTCGTCATATAACGCATCCATCTTCATTATAAGGTCAAGTGAATTCACAAATGGAATGCTATCTTCCTCGTAGGGAGTCCACATCGCTCCCTTGATATCATCATTTTCAATCGCATCCACACAGACGCAGATCAAATTCTTACCATATATTCTCTCTTCTGATTCAGCCATTATTTCTTCTCTTATTCTTTCCGGTAATAATTATAACTGTCATTGCTGATATAAGCATGATCATAAGTCTAAGGTCAACACCAGTAGTAGCGTCAGCTGTTTCACCGCGTCTGGCACCAAGAACCTGTCCCTTTGGTGTATCCGCTGTGTCAGTTCCTGACTCTTTATCTTTTCTGGCACCAAGAACACTGGGAGCATCCGCTGTGCTTGATGAAGAACTACTTGCTACTGAACTGCTATCAGAAGAGCTTCCTGATGACTCTGTCTGAGATCCCTCAGAAGAAGTACCCTCAGTTGAGCTGTTACTTTCAGCCTTCTTAACCTTAAGCTTTCCAGGAACCTTGGATACTTTGTAGTTAGCTTCAAGAGTTCCATCGTTCATTGTGTAAGTAAAGTAGTTATAGCTCTCACCTACGTCCTTCTGCTTTCCAGTAAACTGGTAAGTTGCACCCTCTCCATCAACGAAGCCGTCACCAGTAACCTTAACCTCGTGCTTGGTAAGATCTTCGCCATCGTAGCTCTTTTCTGCGCTTGCAGAAGTCATAGTGATATTTCTCTTATCAATAGTTAAAGTACCAGGAAGATACTCAAACTTGAAATCCTTGGTCACATCATTGCCAGCCGCGTCTCTTACAACAGGTGAACCGGTTATATCTACAAGATACTCTCCTGCATTAGTTCCACTGCCGACTGCGCTGATACCACTAACAGAATATGTAGCACCATTCATAGTAAATGAAACAGACTGAGCAGGGTCGCCAATACCCTCTACTCTGTATTCATCATTGCCTCTGGCACTTAAAGAAAATCCTGAAAGTGTCTGTGCCTGTCCGTTATACTTAACGTTTCCGCTATTACCAGTAATTGTCAAAATGTATTGCTGAGCATCAAGATTCTCAACTACTCTGAGCTCACCATATTTAACAACAATGTTGTATTTATCTGCTGGTGTGCCCTCATTAAGCTTAACTGTAAATTTGTTCGGAACTGATCCAACTTCTGTCTGGCTCTCTGTGAAGGTATATGTAGCACCATCGCCATCAAGCCATCCTTCCTCAACAAACAAAACTCCCATATCATCAACAAGGGGCTTTCCATCATAAACCTTTACAAGGCTCATGGACTCAAGCTTTACAGTGGGCTTTGTTACATCATAGGTTTCTGAAGGATCAACCATTACATAGCCCTCATCAGGACTTCCTGCTGTTGACGGAGCAGGTTCTGGTGCAGGCTCTGTGCTCTCTGGAGCGGATGAAGCCTCGCTTGATGCTGTAGAGCTCTCTGGAGCGGATGATGCTTCGCTTGATGCTGTAGAACTCTCAGGAGCGGATGATGCTTCGCTTGATGCTGCGGAGCTCTCCGGAGTAGGCTCACTAGGAGTTGTTGATCCCGTATTTCCACTATCTGATGAACCCGAAGTTGCTTCTGTGCTGGCAGTAGAAGGCGTAGTGGATTCTTCAGTTGAAGAATTTGATGCAGTAGGTATTTCCTCAGTACTCGCAGAAGATGCATCATTTGAAGAATCTACTGTTTCAGTTTTTTCCTGTTTTTCAGTAGTCTCATCTTCCAAACCAGAAGCTGTTCCAGAATTTGCAGACAGAGCTTCTAACTCTTCGTCCTCTTTTGCAGGCTCAGCCTGGGTATTGTCTTCTATTATTTCGTCAGTGTTATCTTCACTAACAATTGGAGTGATTTCCTGTGCATAGGATGTCCTGAGGTATGAATCTCCTCCGGTTATCCCTGACAGAAACAGACCTGCTGCAACTATTGCAGCAATAGATGTATTCATGATTTTCAAACTTTTTTTATTCCCCTTCAAAACACTATCCTCATTCTGAAAAAATTAGCCAATAAAACATAATAATTTTATCTTTTTTTTTCAACAAAATCAATACAGGCTATTTCATGCAAAACTGCACGATTTCTCGCTTTTTATACGTCTTCACTTAAGTAGCTGACCACATCATCAAGGCTTTCAAGCACAGTCTCTGATATTTCTTCCATCTCACTATCCGCAGGAAGAAGATCAGGAACCATTATTGGTCTTAAATTTCCTCTATGAGCTGAGCGGACTCCATTGTAGGAATCCTCGATGGCATAAGCATTTTCCGGCTTTACACCTATCTTTTCACAGGCGAGAAGAAAAATCTCCGGATGCGGTTTACTATGAGAGACCATGTCTCCTGTGATAATTTCATCAAAATAATCAAGAATGCCAGCATCTCTGAGCTGGTTAACTACTGTCTGCCTTCTGGTGGATGACGCAAGAGCTATCTTTTTACCCTGATACTGGAGAAAATCGAGAATAGCATGAACTCCCTTTTTCATTGGAAGTCTTCCACCGTCATATTTATCGTGATACATTTTTGAAGCTTCCTTCGCATAGGTATCATAAGGAAAATCCTCTCCATAAGCTTCAAGCATTATTTCTTTTGTTCTTTGCTCGTTTGTACCTGTACAGGCAAGATATGGCTTTTCAATGCCTTTGATGCCATATTTTTCTGCAAGCTCAAGCCAGCAATTCATAGTTGCTCTCTCAGAATCAAAAATAATTCCGTCCATATCAAAAACTACAGCATCAAATTTTTTCATAACAATCCTCCACTGCCATGATTGGCAGAAACTTCTTCATAAATCCCCAATAAAAAACCTTGTACAGCAAGTATACCATGCCGCACAAGGTTTCGTACCTTAATGTTTTGTAAGCTTTAGATTAATACGCATTTGCGTTTGTCAAAAAATCCTTAACCATATCTATTCCGCCCATAGAATTGATGACACTGTCATCCTTTAATACTTCTTTGACGTTGTTGTGAGCGTTGAATTCAATTTTACCAATGAGCCAGGAATCAAAATCAAGCTTTGACATCACAGTTCCAACTACCTTATTTCTAAAAAGCTCATTCATATTGACCTGAGATTCATTAAATGCACTTAGCTTTTCCTCTTCGGAAATCTCATCATTTGTAAGAATGTCGTAGGTTCGTATAAGGTCTTCATCCATAAGCGCATTTGCGTCTCTCACATCTTTACTCTCAGAAGCTGACTGTCCAAACATACTATCAAGCTGTTCCTTATTGTCCGATATAACATCCATTGCCTTGAATTTCATCTTATCTTCCGGAGTCTTTTCTGTAACCTTGCCATCCTCATCCTCAAACTCCAGAACTCCGCTCTCCTCTTCGCCATCTTCAGCCAGTATATCTACGTCCTCAAGCTCGACATCCTCGTCCTCTTCATCATCCTCATCTGTCTTTATTGATTCTCTTAAGATTTCTATTATTTTCTTTTTCTGATTCTGATCCTCCTGAGCTTCAGCAAGCATCTGCGAGTCCTTTATTGCTTCATCAGAGTATTTTTGTGCTTCCAGTTCCTGCTGCATATCAGAGTAAAGCCTGAGCCTCTGAATCATATTTTCCTGCAATGAGCCCATAGCCTGCTCGTAGTCTTCTCTTGTCAGCACATGAAATCTTTTATCAGCATAATTCTGTGCAGAAAGCTTTTTCAGCTCTTCATTGATGAAATCTCTATCTTCATCAGATAACTCTTCGCCGCTTTGCAGCTTTGCATTCAAAGCATCTACTCTTTCCAAGCTACTCTGAGTCTGAGCAGCCTTTTCTTTTATCTCTTCTGCCTTGCTGTCCCTAAGCTTCTTTGCAAGCTCACGCCCCTCGTTTGAAATATCAACAGACGCAGACTTATTCCTTACAAGTCCATTTTTCAATGGATCAGCAGTTTCCGAAACATTATTTGATTTTATGTTTTTGGAATTATGCTTAAGACCAGCAGACTTAGTTTTTGCAGGATCCTTATGTTCGATTCCCGCAAAATGCACTCCTTTGCCAAAACTAATAGATAGCCGATTATTTGAAGACGTACTCATATGCATTCCCTCCGTTGAAAGCTACAAGTGTTCTTAACGTATATATCGGAATTAGTTTAGAAGACTTTATAGAAAAAAATTTTTTTCAAAAAATAAGGATGAAACCAAATTTGATTTCATCCTTTAATCTTATTTTTTTAAAGCTCCGAAACAGCTTCCTTTGTAATTAGTCTAAAGCGCTGTAGAAATTGTCGATGTTTTCCTCAGGAAGAGTAACCGGATCCCATCCAAAGTCCTTATACTGTGTGATAGAAAGATTATTTGCAGCTACATAGTTTGCAATAATCTGAGCTCTTGTCTTATCAGCAAGCTCCTGATCGCTATGAGCCTTCATAAAGTCATCATAGTAATCTCCAAAAATCTCTTTTGCTGAGTCTGTAAAGTTTGATCCATCCTCAACGATTCTTGTTTTAACTACTTCATAGCCCTCATCTGTGTACTTTATATGGATGCATCCGGGATAGGAGCCTCCACTAGCTGTCTCAAGAGTATCTCCATTTAATTTGTAATTGTAGTACCAGAAGTCTCCATAAACTTTGATATCTGATTTATCACTCTCATCCACTGCTACGATTACAGGACTTGGAATTCCAACATCTGCTGCCTCATATCCCTGGCCAAACTCATCAGCTATGCACTTATAAAGCACACTATAGAAAAGCTCAGGTCCCGGATACTCGTATGCAGGAAGTGTAGCCGCTGATGCATTTAAATCATTTCCATATTCTGCAAGCCCAATTGCATCTGTATTCCCTGAAAGTGGCTTGAAATCGAGCTTCACAAATCCCTTTTCAAGATTTTCAGTCTCTTTATTATAGTCATCCTCAGTTATAGGCTCATATTCCATCTGATCGTAGGTCTTGAACCAGGGCTCTTGTTCATTTTCATAGGAATCATATTTATAACCAAACTGATAAACAAGCTCAGTTGAATTGGACATAAGCGCATATACATCATAAGCAGTATGTCCTGCTCCGCCAGATCCCACATTGCAAAGGAAATTGTCTTCATAATCATAGAAGCGATTTCTTGCAAAGCCTGAGATTACAAAGGTAGGATTACCATCAACCATTGTGTAAACATCATAGGTGATATTATCGAAATCCTCTATTCCCATCGGGCCTACAAACAGCTCGTCAATTCCATCTACGTTGATATCCTTGTAGGCATATCCAATCTTATCAAGAGGATCTCCGCCATCACTTGAAAGCATCTCGTAATTGAACTCAGAGCTCATCTGCTCCTGTTCACACTTATTGGCATCCCATTCCTCATTCATGGCTCTGACATATTTTGCAAGAACTGTGTTGTACAGGTCCTCGCCCTTCATGCCAGCTCCAGCCATGTAAGTGTATCCATTTATTCCCGTCACAGAAGCGATAATAGCATCTGCTGCTTCATCCAGCTTCTTAAAATCCTCTGGCATATCTTCAAGGTTGTAATCCCACTGAATCTCTGTAGGATAGCCCCTTACCATATCGAAGATTTCAGCATTCTCATTGGAAAGCTCCCCAATCTTCTCATAAGGCCCACCTGCATACTCCTTGGGACGGGCAACTGCCCATACGCTCAGCTCAAGTCCTCCAAAGCCTGCGTCTTTGGATTCCTTATGGAAAACATCTATTCTGTCATCGGAAATCTCAACATCGACTATCCCAGCAAGATCCTCTGGTATTGTTATCTCGAAGTAATTGTTTGAATAAGTAGAAGTTGCCTGCGCTACATCTTCTGAAGTAGCTTCTGAGCTTTCCTCGCTGCTTTCAGCCGGAGCTTCCTCCTTTTCCTGAGCATCTTCAGTGCTTTGCTCGCTAGTTCCTGTCTGAGCCGGATTCTCGACTACCTCATTTTTCTGAGTGCATCCAGAAAGAACCAGCATTGTTCCCACCAAAACAAAAGCTATTTTCTGTTTCATAATATTTCTCCCCTCATAAGATTTATTATAAAATAATAATTCCTTACTTATTATGCACCATTTTGCGTTAATTAATTATTAAATTATAATAAACTCCCCAAGAGAATACCAACATCCCCTCAATCTTCATATGCAAGATACAGGATACTTTGAGCATCCTTGCCACATATGTCTCTGATTTCCTTTTGTCCTACAAGTCTGAATCCATCATAGGTAAACTTAGGTGCTGTAGCGCATGACATGAAACAGTAGCTATCCTTATCAAGATTCTCTGCAGCGAATATCGCACCCTTTGGAATAACTACCATTGCCATTTCACCATTTTCAATATCTCTCCCAAGAAGTAATTCTTCGATTTTTCCATCTGCAATCACTGTTATCTTAACTGCGCATCCTTCATGGTGATACCATATCTCTTCGCAATCAATCTGATGAAAATGAGAGAGGTCATCTTCTATTAAAAGAAAGTATATGCTTCCTGCTAGTGGCCTGTCTTCCTTTTTATCAGTAGATGTGTAACATTCAGAAAACCACCCACCTTCAGGATGTGCTTCAAGGGCATAGTTTTTCTTTAATTTTTCCACTCGCTTATTATCCATATCATTTTCCATTTCTATCAACTATCGTTCCCATTCCTGACGAAGGATTCTCATCATGATAAAGTCGCTATACTCGCCGTTATAGTAATACCCCTGTTCCTGAATGCCTTCCTGCTTGAAGCCGATTTTCCTATAAAACGAAAGCGCATTGGTATTAAGTCCTACCACTCCGATGGCAACACGGTTCATGTCATACTTTTTAAAAGCCATATCCAGCATGATTCTGATTGCCTCCGAACCATAGCCTTTATGCTGCGTTTCAGGATCAGGTAGAATAATCGATAAGTCTGTGCAGTGCCACTCCGGCCACATGCGAAGCAGTCCTGTTTCGCCTACGATATTGCCATCTAAGTCCGTAATGGTATACCAAATGGAATCTTCACTTTTGTAATTGTTTGTAATGTATTTTTTCTCAGCTTCTTCATCAGTAGGCACAGTAAAGCCGCACTTGAACATCACGTCCGGATTGCTAAACCAATGCGCAAAATACTTTGCATCTTCAGTTCTTTGCTCACGTAGTATAATATTTGTGCCTCTAATTTCCGTACTTGGTCTCATAGAACTCCAACATCGCTTTTTCAACCTTATTATCTTTTCTCTCGTATGTTATGAATTTTCCTAATTATTCAATATTACCACAAAGGCATGTAAATTTATTAGTTTAAAAAGCATACGTGTCGGGTTTCTATCTGTTTTAATAAAATAAGCACGTATATTTGATACTCTTTATTTTCTACGTGTTAGATAAATGAACAAACAACACGCAGATCAAATCATAAACTATGATTTCGTGTAACCCTAAAAAATTATTTACACGCAAATGTACATAAATGTAAACATCTGCGTGCCTATCCATTGTATATTTTATAAAGATAAGCACGTGAATTAAGTGTGGGCGGTTATATACGTGCTTTTGTTCAGCTAAATCACACTAAAATTGTCACGAGCCAGCACTCAAAAAAGGGATTATATGTTGCTTACGTGCTTTGTGACAGAAAATCAGGTTGAAAGTAGCTCCAGAAAAAAGCACTAATTTGGGGGAGATATAAAATCCTTACCCCAAAAGAAAAAGGCTGCAACAAACGCAGCCTTAAAATCACACCTAAATTCAAAACTCTTTGTAAGAGTTAATTCCAAAAACTCACCCATATATTGCTGCATCCTCGTCTTCATAGAATTTAGGCTGATAAATCACTGTAGTCTTTCCGTATTTCTTTCTGATTTTTTCTATTTCATTGTCATCCTTAGTTTCTTCATTGCAAAAATATAAAATATCAAATCCATCTTCTGTAGCAGTTTCAGGATCTATATATACCCATACTCCGTATAAATCGGACAGTTGTTCAGGCTCAACATGCATTCCAACCCTAAGATCTTCCATTGTTAGCTTTGTTTTAACCATGGCATTACCTCACTTTCAAAACTTCTCAAGAAAGCATTCTCTTGGCACTTTTAATGTTACACTCTTATCAAAAAAATGCAATTAATATAGTATAAATAATTATATTTGAAGTGATCCATCCCAGTACACTAGCAGTACACTATTTTCAGACAAAAAAATACCCTTAAACCCAGATAAATACTGGATTTAAGGGCAAGCTGGCAACGGGAATCGGACCCGTGACCTCCGCACTACCAATGCGACGCACTACCGACTGTGCTATGCCAGCAATCCGTGACTATGTCAGTCACGAAGAATATAATACCAAGCGTGAGGGTGCTTGTCAATGACAAAATGCTTCGTTCAAGGCCATACCAAGAAGCCTGAATAAAGCCAACCAAATAAATCACAAAATGATCTCATACATAGTGCTGTACTCGGTTTCCTCGGGGTCCATAAGGCGTATGGTTCCGCCATGGGCTTCTACAATTAGTTTTGCAATTGAGAGACCAAGGCCGGTGCCAGTGCCACTGGTTCTGGCATCATTTCCAACAACGAAGGGCTTGAAGATTTCATCTCTTATAGCGTCAGGAATACCCACGCCATCATCACCAAGGTAGATTGCAACATTATTTGAAATACGCTTCATTCCCGCATATATCTTGGTCCCAGATGGATTGGATTTAAGAGAGTTGGAAATGATGTTCTCAAATACTCTCTTTAACTGGGACTCATCAAAGGACCTTGCAATCTTTTCTTCCGGAATATCAATTTCAAGATCAAAGCCTGATATCTCAAGCTCCTCATATTTCAATGCAAGATATTCTCTGAAATACTCGCATATATCACCATTCGAGCGAATAAGCTGAAACTCAGGATGCTCTAGCTTTGAATACTCATAGAAGGTATTTATAAGCTCTGCCAGATTATCAGCCTTCAAGGTAATCGTATCAAGATACTTCTTTTTCTCCTGCTCCGGAACAAGTCCGTCAGATACAGCCTTAGAATATCCCTGAATAACAGTGATGGGTGTCTTCAGGTCATGGGAAATATCTGCAAGCATCTTCTGCCTCTCGGCTTCAAGCTGCTCACGCTCCTCTTCACTCTTTTGTAGCTTCTCTGTCATCTCATTGAAGGTATCAATGATCTGGACAAATTCCTTGGGACCAGAATAAGAAATAGCAATGTCTCGCTTTCCCTGTCCAAGCTCTGCCATAGCGTCCTGCAACATACTCATAGGCTTTCTCACTGCAACCGCAGTATGGAAAACGAAGAACACAATGGACACAGCAAAAATAGTAAGGAAAAGGAAAATACCTGTCATGTAGATTCTACGGTACATCATATCTATTGTATTTGTAGAATAATCCGCATGGATGATCAGATATCTTTTATCACCACTTTTATTATAAAAGTCGTAAAGCTGCATATAGATATTCTCATCATCGCCACCAGTTATATAGCTCAGTTCCTGCTCTGTAAGCTGATCCTCTGAATCATTGGAGGAGTATACAACATTTCGATTCTCATCAAGTATCGTAACTTCTACAAGACCGAAATAAATACCTGAATCATCCTCATCCAATTCATTCACATAAGAATACTTACTAAGAACATATCCTGATGATCCACCATTCTTAGTAATAACATCAAGTGAGTAGTAGGTGTTACCTGAAAGCTTCGGAATATACTCAAGTTCCTCTGCATTATAAACATTATCTACAGATGCCTTACTTTTATAGATAACATTTGCAGCTTCGTCTAATACCTCTATATAACCATCTTTGCCAACATAGCTTTCAAGTCGTATCTTGTCATATTTTTCATTCTCAAGAAGCGACATCTGATCAATGATCCCACCGGCATTTGGCTCGTAGGAAACATTATCGAGCACATTGTTGGTAACTGTAATTACAAGGAATGTCAGTATTAAAACAACTGCTGCGAAAAAAATGTAATACTTTGTTACAAGGGAATACAAGCTTCCCTTCTCACGTCTAAATGAATCCTTCATATCACTCATTAGCTAATATTTCCCCCACAGTAATCTGATATGATCTTAAGTCAGATCGCGCTCCATCTTATAGCCAAGCCCTCTGACTGTCTTAATATATTTAGGATTCTTATTATCGTCTTCTATCTTGTCCCTGAGCTTACTCATGTGAACCATAAGAGAATTCTCATCACTCTCGTAATACTCACCATTCACATATTCATATATCTGAACCTTTGTGAAAACTCTTCCGGGGTTCTTCATAAGAAGTGTCAGAATCTTAAACTCCGTAGGAGTAAGGGGAATATCCTCACCGTTTTTGGTTACAAGGACCTTCTCTATATCAAGGACAATATCACCCGCCTTAAGAAGTGAGCTAGAAACAGACTCACTTCCACCAAGCTTATAAAATCTGCGAAGGCATGCTCTTACATGTGCAACAATCTCAAGGGGATTGAAGGGCTTTGTCATGTAATCATCAGCACCCATATCAAGTCCCAAAATCTTGTCACTGTCCTGATTTTTAGCAGACAAAATAATGATGGGGATATTGTTATCAGACTCACGAACGCTCTTAATAACATCATATCCAGAAAGCTTAGGCATCATGATATCGCAGATAGCAAGATCAGGCTTTTCATTTTCAATCCTGGTCAAAGCTGTCTGCCCATCATTAGCTGTGATTACCTCATACTCGGCATTTTCAAGATAAAGCTTTATTACTGATACAATATCTTTGTCATCTTCTGCTACCAGTATCTTATACTTTTTATCTTCCATCACATCAATTCCTTTACTATATGCTGATAAAGGCTCTGGTTTTTCTTCTTCCAGTTCTCGCAAAATGCTTCTGCCATCGCCTCAGTAAATGCAGGTATTTTTATCTCAATCAGAGAATGTCCTGATTCTGTCGCTGAAAGATATGCAACATACTCATTTTCTCCGGTTTTCTTGTAATATGCATTTATAGCGGAATAATCTCGCATCTCCATGCCATTTTCTTTAAAGTAAGTATCTATCTGATCTCTGATAGCTGGATTTATGCGATTTTCAAAAAAGCCCAGGGCCTCTTCGCCTTCCTTGGTCATCTTAAGGAAGGTTCTGTTTCCCTCGCTGTTCTCAGTTATGAGCTTAGATTCCGCAAGCTCTGAAAACACCTCCTGAAGAGTCAGGAAATTAGTATATTCATTGTCTAATATAAAATCGTAAATCTGCGCTTTGCTAAGTCTGTCCTTTGACCTCTTTAGCATGTACAGAACTATCATTTTGTAAAGTGTTAGGTACTGTGAACTCATTTAAAGCCTCATTTTACAAATCTTTTTACCGCCTCTGAAACAGCAGCTGCGCATCTTGGATCAAATGCCGCAGGGAGGATATTCTCATCTGAGAGTTCCTCATCACTTATAAGCTCAGCCAGAGCATTTGCAGCTGCAAGCTTCATTTCCTCTGTTATCTGTGTAGCTCTTGCTTCGAGAGCGCCCTTGAATATTCCAGGGAAAACAAGAACGTTGTTAACCTGATTCGGGAAGTCGGATCTTCCTGTTCCAACTACTCTTGCTCCAGCTTCCTTAGCAAGATCAGGCATGATCTCGGGAGTAGGATTAGCCATAGCGAAAAGAATTGCATCCTTATTCATGCTACGAACCATATCCTGGCTCACAATGCCGGGAGCTGAAACACCAACGAAGATATCTGCACCAACAAGCGCATCTGCAAGCTTTCCTGACTTATCCTCAAGGTTTGTCTGCTCGAGCATCTTCTGCTGCATCCAGTTAAGATTAGGATAGCTGCTGCAGATAATACCTTCTCTGTCGCACATAGTCACATTAGTAAAGCCATATCTGAGCATAAGCTTTGTGATAGCGATACCTGCGCTACCAGCGCCATTTACAACAACCTTACAGTCTTCTTTTTTCTTACCAACAACCTTAAGACCATTGATAACACCTGCCAGAACTACGATTGCTGTACCATGCTGATCATCATGGAAAACAGGAATATCAAGCTCTTTCTTTAATCTCTCTTCGATTTCAAAGCATCTGGGCGCTGAAATATCCTCAAGGTTGATTCCACCATAGTTAGGTGCAAGATATTTTACAGTTTTAATAATTTCCTCAGTATCCTGAGTATCAAGGCAGATTGGAACAGCATTGACGCCTGCAAATTCTTTGAAAAGAACAGCTTTACCTTCCATAACAGGCATTCCTGCTGCAGCACCGATATTGCCAAGTCCAAGAACAGCACTTCCGTCAGAAACTACTGCAATTGTGTTAGCCTTCATTGTGTACTTATAAGCAAGTTCCTTATCCTCAGCTATAAGCTTGCAAGGCTCTGCAACACCCGGTGTATAAGCAAGTGCCAGATCCTCTTTTGAGTTTACCTTAGCCTTTGAAGTAATCTCCAGCTTACCATTCCATTCCTCATGAAGCTTTAAAGCCTTCTCTGCGTTTGTCATTTTTTCACAACCTCCTCGTATATATTATTAGAAGTTCACACCTACAATCGATCTTGCAAAAGCAATGTGTTCTTCTCTTTGTGCAGTATCCATATATTTAAACACTGTATATGCATGCTTGTGATTTCCACCAGGGCCTGATAAACCAAGGGCAAGTCCCTGAGCTATCTCCTCCACAGCATCAGTCTGTCTGGAGAACATGATAGCATCTATTTTGCTATTAGCTGCAACCTTGCTGTAAGCGTAAGCAATAGCTGCTGCCTGAAGTGCATCTCCTGCTGAGGATGTATAACCAACCTCACTTAGGATTATTGATCTGACATTTCCATCAGCATTTAACATGGATTCCTGTGACATATAATCTGTCAGTACTCCGATGTTCTTCATTGTCATGAATGAAGATGATGCGGAATCGGAAACGTACTTTGTAGGATTCCAGAACGCTGTGTTCTCAAGTGGAACTGAATAGGGATGCTGTGCAAGTCCCCAGTTTATATCACCGTAGTTTTTCAGAGAAGATGCAAAAATATCAAGCATATCTCTTCCATCATAATCAGGATTACTTGAAAGGTTTCTATCCCACTGCTGATCCAGTGAAATGTAAACCTTTGCACCTGCATTTACACTCTTTATTCCATTGTAGAAAACTCTGAAAGCTCTGGCATAGGCTGCGGTGTAGGTTGAAATATCTGTGGAAGCCATGTAGTTCCACTCTTTTCTTGCATTAACCTCATTACCTATGATCCACATGGCAACATTTCCGTTTCCTGCGCCTGAATATCTACCAGCGAGGAATGTGGAAATAGCTGCAAGAGCATTAACTCCGCTCTCATCAGAACCATTGAACATATAGTAAGGTGCTGTTGATCCACTTCTTGAGTTAGGATGTGTCACCTCAGGGAAATTCCCAGGAGAAACATTATTCAAAACTATCGCAGCAACATCAATTCCCTTAGCATTAAGAGTTCTGAACAAATAATCGTACTGCTGCAAAATAGCTGCATTAAAATAATAGGTCACTCCATTATATGAATATCCCACAGATCCTGCTGATGAAGTTGAAAGCAGGCTGTTAAGCGGAATATTGTAGGTCGCATAATTAACACCCAGATCATCAAGCTCGCCAAGTCTGCTGGGATCTACCAAAAGTCCCTTCTTAGAGCTCTGGGCCATTCCACCATAGTTATATCCAGCAACACGTTCAGGATTAGTGATATAGCTTGCATGTGAAACTGTCGTGTATCCATCATCCTTCTTTATAGCTACGATGAATTTCTTGAAAAGTCTGGATGAAGCACTTCCCTTATTAAGATCAGCCTTTAATTTAATCTCTCTGTCCTTATAGGTCTTGGAAATAGGAGTTGCATCCTCACTTATTCCATCTTCATACATTGCCTCATCAAAAAGGTAATAGTATTTATCATCAGAGGATGGCAGGTTTTCTGCTGAAGCACTCACTTCAACAACTCCGCCATCAGCGATAAGACAGCTATCAATCTTTACATATTCAGAGAGCTGCTCAGCAGGCACTTCGATAGTTGCAGGTCTTGCATCAAGGGCATTTTTTACCTGCTCTCCCGCCTCAGTTATAGTGCGAAGAACATTCTCATCAAGAAAACTTTTTTCTTTCTCTGTCTCCTTAACCTCGTACTGAATCTCTTCTACAGGCTCCTCCTTCGGTTCCTCCTTCTTTGAAAAATCTCCGAAAACATACACCAGTGTTCCAATCAGAACAAGTACAACCACTCCTGAAAAAATAAAGCTGAATCTCTTTATTTGTTTAACGGACATCCTACGCATCCGTCTGTTCATTTTTGCAATTAAATCCTTGAAATTGGGTAAGGGGTTTTTCAATATATCTACTCCTTGTCCTTTCTACTTTGTTCTTTTAGGAACTTCATGTGTTCCTTTATCTTAACCTCATAACCGTTGCCTGATGGCTGGTAAAACTCTTTGCCATTAAGCTCATAAGGAAGGTACTGCTGATCCACATAGTTGTTAGGATAATCATGCGCATACTTGTACCCCACACCATGTCCGAGCTTAGCTGCAGACTTATAGTGTGCATCCTGTAAATGAGTCGGTATAGGTAAATTTCCTGTATTTTTTACTGTATCCATAGCATTAAAAATAGCTTCAACTGCTGCGTTTGACTTAGGCGCTGTAGCTATATAGCTCGCTGCCTGTGACAGGTTTATCTGACATTCCGGCATTCCAATTCTCTCAGTAGCAAGAAAAGCTGCCACTGCTACCTGAAGTGCCTGCGGATCTGCATTTCCAACATCCTCCGAAGCACAGATCACCATTCTCCTTGCGATAAACTTAGGATCCTCGCCTGCATTAAGCATTCTCGCCAAATAGTAGACTGCTGCATCAGGGTCAGAACCTCTCATACTTTTAATAAAAGCAGAAATAGTATCGTAGTGATTGTCCCCGTCCTTGTCATATCTGGCAACTCTCTTCTGGATGCACTCCTGAGCCACCTCTCTGGTTATGTGGATCTTGCCATCCTCGCTTCTGTCAGTTGTAAGAATTCCAAGCTCTATCGCATTAAGAGCATGTCTTGCATCCCCTCCTGCAATATCAGCAAGAAACTCCTCAGCATCAGGCTCAAGCACTGCATTGTATGAGCCCATACCCTTTACAGTATCCGTCACTGCCCTTTGCATCAAAACCTTGATATCTTCCATAGATAATGGCTGCAGCTCAAAAATAACTGACCTGGATATCAAAGCTCCATTAACTTCAAAGTACGGATTCTCTGTTGTGGCACCAATAAGGATAACTGTTCCATCCTCAACAAAAGGAAGAAGATAGTCCTGCTGTCCCTTGTTGAATCTATGAATCTCGTCGATGAAAAGAATTGATTTTCTTCCATAGCCTCCAAGATTCTGCTTTGCCTTTGCAACCACTTCCTCCATGTCCTTTTTCCCTGCAACTGTTGCGTTTAACTGCATGAAATCAGCCTTGGTCGTATTTGCAATAACCTTAGCCAGTGTGGTCTTACCCGTTCCGGGAGGGCCATAGAGAATTATAGAGCTCAGCTTGTCCGCTTTTATGGCACGATAAAGAAGCTTGTCTTTGCCAATGATATGCTGCTGACCAACTACCTCATCCAAAGTAGTTGGTCTCATTCTTGCGGCAAGCGGTGATTCATTTTTCATTGTATTTTGTCTTGCGTACTCAAATAAATCCATAGTGTTTCCATTTTACACTATTTTGCATGACACTTGAAGAAAGAATTATTCCTCATTTGTGGCATCAATAGCGAGCTTAATCGCACCCATAATGCCCTGATCGTCGTTAAGACTGGGCGGTACGATGTAATCATCAAGATTCTTCATCTCATCTGTAACAATATATCCGTTTACAAGCTCAGAGAACTTTTTCCTTACAAGAGGGAAAAGCTGTTCCTGATGCATAACTCCGCCGCCAAGAATAATCTTCTGCGGGCTGAGGATAAGTGCATAGCTCATAAGCGCATTTGCGATATATTCACTCTCAATCTCCCAAACTTCAGCCTTATCTGCAAGCTGATCAGCACTTACGCCCCACCTTTCCTTAAGTGAAGGGCCTGCTGCCAAGCCTTCAAAGCAGTTATCGTGGAAGGGACATACGCTCTTTCCAGGATCGCCCTCTACGCGAGGGAGTCTTATATGGCCAACCTCAGGATGAAGCATTCCATGAAGGAGCTTTCCATTAGAAATAACTCCGCCGCCAACACCAGTGCCAATAGTAAGGTAAATAGCGTCAGATACGCCCTTCGCGCATCCCCATGTAGCCTCTCCAAGCATTGAGCCGTTTACATCTGTGTCAAAGCCTACAGGAAGACCAAGTTCTTTTTCAGTTTCCCTTACGATGTTATAGCCAGACCAACCCTTTTTGGGAGTTGATGTAATTGAGCCATAAGTAGGTGAATCCTTATGTAAATCTATAGGGCCAAAGCATGCAATACCTATTGCAGCAAGACCTTTATCCCTAAAATAATCAAAAATCTGAGGCATAGTTGTTTCCGGTGTTTCTGTAGGAAACTTAACTCTGTCCAATATTTTGCCGTTTTCATCCCCAATAGCGCAGACCATCTTTGTTCCGCCTGCTTCTAAAGCGCCATATAACATATCCTAAACCTCCATTAATTAGTTGTAAAAAACACATATCAATCATATTCCGACATTATATTTTGTGCAATAGAAAACCCGCATTCTGTGCGCTATTTTTCGCAAGGAATACGGGTTTGTATTTCATAAGTTTTTGCTATTTTTTTAATTCCTAAGAATCAATCTTCATCTGCAGAAATTCCTGCTGTTCTGATGATGAACTGAACTGTGCTGGGTTCATCAGAGTTTGCACCTGAGAATGTTGTGTAGCTCTGTGAAGCTTCATCAACAGCCTTAAGTCTGTCTGTTACTGAAAGAAGGTCGTCATCCACTGTGCTTGTGAGCTTCTGGATACCTTCCTCGTCGAACTCTACCATACCGTCTGCAAGCTTTCTTGCACCGTCATCAAGCTCCTTAGCGCCATCGTTAAGCTTGCCAGCACCATCATTGAGCTGTCCTGCACCATCATCAAGCTTGATTACGCCATCGTTAAGCTCTGCAGCACCATCATCAAGAGTGATTGTTCCATCACTGAGCTTTCTTGCGCCATCTGCAAGCTTGCCAGCGCCTTCGCTGAGCTGTCCTGCACCATCATTGAGCTTGCCTGCACCATCGTTGAGCTTATCTACGCCATCCTTAAGATCGCCAGCACCGCTGTTAAGCTTTTTAGCACCATCGGAAAGACTCTTGCCACCATTACGAAGTGACTTACTGTTCTTATCGAGCTTGTTAACACCATCAGAAAGCTTCTTTGTGCCATCCTTAAGATCGCCGATTCCAGCGTAGAGCTTATCGCCGCCATCATCAAGCTGCTTAAGTCCTGTGTAAAGGGTGTTAGCACCTACTGATAACTGTGAAGCGCCTGCCTGGATGTCCTTAAGTCCGCCACTGCCAGTTCCGTTATAGAGCTGATCAAGTGTTGCGCTTGAAGAAGCAAGTGTCTTGTATGTCAAGTAGATAGCTGTAGCACTTGAAGCACCATTTGCTATACCACTAATATCGTCACTTATTGTATCTGCTATTCCAAGAGCTTCGGTAACATCTTTTAAAGCAGAACCTATACCACCAATTACTCCACCAATCTTCTGTGTGGATGCCGCAACCTTTGCCGGGGTGCCATCCTGACTCGATAATTCTCCAACAATAAAGTTCTGTACGCTAGATTCATTTGAAATATCAACACCATTGTCTTTTAATGCTTTTACCTTAGCCTGAGCACTTGCAGCCTTTTGCTGCATTGTTTCACCTTTTGACTGAAGGCTTGCCTGCAGTGTTGCAACATTAGCTGCACTTGCTGCCATTGCATCCCATGCTTCCTTGCTCTTTCCGGTCTGCTGCTGAATAAATACCCAGTCAGTTGCTGCATATTCATCAATATCGCTTACAGCGCCATCATCTGCTGAACCATCACCAAGTGTAACTGCTTCATCATCTGTTGCCTCTGGAGTTGATTCTTCACTTGTGCTCTCTGAAGATGTTGCTTCTGTAGCCTCTTCAGAAGTGCTTTCTGTAGAATCAGAAGTATTAGCCTCTGTTGCTGAGCTTTCTTCACTAGCTGCATTATCAGATGTACTCTCATCTGCAGGAGTTTCATCTGTTGTGCTCTGCTCATTAGAAGCATTATCGCTTGAACTCTGATCGCTTGCCGTATCCTCTGTTGTGCTCTGCTGGCTTGCAGTATCCTCTGTTGTGCTCTGCTGGCTTGCAGAATTATCTGCGCTATTGTCCTGACTTGATGCTTCACTTGATGAGCTCTGATCATCTGTAGATTCTGAAGCACTATTATCTGTATTTGATGAACTATCAGAAGCGTTATTATCTGATGTATCTTCTGATGCAGCTGTCTGATCCTCAGAAGTATCACCACTCTGTTTTTCCTCGTCGGAAATTACTTCATCAACTACCTCTACAGCCTCATCATCAGAAGAAGCTTCCTCTGTCTGCATTCCTGCAAGTTCACCCTGAGCCTTGGAAACCTCAAGTAAAGCTGATGTCAACTGAGCCATAAGAGTTGTCAATTCAGATGTATCAGCTGCGCTGCTTGCAGCCTTAACTGCTGTACCAGACTGAGCCTGTGCATCAGCTGCCTGGATTATAGGACCATATGCTTCATAGAATGTATTAGCCGCAGAAGTTACAAGATCAAGATTTGTCTTTACTGCACCTGCTGCTGTATCAAGGCCTGTGCTGAGCTGTGCAGCTCCTGTTGCAAGCTGCTCTGCACCGTCTTTTGCTGAACCAATACCATCTGTAAGTGTCTTAGCACCAGCCTGAAGCTGACCTGCACCTGTATCGAGGTCTGAAGCACCTGTTGCTACTGTTCCAACAGCCTCTGTGTATGTCTTAATACCTTTACTTAAATCACCAGCACCCTTTGCAAGGTCGCCAGTTCCTTTTGCAAGAGAGTTTGTACCCTTCGCAAGCTCTCCTGTTCCGTTTGCAAGATCACCTGTACCCTTTGCGAGCTCCCCAGCTCCATTTGCAAGTGTTCCTGCACCATCAGCAAGTTCGCCTGCACCACCTCTAAGTGTTGAAGTACCGTCCTTTAACTCTGATGTGCCATCCTTAAGCTTAGCAGTGCCATCCTTAAGTTCGCCTGTTCCATCAAGAAGTTCCTGTGTTCCGTCTGCAAATTTGCCTGTTCCATCTGCAAGCTCTCCAGAACCATCTACAAGCTGTGTGGATGCATCTGAAAGCTCATCCATATCATCATTTAAAGTATCAACCTTGTCTGAGTTGTAAATCTTATCAAGACCGAGGTCAGAAATAACATTTGCACTAGCCATTGAAATTGTCATAGGAAGTTCAAAGTTATTAACATCTGCAGTGATCTCAACATAATCAGGAATATCAACCTCATCCTTATCTATGTCGTTCTCTTCAAGCTTCTCATCATCGATCTTAAGTGATTCCTTAAGGCCAGGCATTGCAACACCAACTACTACATAGTTGTTTGCATCTGATATAACCTTACCATTTGATACCTTTACATTTGCGAACTTCTCGTTGTCGAGCATTGTTCCTGAAATCATTGTAAAAGGTACATCTATATTCTGCTTCTCCCCATCAATCTCAACTTCTTTGGTAAGTGTGTTTGTATAATCAAAACGGATCTTTACCTTACCACTCTTACCAGCAATCTCTTCTGCTGTCATATCCTGACCGTCAAGGTTGTATGTAACCTTTACGCCTACAGGAACCTCTGTTGTGGGAGTTCCCTGATAGTAAATGTCAGAACCTTCTGCATCCCATGTAACTGTTCCATCGCCGTTATCTGTGAAGGACTCATCACCCTTTACATTTACGATATCCTTAAGTGAAGTTGTATCTGTGATAATCTTGCTGTTGTCTGCATTCTTAAGCCAGTTGCTTACAACAACATCATCCACATCACCGTTAGCATCTGTCATGACATATACGGTTTCTTCTTTTCCGCTCTCAGCATCCTCAGTTGATCCTGTGAAAGCTGTCTTTGTCATTGTATCAACGAGCTCCTCAGCTTCCTTATCCTCTTCTGTAAGGGCCTCTTCCTGAACCTGAGTCTCATTGTTTTTTGTAAGTCCGCATCCTGCCATTGTAGTAAAAGCAAGTGCGAAGGCTGTGAAAACTGATGTAGCTTTGATTAAATTTCTCTTGTACATAACTCTTCCTCTTTTCTTAGACGATAAAATTTTCTCAATATCTAAAAAATCTCCTACGCTAAAGTTATCAGCCAGCGTTTCTGGCTTTCAGAACTTCCTTATGCTTCTCTTCTTTTCTCTCTTTGTCCCTATTTATGCAGTCTCGCATGCCCCATGTAGTTCTGATGATAAGTCCATCAAAGATCATATACATGGAAGGAAGTACAAGAAGTACTACTGCCATACTGATAATCGCTCCTCTAGCCATGAGGAAGCAAAGGGATGCAATCATATCAACGCTGGAAACAAGTCCAACACCAAAGGTTGCAGCAAAGAAACTGAGCGCACTTACTATTACTGACTTCATGCTTGTTGAAAGAGCGATGCGTGTTGCCTGCTTTTTACTCTGGCCATCCTTACGCTCTTTACAGTAACGTGTTGTCATCAGTATAGCATAATCTACAGTTGCGCCAAGCTGAATTGTTCCGATTACTACTGATGATATAAACGGAATAACTGTTCCTGTAAATCCAGGAATACCCATGTTAATGAAAATCGCAAACTCAATAACAGCTACCAATATAAATGGAAGTGAAACTGACTTCATTACAAAGGCGATGATAAGGAATACACAGAAGATTGAAACAAAGCTAACTGTCTGGAAATCCTTTGCTGTAATATTGATAAGGTCCTTTGTACAAGGAGCTTCACCAACTACCATTGCGTTCTCATCATATGACTTTACGATTTGTCCTACTTCTTCAATCTGAGCATTAACTTCATCAGATGCTGTCTTGTACTTACTTGTGAGCATCAGCATCTGGTACTGGTCGCTTTCAAGCTCTTCAAGGAGCTTATCGGGAACCATGCTCTTGGGGAACGTAGGTCCTATAAGTGACTCAACACCAAGAACTCCGTCTATTCCCTTTACTTCTTTAAGATCTCTGATCATTCCCTGCATTGTTGCTGTATCCATATTTGCATCAGCAAGAATCATGTAGGTTGTGTTAGTCTCAAAGTTCTTATCAAGCTCTATCATTGCCTGTCTGCTTGAAAGCTTATCAGGCAGTGTCTCGGACAGATCGTAGTAAACTGCTGTGTGCTTGTAGCCCCAGAGTGCCGGAGGAAGCAGACACAGGAAAATAAGTCCGAACATGATAGCGTGTCTTGAAATCCACTTAGGAGTCTTAACAAACTCAGGCATTATCGGTCTGTGCTTTGTCTTTTCAATGACGTTATCAAAAATAAGGATCATTGAAGGAAGAACTGTTACGCAGCTTATAACACCGAAGATAACACCCTTGGCCATTACTACACCAAGGTCAAGTCCGATTGTGAAGCTCATGAAGCAAAGAGCTACGAAACCAGCGATGGTTGTGATTGAAGATCCAAGCACTGACTGGAAGGTTGCTGTAATAGCATTTTCCATTGCTTCCTTTTTCTTTTCCCTACCAGTCTTCTCAAGTTCCTCCTGGTAGCTGTGCCACAGGAAAATCGAATAATCCAGTGTAACACCAAGCTGAAGAACCGCACTAAGTGATTTAGTAAGGAAGGATATCTCTCCCAGGAAGATGTTGGTTCCCATGTTGAACATGATCGCAATACCGATGCTCGCCAGGAAGAAGAAAGGAATCAGGTATGAATCCATAGTCAGTGATAAAACGATCACTGCAAGAAGTACTGCCATTCCTACATATATAGGTGTTTCCTTCTCAGTTAAGTTCTTGGTATCAAGTACGATGGCAGCCATTCCTGAAAGGAAGCATTTCTCATTTGCAATCTTCCTTATATCTGTTATCGCCTGCATTGTGCCATCACCTGAGGTTGTGTCATCAAAAATGATGAACATCAGCTGTGCATCACCGGTTCCAAGAGCCTCTGTAATCTCATCCGGAAGCATTTCCTTCGGAATCGTGTAATCCATGAAGGTGTCGTACCAGATGACCTTCTTTACATGGTCTACTGTTTCGATATCAGCCTTCATGTCAGCTATATCTTTATCTTTCATTCCCTCTACAACAAACAATGAGTAAGCTCCGGTACCGAACTGATCCATCAGGATGTCCTGACCCTGCATTGTCTCAATCTCCCCGGGCAGATATGAGAGAATATCGTAATTAACTCTCGTTGCTGCCATTCCCATAAAACAGGGAACCATGAGCGCTATGCTGGCAATCAGTATTATGAACCTGGATTTTACAATTGCCTTAGTTAAATACTTCATAACAACTACCTCGTTAAAAAATATTTTATGACCACTGGTCATTTTTTATCAACTATGTTATACTCCAAAAATGACCGGTGGTCAATATTTATTTTTGAGAAAAGTATAAAAGTTTCATAAAACGAGACGAATGCTCGCATTCAGGATCGATTTTATGAATTTTTATATTTGGCGAAACGCCAAAGCGAGGAAAAATCTTTGATTTTTTCGAGCCTTTTCTCAAAAATAGTATGATAGTATATATGTAGTTTTATTTAGGTAGGTAATATCATGGGAAAATGGGATGCGAATAAGAAATTGAAGAGAGACTCCCTTCTGAACACTTCTCTTGAGTTGTTCACTTCGCAGGGAATAAATCAGACTTCCATATCTGATATTGTTAAGAAGGCCGGCGTCGCCAAGGGAACCTTCTATTTATATTTCAAGGACAAATATGATATAAGGAACAGACTGATCGCCAGAAAGGCTAATCAGCTTTTTACCAGCGCATATCTTGCAATTCAAAAAGAACACCTCTCTTCTGCAGAAGATAAAATGATCTTCATGATGAGACATATTCTGCTTGAGCTTCAAGATGATTCAAAGCTTCTGGCTTTTATGTATAAGGATTTAAGCTGGGGTCTGTTCAAGGAAGCCGTTACAGATTTTTCAGATGATGAAGATGGTGATTTCCTTGCAATCATTGAGACTATGTTTGAAGATTCGCCGGTAAAATACAGAGATCATGAAGTAATGCTGTTCCTCATTGTAGAAATGGTAAGCTCATCAGGCTACAGTTCAATAGTCTATGAGCAGCCTATGGATCTTGAACATCTTCTTCCACAAATGGAACTCGCTGTTAGAGGAATAATGAAGGCTTATGAGCTTCACTAGCTCATAAGCCTTTAGTTTAATCACTTTAAATTCCCAAAGAACTCATCCCCATTTCCTGAATTCTCAGGTTTATCATCATCATCCCCCTCTTCCGGATCATCATATTCATCAGGGGCCTCCCCTTCCTCGTAGTCTCCATCATCTTCGTCGTAGCCGTACTCGTCTTCTTCGTCTTCGTCATCATCGTCAAAATCTTCGTCGTCATACTCCTCGTCGTACTCTTCATCATCATAGTCTTCATCGAAGTATCCGGCTTCTTCAAGACGTTCGCGGACATCACGATCAAAATCAAGATTGAAGTCTTCGGGATCAATGCCGGCATCCTCCAGCATTTCAGCTCTTCCCTGCAAGTCCTCCATTAAAAACTCATCAAAATCAAGCCCGGCATTGCAGACAGCTTCCACAAGGTCAGCGTCCACATAAACTGTGAATTCATCGCTGTCCCCGTCAAAATCATCATCAACGTAGGGCAGATTCTCAGGAAAAAGAGAAAACAGTCTGCCGTTTTCATCAAAATCAAGTGGGCCAAAGCCCTTTCCAAGGTTAACTTTCATGTACCCTCATCCTTATCAATCAGCGGAGGTTCGACTCTCACTTCGTTCGCTCGAACAAGGTAGTACACCAAGCTCGAAAAAACCTCGCTAAGTATGTTTAAGGTAGTTCGACTCTCACTTCGTTCGATCGAACAAGGTAGTACACTAAGCTCGAAAAAACCTCGCTAAGTGATTACCTTTCGACAATAGCAGCAGCTCCCATTCCACCGCCTACACAAAGAGTTGCAAGACCCTTCTTTGCGTCGCGTCTCTGCATCTCATAAAGCAGAGTTACAAGAATTCTGCAGCCGGAGCATCCTACAGGGTGTCCAAGTGCGATAGCACCACCATTTACATTAAGCTTACTAAGATCAAATCCAAGATCTTTTCCTACTGCTACAGACTGAGCTGCAAAAGCCTCATTTGCTTCGATAAGATCAAAATCAGAAATCTGATATCCGGCTTTTGCCATAGTTTTCTTTGTAGCAGCAACAGGGCCGATACCCATAATGCGAGGCTCAACACCTGCAAGTTCACCTGCAATCCATGTTGCCATAGGCTTTACACCAAGTTCCTTAGCCTTCTCTTCACTCATGACAACGATAGCTGCAGCACCATCATTGATACCTGAAGAGTTAGCTGCTGTAACCATTCCATCAGGCTTGAATGCGGGGCGAAGTTTGGAAATTCCTTCCTTTGTAACTCCGGCTCTTGGGCCTTCATCCTTAGCAAACATAACTGTTTCCTTTTTTACCTTAACAGGAACAGGAACAATCTCTTCATCGAACTTGCCCTCAGCCTGAGCCTTCTCACATTTCTGCTGAGAGTTTGCAGCAAACTCATCCAGCTCTTCTCTTGTAAGGCCCCACTGCTCACAGATATTCTCAGCTGTGATACCCATGTGGTAACCTCCGAATGCATCAGTAAGAGCATCCTTGATCATAGTGTCAATAAGCTCGCCATTATTCATTCTATATCCGAATCTTGCATTCTGTAGTGCATAGGGAGCACGTGACATATTCTCAGTACCACCTGCAACGATGATGTCTGCATCACCCATTGAAATAAGCTTTGCTGCAAGATTCACACAATGAAGGCCTGATCCGCAAAGAACATTGATTGTTGTTGCAGGAACCTCAACCGGAATACCTGCATTGACTGCTGCCTGTCTGGCTACGTTCTGGCCTGTGCCTGCCTGAATAACGCAACCCATATATACTTCATCAACCTGCTCAGGTTTAACACCTGAACGTCTCAATGCTTCTTTTATAACTATTGTTCCAAGATCAGGAGCGGAAATATCCTTAAGCGCTCCACCCATAACACCAATTGCTGTCCTGCATGCACCTGCTAAAACCACCTTACGTGCCATGACATGTCCTCCTTATTATAAGTAATTGTCTTATTTTCTTATTATTCCCCACAAAAAGGAACAACCAAGAAAATTATAACATATGAAGCCTGACGATTCGATAATGACCGGCCAATGAACATATTAATTTTTTAAAAATATCCAAACATAAAATTTACATTAAAAAAACGTTAAAACGCACATGAATAGCTATTTATTGGGATATAATCTATATTACAATCAATCAATCAATTAATGTTTGCCTTTTTATTGGAGGACTCAACATGGAAAATAAAAAGATGGGTTTTTTTGACAGTGTAAAAACAAAACTGATCGCCGTAATGATTTTAGTTACGGTCGTTCCACTTGCTGTGGCGATAGTCGTAAGCTATGTGACATCTACCAATAAAGCTTTGGAGGATGCACAGGAATCGTTGGAATGGCAGGCTGCATATGTGCAGAGTCATTTTGATGAAACAGTCTCTGTTAATCTGAATATGATAAACAGCATAGCCAGCAATCCCACAATTGTACAGTATGTTATTGGTGAAGCCGGGATTCCGCTTGATGCAGTTCAAGCTACGCTTTACCAGTATGATCAGGTTATGGGTGATGATCAGAATACCGCTATAACCAATGAACAGGGCATGCAGATTGCAAGAGGAACCGGCGATTGCATAGATGTATCTGACCGCGAGTACTTCAAAGAGGCAATGGCCGGAAACGTTTATATCTCCAATGTTACAGTCAGCAAAACAACCGGAAAGAGAATGATCACATTCTCTGCACCTATTAAAAATGGGGATAAGATTCTCGGTATTGTCCATAGAAATTATGATCTTGATAACCTCCATGAAGCTCTTGCAGCCCAGGCTAAAACTGCATTTGTAGTTGACAGAGACGGAATGGTTCTGGCTCATGCAGAATATGAGATAGGTGAAGGCAAACATGAAGAGGTAGATGTATCATCTTCAGAATTTTATACCTCAGGACTTACTCAGGGATTTTATAAATCAAAGACAGCTTTTGGCACTAATTATATGGCTTATGTAAAAGAGCCACGCTCAGGATTCGTAGTTGTTACAGGAAAAGAAGCCAGCGTAATCATGAGTTCTGCAAGAAAGTCCGCCATTATCGTAATCATTGTTGGAATAATATTACTGGTAATTGCAGTTATTATATCCTTCCTGATGGCGAGAAGCTTTACAAGCCCGATCAAAGCAGTTGATGAATCCCTCGAGGCATTGTCCGACGGACGTTTCCTTAGAGTTGAAAAGTTTGACAAGAGAAAAGATGAATTTGGAGCTATTTCAAAAGCTACTAATTCAGTTATAGAAAAGCTTGATCACATTGTTAACAACATCAAGGAATCTGCATCCAATGTCGGAAGATCTTCAAATGAGCTTTCGGAAATGGCAAATCAAATTTCCCAGACAGCAGAAGATGTATCAAATGCGGTTCAGGAAATTGCGTCAGGCGCTACTCAGCAGGCAGATGAAATCCAGTCAGCATCTGAAAACGTTGGCAGGATCGGTGATGCCGTAGCAGGAGTCCAGACCTCCACAGATGATCTGTCAGGTATAGCTCAGAAGATGAAGGAAGCATCGGAGGTTTCCAGCAGATCACTTCATTCTCTTAAGGAATCCTCTACTGAAATGACTGCAAAAATTGATGATATTTCCCATACAATAAAGGCTACCAAGGATGCCGTAAATACTATCAGTGAAAAAGTTGAGGGAATTACATCCATTGCAACTCAGACTAACCTGTTGTCACTGAATGCTTCTATAGAAGCAGCCAGAGCAGGCGAAGCCGGCAAGGGATTTGCCGTAGTTGCAGAAGAAATCGGAAAACTTGCCGAAGATTCCAAGCAGATGGCTGATGAGATCAGAAAAGAGATGGAGATGCTTCTTGAGCAGTCAGATGCAGCCGTTACAGCTGCCGAAGATGTCAGACAGGGCAACAATGATCAGCAGCTCGCTCTTGGAGAGACACTGGATGCTGTTAATGGAATGCTTGAGGATATCGGAAGTACAGTAGGCGGTGTTCAGCTTATTTCCGAAGGTGCTGATACCTGTGATACATCTAAGAATGCAGTTGTCGACACAATGAGTGCCCTTTCTGCAATATCAGAAGAAAATGCTGCATCCTCAGAAGAAACCGGAGCTTCCATGCAGGAACTCTCAGCTACAGTTACAACACTTGCAGCTTCTGCAAACGACCTGAAGGACATTGCAGAACAGCTTAATGAGGAAATGCAGTTCTTTAAGTCATAAGACTACTGGTCAATATAAATGATATAAAAAATGGCTTCGTTTCTCAGAAACGAAGCCATTTAATTATTTTATGAAAGTTTCCAGATGTCTCTGTTGTACTCTTCTATTGTTCTGTCGGATGAGAAGAAACCAGCCTTTGCGATGTTTGTAAGCATCATCTTCTTCCATCTCTCACGATTCTCATACTCAGCGAATACGAGATCCTTTTCTCTGATGTAATCCTCAAGGTCGATGAGTGTCATGAACCAGTCCTTATTAAGGAGCTCATCATGAAGGCGCTTAAGATTTTCCTTATGTCCTACTGCAAGGCACTGCTTAGAAGTAATGAAATCAACAGCTTCCTTGATAACCTTGCTCTTCTTGTAGTAATCCTTGGAAACATAGTCAGCCTTCTTGTAGTGCTCGATAACTTCATCAGCGCTGATACCGAAGATGAAGATGTTATCATCACCAACAAGGTTGTGAATCTCCACGTTTGCACCATCATCTGTTCCAAGAGTAACTGCACCGTTGAGCATGAACTTCATGTTACCTGTTCCAGATGCCTCTTTAGAAGCAAGTGAGATCTGCTCGGATACGTCACATGCAGGGATGAGACGCTCAGCGTAGCTTACGTTGTAGTTTTCTACCATGATAACCTTCATGTAAGGAGAAACATCAGGATCATTGTTGATGATCTCCTGGAGGCAAAGCAGAAGATGAATGATATCTCTTGCAATTACATATGCAGGAGCAGCCTTAGCACCAAAGATGAATGTAAGAGGACGAACAGGTTTCTTTCCATTCTTGATCTCAAGGTACTTGTGGATGATGTAAAGTGCATTCATCTGCTGACGCTTGTACTCATGAAGTCTCTTAACCTGGATATCAAAGATTGACTCAGGATCAACCTCAACATTTTCCTTTTTCTTAAGATAATCAACAAGCTCAACCTTCTTCTGATGCTTGATCTCTGCAAGCTTATCAAGTACTTCCTGATCATCCTTGAACTTCAGAAGGTCCTCAAGCTTACTTGCATCCTTCTTGTAAGCATCACCAATCTTCTCAGAGATGAAATCTGCAAGAGGATGGTTACAGGAAAGAAGCCATCTTCTAAAGGTAATTCCGTTTGTCTTGTTGTTGAACTTTTCAGGATAGAGCTTGTAAAAATCATTAAGCTCTGAGTTCTTCAAAATCTCTGTGTGGATGGCAGCAACACCGTTTACAGAGAAGCCGTAGTGGATGTCGATAAATGCCATGTGCACCTTCTTATCCTTGTCAATGATCTGAACCTTGGGATCCTTAACCTTTGCTCTGATCCTCTTATCAAGCTCCTTAATATAAGGAACAAGCTGAGGAACAACCTTCTCAAGGTACTTAAGAGGCCATGTCTCAAGTGCCTCTGCAAGGATTGTGTGGTTTGTATAAGCGCAGGTCTTTGATACAACATCGATAGCATCATCCATTGAGAATGCCTTATCCTCAACAAGGATTCTGATTAGCTCAGGAATGATCATTGTAGGATGTGTGTCATTGATCTGGATTACAGCGTGCTTGTAAAGCTCGTGGAGGTCATACTGACGCTCCTTCTGCTCTCTTAAAATGAGCTGAGCTGCGTTACTTACAAGGAAGTACTCCTGATAGATACGGAGGAGGTTACCTGCCTCATCAGAATCATCGGGATAGAGGAAAAGTGTAAGGTTTTTCTCAATAGCTTCCTTATCAAATGTGATGCCCTTCTTTACAAGGCTCTCATCTACTGTCTCAACATCGAAAAGTCTGAGCTTGTTAACGCCTGTGTCATAACCTACGACATTCATGTTGTAAAGTCTTGAAACAACCTTCTTTTTACCAAAGCATACTTCAAAGCTTGTGTCTGTCTTTTCAAGCCATGACTCATTCTGAATCCATGCATCCTTCTCTGCTGTCTGAAGATTGTCCTTGAACACCTGACGGAAAAGTCCGAAGTGATAGTTAAGACCAATTCCCTCACCAGCAAGTCCAAGTGTTGCGATAGAATCAAGGAAGCATGCTGCAAGTCTTCCAAGACCACCGTTACCAAGTGACGGCTCAGGCTCGCACTCCTCGATCTCAGCGAGGTTCTTGCCATTTTTCTTTAAGATCTCATTAACCTTGTCATAAATTCTAAGATTGATAAGGTTGTTAGATAAAAGCTTACCAATAAGGAACTCCATGGAGATGTAGTAAATCTTCTTCTCCCCAGCGAGGTTCTCAGAAGCATTCATGATAAGGCTTGTTGCCTCAAGAAGTACTACATAAGCCTCCTCATTAGTACAATCCTTAAGATCCTTGCCGAATTTCTCCTTAGCAATTCTCTCAAGTTCCTGCTCGAGATTAGTGATAAGAATATCTCTCTGCATATTGTTCTGACTCATTTCGTTCTCCTTCCAATAATTAAAATTCTGCATTTTGCAGAAAACGTTTTCTCGTCTTTAGCATATACTCTAACATAAGAAAACGTTTTCCGCAATTGTTTTTTTACTTTCTTAATAATTTTTTATACTTGCTTCATTGTTCGCATATATAGCCAATGCTACTATTAATGTAGGTTACTGTGTGGTCTGTTTCCAAGGAGAAAGCTATGAAACATCGCAAGTATTCGCCAATTATTTCAATCATTATTTGTCTGACACTACTTGTCGGCAATTTATCATTTACATCCATAGCAGCATCCCCCAGAAGGTCAAAGCTTTCCGGAATAAATGCTGTAATCTACGATGCCCTTGCAACAGAAATTACAAAGATTGCATCCGGCAACAGGAATTCAGCCTCTATAGATGTAAACGTTAACCTGAAAAACATTCTGGGCTCAGCCTGGAAATCATCTTATACTGCTCAGGATCTGGGCGTATCCACGATTGCATCAGGTGGCTATTTCACCGGCGAAACAGATACTGCCATCAACAATATGTTCCACTACTCACCTTCAACCATTGTCGAATATCTTATGAGTGATATGCCTTATGAGCTATACTGGTTCGACAAAACAAGTGGCTGGACAGCTCCTGGATCAATCAGTGCATATAGTGGAACAACTACTTATGTAGAAATTGATGAAACCACCACATTGACCTTCATTTTCAAAGTAGCTTCTGGATACAGCGCATCAAATTCAAGCGGAACAACCAGTGTAAACACAACAAAGACCAGGGCTGCAAGCAATGCCATGACCAACGCTAGAAATATAGTCAATGCCAACAGCTCCAAATCCGATTATGAAAAGCTTCTTGCTTACAAGAACAAAATCTGCGAGCTGGTTTCCTATAACACGGCTGCCGCTGCAGATGATGCTCCTTATGACGACGCATATCAGCTAATCTATGTTTTTGATGGAAATGCTGCAACGAATGTCGTTTGTGAAGGCTATGCAAAGGCTTTTAAATATCTATGTGACCAAACAACCTTCAATAACAGCAGCATTAGCTGCCAGACTGTAGTGGGCATTATGGATGGGGGTCTTGGCGCAGGCGATCACATGTGGAACATTGTCCACATGGAAGATGGCAAAAACTATATAGTTGATGTTACGAACTGCGATAATGGAACAATTGGAAATCCTAATAAGCTTTTTCTGACAGGTGCAACCAAACTTTCTAATATCAAATATCAGGCAAAAAATGTAGACGTAAAGTACACCTACGACAGTTCAACCACCAGACAGTTCTCCGCAGGAGAACTAGCAATTGCAACCACAGATTACACTCCTTCAAACAACAATTCCGGCAACGGTGGATCTAACAATAATAATTCTGGTGGCGGTGGCTCCAACAATAACAACTCCGGTAACGGCGGATCCAACAACAATAATTCCGGTGGCGGTGGCTCCAACAATAACAACTCCGGTAATGGTGGATCTAATAACAACAGCTCCAGCGTCTCTGGTGGAAACACTTCTGGAAATGGCGGAAGCTCATCCTCTGCTACTAAGACTGTTCGCGTTTACTTCAATGCAAATGGCGGAACTATTTTCTATCAATATATGGATATAAAAGTTGGCGGAAAATATGGGTTCCTTCCCTATGCTTACCGCACTGGCTACGAACTTGTTGGCTGGTCCACAAGCCCTTATGGCATGTCCTCCGGTTCTATTACTGCTAATAGCGTCTGCTCGCTGACATATAACCATACTCTGTATGCTCATTGGAAAGCTGTTTCAAGTGGTAATAATGACAGTGCTTCAGGCAGTTCCTCTGATACTTCTGGTAGCAGTGCAGGAAATAATAATTCTACAAGTAAGCCTGCCTCCCAGGATAATTGGGGGTACAGTGATAATCCCGAGGGAAGCTCTGAAGCCAACAGAGAAGCTCGAAAAAATGGTGATTCAAACTCAAAAATCCACCTTGTGGCTGATGACATGGAAATTGATATTTCTGACGGAAAGGTATCTGTTTCCAATGTATCTGATTCCACGATGTCTTCTGCAGCCTACAGTATCTGCGGAAATAACAAGCTTAAGCTTAGTAAGCCTCTGACAAAAGCAAAGACCGTTACCATTCCTTCTAAGATAAAGGCAAATGGAAAGACCTATACCGTCACACAGATTGGTAATAATGCTTTTAAGAACAACAAAAAGGTGACCAAGGTCAATCTTCCTTCTACAATCAAAAAGGTTGAGAAAGGGGCATTTTCCGGAGCTTCCAAGCTAAAGACTGTTGTTATTAAGGGAGGTTCAAAGAAGACCTTCAATAAGATAGTTAAGATGATAAAAGCCAGCAGTAGCAATATGAAGAAAGTAAAGTTTGTACATCAGAAGTGATGTTCTAAGATTCATGCATTGTTAATATGCTTTATACAACAAATCAGGAGTATGGCAATCGCCATACTCCTTTTCTATTAGCAAATTATATCTTCGTATTTAAGACGGACCAGGGTGTGTGGAAGAACTACTTTTCTTCCCTTGGAGCCAGATAACAACCTGTTGAGCTCTCTTATTGCCTCTGCAGATACATTAGCAAAATCCTGTCTTACAGTATTCATCTGTTTTCCAACATAGCCCATGAGAATAAGCCCATCAAAGCCGCATACCGGTCTGAATATATCCATATCCACAAGAGCCTTCATAGCTCCTATTGCCATGAGATCTGATCCGCAGACTATAATGTCTTTATTTTTTCCATATCTAAGTGTGAGCTGTCTCGCCTTAAGCTCTGAAAAATCTCCGTTTCTGATAAAGAGCTTGATCTTCTTTTTCGCTGTAAGATCCTTCATTGCTCTTACTTTTTCCTCAGTCACATAACTGTTTTTTACTCCGGCTATGTAAAGGATACTCTTACAATAGTTTTCCTTGATTGTCTTAGTAGCAACATCTATCTGAGCCTTGTAGTGATTTATTCCGACGCAGGAGGTGTTCTCATTAACCTCAGGTCCATCAACTACAACAATTTTAAACTCCTGGGAATCTATCAGCTTGTGAAGAACCTTATCATCATTATCCATACCAAAAATCACGATACCACTGATGTTCTGAGCCGCGAAATACCTGATCATTTCCTCAAGCGTCATGTGCTGGATCATTGAATAGAAAATCGTGATAACATCAAGCTGTTTTTCCTGAGCCATCTGAATAGCTCCTGAAATATACTGCATATCAATCTCGTCAATCGCCGAGGTTTTCATATTCATTTTAATGAGCAGGGCTATACGTCCTGATCGCTTCGACGAGAGTGCTGCAGCCACCTGATTGGGCACAAAATTAAGAGCCTCGACTGCGCCGAGGACCTTTTTCTTCGTCTCTTCACTTACATTTGGATAATTATTTAGAACCTTGGAAACTGTGGAAATGGCAACTCCCGCTTCCTTTGCCACATCTCTAATAGATACCATAATCGTCCCTCACACAAAACTTTATACTCAAAGTATATCACAGGACATAAAAAAATGAATTATAAAGTAAGTGCGGTCATATAGTAGGAATATAATGACTTGTAGGTATCATAGTTAAAATGAAGGCCGTCGGCAGTGCTAAAACCATTGCTCTGAAGATAGGTATAGCCATCAAGCCAGCCAACTCTGCTGTCTAAGCCGCTTTTCATTGCTGAATTAAAGCTCTCAATTTCTGCATTAGTAATTGTCGGATAGTCCTTAACAGGCAGAACTGCTGCATAATATACAGTAGCCCCCTTCTCAATCCATGAATCTACCTTAGCATTAACCTTTTTTATGTACTTATCAACATTGTAAAGATCGTTTACACCATAGTTAATGATAACTACAGAACCCTCTGAAATAGATGCATCAATCTGAGGAATAGCTGTGTTAACAAAATAGCTATAACCCTCGCCAACCTGAGCGACATAGATGTTCTGGCTCTTGTTCACAGCCTGACTCATCTGAACTGTTCTGGAGTCACCTGCAAATATATAGGATGTTGCAACCGGCTTTTCCTGAACGTAATCAGCTTTAATATAGCCGAGCTTACCATTATACAAAACCTGATACCAGCCATTTGTAGTCTCGCCAGTCACCTTAACTGAAGTTCCTCTGTTAAGAGTCATGAGCTTATCATACTCAGTTCCTGCTCCGCTTCTAAGGTTAACTCTATCGCTTGTATATAAATCCTTGGATTCTCCATACACAGAAATTGTATAGTCAGAATTGTTCTTTGATTTAACTGCTAAAAGGTTTGACGTAGTCTTGTCATCAGTCTGGCTTGAAGTCATCTGAATCTTGGCTGCTTCACTTTTCTCTTCGATAATAGTCTCTTTTGCTACTACTGCCTCAGTAGTTTCTGCCTCAGCATCAAGTGATCTATCAAAAAAATAATCGCTGACAAGTGCCGTCAGTACTACAACTGACGCAGCAAGTGCCAGATATTTTATCATCTTATTCTTTTTAATTGACCTTGTAATAAAATGTTTCATAATCGTGGGTTTGGCTTATTAGCCTTGCTGATTTACATCAAATTGTCTACCTACACTAAAGGGAGCATTACTGCTCCCCATGTCTCCAAATGTTAACCCACTTTTACAAATTTGTCAAATTTTCTTAATATTTCCCGCTCCGGATTGGCATCCTTCGGGCATTATTTTCTCTTTAAAAATCTGTGGTATACCAAATGAATCAGGTACAGGATATACCACACAATAAGGCCAATCAGCGCTCCAAAGGTGTTAGTTATAAGGTCGTCTAATTCTGCTATGCCAAGTCCAAATGCGTACTGAATTGTTTCTATAAAGAAAGAGAATAAGAAACAGCAGGGTATGCAGATGTAGATTTTGCGAAACTTTGTAAACGCACTTGGCATAAGGATGCCCATGGGAATAAAGAGAAGGATGTTTTCTATAAAGAAAGCTCTCTTTGTCACTGTGGTTCCCCAGCTGGACCAAAGCTGCAAATTGACGCCATAGTATTCATATTCACCCAATTCCCTACTCATAAATACTATATAAAGAAGGCTTGTCATATAAATAAGAAGCATGCACATAGCTATGGCATGGTCTGTTCCAAGACGTCTCTCCTTCTTTAAAAGCTTACAAATAAGCACATACAACAAATAGACCGCCACATAAACTGTGGCGATCGCAATGCCTGCATATGCATAACCTGATACATAATGTATATCTCTTAATATCTTCTGGAAAACATCAGCGTTTTCTCTTATAAATTCAATTATCATCTTACTTATTAACTACTTCTCTGGCATAGATCACGCACTGAACTATGTTAGAGCGTTCCTCCCTGGTGAGCACGTAGCTTATGCCAAAGCTTTTTGTTGCTCCCTTATAAAAATCGTTTATGGAGTCCTTGCCAACAGCTATGGCATTACCTCTTCTGTCGAGAGCCACTACTGTTACAGGGACATAATCCACATTATTCTCTGAATCATTGGTAACATCAGCGGATAAAGCAAAGTATCCATCTGCGTTGCTGCCATAGATAATATTCTGAATGTCAAAATCTGTCTTGGGATCATTTGCACACTTCTCTACATCGAGAACCGGCATGATGAAATACTCATGAACTCTGTAAAGAGAAAGTCCAGGGTATTCCTCTTTTTCTTCTGCTTCCTCTGCTGCGTTTGTTGTTGCAGAGCCCTCTGTTCCATCTAAATCCTCTAAGGTTGTGCCTTCTGTGGAATCGGCATCTGAAGTAGCTCCATCATTTCCCTCTGATGCCTCAGAGTCGGTGGCATTTCCTTCATTACTGTCTGCTGCCTCAACAGCTTTGCCGGTATCTTCAGCAGCTTCTTTATTTGTATCTGCGCTGTCGCTTTCAGATTTATCTGATGCTGCGCCATCTTCTGTAGATGAAAGCTCACCTGATGAAGCTTCCTCCGTTGCAGCTGCAAGGAGCTTTGGTGCGTCAACTTTTATTGAAGCTGAGGTATCCTTTGAAGCAGAGGTATCCTCTCCGCTCTCATCTGTACCCTCTTCAGTATCTCCTATTCCGAGCGCTTTCTCAAGCTCATCTATATCTACTGCGTTTACATCCTCGCCTGTAGACATGCTGCCCTGTCTGGTGGCATCATTCTCGATGTCCAGCACATCTCCGGAAAGCTGGCCTTCATCTATTGTAACACTATCCTCTCTGGTCTTAATCTGGCCATAAGGAACGTAGAAATATCCCTTTTCCCCAGGTGCAATAACATCAGGAACTGATCTGACATAGTCGTAGGAATCTACAACATTAAGGTTTCTATCCTCAATGTTAAAAACGGAATCTTTTCCAAGATAAAGGTTATTAGAACCAATATTCTCAACGGTTACAACTGCATGAAAGCCTGAGTAATATCCGTCATCCTCATATACAAAGTTTGTACCTGTAATACGATAGTCTATATTTTCAGAAGCCTGACCACCTGCAGAAACTGTAGTGCTGTTGCCGCCGTAGCCGCTCTCGTCCTCATCGTACTTAAAAATCCAGTTGCCATCAGCATCATAAAGAAGAGACTCATCAATTGACTCCTCCTCAGTAGAAGCTGCTACCGCCTGCTCTTCAGCCTTGGGATTATATTTATTATACATATAATACGCACCGAAAATAAAGCCTCCAACAAGCGTTATTATCAGCGCAAATGTAGTAAGCGCATATCTCATAATATTCCCTCACAAAAGGTTTTAGTGTTTTCTATACTTAAGCTTTTTCCTCTGTTCCTCTTCAATTGGAAGAATCTCTACATTTTTATAGGTAAGGGCTTCATGTACAGCTTCAAGATTTCTCTTAAGCTTACGGATTCCGTCAGGCTCAAGGGAAGCCGCATGGTCAGTTCCCTTCCAGGTTCTATCAAGTGTGTAGTGTCTCTCGATATAGCTTGCACCAAGGGTGTAGGCTGCTACGTCTACAGCAATTCCGAGGTGATGTCCTGAAAAGCCTATTGCCTTTACCCTGCCCTCATACTGCTCTCTCATGCGGGTAATTTCAAGAAGGCATACATCCTTAAAGGGTACTGGATACCCGGATGTGCAGTTATATAATACAAGATCCTTAGCCCTGCCTTTTTTCTCAAACAGGGAAACAATCTGTTCTTCCTCTTCTCTTTTAGTCATGCCAAAGGAGAGCTGGATCTCTCCGCCATAATTATCGCAAATCCACTCAAGCATCTCAAAATGAGTATTGCAGGCGGAAGGGATTTTCAAAAATTGGGGATCAAGTGCAGTAATCTCTTTTGCACTTGTCATGTCCCAAACAGAGGTTGAGTAGATAATGCCTACTTCCTCGCACCATTTCTTAAGCTGGGCATGTTGGTCAGCATCAAACTCCAGGAATTCTCTATGTTCGCCATAGGTCTTGCCATAGGAATTATAGGGATTGGGGTGAGGAGCATTGTATTGTTCCTCAGTCAGAAGTTCCTTGGGGCAACGCTTCTGGAACTTAATGGCGTCAGCCTTGCAAAAGTAAGCTGCGACATTAATAAGTTCATGGGCAATGTCCATCTGTCCCATATGATTACATCCTGCTTCCGCTATAACAATTGGTGCTTTATATTCCATATCCACCTCTCTAAAGCGCACGCCCAATGTGCATATATATTGGGTTTGGCTGGCGCTCTCGCTCTTTGAAAAACGTAACAGTACATAATGCTGCTTAAAAACGCAGCATAAGTACTGACGTTTTTCAAAGCAGCCTCACCCAACATATATGTACGTTGGGCGTGGAGTATAAAAAAGATCCAAATGGGATATCATTCACATATAAAAAGCAAATAAATATATTATGATCCCCCGGAGTTTTTATCGAAAATACAATTTATCGATAAACTCTCATTTATATATCGGCATGTTTGGGTAAATTATTCAGTTTTAATGAATATATATTATAAATGTGTTGTAGTTGTGTTTTAATGCTTAGTCTTTTCTTAAGACGTATTATTTTATTATCTATAGTTACTCGGTTCCTTGAGGATTTATACATATTTCATTGTCTATGGTAATTTTTGTTCTCAATTGTTCCGAATATTACAGGCCTAGGATGTGGTCTATGATGTCGCGGATGGCGCCATGGCCGCCGGGTTCTGAGGCTATATATTTTGCTACAGCCTTTACGGATTTGTGGGCGTCAGCGACGGTGCAGGGGTATCCTACGAATTTCATGGCTTCGAGGTCATTTATGTCATCACCCACAAAGACTACATTCTCAGGTGAGATGTTATGTTGTTTGCAGATAAATTCTACAAATCTCTTTTTGTCTTTGCAGCCAGGTTCATAGATATCCATATGAAGCTTTTCAATTCTTCGTTTGTTTATATCTACCGATTCACCTGTGACGATTCCTGTGATAATTCCACGTTTCCTAAGAAGTCCAATGCCCATTCCATCCTTAGTATTGAACTTTTTAAGGAAGTCTCCATCAGGAGAATAGTACATTCCGGCATCTGTAAGGCAGCCGTCGCAGTCGGTGAGGAACATTTTGATTTCAGGAATAGTGCTATCGGATTCTACAGTCAAACCGTCTGAGTTTTTGCAGGCATCAAATGCGCCATTAGTGTTTCCGGTTATCCCAAATCTTTTCTTCATAAGGCCTTCAATAATCTCAAAATCAGAAGGCTCGTCGATTTCAAAAAAGGAATCCTCTGGCATCTCAACAGCCTTAATTTTCCCCGATACTCGGTTCTTTGATTTTAAAAGAAGTTCTTTTGATGTTATGTAAAAGGCGCCATTCTCAACCAGATATCCGTCAAATTCCTGGCGACGAGGTCTGTTAAATACGTCATAGTTAGACGGGCTGGCAAAGCCTTCTTCATCTATCTTCCAGTTGAAGCGTTTCTGGCGAACAACTGACAGAACGCTATCTGTTCCTGGCTCTTTGTATGCTTTAAAGCCAGCATCAAGGTCTGATGCCGCTAGTAGAGGCGATGTTGCCTGAATTAAAACTATATTGTCAAATTCATACTTTTCAGCAAACTCAAGCATGGCAAATTCAGTTGATGCAGTGTCTGAAGCAGATTCTGCAGAACGGCCAATAACTTCAACTTTTTCAAAAGCTTCGGAAATGCCTGCCTTGTCATTTGAGGCTGCTGTATCCGCCTTGTCCTTAAATGCCTCCACCGCATGCCTGATCTCATCACTGTCTGTTGCAACATACACCTTATCTATATGCGCGCATTCACAGGCAGCCTTAACGGTCCAGTAGACCAAAGGCTTTCCACAGATTGGCTTTATATTTTTTAACGGAATTGATTTACTCCCGCCACGAACGGGGATAAAAGCAACATTCATGTCTATTCCTCGCAAGTTTTTACATGAACCAATTATTCTTATCTCAGTTAATTGGCTTCCTCACAATTTCAATTATTCTGTCCTGATCTTCTGGCTGCAACAGCTCATAGATTGGAAGCATCAGAACATGATTGGACAAATCTCTCGCATTGTCCAGCTGACAATTCTTGTACTTATTCTTGAAGCACGCCTGATCTGATGTAATGGGATAGAAATACTTTCTCGGGAAAATATTATGCTCTCTCAGGATCAGATATAGGTCATCTCTGCTTACAGGATATTCATCGTCAAGAACAATTGGATAATATGCAAAATTCCTTGTAGCGTCCGGTCTTGGAGAAAGCATATGAATGCCCTTAACCTGCTCCAACGCTTCATCATAGCGCTTTGCAACCTTTTCTCTGGCTTCAATTGCCTTATCAATATGCTTTAAATTGCAAAGTCCCATGATAGCACAAAGCTCATTCATCTTTGCATTAGCACCAACCTCTACAACCAGCTCCTCACCTCGAATTCCGAAGTTCTTAAGGTTATATAGCTTCTCATAGAAAATTGGATTTGAGAAAACACTGCAGCCGCCCTCAACTGTATTAAATACCTTAGTAGCATGGAAGCTGAAAATGGATGCATCTCCCAAATTTCCTACACCCATGGTATCGATAACATTTCCGTTTTCATCATAGGTAAGCATTTTTTCACCAAAGGCATGAGCTGCATCATATATAACTTTCAGATTGTACTTATAAGCAATCCGCTGAATTTCTTCGTCATTACAGATATTTCCATAGACGTGAACAGGCATTATAGCCACTGTTTTTTCAGTGATCAAGTCTTCAATCTTGGTCTCATCAATAGTTCCATCCTCCGGTTTAATATCACAGAAAACCGGAGACAGATTATTTCTAACAATTGCATGAGTTGTGGAAATAAAGGTGTAAGGCGTAGTTATAACCTCAGACCCCTGTGGAAATCCAAAAGACTGTAAGGTCAGCTCCAAAGACATGTGACCATTTACCATAAGTGAAACAAAAGGGACGTCTAGAAAATTCCGGAGTTCCAGCTCCAGCTCCTTGTGGTACACGCCCATGTTCGTGAGCCAGTGTGTGTCCCAAAGAGGCTTAATCGCCTCGATGTACTCTTCGTATGAAGGCATTGATGACTGAGTCACCAAAATCCTCTTATTCGTATCACCCATAATATCCCCCTCTGAATTATGTGAACGAAAAAGCGTATGTATATTTGGTATTATTATACCATTTTTCATGTTCTAAAGTCGATTAGACTCTCAATCATATCCACATCAAATACAGGGATATGGCAGACGTCCTTAACTTTTTTTCTTTCAGCAAAAGAATCATCGATAAATATTGCGTTCTTTTCGGTGATATAGTTGTATTTCTCATCAAGAACATCTATCACTTTAATTTCTTCAAAGAGACTCTCGGCAATACCTGCTTTTTCCAAATCTACAAACAAGTCTGTAGCATGCTTGGACAGCAGATGAATCTTCTTCCCTTTGTTCCTTGCCTGATATACAAATCGCATGGCATCAGCATTCACCTCGTTCCCCAAAGTAAGGGTATCATCGTAATCGAGGTAAATGTGGTCATACTCTATGTCAATCTTATATGCACTGTAGAAAGCTCTGTCGAGAACTATGTCATAATCGTTATCAACTATGGAAACATTAAATCCCCAGAAGGTGAAAAGTGTGAGCATTGGAAGATTTACACCAGTATTTCTGTACAGCCCAGCTGTTCCGGGGACGCGCGGAGAAACCTCCATAAGTCTGTACTCATCGTTCAGGTTCTTTTTAACTTGGAAAAACCAGGCGCCTTTGAAATTCAATTTTTCATTAAGAACCTCTGCTATGTGTTTAATGCTATCGTCTGTCCCCAATGATCTTGAGCGTACACTTATTCCTGTTTTAATGCGCTCACGATTGCGGAGTTTGCAGGATAATAGATTCCCATGGGAATCTGTGAAGCAGTCCACCGTGTACTCCATGCCAGGCAGGTATTCACAGATAACCATTTTGTTACTGACAATTATGGAATCCTCGTCTCCTTCAGATGAATTGTCCTTTATGACCTGCTCCAATTCCTCCCTGTTTTCTACTTTCCTTGCGCCAACAGACCCCTGTCCCACAGTAGGCTTTACAAATACAGGAAATTCTTTTACTTCATCAGTATCTGCATAATACTTTGGTATAAAATCCTCTCCTGCGAAATACTCATAAGTCTTTTCCTTTGATCTACAAATACTTGTAGTTTCAGGATCGGTTATTATAACCTGCGCCTTAATCTCGTCTGCATGCTCACTAAGGAAAAGACATACACTATCATGGGCAGGGTAAACACAATCTATTTCATTTTTCTCTATAGCATCATTAAGATATGCAAGAAAGCGCGGAGAATCTATAAATGGGAACCCTTCAATAAGATTCTCATAAGTAAATTCAGAATGGTCAGAAACACTTGTCCCGCCAAAGAGCTTTACAAATTTGGAATATTTTAGAGAATTTTGTATCTCAAAAGCTATTTCTGTTCCTGCTGGAAAAATAAGAACGTTCTTTTTCAAAATTGGATCCCCCTCTCACTTATCAAGAATTCCAATTATTTCTTATGCGATTAAGGTAGTCCTCAGCATTGGCATATTCGATATCCTTATCACATGAAGATGCTCCATTATAAATTACACATTTCCTCACAATGTCTCCATATTGCATTTGAGCATAATCACATTTTTCCTTATCCACCAGATGCCTTGTCTGTTCTGTAACCATTTTTTCACTATGCTTTATCTCATATAACTGACAACTAATACTGTTCTGGTCGAATACGACCATGTCAAATTCGCCTACAGGAAATTGCAATACAAAAACTTCTTTATCCGGGAGTGCTTTTTTAGTCTCTAAAAGAATGATATCTTCCATCATTCTACCTCTTACTTCATCAAGCAACCTTTGTGTAATGCTGAGCCTATTTTTTATGCCAATTTCTCGAAATATATCATCCTGGAGGAGTGCTGAAACCAATGCTTCTGCCTGTGAATAACGAAGACCAGGTTGAGTAAACACTATTCGTTCCTTATTCTTATCACTTCCAGAAGACGATACCACTTTAATTGTCTCTATGAGGTCAAGCAAAAAGAGGTACTCCCTCACCTCACTCAAATGAGTAGCATTAACAACAGATGTATCTTCGTCAACATCATGTATGTCCAATTTAGCCATCAGTCGCTCTGTAACCATTGATATATCTATATCATCCAGAATATCAGTCGGGGCTTTCTTATCCTTTCTTAGATTATTTCTGGTTATTCCTAAATCATGAGATACAAAAGCCTTCTGAATAACCTCCAGAACAAAACGGTGGTTCATATCCTCTACTATTCTGCCTATTACATTGGTAAGCTCTCCCTTCTCATAAAGATCTGCCAACCCTCTAAAATGCCCGGCATATTGATAGTTCTTCAGGGAATGCTGAATATTATGTGCTATAGCGCTATCCACATATTCATTAGTGCTCTTCTCATTGGAGAAGGTCGTTGGCATTAGATTGTAATTTACTCCGCCAAAACTCATTGTCCCACCGTATTTTATGTAATTATCAATACCCTTTATTCCCAGCACACGCTCAAATTCCCCATAGGAAATAAAAGTAGTATGAAGCATTATTGCCCTGTCATAAAGTTGTTCATCCTGAGAAAATAAAAAACCAAGAGAGTCAGTTCCTGACAATACTATCTTCATCCCACTGCTGGCATATATATCAGAGAAAAGAGCTGCCTGCTCAATGAAATCATCCATAAGGGTTACTTCATCTATAAAAAGATACCTATATCCTCTCTTCTCAAGTTCACGCAAATTTTTATTTAAAGATGAAATACTATCTCCGCTCTTAATCTGAATAAAAGCAGTTTTTGATAATATGTCCACATCCATATCGTAGATGGCCTGTCTGATCATGGTAGTTTTTCCGGTTCTCCGAAGCCCATAAAGAATAAACACCCTATCATTTACAGGCGAATAGAGATAGTCTTCAAGCCTATTGAAACAGTCTCTTTTTTTGAAATCTTTGACTGGAGCAGAAAACTCCTTTAATTCATCTCCTACCCTTATATAGGTACCCTCAATAACGCCTTCTCCTACAGCCGTCTCACCAACTACTCCCATGGGAAGTTTTGGATATGTATCCGCTTTAAGCACAGCCTCAAGGCGTTTTCTCTCTTCAATCTGTTTGCGTAGTATTTCGAGTTCCTCGCCCTTGATTCGTTTAGTTATCTGTCTCCCATTTTCCCTGTATTGCCAGTACTCGTATTCCTTCCCGTTAATACGCTTTACAACAATATTCCCCGGGGGTAGACTACTAATCTGATTTTTTACTTTATTTATTTCCTCTTTGTTCATGTTTTCTTATTACCTCTAAAAATATTTTAACCTTTTTAACCTTAAATATCAATTCAAGGTTAAAAAGGTTAGATTAACCCGTGAATAGTAGCCATCTAGTAGCTCAAAGTGGATTTTAAGTATTTTTATGGTGTCATGAATAATTATGTCATCTTGCAAATCTGTCTATAGATTCTGCGATTTCAGTCAGATTAATTTTAAGCTTCCCATCATACATAAAAAGAGGATATTCGCCTTCAAGAGGAACCTTAATCGGTATCACATCATCATCCATGAAATTATATACTATGAGAGTTTTTGTTTTAGGATCAACCATCCAGTACTCTTTAACCCCAGCATTGCAATATTTCTCTGATTTAATAAACATATCCTTGCGTCTGGTAGAAGGTGATAAAATCTCCAGCACAAAATCCGGTGCACCATATATTACCCTGTCTTTTATTTTGTCCTCGTCGCACACTATGATTATGTCCGGCTGTATCATGGTTTTATCATCACAGTCAAGCTGAACATCAACAGGAGAACATAGCGGGATACATGAACCCTTGTTTTCTCTGATAAAATTGTAAATTGAATAAAAAATATGACTACTTATAATCTGATGAATCGGCCTCGGAGCAGTCATATCATAGAAGTAACCATCTATTAGTTCTACCCATTTATCTTCAGGAAGTGCATAGTAATCCTCTATCGTATATTCCCCATTTTTCTTTTCCCCAAAAGCCGGGGAGCTCTCGCATAACATACGAGGTTCATTATCCAGCCCCGACATTGTAGTGATGCTTTTCTCTTCATAAGAATAAGCCTTCCCACTATAGACCGATTCATCTCCGGTCAAAACCTTCTCTATAGCATCCAGGGTAGCTTTCCTCGGATTCTTGGTAGTCCCGGACAATATCCTCTGCAGAGTAACTACCGGAACTCCCGTATATTCTGAGAGTTGGGCAAAACTGTAGCCTCTGGATTCTTTTACTTTATTCATTTCATCAATTGTCATAACGCTACCTCGCTAACATATCATATATGCTCTTTCAATATCATATTATATCATTTAATATCACGTGTCAATACTACTAAATTATCTTCCATGACGGTCATTTCAAAAGATTTGTGCATCATCGTCCATTTATTGATATAATTACATAAATAGCTTTTCATTATTCGGAGGGGAAACAATGAAAAACTTTGAAAGTCTATGTGACCTTATTTCTAATGTAATCGGTGCTGATTTTCCATACAGAACAGAAGAATACGAGCCGCTGACAAAAAAACTGTCAGAGGCTATAAAGGGTGATGGTTGGACAGCTGATGAACTGCTGCCTCTTTTTGATAAGGCATTTGCGTCAGATCCGCAGCTATATACCATGGTTTTATCCGCAGTATACTGGGCATTACCCGATATGAAATACATGTACAAAGTTGAGGAAGTCCTTATGACTGGTGCCTTTAACATAAATATAACCGCCGGTCTACATTTCCAAACCTATCATCAGAGATTTTTAAATGGTGCTCTTGATGATTATGCAGTCAGAAGAACTCTTCACAGATACATCTCACAGCGTTATTACAAGGAGCTCGATGTGAATATCGAGATGGTCCCTTATGAAAAAAGGAATCACAAATTCGCAATAGTTACTACCTATCAACTACTCGGCGTAAGGCATGCGCCAACTAATCTTGTTCTCTCTGTATGTCACCATCTCCAAAATCTTTTTGGCTACACTGTACTCCTTGTTATAATCGGCGAGCCTATAGATTCAAATGAATTCAGTCAGGTTTGGACTGGAGACTTTGTGCTCCCCAACTATATAGACAGATGGGGTACTTATGCTCTTAATTATCATGATCAGATAATCCGCTGTTATCAGTTTGATATAAACAAAGCATCCAGAGATGAGATGATCAATTTCATAGGGGAAATTTACAATGCACATCCGGAGTTTATCTGGCAAGTAAATGGCCTTCCCAGAATGGATCAGATTTGGCGCTCCATGACAACATATGTAGCCATGCCAGTTACACATGGGCACGAAGTATCGGATGCACACTTGCTTGCAAGATATCAGACAGGAGATATTCCACCTTCGGCAGATGAGTATGTAAAAGCCTGTGGACAGGAATCAATATTCTTCCATATGGGTGGCTTTGAAGTAAAGGAAGAAGTTACTGAGGACGAATATTCAAAGAAAAATTTTGGAATCCCTGAAGATGCCTTTACTATTGGCATAATCGGAAACAGAATTGAAAAAGAAGTCACGGAAGAATTCCGGGAAGTCATGATGAGCATCATAGAAAATAACCCTAAGGCCTTCTTTGTTTTTATTGGAGATTTTGCGCAAGAGCTGCCCGAAAAGCTAGAAAAACGAAGCGTTCGCTTAGGCTATAGAAAAGATTTCCTGAACTGCTTGAAAACAATAGACTTATTCATGAATCCCAAGAGAAATGGCGGTGCCGGCGGTGCAACAAGGGCCATGCGAGCAGGTATACCTGTAACAACCCTGCCAGACAGTGATGTTGCAGCTTTTGCTGGAGATGATTTTATCTGCGTCAACTATTCCGAGATGATTCAGGATGTTCTTCATTACATATCTGATCCCGAATACTATAAGTCACAATCAGAAAAAGCTAAAGCTAAACAAAGCACTCTTTTCTCAAAAGACATAAAAGGTGACTTCCAAATAGTATTAAATAAGATTCTGGAAATAGCGAAGACGCAGTGACCACACTGCGTCTTCCTCGCTTCATATCAAACACATCAATTAATTATGTTCGTTTTTAAATATCATTCTCCAGAGTCACTGCCCGCATCAGATGTACTTCCTGCAGCATCATTTGCATCCGGCTGTTCTATGACTTCATTCAAGAAATCTTCAGAAACAGGCTCATTAGAGCTGCTCTCCACCTCAAATGTCTCATCGTTTGAGGTGTTCTCTTCCTCTGCTTCAGTTACTCCATCATTACCTGAGCCTGAAGAATCTGTTGTTTCTTCACTTATAGTTTCTGAGCTCACCATAGTATCATCGGAAGAAGTATCATAAATCGCTTCCTCATTAGAAGTCTGCTGTGCCTCACTTCCGTCTCCTGATTGATCTCCACTGTCAGATTGCGACTGTTCTTCTACAATACCATCATCTTGCGGACTGCTTTCCTCTGAGTTTTCTTCTGTAGAGTAATCCTCTGTACTGACAATATAATCTGAGTAATCAGATGGTGAGTCTTCATCTCCACTGGAATCATCACCATCATTATAAGTATCCTCTTCTTCCTGCTCTCCCTCTTTTTCTTTCAGTTCTTTAAGCTTCTGTTCCTTGATCTCATCAAACCGTTTCTGTGCAAGCTTATCCACTTCCTCATCAATTAGTTTTTCAAGCTTCTCATCAAAAAGCTCATCAAGCTTATCCTGCCTAAGCTCCTCAAGCTTTTCTTCCTTCAGCTCCTCAAGCTTGTATGACTTGTACAGTTCAAGTTCGGCCTTGGCATACTCTTCATACTGAGTATTAACAGCATCCCAATCGGTATATATAGGATCAACGGACCAGGAAACAGATATTCTGGGAAGATTCTCTACCAGACTCCAATTAGCATCTATATTGCAATCAGACTTTATACAAAATGTATATGCATCAAGTAAATCCTCTTCAACATCTTTTTTCTCAGTATATTTATATTCACTCGTCTCGGCATCCAGTTCGTACTCATAAGTATCATCTGGAGCAGCATCCAAATCTATTTGCATTTCCAAAAGAGCTTCATCTGAATCTACATAATGAATCCCTTCTTCATCCGAAAGTGCAAAATACATTTTTGCAACCTTACCAGTAAGATCATTGTCATCATCTACTAATTCCACATAATCAGTATCGTCAATCTGTACTTTAATAGACAGTTCAACAGGAACATTACTCTTATTTACGACCTTAAACTCATCACTTGTTCCAGAAAACTTATAATCACCTTCCGAGTTCATAAAGAGTACATGCGAATCCTCTTCAACTTTTCCACCACCATATGCTACTGCATCCGTACCATATAATAGTCCCAAAGGATCAACAAAATAATTAAGAGGATGATCCTCACGAATAAGTGGAAGCTGAACATTAAAGGTATCAACAGGATGTTCTTCTATAGGGAAAAGATCCTGTTTCAAATTTGAAAGCTCATCCGTCATAATATCAGGATAATTATCTTTATACTCGTCAAGGACTGATTCAAACTCATCATTATCTTTAAAAGCCTCAATTTCAGCCCTTAAGCTGTCATCATCAAGCTCAGCCTTTAATTTTTCAACATCTATCTTTTCCTTAAGTTCATCATTATCAATGCTGCCCTTGAGTTCATCCTTATCGATGTTGTCCTTAAGTTCTGCAACATCAACAAAAGACCTCAGCTCATTTTTATCTATCTGAGCCCAGATCTCATTCTCATCTATTTCATATTCCAGATCTTCATAACCCTCTGCCCTGACATATACAGGATCAAATGTCATGAATAATGAAACAATCAACGCGCTAGCGACCATCCATGGCCTTTTAAATTGAAGATTCCTTCTTCTACACATATCATGCCTCCACTATATACAAACAAAAATATGCTTACATATAGTATATCGCCAAAATTTTCTAAATAATTAGGTTTTAGAATTATTTAATAGTCTTTTCATTATTTGAAAGAACAAACATTGAAAACTTCGAACAACTATGTAATTTGCCTCCCAACACTCATTCCACATGTGCATCCTGTATCATGACAGGTTTTTTCATGAGTCTGCAGCGCCATGCACCGATACCCCAATCCCCATAATAGGCATCGCAGATATCATATATATAGTCCATATCTTCGTAATCTATAGTCTTGCAAATGGCAGCCTGTGTATATTGTTCAATAACTGTATCAAAAAAAGCAACTATATCAGGTCTTAAAATTTGCAGCTTTTCTCTGGCTCCGAACTGCACTGTGAAGATAACAAAAATTCGGTCTCCATTCTCTTCATAAACTTTCATATTTCTTTGAAGCTTTTCAAGAAGTTTTGCCCCATCCTTCAAAAGTGCCGCTGTGCTGACAGCATAAAGAAGCACCTTTTTACAGGTGCCATCTTCTCTGGTTATGAGATTTTTAACTTCTTCTAATATTTCTTCCTTTTTCTTAGCCATAATGCCTTTTGCCTGAATCATGCATCCAGGAATTCAACCTCTGAATAATGTAAAATTCTCTCCTCCTCTGGCGGTAGTGTCATATAATCACCAAAGCACTTTGTCAGAACTGCGTCCGAATTGTTAGGGCCCAGAAACTCGGAATTCTCAAACTTAATCTTCTTTAGTGGAAAAAAATCTTCAACCTCATAATATCTGGTAGTGATATATAGGTCTGAATAGACTTCCCTATTGATGGATTTCACGTTCTCATTTTCCATCTTTTTGTACCAGAACCAATCATGTCCCTCGCACATTTTCTGAACTCTAGTATCTATTTCCTCCACATCCATCATCCCCAATTCCATGCGTCTTCTTATATATTCTACATACTCATCTATTTTTCTATCGTATAAACTATGAAGTCTAACCTTCTCCAGTCTATACAAATCTATAGATAGTCCATGGTGCGAATACAAGCTATCTTGCACATAATGCTCGCAGTCAACATTAGTATACATATCTTTTACATGCGCCCATGCATGGAAATACTTTGGTTCAGAACTCTTATCTTCTAAAAATAGCCAATCCGGTAGTTCCTTTTTCAAGATCTCTACAGCTCTATCGTAATATTCATTAAATATACAAAAGTCTAAATCATCATCCCAAGGGATAAAACCACCATGCCTTACAGCGCCTAAAAGTGTACCATTAATTATGCTATGAGGAATCTCATGATCACATAAAGTTTTCTCTATTACAAGCGCCATATCAAGGAGCCTATTCTGAACTCGCTTCAAATCATTTCCCATAACTCAACCTCACAATCCAAAATAGGATTGGACAGATTTTACACCTTACGCTTTCTACACCTTCGCATTGCTACTTATATTAGAATCTTACATCCGGCATGTACTACATTAAGCCTGTCACTGTACTTGGTAAAATACAGTGTTTCCAATGTCTCAGCCGTATATCCAATATACCTGTCACTTCTTTCACTGCCCCTTGGAACAGACAATTCCTCTGTGCGTTCCAATATTGGAAAAAGCCATTCGCAGTAATCCCTTAAAACCGACTTCTTAGCCAGTATAATATTGTAGTTATAAATATACTGCTGCTGCAATACTTCTTCGAAATCAGCAGCATCAGTCGGATGAATTTCTCTTAACGCCTGAATAACCGCGCTCCAGTCATCTTCTTTCAAATATCTCTTATGATGAGCATGAATATCCGGTTCATACGGCAATGGATATGGCAAAACCACATCCACATCATTATCAACAAGCCTAAGAAGATCATCTTCTCCAAAATCAAAGAAGCGTCTGTAATGTGCTAATCCGTAATACTGTCTGTCTACATAGTCATCTGCTCCTCTCTTCAGAAGTTTGTTCTTCCAAGCCCAATATAGAACAGTCAACTCACAGTAATTACCATTTTTTAAAGAGATATTCTCCCCAACATTATCAACCAACGGAGCAAGTTTCATAGAACACAATGCAGATCCTGCATGAACCGGGAAAACATATTCCGGCAGAGTCACACTTGATTTCAAAGCTCTATCCTTGGCTGATCTAGCCATGTAAATTCGCACAAATGGCTCATGGAAACCAGCAGGTAAAACCTTAAGTGGTAGATACTTACCTATCTTGACATAATAGAGCTTCATAAGTTCATTCCACCTATCAAAGTCCAATCTCTTGTAATACGGAAATCCATAGTTTTCAAGAGTTTCCTCTATCTCTAATTGAATGTTTTCTGATGTAGCAATCATCACCTCAATATTATGTTTATCTTCTATTGAAAGACCAGATGCAAACTCATCTATCTCCCTTACAGGAATACCACCAAGCACCGGTGCATTATTAAGCATCTCCGTTACAATAAAACATCTGACTTTTCGTCTTGGATATAACTCCCTTAATGCCATATATGCGCCAAGCGCAAACCCCTGTGCTCCGAAAATTACATAATCCATAACTACCCTTCCCACTCATAACCATTTTATTTTTCAAACGAACTTTTCTCCGGAAAAATCTCGTCAAGAGCATGATTTATCTCCGTTTTTATTATTTGAAACTCTTCCGGTGTAGCATTTTCATTGATACTAATAATTCGATACTCTTTATTTCGGATAGATTTAGCAACTTCCATATAATTACTGATATCTACAAAGAACACTTTTCCTTCCGCTTTTCTAGGACAAAAATTGCCTTCGCATAATTGCCAATATCTGATTAAATATTGGGTCACATCCGTATGTGCCCTAAAATGGTTTCTTGATGCTCTGTCCAAAACGTCAGTTTCCAAATCCCAGATTTTTTTTAGTGTAGACTTTTTCAATGCATTCGCCAGATGTGGATCATAAAAACCCGGGAAATCATTCCAATATACTAACGATTTTGTCCTCTCCAATCTGTCGCCATAAGCCTCATTAAACCATAGCTCCGGATTACGAGCTTGCACCTCCCGCTTATTAAAGTATTTATTAATTATAAACATATTATTAACTTGAGCATATCTTGCCATGTTGCTGACAGGTCCAAAGGCTTTTGTTGTAATAATATTCTCTATAGCCTCGTCGCAAACTCTATTTCCACTAAAGTACATATCTAACGGAATCTCCCCAAGCGGGAACACATCATCATTGAAAAGTACAAAGTTTTCCGAAAGATCTTCTATCCTATGTAAATTCATTTCTATTGTATTCGAGTTATATGTCGGCAAGTATTCTTTCGGAATATAATCATTATGATCAACCAGTTTAATCCTGGAATCAGAAAGGTTTAAAAAATCCGGTCTCTGACCACATGTAATCAAGAATACTCTATTTACCCATGGCATGCATTTCTCAATTGCTCTAAACCAATACTTTAGGTTATCCCAGCTTTCAAATCGTATATCATTGTTAGAGCCTTCTTCAGGATTGTATATTTGCTCCGCATCCATTCGGCTCTTTTGCCACATTGGATCATTGGAATCAAGCCATGTGAGGACTATATCAACTTTTTCATTATCCATTTATATGTCTGCCCCCATAGAATCAATCACAATAACATGTCGAAACCCCAAACTGTCTAGTTTATCAACTAATTCCTTTCTCCATCTATGAGTTACCCCAACGATAACTCCCACATCTCCTTTCTTTTCCAAATAATGCTCAATATTCATGATGGGACACCCTCTATACTCTTTGAACATCTGATTATTCACGTCAGATACAGCAAAGCCTAACAGTTTCCTGGCATCATCATTATCAAGCATATCAAAAATCCGCCTTGCAACAACTCCTGCTCCATAAATAACAAACCTTTCAAATGGTTTTACTTTATTATGAATCTCTTGTTTCATCCCACTAAGAGACTCATAAACCTTATCAGGTGAATACATTATTGCATTCAATTGTTCCAATAGGTGTCCCCTTATAGCAGATTTATCAATCAAACCTTCATTCTCATAGTTGCAAAACGCATCACTGATTTTGTTAACACTTTCTTTTTGATATTGTTCACCTGCCCTTGAAAGAGCATATAAACAACTTCCTAGTTCACGTCTAAAGTGTTCTGGCAAAAAACGTCTATACATTTTCCCTCTATGAGTTATCTGCTCATAAATATACTCATATTCTCCTAAAACCTTATCTATATCATTTCTCCCAGCTATAGATGAATTCGGATTATCATGTCTGTAATTATAAAAGGTTCTATCCAAAACAACTATTCTCTCCGCACACATAGTTGTTAAAAAAAAGAACCCTCTATCCTGAAATGCTGCACCTGCTGTCTCATTATGTTTTATATCATTCTTTTCCAAAAAGGTTTTTCTGAATAAACTGGCAGGATTAATAAATCTAGCCATAATCACATCTTTATCCTTAAATGGATTTATAATTCTTCCATACATTCCTCCATCATCAAATACAGATTTCTTCTCAAAATACTTTTTTCCATCAACCTCATAGAACCAACGATAATCAGCGCTTACTACATCCGCTCGATTCTTTTCAGCGCATTCCCACAAGCATTTCAGCGTATCTTTCTCAATATAATCGTCAGGTTCCACAATACTGATATAACTACTTTTTGCGGAATCTATCCCAACATTAACAGCTTTCCCATATCCAGAATTTCTCTGACGAATGCTCTTCCAGTTATTATTTGACTGACAATAGCGTTTGATTATACCGTCACTTCCATCAACTGAACCATCATCAACCAGAATAACCTCATATCTATCTAAGGATTGGTTTTTGATACTTTCCAGACATTCCTCCAGGTATCGTTTTACATTATAAATTGGAACAATTACAGAAACTTTAGCATCCATAGTAATAGTCCTCAAAACGCATAATTAACAATTGCCCAGTTCTAACCTTGATAAACATAAAGCTGATTTTATCGTATCCTGCATATCATAGTACCTATATTCACCCAGTCTTCCTGCAAATATCACGTCCAACCTTTTCCGAGCAAGATTCAAGTACCTCTGATATCTTTCATTGTTTTGCTTATCATTTATGGGATAATAAGGTTCTATACTCTTATCCCATTTCATCGGATACTCCCTCGTAATAATCGTTTTGGGCTGATTTCCAAATTCAAAATGTTTGTGCTCAATTATTCTTGTATATGGAATATCTGAATCCGTATAATTCGCAACAGCAACTCCCTGATAATTATCAATGTCCAATAATTCTGTTGCAAATCTAAGGCTTCTATATTCCAGCTCTCCATAACAATAATCAAAATATGAATCGATAGTTCCGGAAAATATTACTTTCTTAGCAATCCTTTCATATTTTTCTCTATACTTTAGAAAGTCGACTCCCAAATCTATGTCACTCTTCTCAAACATTTTATTGAATATTGGGGTGAATCCCCCTATAGGAATCCCCTGATATGGATCCCGATAATAATTATTATCAAAAGTAAATCGCAAAGGTATTCTACGCATTATATCAGGTGGTAAATCTTCACATTTTCTCCCCCATTGTTTCTCAGTGTATCCCCTAATAAGTTTCTCGTATATATCAGTTCCAACGAGGCCAATTGCATGTTCCTTAAGATTTCTTGGTGGCTTGTGAACATTTTTACTTTGCTTTTCAATAATATCCTTTGCCTCTTTAGGTGTCACGACCCCCCACATTTTAGAAAAAGTATTCATATTAAATGGAAGATTGTATAGTTCACCTTTATATATTGCTATGGGCGAATTAATAAAATTATTAAAATCAGCAAGTTGATTTACATATTTCCAAACCCCAATATCGGATGTACGGAATATATGAGCGCCATACTTATGTACGATTATCCCTTCCCTCTCATATGTATAGCAGTTTCCTCCTATATGATCTCTTTTCTCAACCACAAGGCACTTTTTTCCACGCCTTGATGCCTCATAAGCAAATGTGGCATTAAAAAGGCCCGCGCCAACAAGCAAATAATCGTACATTTCATTCCCCTCAAATGCTATTACTATCTTTATTATTCGCTTCCATTCTCTTTTTTATTGGTCCAACTATACAGTCCTCATTCAAATCATATTCCTCTATCAGATTATTCTTTATTTCTTCGTACAACTCCGAACGTTCCACAGCAACTAAAACAATTTGGACTTTACTGTTCCTAATAACATCAGGTGAAACAACTCCCAAGTCCTTCAATGAATCTTCTTCAAATCTTTTATCGACCCAATGAACAATCTCACAGTATTGCGTATATCCAATAACTGCTTTCATTTCTCTACCAACTAAGCCAGCTCCATATAGTATTATTTTGCTGTTATATACTATATGATCAAAAGGAAATATGTATCTGCATTCTCCGCTCAATCCCGCACCCACCAAGCGTTCCTCAATCCAGTTGTACAGTTTGAGTTTTTTCTTCTCTCCATTTGGACTATTTTCCAATACGCTTTGAATATCAATAACAAGCTTTACCGCTTCAATATTGCCGTCCTCAATAGAAGTTTTTACCATACCAAAAAAACCATTATCCAAGCGGTCTACTGAGTTTTGGCATAGAATCTGAAGTTTATTATCACATGCTAGAACTATGTTATCTCTGATTCCCCTTAGATTGTCACATACTTGCAGAAAACTCCTTTTTATATATCCTGTATGCTCATGGACCAAGTAAAGTCTGTCACCTGTCACAGCAATTTTTTTTGCACTAAGCAATACCCTAGCTAAAAATGGGGGATCCTGATACCTCCTATAATTTGGAAAGAACAATTGATTCTTAACCAAAAAATCCCTTTCATATATATAACCCACATAAGCATAATCTTGTTGATAATCGAAAAAAGAAACTTCTGCAATCCCATCCTGATTAAACGATGCATCAAGGTATGCAAATTGTGACAATTCAGTTATCTTGCCACCTTTTTCATTCATGCATACCCCCGCACATATATGCAGCCCCGTCTTAACGGCAGCATTAATCATATTTTTCAACGCCAAAGAATCGTAGTACTCATCATCAGAATCAAGAAAGGATACATATCTTCCTGACGCATATTTAAGCCCTTTATTTCGAGCAGCTCCTGCTCCCATGTTTTCCTGCTGTAATAGCACAATCTCAGGATGATTCTTCTGGTAGTCTCTTATAATATCTATAGACGAATCTGTGGATCCGTCATCTATACATATAATCTCTTTTTCCAAAACATCTTGCATAAAGACGCTGTCTAAACTTTTTGAAATACTTAATTCCGAATTGTATACAGGAATTATTATTGAAACCATTTTTTCTTTCATGCCAATTTCCCACGAGAAACATCTAAACTATAGATGCCACTGAAATGCCAGACACCATCATTACCTAATTCAGTTTACATACCATGAGAACATATCCTGATTACAGTTCTCATAAAAATCGATAATAAGAAAAGGAAGTCCCAAATCCGCTATCTGTTTACGCATTTCCAACCTATGTTCGAAACTCGATATAATCACACCATCTAGTGTCCTGGGAAGATTACTTACTGCAAACACTGCATTACCTTCATATTTTTCCCCCTCTTGAGGTTTTGTGACACAATATAGAATTCTTGACTTAATATTTCCAACAACGCTTCTATACATTGAAATAAGCCCCTCTGTATGCTTACCAACTCCATATATTGCATATATTTTATCTGGGTTCTTCAAATCCAACTCTACTAGTATTCTCCTATACTGATTATTTAGTTGGCTCTTTATTTGTTCCCACTCATCCAGACTTATATTAGTTTTAAGAAGTGACTCAAATCTAGTTACTATCCTGCAAAACAAAATATTCTGCTCAAATGAATTGCCATTATCATCATCTTTATAATCCAACATGCAACGCAATCCATCTCGGATTGTCATTTTTATTCTATCTTTAGTATCAATCGGAACATATACCCCATTCGCTATCGCATCATCAAGATAATGCATGACTATACTACAATTCCTAAATAAATATTGATAAATTGATTCTCTTAATAAATTTAACTTTTCTTTATTTGCCTCGATATACCTCATAATCTGTTCATACACACAGTTCCAATCATGAATGCGTTTCAATTCATATCTGGTTGTCATAACGCTATTGACTCTAAATCTTCTGCAATATAGTGATTCCGGTATACATTTAACCTTTCCTGCATTAAGCATCAAAACAAATGCATAATACTCATCTTCAAAAATAACCCCCTCAGGAAAAATAAATCGTTGAACTAATGTCCTTTTATATACAGCAGTGCAAACTGTAGCAGTATAAATACCCGCTCTTATGCATGTATCAAAAAAAAGGTTTCCATTTTCAAATACTTTTATCTCATTACATCTAATGTAGGGATTTCTTATATGCTCTCTATCACAGATAGCTTCATCACATAATACTTTTCCATTAAACAAGACTATATCTGCAGTATTATCAATCGCCTCAAACATACAATTAGTGTACTTCTCATCCAGGTAATCATCCGAATCAACAAATGCAACCCATTCCGCTTTTGCAAGTCTTATTCCCATATTTCTGGCAGCGCCTGCTCCACTATTAGCTATATGATATGTTTCTATCCGCTCGTAATTCTGCGCATATTCATCGCATATAACACCACTACTATCTGTAGACCCATCATCAATAAGTATTATTTGAGTAACCTTATACTCTTGATTCAAGACGCTATCAATGCATTGCCTGAGCCATGTTTCGGTATTATAAACAGGAATGACAATAGAGATATCAATAATTTTAGTATTATCCATTTCTGACTCTCCGCTAGAATTTATCACACTTATCATCCTCTGTATTAAAAAACCACATCCTCAGTTAGAATTTCATCTATAATATGATCAATAGATATCACATCGTGAATCGTGTCGAGATTGAGTTTTCTCAATATTTCATCTTTATAAAACACGGAAGTAATAACAAAACAGTCATATTTAGGCAATTCATCATTTGGTAAAAACAGATTACAATCCACATTTAAATCATGTGCTCTTTCATCTACAATTCCGACAATTCCCACACCATTCTTAACCAAATCATAATATAAATGTTGTCCAAGCATCCCAAATCCATATATTACGATTTTTTTATATCCATTTTTAGATAAATAGTTACTGATAGATTTTTCATTTTCAGCAAGGTTCATCCATTGATCCATAAGTTTCAAATATAGTTCATTCTTGTCTACTCTAATTCTTTCACTATATATTTGCCTCTTTTCATAATCATTATTATCTGCTTGAAATATCGCCACTTTTTCATCAAGATTTTTTGTTTTTGAAATCGCATCATGTAAAGCCTCCAAATATTTAAATGAATACTTCTTATCCGGCTCAAGATGCATCCCCTCCCCCCATTCATTCCAAGCATTTATAAAAAGATATTCATTTCCATATAGGCTATTCTTTCTTAAAAGATTGTAGGTATATTCATTAAATTTTTCCGGAGTATTATTAACTATGCATTTACCCTTGTTACCTCGACGTGGTGTATCATCATAACCAACAGTTCCTCCGAAAAAACATTTTCGCCAATTTGGTTTTTCTTCTAATGAACTTCTAATAAAATTATCAAAGTCAAGCATTTTTATTGGATTGTTAGGGATGTCATTGTAATGTCTCCAGATAGTTACAAGCGGCTCAAAAGAAATGCTTATATCAATATAATCAGACGAAGCATCATCACAGTTAATACCTACAATACAAATATCCGCTAATCCCTCCGCTTTTGCCATCTTCTTCCAATATATTATCATCTCTGATAAACACTTTATCTCATTAGGCTTATATATTACGAAAACAGGTGCCCCATCTATTTTTATGTATCTTTCATCCATAAAGAAAGGCATAAGATAATCTAAATGTTTTTTCCACTGATCATATAATCCATACGACTGCTGGAGGAGTATCGGATTTTGTTTTTGCTTATTATCGGAATCAAAATTCCATATATTGGCTCCCTTTCTCGTCATGGAAAAGAGGTGTGTCCAACTTCTAGCCCAACTTTCATTTGCCCAACAAAAACAAAATGGCATATCTATATCTTTCCATTCCAAAAGATTCTGTTCTGGTTTCTCAAGTATACGCCTGCTATCTTTGAACCAATAATGATACATACATATTCCATCTATCCCATATTTATGCATAAGGTCCGCTTGCCACTGCATCGTTTTCTTATCAAGAAGGTCATAATAGTTATCATTAAGTGGAATGTGTGGCTGATAATGCCCCTCGAATAATGGTTTAGCATTTCTGGCACTAACCCAGTCAGTAAACCCTTCTCCCCACCACTCATCGTTCTCTGGCGTTCTATGGAACTGTGGTAAATACATAACAATAACCTTCGGTATCATTATCTCCCTCATAATGAAAAACTCCTGATTCATGATATTTTCATATCATAATCAAGAGATAATCTTTGCTTGTTCCTTTTATGTCACTTTTTACACTTATATCATATATGATGAGATATTATCGGCTTAACCCAATAAATACTATCCGCATCAACTCTCAACTCTAACAAGTCTGCTTTTATTTCAGCAACTGTTTTTTCAGTTTTGGCAGCTATCAATATCTTATCTTTATTATCAAATACAAAATCAGCTGGTGAAGATGGTTTCATCCCACATACATATTTCTTATTACTATAATTCTTATCAAGCCACCCAGATATTTTAATATAATTAACCCTAACCATAGAATGCAAATACGAATCACCAACGTCTCCTGCCCCATAGATCACAACACTATCCTCAGGTTGGAATAGATAATATGGGAAAGAATACTTTTCTAAGTTCATACTAATTCCAAATCTCATAACAGAAAAATCCGAAATGTACATTCTCATATAATTATCTATCTGTTCAGCCATTACTTCCATCATTTGCAGCTTATTAAACACATGCTTTATTTCTTTGTAAAACTTTTCAAGATCATCTATCTTATCCGCATCCCAAGTTTTGCTACAAGATGATTGTCGCTGTTGATAATGATAAAATGGCTTATTCATTATATGAATCTTCTCAGCGATTGAAATTAGCGGGTATGAAATCAAAGCATCTTCGCCAATAGAAACTCTACTTGTAACCATATTTGAGATAAACAAATAGCATTCCTTTTTCATCACCTTGCAACACAAAGATGGATCCAACCTTCTACGATTGTACCGTTCATCAAACATCATAGTAGGAATTATATAATCAACTATTTTTTTTCTATCATAGATTCCCTCATCATATAAATGATTAATCGTAAAATTGTTTATCCCTTCTCCATTATAAGTATACGCTAGCACATCTATATCATTTTCTACGCAAATATTCATCACTTCAGAATATGTATTCGAATCTATCCAATCATCCGCATCTAAGAAAGTCAGATACTTGCCTTTAGCTTCTGAAACACCTTTTTTTCTTGCTTCAAATATTCCCAAATGTTCAGATGTCACTATAGAAATAGGTACATCCATATTAGCACTAGCAAACTCTTTACATACCCCAAAGGTATCATCTGATGAACCATCATCAACTACTATTATTTCTATTTCTTTATAGCTTGAAGAAATTGCACTCCGCAGACACTTACAAATTCGTTTTTCTTCATTATATGCAGGTATTATTATTGAAAGAAGCGGATTATTTCCCATGCCTATATCTCCTACTAACATTTTAAACGTAAATTTTCCTAAGAACCCGACAAAAATACCAAACATGATATGATATTGTCTAGTTATCAGAAAACTTAATCATTGATATTCCAATAACACATGATTGAAAGTTTACCAGCCTTATTACCACGGTTTCCATGGAGTATACTCTTTACCTTCTATAATATCTGCTATTCGTTCACAGGCATTCCCATCACCATATGGATTACATGCTTGACTCATTTTGTCATATGCTTCTTTATTGTCCAGTAAAAAATTGAAGGTTTTATAAATGTATTCTTCGTTAGTTCCTACTAATTTCAACGTTCCTGCATTTAGTCCTTCATATCTTTCGGTTGTATCACGCATAACAAGAACAGGTACCCCAAAAGATGGACATTCTTCTTGAATCCCACCAGAATCCGTTAAACATAAATAACTCCGCGCTTCAAAATTGTGACAATCAAAGACATCTATTGGTTCAATAATATGAATATTTTCACAACCTCTAAACTCAAAATATGCAACTTCTCGCACAATAGGATTCAAGTGAATTGGGTAAATAGCTTTGCACTCTGGATGTTCATCAATAACCCTTCTTATTGCTCTAAACATATGGTGCATTGGTTCGCCAAGATTCTCCCTCCTATGTGCAGTAATAAAGATTAGTTTTTTATCGCCAACCCAATCTAACTCTGGATGCCTATAATCGTCTCTCACTGTATATTTAATAGCATCTATTACCGTATTACCAGTCACGAAAATGCTTTCCGCACTTTTCCCTTCACGCAGCAAGTTTTCTTTAGCCAACGGTGTTGGAGCAAAATTGTATTTACTTAAAAGGCTTACCGCTTCCCTATTAAATTCTTCCGGATAAGGTGAATAAATATTATATGTTCTGAGACCAGCTTCCACATGCCCTACTGGAATCTTGCAATAAAAACAAGATAGGGCTGTCGCAAAAGTGGTACTAGTATCTCCGTGTATAAGCACCAAATCGGGTTCAACTGTATTTAGCACAGATCTGACTTCATTTAGTACATTAGAAGTTATATCAAAAAGTGACTGACTGTCCTTCATTATGTTTAAGTCGTAATCCGGTTCAACACCAAAAGACTCTAGAACCTGATCTAGCATTTGCCGATGCTGCGCTGTAACACAAACATAAATTTTCAATGAAGAACGCTTCCTTAATTCCAATACTAATGGACAAATCTTAATAGCTTCAGGTCTAGTTCCAAAAACCACCAATATCTTTTTCATGAAATAATCCCACAATAATGTAAGTTTTATTAATTCAAATAATACAAAATCAGAAAATACTTAGCTACTATAACCAATCTTTTGGGGTTTTACCCACTTAACTACCGCCTTATTAATCCCCATAAAGCATATATCCTCTACTATTTTTCTATATACATCTTCCAAATCCGCCGCAACTAAAATGTAATCATAGTTCAAACCAAGCAGACTCTTAGGTTCATCTGGATTTATCCCACAAAAACTTGGTTTATTTATGCTATCTCTATCCACCCACTTAACTAATTGAACATTATTCATTATGCGAATCATACCAACATATGATTTACCGACTTTACCAGCTCCATAAATTACTATTCTATCTTTGGATTCAAATAAATCGTTGGGAAAATCGTACATTATTGGCCAAATAGCACTCGAACAAACTGTATCCATTATTTCTTTGATCAAAGAATCATCATTATTATCGCCTTCATTTAGTAATTCAATATCTGATAAAATCTTTTTAGATAATTCTTTTTGTATAAAGAAATAATTATCATCTATATAGTTGTTATTTCTTTCATCGATAACTTGTTCAAACAACTTATCGATATAATCTGCATTTATACCTTTCCTAATTATAATTTGCATTAACAATTCATTCTGAATATGGAGATCCTTAGCTCGGATATATAAACTTTTGAAATTCTTTTTTAATGCTTTATAAGTTTGCTGGTTTACATATTCCTTTTTTTCTTCCGTCAAAGACTTCGAATGCAATCTATATAAGTATAAATCATTATTTACATGTATTATCTCCCCATGCCCCAACATTCTTATCCAATAATCGTAATCCTCTGCCAAAAACAAATTCTCATCATATTCGCCAATTTCCTCTGCAATAGTCCTAGTATATAAAAAACATGCTCCTATTACATTTCCTTTCATCATGTCATTTATCTCATGTACGACAATTTTTTTTTGAAAATCCCCCTTACTATCAATACATGTATAATCTGAATAAACCATAATAGTATCATCACTTTTTTGGATCTCATTGTGTAATTCTTCAATTGCCTTTTCTTTGTAAATATTATCTGCTGAAGTCCACGAAAAGTATTGTCCTTTTGCTTTTGAAAAGCCAACGTTAAGTGTTTTTGGAAGTTTTAGATTTGCCCTATTATCAATAACTAAAACTCTGCTATCGCTATCTGCATATAAATTGGCTATTTCAAGCGATTTATCAGTTGAACCATCATTAACTATAATCAACTCAAGATTGGAATATGACTGGTTTAATACACTTTCTATTGCTTCCGCTAAATATTCTTCCCCATTATAAACTGGTAAAACTATGGATATTAAATCCACATGATTGTTTTTTTTCATATTGTATACCCTAAAAAGAAATGCTTTAGAAAAACCTATATATCAAAACTCAAAATCTATGTATTCTTGCCGCCTTCCACGCCTATATGATTTACTTCTCTCCACATAAGCAAGCAAACTATTGACTGAAGAAAAATCATTATCGCACCTAAAAGGATATGATACCAACGACTTGCAGCTCTTATCACATACCTTTGGTGAAATATCTCTATCTAAAGTTCCTTTAAAATAATTACCTCGCACTTTATTATCAATACAGCATGAAAAATCACCATTATACTCAACCGTAAACATATGGCTTCCAGCAATACACTCCCGCTTGTTTTCTTTTCCTCTTAACCAATTCCACTCTCTTTCAGATATGAATTGAAGAATAAATTCCTTATACTCATCATACCTTTCATACTGATTATTGTTAGTATATTTAAAATCTCCAGCTACGTTTAAAAAAACATCCTTCTCTGCAAATATCTCAACAAGATCAGCAACTGTCATTCCATAATCATCTCTAAGATGTATCAGATTGTATTCGCTAGCAACAAAATTTACCATTCCAATCATATCTAATGCTTTTAATTTACATACCTTCCTTAGCTCTTCATCTAAAGTATGGTACTGCATATGATATGAACAATTTAGTTTAATTTTATTACTAGGACATAATTCAGCTATTTTATCAGCATAGAATAAATTAGTATCTATTCTTATACCTGGTATAACAAAACTCCTTTTAGTCAATTCTCTCAAAAGTGCATATGTTCCATCTATGCAAAACGGCTCTCCCCCCCACATATATAGTTCTATATTATACATATCAAATGCATCTATTGCGTTTATCCACTCTTCAACAGGATGTTGGTCAAACATAGTTTTCCCATTTTTCTTTATGTTATTGTCAACAAAACAATAATCACATCTAAAATTGCATCTCATAGTTGGAACAAATCTGAACATCACCGTATCCTTCATATAGCCCCCTCCAAGTAATCCGTAATTTGTTTATACATTCCTACAGCCCTATCTTCTAATCTCTCCACATTATTTTTAATCCTCCTTAAATAGAACTCGCTATTCTCCTTTGCAATTTTCATTTTTGACGGAATATCGTGAATTGCATTATACTCTACAGCCAACTCATTTATGCCTAGCTGCTCAGAAAGTGTTCTCACCTTGGGACTATAAATAATCGGTAGTGGTATTTTACCCAGTCGAGCTGCTACTAAAATAACATGATATCTCATAGCTATTACATAATTGCATCTACATATAGCATCAATTATCAACTTGCTTTTTTCATCTATGTTACAATTATCTGTACTAATCGCAGAATTGCTTTCAGAATTTTGAAATATGCACTCTATTTTGTTTTGATATGAATCAGGTATCCACAAAGAAACATGACATTTATCGCATACTTCTTTAATACTTTCCGAATCAATTTCTCCAGTTATATCCCTATAAGGCATGTTACGAATATTAATTCCTATAACACTAGTTGTAGTTTGGATAAATGAACAATAATTTGCTAAATGCTTATTTGCAAAAACATCATCCGCACTATATATTACTTTGTCCATTCCAACAATACTGTCCAGTTGCGATTTAGTATAAGAATCTCTAACATAAAAAAAATCCGCATGCCTTACCCAGAACTCAATTTGCTCATGATAATCACTGTAATCATAATCTGCCATTCCAAAGCCAATAACTCCATACCGTACTTTCAACATGTGATAGTCCGCTTTAAAATGCCTAATCACATTTGGAATATATTTTTCAATTATTCCACCGCCAGCAAATAGCAAAAAATCGCACTTATTCGCTTCTTCTATTACTTCGCAACATGGTCGACCCACTTCATAATCTATTGAATTAATACCATGCTCCTTTAAGTATTCCCTTGTTGTGTTTGCAATCAACACATCTCCAAAGTTATCTCCTTCTTGATACCATAACATAAGTACATTTCTTGTCATCTTTTATTCTCCGAAAAAAGCACTAATCACTTCAGTTTACGATAAACAGTAATTTCCCTATCGCCAGCTGATATATAATTTTCCCTCATACATAACTTCATCTTCTTTTCAAACATTTCACATAATCGCGTATAAACATTTTTCTGCTCTTGGGATTTTAAAGAATGTGATTCAAGAAATAATAACCCATTTTCTTCTAATGCGTTAAAGATTAAGTCTACATATTGTTCCGGAGCTATTCCACTCCTAAATATATGTGTATGAACTGCAAGTGAAAAAATAGCATTTGCTTTCATTTCACTAATGTCAATATTCGAAATATCACCTTGAATAAAATTTGCATTATTGACTTCAAGATAATCCGCTGTCATTTTGGCAATCCTTATATTACTTAAATCCTTATCTATCCCTGTAATATTGTTAACCATTGATGCTACTTGTAAATCAAAAAAACCGACATTACACCCTATATCCAGGACGCTCATGCTTTTATCCAGATATTTATCTAATTGGTATAAGGTAACTCGTTCTTCCACATTTCTCCTACCGCATATACCAAGTTTGGAAAAACCTTGGTAATATTTCCCAGCAGAAAACTCATCAGTATTTGCCAACTCGTCAATTAAGCGCAAGTAATAATTCCAATTACACAAATATTGTCTTTTATTCACTGGGAAACAATCCGCATCAAGGAAATATGCCTTACTCCAAACCAATTTATTTAATTGTACTCCTCTTTCAATTAGTTCCTTTCTAACTTCTTCAGCTATTGTATAATCCGCTATGCAAATTACAATATAATCGAAATCATATTTTTCTATCTCATTTGTATGAACAAATGGATATTCAACATCATAACCATCAAATGTCTTATCCGTCCAACAGGCTATATTGCAATAATTTGAATAATAAACCTGCAAATAAAAATCCTTACCACACCTACCTGCTCCATAAAGAGCCACATTACTGCCTGGTTTAACTTCTCTAAAAGGAAATAAATAACGCATTTTTATTCTCCTGAAAACTAATTATTTGGATTAGAACAATAACTATTCTTTGAATAATCAAGTATTTCCACTAATTCCTTCGTTCTAACCATATTGTTAAGTATTCTTAGTAAATATCCAATTATATACACTCGTAAAACACTCCAGCCTATCAGCGTTTGTTCTCGAGTAGGCGGACATTTGTAATATATACTTAGGTATTCTTTCATTTCTGCATAAGTATTTTTCATGATTTCAAAATCTTCGAATTTATAAATTTTCTTTACAAGCACCTCTGATATATATCTACAGACATCAATCATAGGATCACTCATTTCTACACATTCCCAATCCACAAACCTTATTTCATTTTCATTAGCTACTATATTTCCAATTCCAATATCTCCATGAATAATACTTATCTGATTGGAGTTCTTTGAAACTAGCTCAAAATCATCAGATAATTGCTCAAAGAGCATCGTCTTTAATTCCTCTCGATGATAACAAAATATCTGATTATCCAACCATCTTTTAAGATAATGATCGGCACTTTCGAAAATATTAATAGACATTTCGCTATCATGTAGCTTTTTCATGTTCTCTAATACCCTGACTTGATTTTTTTTGTTATTTTCAAAAGAGTTTTTAATATACTTTCTTATGCATACTCCATCCATATCAATATACTTAGTAAATCCATTGTCATCATATTTCTGTAAAAATGAGCATCTTTTACTTCTATCGCACATTTTGTTTTTATATAAAACACTGCTGTTTGTCGAATTTCTAAACCCAGGCATAGTTAACACCATACGCTCATTAGCGCATTCTAACAAAAATACTATTTTGTTAGCTCCAGGCAATAGTGAGTATACGTATTTTTTTTCATTACCAAATAATTCATACAATACTTTATCCAATTTTTTTTCTGTAGTTTCACAAAAAAAAGCTGGTATTACTCCATTACAATTAATTATTGGATCATAAAGTAACAGCTCATGTATCTTACTATACCTATATCGAATTTTATCCCACGGACATATTATCAATTTGGAGCAACCTTGCTTACGCAATACGTCTTTTATTGTATTAAAACCACTTTCATTTACGGTCATAATAACAAAGCAACTCTCAGTACACTCATTTGCGATTTGATTAGGATTATGGATAGTATATTCTTTTCCATTCAGTAAAACGGTCTTTCCCCACTTTAATTCTGAACTATCTACAACCATATAAATATTGGGGAAATGATACCTGTCCATAAACTTTATCAAAGTGTTCCCTGCACCATATATAATAGCCTTTTTATTTGTCACATTAATCCACTCTTTATCTTCTTCTATAAAAATATCAAACTTAACCATAAACTATTATTTCACCATTCTAGATTTATGCATGATCATATTTTCAGATATGCGTAATATACTTCTCCAAATTCATATATGATACTTCATTAACAATTCCATTAGTATCTGGCAATAACTTAAACTGCAAATCTGAAAAGGACACTTCCGGCAGTATATCAATCAACTCAAAGGTACTTGGTAAAATGCAATATGTTTTTCCTGAATTCCCATCGAGTATGTTTAAATATGATCCATATTGGTACATGGCTGGAAACCTTATAGGCATTAAATGAGATAAGCAACATTCCTTTTCACCATACATTTGGGTTATTATTGTTTTATCAGTTGTATTCAATTTACTTATTTTATTCGAAAATGAATGCGTTATATAAATATTTTTGTCAATTTGTAAGGTTTCAAAAAGAAACCCATGGCTTGTGACACCAGAATAATCTTGGTCAAATAAATCATCATATTTTTCAAACAAGTCCAAGTTGGGATCAAATCTAACTATCCTTCCATTTTTCCCAAATATCCAAATACCATTATTATTACATTCCAGATTAGATATCCCATTTAGTGCGTACGGGATTTGTTTCTGTCTAATACTAAAGTCCTCTAAAGAAACAAATTTTAAACTGTCATATTCCCTAAATCCAATAATCAATTGCTTTTCTAAAATTGATGCTGCTTTTAGAAAATACGGTGGCGATTGTTTTTTTTCTTCCTTCCACAAAATATCAAATTCAGCAAAAGAGCCTTCAGTAGTATTTATTTTGATACATTTATTATATCTGCATGGGATAAAATATATATTTTCAAAATCACTTACTGCTTTATAGAACAAACTTCTTGACTCTTTATGATTAATCTTTAGGTCATAATAAGAAAAAGAATCTTCCAGTATTGAATAAACTGCAATTCGATTAGAATTAAATGGCACAAAAAAGATTTTACCATGCTGCATAATAGCTTCAGAATACAGTACTGTTGATCCAGCCACTTGAAATTTATTGATCATAGAATAATATTTATCACTAAAATTCAACCTACATATTCCATTTCCATTAATAATCGAAACCCAAAGCTCCTCACCAAAAGCAATCGGATGTGTGTATAGAAGTATATTTTTCTTATTCATATATATCCATTTTTACAATTAAAAAGAGCCACCTAAAAGGTGGCCCTTTCATTATTTGTTTTTACTTAATTCGATGTAACAGTCACAGTGTCAGTATGGTTGTCGCTATATTTAATTGTAACAGATGCCCAAGTAGCAGCAACATTCTTCAACGTAAGCTTGTTTCCGCTTACTACATAATGTGTTCCGCTAGTACCAGTAGCTGTTGTACCAGCTGTCTTTGTAATTGTCATTCCAGTCACTGTTACCCCATCAGGTAATGTCATTGTCAGCTCGCGATCTGCACCAGCTGCTACAGAAGACTCTGACAGATAAGAATCACTATGCAATCCAACTGACCATGTAAGTGTTACTATAGGTGCAACAACGTTAGTTGCTACTTCTCCGCCCTTAACCTTACCAATCAGCTGTACTCCTGCTGTGTTGTTTGTCCATGTTACAGACTCTTTTTCAGCTAACTTATATCCACCGCTTGCACTATCGTACTTTGTATCAAAATTAGTAGGCTGACCTGTAATCTTCTCAACAGTTGATGCACCTGTAGCCGTTACTGGTACTGTTTTAGTTCCTACTTTAAGCTGAAGGAAAAGGGAAGGAGTAGTAGCTGCTGTCAACTCATCTGCTGTTGAAACCATAGGAATAATTGTTTTCCCATCTGCAGCTGCTCCTATAGTAGCCTCTACAGAAACATCTACATCTGCGTAGTTCTTAGCTCCAACTTCAGCTGCCTGGCTTGTTGAAGCATATGCCTTTGTTGCTCCTGATGCCTGTTTGAAGTAAACAAGATCTTTATTTGCAAAATCTGCTCCTGCAGCAGTACTTCCATCTGTAAATTTATCTGCAGTAGCAAGAATATTCTCAGGATCGATTGTAAAGTTGAAGAAATCAGCTATTGCTGTATCGGTCGGCAGTACTGCAGTATATACATCCGTGTCCAAATGACCTGTATTTGTACCTGTACCAGTTGCGCCATTTGCATCAGCTGCAAATGCTGTCAACGAGCTTCCAACCATCATTGTCACTGCCATTGTAATTGCTAAAAATTTCTTTGTTCTCATGCATAAACCTCCTTGTTTCGCATTTTTGTTTACATTTTTTGTTCCTAATTACATGTCGACATATACCAACCGTTTAAATTTGTTATTGCTCAACAATAACTTTAACTTTTACCCTAAGAGTGCTTAAGGTATTTTGATCATCATCTACCAAATGATAAATGCAGATACAATCATAAGAACCAGCTTCTAACTTCTTTGTTAGAGAAAATCCACTCAAGCTACTACCTACTGGGATCACGGGAGAATTGTATATAACTTCATTTTCATCATCAGCTAAAACTACATCGAAATACACAGCCGTGGAATTGTCTGTATTATTCTCCACATAAGCATTTGACGAAGCTGCATCTCCCGTAGGAAATCTCCATTCATAATTCATTGTTGCAGAATAATAACTTGTTTCCGGAGCCGCCTCCTCGTCTTTAGTTTCCACCATGTCCTTAATTACATCACCTGCATTTTCTTCGGTGACGACCACGCTTCTCTTTTCTTCCTGAACTTCCTCCTTTACTGCACTACTACCCCTCGTAAGTAACAAGATAATCACTATAACCAGAAGTAGTATTATTACAACAATTCCAATTATTATTCCTACCTTGCCACCGTTAGGAGTATCAACCCTTTGTTCTGAAGTGTTAGCCATTTTATAGCCTCCGCATGTTTTCGTTTTCTAGTGTTATATCGTCTAAAGCATTTAACACAAACAAGCATTTCTCAAGAAACATCTATGTGAACCAAACAATCCACATTTTTGTGATGTATATAGTTGACTAACTTCCTGATCTTTGTCAAAACCCACATAGGCATCACCTACTCTTTCTGATTTGTGTAACAACTCACATTTAGAAGTATCTCATATAATATGTCGTCACTAAGGTCCAAAACTTTATAGAGAAATAAAAATGCTTATTTTGTTGTTATCGCGAAAATAAATTTCGCATCTCCAAATCAAATAATGAGTATTTGAAAGACAGAAAGTACATCACCCCTGAACTTGTTTGTATGTTATCAAAATCATATTTCACATGCAATTAAGCAAAAATATAAATTTTATTATAGATTTATAAACTCGTAAAAATCCAGAAAATTCAAGGCATTTTCCAATCATATGATCGTTTTATAATATATTTCTAGTACGTAATATCGAGCCATTATCGTTTTATTGATATTTTTGTAATTTAAAAGCGCAGCTTTCGCTGCGCCTATAGATTAACTTTCTATCACTTATTGGAATCCGTTTTATCTCCTGATATCGATTCTCTTATACCTTTAATGTAATTACTGTCCTTACCTGTTGCTGTTTGTATTTGTTCGTCTGTAAAGCTACCGGAATTAATCATATTTTTAATTGTGATATCTATTCCTTGTCCAATACCTTGCTCTATTCCTTGTTTTATTCCCTTCTTCTCATTTGCTTTTGCTATAAGCTCTAAAGCGTCTAGTTCTTGATCTTCTGCTAACATCATGTCAATTACCTCCGCCATATTATTCTTTAGGAATTTCTTGATTTCGAACTCCTCTGGCATTTCGTTAACTGCCATGCTTGCGGCTTTCTCAATTCCATATTCCTTCTTATATGCTCTGATCTTGGCAATAAACCATGCATACTCTCTTAACGGCTTACATGTATTTATTATACACGAATTGTGCCCATAATTGATATTGAGCATCCTTACTTTTACTTCAATATCTGATTTTTCTTTTAATCCCTCTTCAAATGAATCACTTAAATATAGAAATTTCTCATCCTCTACTTTTTTCTCGCCATTATAAAACACCACCAGCTTTGGAACTGGTAATTTCAGCTGTGCCTCTCCAAATACATCCAAAGAGTTCTCTTTCACATATTTGGAATAAAGGTTACTGACATAACGCAGCATTCTAAGCGGCATATTGGGATTATAGGTTGCCTGATGCTCATATAAATTCATAGTGTCAGTAATTATGAATGATGTATCATTCCTCATGCTGACAAATAGATAATTCTGCAGCGTATTAAAGCTTATCTGAGATTCATCCTTATAATCCGACCCATTAACCGCGTTATACAGCTGTAGCGTCCAGTCCTTGTGCTCTTCACTACCAAAGATAAAGTTGAATAATCTATCTTTGTGTTCCTTATTAGTAGTTACATTTGTTTCTGACATATTTGTCCTCCTTCATGGTTATTATGTTTCAAATATCCATAAAGGAAGCCGAAATCTAAGATATATCTGAAATGATGCTAGAGAATCACTCAATAAACACTTACTTTGTAGGTTCCTTCCTGTTATAAACAAAAAATGGAATCAATGGGCGAATTGCCCGGATACCTTTATGGTATTTGAACGGAGTTCATAATACCTCAGTTATCCTTTTGTGTCAACTAATAAAAATTACCAAGCCCAATCAAGAAAGATTCCACAAGGTAGTTACACCTTCCTCACATCATCCGCAGATAACTGCATTTTCACCTGCGTTCCAAACATTTCTATCGTTGTATAGACTATTCTTCTGGCTGGATCTACCTGAGTAACTGTAAAAATCTGATCCTCATACACACCAGTTTCATCAACAATCCTGTCGCCAGGATAAATCCCAATGTCTGCTGCACCCTTTAGTAAGTTGTCTTCCCCAGTAGCTTTGTGGGCGTTCTTTATCTCTGTGAACCAGGGAAGGGGCGGATCTTTTTCGGTCCAAAGCCCAAATTTCAGCTTTCTTTCTTTTCCAAATATGTTTGCCTGTACAATTGCGCGCCTTCTGGAGATGTCAAACTTTATTATTCGGTTGCTGTATTTTGCAAGTGGACCAATTATCTGTTGAGGCTTGCCATTAGATGCGCGTTTGACGAGACTCACTCTCATTAGACCGTTTTCCATAAGGGAATCAAGGAATTGCTGATCCTCCTTTTCTATAGGAAGAAACAGCTTCGTTCCATCATCCTCAACGGCGCCAAGAATCTTCTTAAATTCAGGTACAACCTTAAGTTCAGAAAAAACAGCCCTTGGGTCATCGGTATCAACGAAGAAATACCCTGGGAACAATCTGCGAAGATGAATGGTAGCATCCCCATTCTTTTTCCTGACATCTTCAAACATAGGGATAAACAGGTTATTGAAACATGCATGATCCGCTGTATTCCTGAAGTATTCCATAACAAGTTCTTCATTGTCGCTTTTTGTCTGAACTACGTACCACATATCCGTATCCCCTCAAAGGCCGAGCTTCGCCACGTCGCAGTTTAACGGGTTTCTGCAACTTTCGTCATTAGGCGGTTTTATGTCCATATCCTAGTCCCAGGCGGCATGGCAGCTCTGGTTTTCAGATATTTCCTGAAATCAATAAATTCCTAATTCAGAAAACTCCCCGATGAAAACACATCGGGGAGTAAATTCCTTTACCTACGCTAATCATTTCCAAAGTATGCTATTTCACTGTCGGATACCACAACTCCCCCGTCATTGTTGTTATATCCCATAGTATTTTTGTCATCTGTATTACTTTGAAAATTTTCGCACAATTATCATAATTTTGTATTTAATGTAATGATATCATAAATATATTACTGCAACAACCGCACAATTCCTCTGAATCTGATTAAATTTATATAAAATTCATTCCGGTTTTAAACCATTATTTCCGTAAATAAAATACAGCACTATGCCGTTATAGTTTTTATCCTATCCTCCACCAACTTTTTCATACCATGCTTCATATCGTCAGATAAGTATGATAAATCCACTTGTTCCATTATCATATCCTGTAGATTTGCAGCCTTTTCCATCAAGCTTATTGCAGTCTTATCTGGGATTCCAAGATTCTGGGCAAGCGTAAGAAAATCCTTCTTCCTGATATTTCTCTTCTTCCCATTAAGAGAAAGCGCCATTTGATCTAAATCTTCTGGTAATATCATATTTACCGGAAGTAAATCGTATGCAGGCGATAAGCCATATATTCTGCTACCAGGTGCCGTCTCAATAAGTGAAAAATTTTTCAGATGCATATCCGAATTGCAAGTAATAAAGCAGAAAAGTAACCTATAATACAATTCTGCCAGATCCAAGCCAACATTTTGCGCGTATTTTTTTATCACCTTGCCACAGTTCTCATAGGAGCTTCTGTATTTGTCGCTTGTCATTCTACCGGAAAGCTGACAAAAATCTTCCATTGCAAGTAGTCCCTTTTTGCTTCTGTCTATTCTTTTCGTAATATATATATAACCATCCGAATACTTCATCAAGGCATTAGGCACGACTTTGATTCCTGCAAGTGTAGCCATTTTCATAACCATAAACTCAGTTTCTGGCAAGCTCCGATATTCAGAAGACTGGGGTTTTAATATATATCCTGTAGGATAATCAATAATGGTCAACCTTGCATTCCCTTTATCCTTACTCAAATGAACAGATAACTTCTTCTGAACTCCCGGAACGGTTAGTCCTTTGCTAACAGCTGAATTCGCCAACTCTTCAAGGACTTTCTCATCTATTTCTAATTCCGGTAATGTTTCCATTCCAAAAAACTTTTTTATACATTTCTTATGCCATTGTATTTTTATGGCATCCTTATCCTCAGGGGATATTTCTTCATTACAGCAAAGGCACCTCATTCTGCCACCTCCACATATACATCACCTATGCAATCCTTGCATGAAGCCAGTAAAAGGCCAAATCGGTCCTTGTTATCAATCTTCCAATTACGTTCAACTACCCCCAAAAGCCATCCCTCAGGAATGAGTCCATCGAAGAACGGGAATAAAACATTAGATTGATATTCTTCTCTTTGCAAGGGCAATGTCAGGCTAACAGCCACTGCTCCCTCTGTTTCTAAATATGCATCATCATACTGAAATGTATACCCTTGTTCATCCTCAGTTATAACTCCCGCCAGTTTCTTTTGGACATAAACATTCCCACATCTACTCATCTTTATTCTCCATAATATAAACTCAGACAGAACTCATCTATATCTATTCATCAATGTCCCTGGATATTTCGCCCGGTACTGCTTCCATTCCAAACATGGAAAGTGCCTGGTTAACTTTATCCATTCGAACCGTTGCTTTACCCTGTTCAAGTTCGCGCACAAATCTAAGCCCAAGACCCGCACGAAGTGCAAATTCTTCCTGAGTCAGTCCAGCCTTTTTTCTTTCAGTTTTTATAAATTCAGATATTTTATTCATATCAAAATATTACACCCTATAAGGTATAAGTTCAAGCTTTTCATGCGTATTTATACCTTATAGGGTGTAATTTTATTGATTATTATAGTATTATACCCCAAAGGGTATAATCAGTAACATTCATCTCAGATGCCAGTCCCCTTTTCATGTATACAAATTCAGCAAATACCTTCTGTACATTAGCCTCCCAGTAACGCCATAACTCCCTGGGGTGTCTGGTTTGCCTGTGCAAGCATTGCCTGCCCTGCCTGAGCAAGAATATTGTTCTTGGAAAACTCCACCATTTCATCCGGCATATCTGTATCCCTGATTCTGGATTCAGCTGCTGTTGTATTCTCTACTACGTTATCAAGATTCTTGATGGTATGTTCGAGGCGATTCTGGGCAGCACCAAGTAAAGATCTTGTTTTTGACACCTCCATGATTGCATCTTCGATAGCATCAATTGCATAAGTTGCAGCTATTCCATTATCATCTGACACGTTAAGTCCTTCTATGCCCAATCCTCTTGCGCTCATGGCCTTGATATTGATACCAATCTTATTATTCATGTCAGCATCTGTTCCGGCATGAATGTTGAGTCTAAGCTCCTTGGCTATCTGAGTTACACCACGGTCAATCTCAAACCGCACCGCAGAAGAATCACTATCAGGATCTACCAAAAAATCAGCAGCCATGGTAACATCATCTACAATATCCACATTGTGCTTGTCTCTTACTACAGCGCTGCTCTCTGTTGCACCAATGCTGCTTGCACGAGCAAGCTCTTTGGCAATTATCTTGTAGGCGCGGCCTTCAGTAACTATGCTGTCGTCATCATCGTCATATCCGTCAAAATTCTCATCAAGAAGGAGCGTATATGTCTTTCCATGGAAAGTAACAATACTTTTGGAGGAAATGGGATCATCATTACTTGCACCTTCTGCTTTCACATTTGTCTGATTGTCCTCTCCATAAGCGATGCACAGCTTGGACCTGTAAAATTCAGTTTCTGCAGTATATGCATTTCCGTCAACCTTTATTATGATTCCCTTTACCGTGTCTTCAGGATACTCATAACCTGCAACCAACGCCTTTACGGATTGCATATTATAATTCCTGAGCTTATACGAACTTGCAGAGCCACCCGCAGTAATTGATACTGATGTAGTAGCAGATGTACCAGCTCCGACTTTTGCGCTTGAAACGTAACTTTTTACATCAATGTAGTTGTAATTTTGAACCGTATAGCCGCTTGTTGTAGTTCCATTTGTGATTTTTACAGTCGTGCCAATACTGCTGTTATTTATCTCACTCTTGAGATCAGCATTGCTCTTATAATTTTTCTTAAGCAAATATTTCTGGCTTGATGAATTGTTTATCATCACTTTGGTATCATTGGCTACGTTATTTAAAATATCGTTTTTTACAGTATTTGCACTATATGATCTTATTTCATAAGTGGTAGATCCAAAAGTCACAGTATTACCAGCATCCGCTGTTAAGCCACTTACAATACTCTGAACATCAGAAAGTGATGTCTCACCATTTAACGGATCATTTCCTACAGTATATGTAGTTGTTACACCGCCATCTTTAATGGTTACTGTAGAAGGAGATGATGAGCCCACATAACCACTGACTTCACCTGTAGTCCCGGAAATTCTTCCTCCACTTCTTAATGTATATGTTGTGCCGCCGATAGTTACTGAATTTGCTGATGTAACAGAGTTAGCTATGGAAGTATTTGCAGTAGCCACATATCCATCACTGGTCTTTATTACATAGTTACTGCCACCAATGCTTACACTGGTGGTAGACGAGGTTATCTTATTTGCAATTGTACTTGCATGCTCAGCAACATTTCCTGAACCATCTATGAGAGTATACGTCCCGTTATGGCTGTTGCTTCCAGATATGGTTACTGACTGGGTAGAGGAATTAACCTTCCCAGCTACAGTGGACGCGTACTCTGCAATGGCACTGCCGTCTCTTAATTCATAGTCGTCATTATCTATTGACACATTATTTGTGGATGCTGTTATTTCATTACTAATTGCGCCAACCTGCTTGTATGGCTTGTCATCATTCTGCTCAATAATGTGGTAAACCCTGTTTTCATCTACAACCACTGTGTCCCCAGGTCCCCCATTATCATTAATTATGCTCTGCACATCTGCCTTACCAATGCCAATTGTATAAGTCACATTTGCGATCATGATCTTTTCAGAATCATTTAGTCTATTCATGGTAAAAGTGCCATGTCCCGAGCCATCTGTACTGTTGCTGATTATTCCCTTCAAACCGGCATCGTGAATATTTAAGTACATTGTCTGCTCGCCAGTACTTCCTTTTAGCAGGTATTCTTCATTGAACTTGGTAGTTTCTGATACTCTATCAACTTCTGTTACAAGTTGTTCTATTTCAGCCTGTATTGCATCTCTGTCACCTTCGGAATTAGTTCCATTAGCTGCCTGAACCGCAAGTTCATTCATTCTGTGGAGCATATCATGCACTTCAGCAAGCGCACCTTCAGCTGTCTGGGTAAGTGAAATACCATCCATACTATTGACAGATGCCCTATCCAGTCCTCGAATCTGTCTGCGCATTTTTTCACTTATAGATAATCCTGCAGCATCATCAGCAGCCCGATTAATACGATAACCTGAAGAAAGCTTCTCAGCAGACTTCTTCTGCTTAGAAGTTGTAATCCCCAGCATTCTGTTACCGTTCATGGCTAAAATATTATGCTGTATAACCATCCCTGATACCCACATAAAAAATTATTGCTTCATATTTTTTATCGGATAGCGTAAGTATTATCATTAGGAATGCCCAGTGTAAATTCAATGTGTGCCACCAGGCACGCACTATGAAAGGCGCCCTCCTTTCGGAGAGCGCCTGCCAGTTTTAATATTATTTCTTGTGTTGTCATCAACCCTGAAGGAGTGACATAACACCTTGTGTTGACTGGTTTGCCTGAGCCAGCATGGACTGTCCTGCCTGAGCGAGGATGTTGTTCTTGGAGTAGGTAACCATCTCCTCTGCCATGTCTGTATCGCGGATTCTGGATTCTGCTGCTGTTGTATTCTCTACTACATTGTCCAGGTTCTTGATTGTGTGCTCAAGTCTGTTCTGGATAGCACCGAGTTCTGATCTCTGTGCGGATACCTGCTTAAGGGCATCTTCGATAGCGTCGATTGCGTATGTTGCTGCGATACCTGTGCTATCTGTTACTGTAAGATTCTGGATACCGAGGTTAGCTGCTGTCATAGGCTCGATGTCAATGTGAATCTTGTTGGTCATGTCTGCATCAGATCCTACGTGGAGGCTAAGGCCTAATACCTTAGAAACCTGAGCTGTGCTCTTAGAGATACTGAATACGAAGGTTCCACCAACTGCCATCTGCTTGCCGCCCTGGATGTCTGACATCTTTGTAAGATTTGTAACCTTGTTTCCTGTAATTCCACTTGTCTTTACAGAAACTGCAACCTTGCTAATGTTAGCCGCGTCTACGCCAATTCTGTTGGCCTGGATGAGTGCATCCTTAGCCTTTGCTACTGCCATACTTACATGAATGTTCTTATCAAGTGTATGATCTACTGCTGTCTTGGGACTCTCGTAACCTTCTACTGATACGGATGCTCCGTCAACAACCTTTGACTTAATCTCGTCGATTGTGAATTCCTGCTCACCAAATCTGAAGATGATCTCTGAATTTGTTGAGGAATCCATTGCTGTTACGTACTCTGTTCCGTCGATAACTACCTTCTTACCTACGTTTGAAGGATCTACGCCATCGCCTACAAGTGTCTGGATATCATTCTGGATGCTGGAAATCTTGTCATCATCTGTGTAGATGTGGTATTCCTGACCTGCGATCTTTACGTTAGTGTCATCTTTGATTTCCATTGTGAAGGTTGCCTTTGTGCCTGCATCTGCAAGTGTTCCTTCAAGACCAGCATCGTGTGCCTTCATGTATTTGTCATGGAATCCTGTTGCTCCCTTAAGGAGATAGGTCTCATTAAATTTCGTTGTCTCTGCTACGCGGTCGATTTCAGTTGTGAGCTGCTTGATCTCGTTCTGGATGGAAGTACGATCTGTCTCACTGTTTGTTCCGTTTGCTGCCTGTACTGCCAGCTCGTTCATTCTCTGAAGCATATCGTGTACTTCTGTAAGTGCACCTTCTGCTGTCTGTACGGAACTGATACCATCGTCTGCGTTTGTTGATGCTCTGTCAAGACCTCTGATCTGCTTACGCATCTTCTCAGAAATTGAAAGTCCTGCTGCATCATCTGCTGCTCTATTTATTTTATATCCTGAGGAAAGTTTTTCTGAAGATTTAGCCTGGGTTCCTGTTGTAACGCCAAGCATTCTGTTAGAGTTCATCGCCGTTAGATTGTGCTGGATAACCATATTATACCTCCATGTGGGTGCAGTTCCTCCTCAATCCCTAGAGTCAGAGACTGCCTGCTTGATAATTTACTAAAATAATAGTTACTTATTAAGTTGAGTGCGCTCCCACATCGATCATCCTTGACGATGTTTGTATTTGTTTTTACACTCTATATATCGATTAGTATTTTTAAAACTTTACCCCTTTTTTGAATTTTTTTCGATTTTTTATTTCAAAACACTTGACAGCCTAATAAAAAAGAGTGTCAAATCCAGCATTTATGCAGCTTTGACACTCTCCATATTTTTAGTGCATAATTTCAATTTTTTGTGATATTTCGTTCACACAATTGCACTTTAAATGTATTTACGATTTTTATTAGTCGTATTAAGGTATATAATTTTAGAATTAATCCCTCTTTCCATCCTCTATAGCTTTCAATATTTCCTCCTTAAGACTTTCACAATCCTCAGGAAGTTTTGAATAGTAATTAATGGCAGACTCCAAAACTGGAATAGCCTCCTCATTATTTCGTAGCATAAAGGTAATATCCGGAATGGAATACATGTCTTCAACCCAGTATTCTTCAAGAAGGGCATTTACTGTGGAATATATTATTTCTTCTCTTAGCTTATCAAGTTTAGAAAGTTTCTTCTTATATTTTGAATCAGCAATATTCTGATACTTACAAACATTAAGAAGTCCTGAACAAAGATCTACCAATTCTCTTGAATTATCTGCTATATGATCCAGATCCTTTGTCCATCCTGTCAATTTTTGAATAAACTCTTCATATTCTTCCTGGCTTTGAGCTCTTGGAAGTTCATCAAGAATTCCCTTTAGATTATAAGAATCCTTACACACATTCTGCGCTACTTCTTCAAGCGTCATAACTTCAGATCCTCTGATCAAAGCTCCGCCCTCAGTAGCATCAATAACTCTAAGCTCAGGATTAAGCTTTATTCTTCTCTCAAAGAAGTCTCTAAACTCTCTCCACATTGCACATGAATAAACAACGCCGCCGCCCACTCCTGGAAGTTCGATTGTTTCAAGATTTCTTGCATCATCTCCACCTGAGTCAGAATCATCTGCATGATGTTTATCCCCAAGGTATGCCATATCTTGACCAATTAAGATAATCGTCTTTATACCCATTTTTTCACAGGCCACAAAGCAAGCTCCAGATACATTACCTCCAAGGTCCACTCCTCCCAAATCTGCTTCAACCTTATCCCCAAAAAGAGTTCTTTCATAATGAAGCATGTGGAAATAAATGCATCTTCCTTCAAAAAGTTTTTGACTTTCACTATTTGCCTGCATAGAGCATAAAAACGGAATATTCTTTGCCACACTATAATCCAGAAATGCCGGATCTTTTCCCGGTTCTGCAGACAATACAACATCCGGTTCAATACCATGTGCATCAAGAACACCCAAAGCTCTGTCGCTGCTCATTATAAGCGCATGACCCTTTATCTTTTTTAGCACATCAACATTTTTATTAAGGGAAGGTCCCGCAGATACAATGACAGCGGGTATTCCTTCTGGCAAAGCCTTCCTCATATCTGGCAAAATAGCTGCCTGTCTCATATGATTCCAGGCATATAACCTACATTTTAAGCTTATTCGCCCTCTCTTTTTTTGGTAATTGCGCTGGCCAATCATTATTGCCCCAAGTGCCTCACAAGCTTCATCGAATTCATGATTTGATGCGTAGAAAGGTGTGGAAATAGCCTCTGTTTCAGAGTTGTAGGTCACCATATCTTTCATCATCTCGTTAACATATAATCCTCTTTGATCTTTTGTTATAAAAATCTGCACTCTGGGATTTTCTATAACACTTGTTAAATCTTCATATGCACATACAAATGAAAACAAATCCTCCTGAGGCTCAAAAATAAAAAACATGGTGTCAGGCCTCATTTTATTAGCGAGAGCGCTTAAATGATAACCAGTACCAAGGCCAAGCAAAGCTACCGTGGATCTGCGATGTGAAAACTCAAATTTCTCCGCCCACCTCGAAGCTTCGTACTCTGGATCATACTCGCTATTCATTCTAAGATCTGCTCCCGCAGCCGCCCCGCGTATAAAAAGGATGGGCATGCCATTTTTGGACATACCCATCCTGTAGTTATTGTCTTCGTTAGGATCTATCTGCGGTTTAAATCCATATACTTTTTCAAATGCTGTAAAATTCTTCGCACGAACTTCCTCGTTCTTTGTGATCATATTTCCCCCTCAAGAAATCCACTCTTCAATCTGTGCATTCAAATCATGATGCAGTATGTCGGCCGCCAATATCAGATCCCCGGCTTCATTAGCTGCCGCCAGTCTTCCAAAGTCAGTCTGCCATCTCTGCATAGCCTCCATATGCTGTTCATCCACTTTGCCGCTTTGTACAAGCAGTTCCGTAAAAGTAACAAGAAGCTTTAGCACAGGCGCAATCATCTCTGCTCCGCCTGGCTTCCTCTGATAGATTGTATCTGCAGCCTTCTCGTTATTTTTTATGACCTGCCTGCCCATATCCTGTAACTGACTCATGGCTTCCCCTCATTTATCTAGATGATGTTACACACTACTCATATTACGAAAACAAATATTGATACTTTCTCATCTGCTCGTATATGACATCCCTTACTCTGTCTATTACAATTTTTTCATATCCAAAGACATCATTCAATACCTTATCAACATCTTTCTTTGTAAAATGAAATTTCAAATTCTTTCCATATAGTTTCTCTGCAATATCAAGCTGCTCATCAAAATCCTGGCAAAAAGTCTTTGCCTTAACACTATCTATAAGCTCATATATATCACCTGTCAGTGGATAATCCATCTTTGTATCAGCTAAAAGCCCAGCTCCCTGGTCGAATATGGGGCAATAATCGTACTTCACTCCATCTCGCAAAATGACTGCAATATTATGAGTATGTCTATCCTCATTAAGAAAAAAAGCATCAATAGTCAGTAACTTAGACATATAAATACCAAATTCATTTAGTCCTGTTATCTCCTGTGTCTTGGAAACAATAATTTTAAGCCTCTCTTCATGATCCTCAGTGCGGTAAACCATACTGTTAAGCCCGATGCCATAGATGCTCTGAAAAAGTCTCTCCAAGGTTATGAGTTGATCATTACTATTCAAAAAATTCTTGCTGGAAACTCCCATATAAATATTTGATTTATACTTTATATCCTCCTGCTCATAACTCACATACTCAGAATCCTCAAGAGTACTATTCATCAGCAAATGTGAAATCACATACTCAGATAAGCCTTCATAACCTGTGTAATCAGCCTTGTACCAAATACCATCCTTCTCCCATTTAAGCTGATTCCCCTTGGAGGATTTCCTGTTATTTTCTTTTTTATCGGTATCAAATAATTCTATCATTTATCTCTCAATCCTTATCCAAAAGTCATCCTCTGCCATGCGACCATTAGTCTTCTCAATTATCATAAGAGGATCATAGAAAGGTATATCGAGCTCTGCCAGCATAAGCTTCATCTTATCCCTCTCTGCCGGAAAACATCTGGAAGCTAAAAAGTCCTCGTAATCGCTAAAGTTCGGATGCTCATTTCTCCCAAATGCCCGAAATATGAGATTGTTAGTATAATTTTTAATGCTGACACGCTGATTCACAATATCCACATCTATTATGGTGCAAACTACATCCTTGTAGTAATACCACAGTCTGAGTGGATACTTTTTCTCCGGGACTGTCATTTCCTCAGCCAAATCCGGGTAAAGAAGTAATATCTGAGGCAGCAGTGTAATCGGCCCCGTTATTTGCTTATCCGACATCTCCCATCTCTCCACAGTAGGTGTAGAGACACCACAAAAAGAAGCAAATTCCCTCTGAGTCATCCCCAACTTTGCTCTCAGTATCTTTACCGTTTCTGCACTTATGGACTTTCCTGTAACATATTTTTTATTCTTCATAATATAATTTAACCATCAAAATGATGGTGTGTAAAGTCATTTTTACCATTATTTTGATGGTTAAACTATAGCTCTGTCAAATATCAGCTTGTTAAAAAACCCCCTCCGCGAGGGAGGGGGCTTTTTATGGTTGTACTTAAAGTATCAAAATCTAGTATTTTAAATTCGCTAACTGGATTAGCCGAGGAGTGAAAGAACGCCCTGGTTGGACTGGTTAGCCTGTGCAAGCATTGACTGGCCTGCCTGAGCAAGAATGTTGTTCTTGCTGTAGGTAACCATCTCAGAAGCCATGTCTGTATCACGGATACGGGACTCAGCTGCTGTGGTGTTCTCAACAACGTTATCCAGATTCTTGATTGTGTGCTCTAAGCGGTTCTGAACAGCACCGAGTGCGGATCTCTGAGCAGATACTGTCTTGATAGCATCTTCGATTGCATCGATTGCATATGTTGCAGCAATACCTGTGTTATCAACTACGTTCAGGTTCTGAATACCAAGATTCTTAGCTGTCATCGCTTCAACACCGATTGTTATCTTGTTTGTCATGTCAGCGTCAGCACCAACGTGGAGCTGGAGGCCAAGATCTTTAGCTACCTGTGCAGTACCCTTTGCAATTGAGAATGTGTACTTACCATCTACACCATTGATAGAATCAAGGTCTGTAATCTTAGCACCTGTGTTATCATAAGCAGTTACTGCAACTTTGCTCTGGTCCTTTGCTCCAGTATTAGAATTGGATGCATCCACACCAATCTTATTAGCCTGAGTAAGAGCTGTAGTCATCTTTGTAACTGCTGTACTAATCTGGATATTCTTATCAAGACTAGTATCAACTGCTGTTCTTGTACCAACCTTCTTATCTTCAGCTACACCACTTTCATCAACAGCAACCTTTGCTCCATCAACGATCTTAGCTTTAATCTGCTCTATTGTGAATTCCTCTTCACCAAGTTTAAATACCTTCTGTGAAGCATCCTGAGAAGCAGCAGCTGTTACATAAGTAGCACCATTAATGGTAACACTGAAGGAATTTCCAATCTCACCATTAGTATTTGTTACTGCATCAAACTTATCCTGAACCTTCTTCTGAATTACATCGATGGTATCCTTGGTTTTATCATAAATATGATAATTCTTACCAGCGATAGTCTTGTCTGTATCAGTTTTAATTTCTGCAGTAAATGATGCGCCTTTTCCGCCATCAAGGTTGTCTGCAAGTGTTCCATCAAGACCAGCATCATGAGCTGCCATGTACTTATTTCTGAATCCTGTCTGGCCCTTAAGTAAGTATGTCTCGTTGAACTTGGTTGTCTCAGCAACACGATCGATCTCGGTTGTCAGCTGATCAATCTCGTTCTGGATGGATGTACGATCATTTGCGCTGTTTGTGCCGTTAGCTGCCTGAACTGCAAGTTCATTCATTCTCTGAAGCATATCGTGTACTTCTGTAAGTGCACCTTCTGCTGTCTGTACGGAACTTACACCATCATCGGCGTTAGTTGAAGCACGATCCAGACCTCTGATCTGCTTTCTCATCTTCTCGGAAATTGAAAGACCTGCTGCATCATCTGCTGCACGGTTAATCTGATAACCTGAAGAGAGTTTCTCGGCTGACTTTGACTGTGAACCAGTTGTTACTCCGAGCATTCTGTTAGCGTTCATCGCTGTGACGTTGTGTTGTACTACCATAATATACCTCCTTGTTTGTGTACGCCGCAAATCCTTTTGCGGTAGTTAAAATAATGGTTTTTATATAGATTTCGGATACCATGTGAGATAAGTTCCTAGGCTGCTCTCTTACTGCTATCCTACTTTTCACAAGTGAACATTTCCATGTTCCGTGCCATAGAAAGTGCGCACCTTGTGTTCTTACATTCATTATATCGGAGCTTTGATCATAAAGTTAACCCCTTTTTACAAAAAAAATGTAAAATATTTGTAAACTCCGATATATTCCCTAAAATACGCTGTTTTTAGGACTATTGTGAACAAAAGTTACTTCTTCAGGTAATCATAAACCGGATATTTTACTGTATACTCCTCTGAATTCTCAGCGATTTCTACCTGGACACCCTTATGTGTATCTGTGTTAATAAGGAAAGGAGCATTCAAGTTAACTGTCATGTCCTCAATCTTCTCAGGTACAGTTACGGATACCAGCATGAGCATGTTCTTATTTGTAAGGGGTTCTACAGGCTCAATGGCATCCTCTTTTACAGCCGGATTGTAATCGGTCTTTACTGTTAAGGGATCAACCATGGGTATGGCAAATTCCGGAGCATCAAGTGACTGAAGGTACCAAAGTGCCACATCCTTTTTGTCCTTGTCATGAAGAAGAGTGAACTTATTCATGTTAGGGAATCCTAAGAGTCCCCAGGAAAAATCAATGATCTTCTCTTCTCCGATTTCAATCTCGCCAAAAATCCTGGTATTAACTTTCATTTTTTCTACTGACCTCCTTTACTTCTTCGCTTCCTGAACTCTGAACCTAATTTGCCAGAATCGTTTTTCTTCTATCATTCTTCTATAATTAAGGAGATTCTCGCGAATGGTCTGCGGATTCTCATTAGGTGCTATTTCAAATCCCGGTATTACGGGAAGGAATTTAGCCGCAAGGGAAGCTGTAATGGAGTGGTCTCCACAACTTATAATGTACTCAGGTCTTATCTCCTGAAGTGTTCCCATTATGACTTTCAGTTCATTTTCAGATGGCATCATATCACCGCACTGAAAATATGGAACTGACAGTCCTCTAACAAATACATTATTGGCATTTGCCAGGTACTGCATGGAATTGTGTCCCTCTATTCCAAAGAGCGGAACCACATTTCCAACAGGAAGAAGGTCATTAGTATTAATTATTATTGTTTTCTGGCACATGCTAACCAAAATTTCCTGAGCGATCAGGTTAACTATGTGTGTCTCTCTATGGCTGTCAGTCAGATACTGCTGCGTCAGGATTACTGTCTGGTCACATTCTCTGTCCGCCAGCTTTATATAATCAGATGTCTTTCCAATTCTGTCTGCATAGAATTGTTTGCATCTAAGATATACTCTATGGAAAATCCTGTCTGCTTCAACTGTTATAATCTGAGGCTTTTGATAGGAAATATATCTTGTCTGCATCAAAAGGAAGAATCTATATCTCTCGTCTATACGAATTCCTTCTATATAAGATAAAAGCTCAATAAAAAAGTCCCTGTCCTCAGTAAGCCTTACCATCAGATGAAGATATGCCACATGGCGAAGCATGTCACCTGTTGTCTCATGAGGCCAGAAATACATGCTTCTTTTTATTCTGTTAGCAAGCTCTCTTTTTCCCTCAGCAGAAAGAGCGCCACTTATTATCCTGGCGCCAATCTGAAGCATCTCATCAAAGCATTCGGTTATATCATCGCTTGTTAGAATTTCCAGTATTCTGTTTTCGTATTCCTTTACGATAGGAAGTTCGTTCACGTTTTCGCCCTCGACCGGCGAAGTGCCGGTATTAGTTCTTCGAATCGTAGAACTGCGGCGGCGTGATCTTGGACTTATTCATTGTAAGGTAATAATCTAAGGCTGCCTGAGAAGATTTCCTATTCTGATTTATCTGGCTTTTTGAAGTCTGAAAATAGTACTTCGCCAATTCCTGATTTCTTCTCTCACATGCTTCTATAGAATTAGACAGATCTGTTATCTGTCTGATGAGCTCCTGGAATCTGGCAATTTTATCGCGGTATTTATCTTTATTTCCATCGAGCTCTTCTTTTACCCGTTCATACAAAGTCTCAAAACCATCATTGAGTGTTTCAATCCGTCCGATCAGTTCTCCTTTTCTACTGATTGTCGCACTAAAACCATCCCCATCGAAATGCTCTTCATCTTCAAGGATCTTTTTCTGTATCTCGTTTTCCCTGACTATGCCTTCAAGCACCTCCACCTTTTGATTTAGGCTTTCTTCCATCATATCTAGATATGATTCTGTCACTTTTCTTTTCCCCCAATTGCTTTAATATACAATTAAAAATCCAAAGCCATTTAAGCTCCTAGCGTAACTCCTGTAGGTGCAGGCTGCTGACCTCTTGCGATCTTTATCGCCTCTACCCAGGTGTCGCGCATTGTATGAATGTGCTTATTAACCTCATTCATAATTTCCAATGATTCATCCCTGTGGAGATCCGCCTCCACGAGTCTCTTCATAAGATAATTATATACATTTTCAAAATCCTTTGATACGGGATACTTCATATCAAGGGTGTTATTCAAGTAGTCGATGATATTCTCTACTTTAAGTAAATATGTGGTGAATTTATGTTCATCACCAGATTCAAGACCCATAATGGCAATATTGCAAAACTTAATAGCACCATCGTAGAGCATAAGAGTAAGCTCCTCGGGCTTTGCCATTTGGATCTTTGTATTCTGGTATTGATTCATTTGTTTTGCGTAAGGATTTCTTGGCATCGGCATAGATGTCACCTCCGTGTCGTTTATTTTCCTTCTATGTCTTTTTTTGTATCCTTCCCCCATGAAGCTGGGGGAAGGAATAATCAGGCTTTACAATTAAGATCCAATCAGTCCACTAAGAGCACTCTGCTTGGAATTAAGACTTGTCATTGCCTTTTCCATCTGAGCAAACTGATCATAATACTTGTCTTCCATACTCTCGAGCTTCTTCTGCTCTTCCTTAAGCTGTGTCTTATACTTGTCGACCTGTTTCTTCATCTGTTTATCTTCATACAATGTGAAGGAGCTGGAGAAATCAGTTGATTTCATAAGGTCTCCAAGCTTTGAATACATGCTTGATGATATCTGCTTAAAGAAGTTTCTTACGAGATCAGGATTCTTTGTGATCATCGCTTTTAGCTTATCTTCATTACTGGATGTGTGTTCATCATCCTCATCGCCATCGATGTGCCACTGTCCACGCTCATTCTCATCAGTATTGAAATAGCTGAGCGTGGCAATTCCGAAGGATGCGAAGGAGGTCTTGTAAGGCTTACCTGTCTCTTCATCAACTTCGCCCATGTCGAAAGCTCCGAGCATGATGTTTTTCATCTCGCGCATTACACGACCAATAGTAGCATCTTTTGCCAAAAGACCATCTTCTATCTTTTCATTCCACTCTTTGATCTCATCCTCTGTCATGGAATCCTTCTGCTCTTCTGTCAGAATGTCATACTCGTCAGCATTCTCTGCGTTATAGAGCTTTGCCATCTCTCCAATAAGCTCATTGTATTCCTTGAGGAATCCCTTGATCATATCGTAGATTCCACTGGTATCATCAGATGTTGTAAGAGTGATATCTTCTGCCTTCTGCTTAGCTGTAATAGTAAGTCCGTTGATTTCAAAGGTGTTGGAATCAGAGGTGTACTTAACTCCGTTAAGAGTTATCTCTGCATCTTCGCCTTCTGTTTTTCTCATTCCGCGGCCTTCATAAAGTCCGAGGCTCTCGAATATATCAGCATCACTATTCGCGAGGTCAATTGAAAAATTACCAGCTTTGCCCGACTTTGTTGACGTCAAATAGAGGCGTCCCTGATTAGCATCATAATTGGCATTAAGCCCAATCTCATTGTCTTCATCACCAATTTTTACCTGTCGGAATTTTTCAACAACATCAGCTAATGTGTCCGTGCCCTTTATATCGATGTCTACATACTCTCTTGTATCTGTCTCGCCCTCACCAGGGTCCGGTCCAAATTTTATTCTGATTTTACCTTTACGAGCATCATCCGAACTGGTAGCTCCGGTATATCCTATGAGTTCCTCAAGAGTTGTCGAGTTGGTCACCTTACTGCCTGATTTGGAATCAATTCTGCCACCAGTCATGTAAGCACTGTTTGCAAGCTTATCAACAGAAAGCTTCTGGGCACTGTTCATAGCCGATCCGCTTGTCGTGATCGATACTGCATCATTATTAGAAGAAGTTGTGGTCTTTTTTGTATAAGACGAATCAAAACGCAGGTTACTGAGCGTCTTATTGTAGAAGGAAACAACCTTTTTATTGAGGTCCTTCCACTTATCCATCTTCATGTCGTGCTTTTTCTGATCGCTTTTTACTTTATCAACTTTATTGCTCTGAACCTTCGTCAGCTCGGTAATGATACTCTCGGTATCAAGACCAGACGAAAGTCCTGTGATTCTCATGGTCATATGGTACTCCTTTCAAGGTTTGGGGGGAGTTCTGTCCGAAAAAAAGCACAAAATACCCCTTGCACCCTCAAAACACAGCTTTAAACCTGCCTGGCCTTAACCTCTTTCATCGACCATAAGGCCTGCAAGTTCCCATGCTTTTGCGATCATATCCAGCGTCTTTTCCGGAGGCAATTCCTTGATCGTCTCTTTAGTTGTCTTGTCCACAATTTTAATTGTGATGCGGTTGGTATCCTCGTGAATACCAAAGACAGCTTCAGAGTTGTTGAACATTTTCTTGCTCATCTCACTGATTGCCTTCTTTACACGCTCATTTTCAGCAGCTATCTGCTCTTCAGTTCTTTCCTGCCTTGTAGGCACATTTGGATTTGTGCTTACAGAAAGGTCCTCAGTCTTGGGCGCTGGTGCGCTTTGCTTTGGAGCCTGGCAGGCAGTGTTTTCCTGTTTTTCTGCGCCTTCAACAGAGCCGCTAGGCTTCTCTACCGGACGTGTTTCAGGAATCTGCTGAGTACTAATGGAACCTACATTACCTATCGCTTCCATAGCCATCTCTCTCACCTCCTTGTGCTTATTTTGCAGTGGATATCCATCTCCACATATATTGTTTCGCAGCTATGCAGGCAGCGCTCATACATACGCACCTGGACATAGTTGTAGTTTCTTGTATCTATTATATCGGAGTTAATCCCCAAACATTTAGCATATTATAGAAATTTAAGAAAATATTTATCCCGGGTAAAGAAATAAGGAGCCCCTTGCCTTGCAAGTTGCTCCTCCCATTGTTTTAAATTTATAAATTTGGAAACATCTCCCTGCTCTTTTGCAGGAATTTTTTTACTTAAGAAGATCTGCCAGTGCTGCCATGCCCTCTACATTAGTAGCAGCCTCGTTCTCAGCCTGAATCTGCAGATAAACTTCTTTTCTATAAATAGGCACTTCTTTGGGTGCCGCAATACCAATCTTGACCTGATCCCCACGAATATCAAGAATGGTTATTTCTATATTATTGTTAACGATGATTGACTCGTTCTTTTTTCTAGATAATGCTAACATATCGACCCTCTTTTCTAATTTTTCTTACCTGACTCCTCTACAAGCAATTAACTTTCTTTATTAGCAAGTTCTTTTTGCTTCTGGAGGTAATCATAAATAGGGTATTTTACAGGATAATCATCATCGTCAATAATTACCTGGGCCGCTGTGCAGCTGTCAGAGTTGATAATGATGGGTCCCTTAAGATTTACTGTCATCTTGGTCAGATCCTGAGGAACTGTAACAGTAACGAGAACCAGCATATCGTCATCATTCATCGGCAGAAGATCCTTAATAACTTCCTCTTCTACTACCGGATTGAAATCGGGCTTTACATAAAGCGGATCCATGACAGGCATCGCAAAGGTAGGCTCGTCAAGAGACTGAAGCCAGCGGATAGTATTAGAATCCTTATCCTTGTCATGCATGAGTGCAAATTTAGTCATATCGGGAAATCCGATAATACCTTTCGGAAATGTGATGATCTTGTCGTCATCAATCTCAATTTCTCCGAAAATCCTCGTTGTTAATTTCATTTTGTTACCCCTCCATAGAAAAATGTGAGCAGTAAAAATACCTACTATTTATTGTATTAAAATTAGCGGTTTGTAGCAAGCATTAAATGTAATTCATAAGAGAATCCTTACTTATTTTACCGGTTGCCATAAGGGCTGCCTGATAGGTCAGCTGAGCTGTTGCAAGATTAGTTGCGGTTTCTGCAAGGTCCGCATCTTCATTATCAGATTGAAGGGTCTTAAAGGTTGTATTCTGATCCTGAAGTCTTGTATTTATGAGCTCAAGTCTCTTACTTCTTGTACCATTATCAGTTACTGCTACATTTGCCTTATCGAGAGCTTCCTGAATGCTTGTGATCTTGTGCTCGAACTCCTCCTGGATATTCTGGCGAAGGTAGTCATAAGCCTTCTGACAGGCATCTATTTCATTTTGTACAATGCGGATCTCATCATCATCAGTAAGCTCTGAAAGCTTATCCTTAAGTGTGTTGAGTGTTGTATTTACTACATTTATCTTAGATGCCAGCTGCTCGAGGTCATATATATCTCTTTTTACTACTGTTGAGAAAACTGAGTTAGCAGTTGTATTTACTACTATCTTCTGGGCATATCCAACATCATAGGCAATGTCATGAGGTGCTGATCCACCATTGTAGATAACTCCATTGTAGTCAACACATGCAAAGAGGTTCTGAGGTCGGATGTCGCCTTCTTCCCATTCCTTCTTGTCATACACAACATCAATTGTGTTTGCATTTGTTATAAACGGAAGAGCTGCAAGCTTTTCACTGAGCTTATCATTAAGAAGAACTTCACCAGTCTTTGCATTTAAGTAAACCATGTTTTCAAGGTTCTTTAAGTATTCTGCATAATCCTCTTCGTACTTTGTCTGATCGAGTTCATCATTTCCAGTGTTGTACATCGCTCTCTGAGGAGCACCTGCGCCCTTCAGCTCCTGATATGCTGCGTCAATTTCCTCTTCTGAGGTTGTGGAATAGATTATATGTGAGCTGTCTATCTCTATTGTGGTCTCTTTATAGGAAGAATAAATACTTCCGTTTGATGTAACCTCAAGGACAGTCTTTGTCTTGTTTCCATAATCATCAGTTGCTGTATCTTTTTCCAACGTGAAGGTTCCATCGCCATTAACTGTTGCTTTGAAACCATTATCCACATCTATGGTGTACTGCTGCCCAACAGGTCCTAAAATCGGTACAGTAACCCATGTATTTTCTGTATCTGAGAAAGCAAGTGTTGAAACACTTGTTGTATGCATGGAAACTATTCCCTGCTGGATTCCGTCAGGAAGATCCACCTCTCCATCTCCGTCAGAATCAGTAAATACACCATCTTTACTTACTTCAAACTGGTGGATGTCGTAGGTTGTAAGATCAGTTACGTTAATGATATAGCCTCTCTCAGGATGCTTTGTGCTTGCAACCTCTGCTTCATATTTATAATTTCCAACTGTCACGCAGTAATCTGAACTAAGAGGAATATACGCTTTCTGCTCAACACCTTCTTCATTAACAAATGTCATGTCAAAATATGTGAGATCTGTTTTGGTGATAGAGGATGTAGCCTCCTGTTCAATATTTTCTCTGTACTTGAGCTGGGCTCCTTTATATTCTCCTGCTGTATAATCCAGGTTGTCATATGAAAGTCTGATTCTTCCAACGGATACCTGGTCTATGTCTGTCTCTGTAGTTGCATTTCCATAATCACCTACAATATCCTTTGTCAGAACATTACCTGCATCAAGATCCTGGAGATTTATGGTCCTGATGGATTTGCTGATATCATTTGCAGTGAATTCATCATTTATATCTGTAAAATTCTCTGTTGTAACTTTGTCATAGGACAAGGTGGTATCTGTTCTAAAGCCAGTGAAGATATATCTTCCAGCGTAGTCTACGTTACCGGTTGAGTAATACTCTTTTGAAAGAGCAGTAAGCTGGGTAACGATAGTATTAAGATCATCAAGTGTAAGATCCTTGTTAGCTCCCTTATTAACCTGCTGTATAGCATCCGTAAGAACATCAGTAACTGTAGATAATGCATCTTCAGTAACATCCATCCAGCTCTTAGCATCTTTGGCATTCTTGTTGTAGTACTGATCCAGCTGGGTTACTGTGGAGCGAAGGCGCAGTGCTCTGATAGCAATAACAGGATCATCAGAAGGTCTAGCTATCTTTTTGCCTGTTGCCATCTGAGTATTAACTTCGTCCTCTGCAATCTTGTTGTTATTGATGTTGTAGAGGGAGTTGTTGTTCATGATCTTATTGGTGATTCTCATGGTGCCTCCTTTGAGAACGGGGTTAGTGGTTCATTTTATACACCCGTTTGAGTAATAAGTCTGTCGTAAATCTCTGAAAGTGTGTTGATCATCTTCGAGTTAAGTGTATAGGTGTGTTCGAACTGTACAAGGGCTGATGCCTCTTCATCCTGGTCTACACCCATTACTGATAGTCTCTGGTTTCCAATTGTCTTTTCAAGTGCTGTATAGGTCTCTTCCAAAGTCTGTGAATTACTTGTATTAAGTGCCACATCAGCCAGCACCTTATCAAGGAATTCTCCGCTTGTTGCGCCTCTGAAAATGTCTTCTTTTGTCATAAATTCGTAAAGCGCTTCTATATTTCTATACTCAGATTCGCCTTCTGTGACATCCATCTTGGTTGCCAAAAGGTCTGCATTTTCTCTAAGTTCTCTGGTTACTACAAAGTTTCCTGCTGTGACCTCGTAATATCCCTTATTGTTTGAAAGAGTTGTAAGCTCTGGATATGTGTACTGTGCGCTGGAATCCATATCGCTTGTAGCTGTGAGAATGTATCTGCCATCCATTGAGTCTGATGTATAGCCCGCTGACATTATCTCGTTAACTCTTCCGGAAAATCTCCTTATCCACTCATTCATCTGCTGCATGTAATAAGGAATTCCCTGATATTCGAAATTGCTTCCTACTGAAGCAGTTCTTCCTGTAGGAGGAATTGTTGACCTTGTGCTTTCCTTTGTAAGAGTGAAGGTGTAGGTATCTCCACCGTCGTACTGCCAGTCTGTATAAGAGTAAATCTTACTTGCAACTGTCATTTTTCCTGCACCAGGAAGTGTGCACTTTGTCATATCCATGAGGTCAGTATCTGAAACTCTGATAGTTACTGTTGTCTCTCCTGTATTGAGGTTCTTAACCGAATCAATTACCTCGCCATTGAAGTAGAAGCTGTTATTTCCTTCTCTCATATCGATGAGGCCCTGGAGCTCACCACCAATCAGCTTGTTACTAAGATCAAAGTGGTCAAGCCTTGAAAAGTCATCTCCATCCTTGTAGTTGGATGGTGCCCATCTGATATCGTATAAACCAACAATATCGCTCTGGTTTACATTTTCATCTGCATCTCTTGCTACACATACAAGCTTCCTATAGGAATATGTGTCGAGGAGCTGCTGCTTTCCAGCTATGTTTACAATAAATCTGGTTGCACCTGTCTCTCTGTCAGGCTGCTGGTCATCAATTACCTTTGTTTCTGTTACTTCTATATCTACTATCTTTGAAAGCTTATCTAAGAGCTCGTCTCTCTGGTCTCTAAGTTCGTTTGCTCTTGAGCCCTGCATCTCGATCTTGTTGATCTGCTCATTCAGAGAGGTTATCTGCTGTGCTATGGAATTGATGGTGTCACAGTCCATCTTTATTTCCTGGTTAATGTCGTTCTGCAGCTGCTGGAGTGAGCTGTACATGTGGTTAAAGTAATCAGTAATCTGAGAAAGTGATGAAACGAAGGTTGCCTTTGACTCAGATGTTCCTGATGCTTTCATAACATCCTGAAGTGCTGATTCCATTGATGTGAAGAGACTGCTGAATCCAGTTTTCCCATCATCCTTGAAGTACTCCTGCGCAAGCTGGTTGAAGTAATTCCTCTGAGTAACTCTACCAAGAAGTGTCTCATTGGTTCTGTACTTCACGTCATAGAATTCATCTCGAACTCTCTCTATCGCAATAGTATCAACACCTGCTCCGGCAGTACCGTAGGTTGTGAAAACCCTGAGTGCGTCAGAAGCCTGCTGCTCTACCTTCTGTCTGCTATAGCTGTCTGTATTCGAATTTGCGATGTTGTTTGCAGTTGTATTAAGGGCTGCATTCGCTGCGCGAAGTCCCGACGCTGCAATATTAAGTCCAAAAAATGTTGAAGGCATAGGGTAATCCTTTCTAAATTAAGATCAGCTACCGAGCTGTGTAACAAGGTGCTCAAGCATTTCGCTTACTACATTTACATATCTGCTGGATGCATTAAATGCATTCTGGAACGTGATCATGAATTGAAGCTCTTCATCACTGGATACGCCTACTATCTGTTCTCTGGCATTTTGCACTGCATCTACGGTAAGTTCCTGATTTGACTTAATTCCTTTATATACATCACCCGAGTTTGCTACCTGTGAAACTAACATGTTGTAGTAACCGAGGAAATCTGTCTTTGTTGCTACATTGGGATTTATGAGGTAATCGGATGTTGTAAAAGCTTTCTTTAGTGCTTCGACTGTATCATTATCTTCGCTTCCATCTGCAAGAATGAACTTCATCGCTGTAGGCTCTTCGAGGTACATAGGATTTACTGCGATGTTTGTTATGATATAGCCTGTCTTATTTTCTCCTGCGAGATGTTCTTCGTCGATGTCGTAGTTGAGGCAATCTTCTTCGTTCATTACTTTGAAGAGATCATAGTCTGAAGCCTCTCCTTCTACTTCGCCAAGGTTAACTGGATTACTTCCAGCCTGCTCGTATATCTGATTGATTGCCAGGCAGATGTTTCTGACCATCTGGTCAAACTCAGCTTCGACATTCATGATTACTGACTGAGCAATGTTGGTGTTGTAGTACTTTCCTGTAGCATCATCTGTAATGTCATGATATGTTGCGTGATGATCTCCTCTTGCAAGGAGTGTGGATTTAAGCTTTCCTATATCTGTATTCATTGAGGTTGCTATGGTCTGTGTCAGATCAAAAACCTTTGCACCTCTGATATCTACTACTACCCACTCGCCTCTCTCTGAGTTGAAGTCCTTCTTTGCTGCGAATTCCCAGTAAGGAGTGTTGAAATTAACAGGGCTTCCACCCTTATCTGCTGTAAGTGTGTTGTCACATGCCATGTGATTAACGTGGTCTGTTGTTACAAACTGTGTTCCCTCGAACTGAACAAGTACATTTCCGAAAACATCTTCGTAGTAGCTTATTTTTCCAAGCTCACCAAGTTGATCGAGAAGAAGGTTTCTCTCGTCTCTTAAGTCGTTGGCATGCTCCTGATGACCTGACTCAATCTCAACTATTTTGAGGTTGAGTTCTTTTATTCTGTCGCCTATCTGATTTATCTGTTCAACAAGCTGTGCAACTGTGTTGTCCATGTTGTCCTGATAGTTAGTAAGGCCTTCGTATACGCTCTGTGCTCTTGTTATGAATTCATTTGCTCTGGTGACCATCATGCTCTGATTTACAGCAGAAGTAGGGTTCTTACTCATTTCCTGAATAGCAACCCAAAGATTATTCATAGACTCTGCGAACTCATTTCCATTGAGCTCCTGGAGCTGATCTTCAATTTCTTCAAGGGTAGTAACTGAGACATCATAAAAGGCTTCCCGCCCTGATTCCTGTCTGTAGCTCTGATCCAGGAACACACTTCTGACCTGCTTACAATTGTCGTAAACAACTCCGAGTCCTGTCTGCTTCCAGGCAACTGTGCGGAAATCCTTCTCTGTTGTGATATATGGACGGGTTCCCATTTCAACCTGCTGTCTTGTATAGCCTTCTGTATCAATGTTAGCCATATTGTGAGCGGTTGTATTAAGCGCGTTCTGATGCGCCTGTAATCCGGAAACACCTATGTATAAACTTCCCATTAAAGATGCCATATATTTTTCCTCTTAAAGACCGGGTGGTTAAACCATGATCGTGAATCTTATGATCAAATTATGTTCGTCCTATTCCCTGGACCTTGGATCTATATGGACATCCTTGTCGCATAAGTCGTATTTTTCTGAGATGACATAGTACGCATACTTATCATCTACAATGTTTATCGGTGGTTATTCTGTTTTTTCTTATATTTATTTAGAAAATATTTGAGATTAGTGACTTCATTCTTTAGAAACATGCGCATCCTAAGCGAATTGCGCAAAAAAGCTACCCCTGATCATAGGGTAGCTTTTCACAAGAAAAATTTTTATAAGGTTACTGCTTTGCATCAAATCTTCCCATAGGCGTAACAGCTATGAGATCTCCTCTTGTGCCTGCATACTTTGTGTAGTTCGCAGTCTCTGGAGCTCTGCGCGCCGCCTGGATAATATTCATCTCGTATTGGACCATTTCAAGTGAACTCTGAAGAAGTATCTGGTTCTGATCATTAACGCGCTGTACGTTCTCTGACACCGTCTTTAACTTGTCACGCCATACAGCAAGCTTCTTCTGTTCCTCAGGTCTGGATCCGAGCATTCTTACCAGATTCGTGAGCTTTAGTTCACCGGGAACTTCGCCAATTACATTAGCGATATCTCTCATAACCATATCTCGCTCTTTATCTACTGCCTTAATAAGAGATACTACTGCCTGCTCATCCTCTGTAATCTTCGCAAGTGCTTTGAGATCACGCTGGACAATCACTGGAGTCTTCTTGGCGGATAAATCCAGAAGTCTTTCATATAGTGCACATTCCCTGTCAAGGACATCTACTAAATTCTCTAACAAGCTTGCCATGGAATTATCCTCCTCTCCTGCTATATCTTCGAGTAATCATTTTTGCTAAGCTCTCTTAAAAAAGGGCATAGTTATAGAGCCTGCCTCATTCCTGGAGCTAACCATTTACTAAAGCCGGCTCTATTTTTTTCGTTATATTCAATTGGACTTAGATTGATTCGCTAAGTTTAGCGAGGAGCTTATCTGCAAAATCCTCTCCGCTAACGTCATAAGTCCCGTCCTGAATCGCCTTTTTTAAACGCGCTGTTACGTCCTCCCTGACATCCGGAGCCTCTTTCACAGCCTTCTTAGCAATCTGAATATCTTTTCCGATCGAAGAAATCTTAAGAGAATCAGTTGCGCCACTGGACTTCTCAGTCTTCGCGGTCTTATTCACTTTGCTGGTGCCATAAACCTGCTGAATCTGGCTGTAAGCTTCTATACGCATAATCTTGTCCTCCTTCCTTGGAGAATTTCTTTAGTTCTACTACTTTTATCGGCGTATTTATATTTTACTTTAGAGGTAATTGGAAAATTTTTCAAATTCTTTTATTCCAACATCTCTTTCGTTCTCAAGAGCTCAATATAAAGTGCCAGCCCCCAAAAACATACACCATGTTGTAGTGTAGCTATTGAAACCCCAAGGTGATGTGCTCTTTAACCTCCACCGATAATAATATCGACCATTATTCTTAGAAACTTAACCCTTTTCGATAAAAAAAATTTAATATTTTTTTTAGACTTTTTGAATCAGATGGTTAAGTTAAATTAATATAAAAAAGTGACAGACAAAAAATCTGTCACTCATTAAGTGAAATAACCATTTCTGCAGTTTCTAAAAGCGATGTTCCTGAATCCATGGAGCATTTCTGTAAGTATTTGTGGGCTTCCGGCTCAGTCATCTTGTGTCGTTCCATCAAAAGTGCCTTGGCCTGATCCACTATCTTCTGATCCTCACTACTTCTAAAGCGTCTCTTTTCCTTGAGCTTCTTACGTCTTTTCTGAACACCCTCGATCATCAGTGTCAGTGAAGAATAAAAGTCAGTCTTTTTTAACGGAGTGGGAAGATAAATCATTTTGTCTGAATATCCAATATCATCAGCTTTCGCCGGGCTGGAAACAAGGAGCATCTGAAAATAATCCGACATATCCTCCAACAGTTCTGTGCAGAGCATGTCACCCAGGCGATAGCCGCAGACAACAACACCGCTACCCAGATTCTCCATAGCAGTAAGAACCTGAGCACCAGTGGAGCAAACGTAGGCAGGCTCAAAGCCGCCACGCAGCAATATGCTTTTAAAAGTCTGCGCGTCCTCCTGTTTTGCGAACGCAACTATAATGTTCTGCACCCGAAATCTCCAACCAATAACTTTTCTAAAAAATTTGCCTTACTTTTTCTTAGTGATTGCTAAGGTAAGCCTGAAGCTCCCACTGAGTTACACAGGTGCGGAATTCCTTCCACTCTCTGCGCTTAGCATCAAGATACTGATTAAAGACGTCTTCGCCCAATACTCCCTTAACAAATTCATCTGTGCTATATGCTTCAATAGCCTCTCCAAGTGTCTCAGGAAGAGTCTCCAGCTTAGTATCGCGAAGTTCCTCGTCCGTCTTATGCTTAAGATTTTCTTTAAGCTCTGCAGGAGGAGTGAGTCCTCTCTTTATTCCGTCCATGCCTGCTGCAAGAATAAGTGCAAGTGCAAGATAAGGGTTGCATGCAGCATCAGGATTTCTAAGCTCAATAACATAACCCGAACTATTTGCTGAAGGAATTCTGATAAGAGCACTACGGTTCATGGATGAAGCAGACCATGAAACATTAACCGGAGCATCATAGCCAGGAACAAGTCTCTTATAGGAATTAACAAGAGGGTTAGTTACAAGTGTCATCCCCTTAATATGGTCAAGGACACCAGCTATGAACTGCTTTGCTGTCTCAGAAAGCTCCTCGCTGTCAGCATTTTTGAATACGTCCACACCGTTCTCATCCTCGCAGAGAATGTTGATGTGCATGCCTGAACCATTTACACCTTCCTTGGGCTTGGGCATAAATGTAGCGTAAAGTCCATGTCTCTTGGCAATCGTCTTTACTGCCATCTTGAAGGTCATGATCATATCTGCCATTCTGGCAGCATCATCCTCTGTGAAATCAATCTCATGCTGCGCAGGGGAAATCTCATGATGAGAAGAAGTGATTTCAAAATCAAGCTCCTCAAGGTTCATGATGATATCTCTTCTTACGTTCTCACCCTGGTCAGCAGGAGCAAGGTCAAAATATCCAGCTTTCTCATGAGTTTTGGTTGTGGGCTGGCCCTCATCATCAAGATCAAAAAGGAAAAACTCAAGCTCAGGATCAGCCTTGAAGGTATATCCCATATCCTTTGCCTGATCTAAAACTCTCTTTAATATAGTTCTGGGATCTCCGGAAAACGGCTTTCTGTCAGATGTGTAGACATCACAGAACATCCTGGCAACCTTTCCGCTCTGAGGTCTCCAGGGATAAATCTGGAAGCTGTCAAGATCAGGGTAGAGATACATATCGCTTTCTGCCGATCTGCCAAATCCCTCGATAGCTGATCCGTCAAACATGCAGTTATTATCCAGTGCATTCTCAAGCTGACTGGCTGTAATAGCTATATTCTTGGGAGTTCCGAAAATATCGCAGAACTGAAGCCTTATGAAAGCAACATCCTCCTCTTCAACAATTCTGTAAATGTCCTTCTTTGTTAACTTACCCATTTCGACCTCCTATGTGGTATGGTTATGCTTTAAAAGTTGTAATCAACGTAAAAAATTCAGTGTTCTTCTGATGTATTTATTTTATCTGCTGTTAGATAATATAAAAATAGGCAAAGGCACTTTCCCTATGGAACAGGCGCCTTTGCCTTACAGATTTTAAAATATCAAATTGGCATAGTGGATGTCAACAGTTCTATGACAAAAGCTCCATAAGTTGATCCTTCGTCATGTTTGCAAGGGATTCACCCTCTCCACTGAGTATGGCATCAGCCAGATCTTTCTTGGCATTTTGCATATCAACTATTTTTTCCTCAATAGTATCCTTAGCAATCAACTTAAATACAGAGACATTCTTTGTCTGTCCTATTCTATGTGCTCTGTCCGTTGCCTGATTCTGCGCAGCGAGATTCCACCAGGGATCATAGTGGATTACAACGTCTGCCCCTGTCAGATTTAATCCTGTGCCACCGGCTTTTAGGGAGATCAAAAACAGCGGTACCTCATTTTCATTAAAGCTGTGCACAAGCTTTATTCTATCTTCTTTGGAGGTTTGACCTGTTATCTTGTAATACTCTATATGAAGGCTATGCAGTTCTTTTTCCAAAATCTCAAGCATGGATGTGAACTGTGAAAATAACAGAATTTTGTGACCACCATCTATAGCACTCTGTACTAGCTCAATGCATGACTGCCTCTTAGCAGATTCTCCATCATAACCTGCTGTAATAAGTTCAGGATCACAGCAAATCTGCCTGATCTTTGTAAGCTCTGCAAGCACCTTGAGCTTATCCTTTCCGGATTTATAGTCCTCACTTTCAAGCACCTTTTTCATGTGAGTAACCTGCGCATCATAAAGCTTTCTCTGCTTACTGTCGAACCTTGAAAAACGGATTTCCTCAATTTTATCAGGAAGATCCTTTAGCACATCAGCCTTAAGTCTTCTAAGGATGAAGGGGCTGACCATGTTTTTAAGCTGCTTTGTTGCATCCTCATCCTTGAATTTCGTAATTGGAGATTCAAAGTCATTTCTAAATCTGTCATAGGTATATAAAAATCCAGGCATGAGGTAGTCAAATATGCTCCACAGCTCGCTAAGTCTGTTTTCTATAGGTGTTCCTGTAAGTGCAAATCTGTGTCTGCTATTTATTACCTTTACTGATTTTGAAGCTGCTGCAGCCGCATTTTTAATGTACTGCGCTTCATCGATAATCTCATAGTCGAATTCAAGACTTTCATAAAGTCCTATATCTCTTTTCAAAAGATCATAAGATGTAACAAGAACTTCCGGTCTTTTCTTTAATGATAAGAGTTTTTTCCTGTCAGTCTGTGTTCCAGTTACTGTCCTTATCTCTATATCCGGAGCAAATCTCTTGAATTCCTCTTCCCAGTTATAGACAAGGGAAGCCGGGCAGACAATAAGAGCCGACAATCTGTTTTCCTTTGCTTCTTTTCTTTTTTCTTTTTGGTAAAGGAGCATTGAAATCACCTGCAAGGTTTTTCCAAGTCCCATTTCATCAGCAAGAATGCCACCAAAACCAAGCTCAGAAATCATAGTTAACCACTTAAAGCCATATTTCTGATATCCTCGAAGCACTCTCTCAAGGCTGCCAGGCACATCAACGTCAGCATCCTTGATGGTATTAAAGTTTCTGACAAGATTTTTGAAATTCTTGTCGCGATCTGCCGCTATTTCGTCGTGCTCCTCGAGAAGCTTATTTACATAAATAGCCCTGTATAATGGCAGGTGTAGTTTTCCCTTAGTAAACTCTTTTGCAGAAATGCCCATCGCCTGCATCGTAGCCATCAGTTCTTCCAGAGCGTCATCCTGCTCAAGCCGTATGTATTCGCCGTTTCGAAGTTTAAAAAATTTCTTCTTTTTCCTATAGCTTTCAAGGAGCTCAAGAAGCTCATCCTCAGACATGTCATCTGTAGACACATCGAGATTCATGATTCCGCTTTCTACTGAGATTCCAAGCCTGATCTGCGGCGCTCTTCTTATCTTAAGCTTTTCAAAATCCTTGCTGGCTTTGATTTCACCAAGCCCCATCAGTTCCTTTAATCCATCATTCAATAGATTAAAGGTATTATCTCCGTTTTTCTCACAGCTAAAGGTCTCGCCGTTATCGTTTTCATCCGGAAGATATTGCATCAGCGTATCTATGGCATTCTGCTCGAAAGTGATATCTCTGTTTTCAGGCAGCGGATAATCTGAATCTCTAAGTGTGTGTATATAGAATTCTTTCTCTCCGTATTTTGCCATAATTTTGCCGGTGATAAGGTCTTCATCAGCATCCATATAAAAAGTAAGTTCACATTCCGGAGGAATATTATTCTGTATAATTTCTTCCGGCGGCTCATGGACATTCAAGTCTGGACTATCCATCATTTGAGGTAAAAGCCTGTAGTAAAATTCAGGAAGAGTCCTTTTTCCAATTGTGAACTCAGATACCCCATCATAAGCGTTATCCAAAAGAAGCTCCATCATAGGAGACATCTCTTCTATTCTTGTAAAAATGCCCTTTTCTTCGTCAATGGCGTAATTATGCTGTTTTCCCTTAAATATATAGGGTAGCTCCGCCTTACAGATAAGTCCGTTAAACTGACCTTTTCTATCATGAATTTCATTTATATACACGTCAGTTGAAATCTTACATTTACCGATTTTAACCTTGTTTAATGACTTTTTCCCATTTATATAAAAACCGTTAAGTTCCAGTGTTTCTCCATAAGAAGCTTCATAAAATCTGTCCAGCATTTCAGGGGACAGATTTATCTGATCCTTTATAACAGCTACCTCATTATAGTAATAGCTTCGTATATCATATCTTTCCTGGATATAATCCGCTTCCTTCTTTGCATCATCAATAATCGAATAATACTTTTCAGATTTCTCATCAAAGTCATTATCCATAAATGAAAGAATGAAATTTTTACCAAACTTCATGCTTCCATGCTTTTCTTTTGCTGCTATAAGTTCCGGAATTCGTTTGAGAATATAGAGCTTTTCTATTCCAATCTTGAAGGATACAGACATCTCGTAATAGCCATCTTTAGAAGATGCATGAAGTCTGGGAAGGAGCCTAATCACTTTGCTTTTGATAAGATTGTCTTCTATCTGCCTGGCGCTGCTCATCTTCTTATAGCCTGATAAAATCCTGCTACCATTATAATCAGTGTCGTCGCCAGGATTATATTTTGCTATGTATTTATCAGCCATTAAAAGAATGGCCGCTCTATGCTCGCACAGGCTATCATACCTTGGCGAATAGTAGCCATAATAGCTAGAATTTCTGTGAGCATAAGTACAATATGAGTTTATAACCTCATCCTTTGTAAAGGATACTTCTACCTTAATGGGAGAAACTGAATTCTTATTACATACTCCAGTAAAGGTCATTGCCAGCTCGCCGTTGTTAAAGTTATAGCCTGAAATGTAGTACATGTCGACATCAGTGATCTCAACCTCATTTTCTTCAACAAGCTCCTGCGCCTTTTCCATGTTGACACTGCTAATGTCGCTATTTTCTATAATATTTTTCAGATTAAAATAGGTTTTCCCTTTGTCAGACTCGTACTCTGGCCTTTCTATCTCATAATCTGAATTCTCGCTGTTCCACTTGTACATTACAGCCGCTTCGTGCTTGCAGTTGAAGCCCTTTGCAGCATATGCGCAGTCACAGTTAAATCTTAGGAAGCCTGATTTGATCCCACTTATTCTGACATTATATACATGTGTTCCAAGGACTCTGGCAATGCATCCATCCTCCGTCTGCGTATAGCCCTTTACCTTTTCCTTGCGATAGTAATCTCTTCCTCGTCTTAATATTGTGGAGTCAAAGTATTCAGTCCAGTTCATGTTTTCCTCATATATTTCTGCTTTTGCAACTCAATGTGGTTCTTGTCAAAAAAAAACGGCAAAGGCGTTCGTCGTAGAACTTATTCCTTTGCCGTAATCAGCTAAAAAAGATAAATCATATTTGTTGTCAGCTAATCTTAGCTAATACTTCTTGCATCTGCGCCTCCAAATGGTTCACACGTAAAACAAGTAAGTTATCCTCTTCCTTTGTTTTGATAACAGTTTGAAGGTTTCTGCTAAGATCAGAATGACCTTCTCCGATTATTGCGATACCCTTGCAAATCTCATTTTCGATTCGCATGTTGATTCTGGCAACATCACTCTTAAGTACCCTGACATCACTTTTCAATTCACCTACGTCAGATTCGATAACATCTAATCTATTCTCGATTCTATCGAACCTTCCATCCATGGAGCTGACTTTTTCCAGCACCAAATCCAATTTCTGATCGTTTGTCATATCTATTTACCTTTTCTTGCTTCTCCGAGTAAATCTATACTATCACAACAAAAATATCACGGTCTATATGACACAATACCTAAATTTTTATGCTCATTTTGTATCAAGGTTATTGGAAGATTGCCAACTACTTATACCGATAGTTTATAACCAATTCATCAGGGTCGACTGAGCACGTTAAAAACAATACATCAACGCCTTTTTTCAAAGCATCTTTATATGCTTTTGCAAACTTTGGATCCGTTTCTTCATTGGGTCTCACTTCATTTATGCCTTCTCCAGATATACTTTTGCGCCCGGGATAAGTAATTCCTTGCACCTGCCGGTGTTCTTTACATGAACAACTGCCACTTCACCATCTATGTCAACGTTAGCAATGAAACGGTTAGGGCGGTATATGAAGATTGCGGGAGTTATGGATTGGTATTTCATTTAGGTCCTCATTATGTCATTATCGATTACTTGCTCCTTAGATAGTATCTTTTTCCTCAAATACTCAAAGCAAACTCTATGGTCTGGTGAATAGTTATTTCAAAAATCTTAATTATTTATCTTTTATTCATAAAGGAACCTCTATCCTTATGGTGATTTACCTCACATCCATATCGCCTGAATAATTCTTTTTTTCTCTTTCTTATTAGTCATTATCATAAATGCAATACCCCCACCTATGCCCCCTACTATTATCATTTTGAATACTAGCGTAAACCATGACTGCCCAGTGGATACAATTTTTGAAACCAACGTGCATATTATGCCATTAATCATAAAGCTAATCAGATAAACTAATACAACATCGTAAAATATTGTAGCTTTCTGGTGTAGGCAATGGGCAGAATATATCGGTGAATCCACCAAGTGAATCAGATTGATCACCATAGTTGTCAGTACAACTGCATAACCACCCAAAGACGTATATTTCAGCAACAAATACATTGATAAAACATTCAATACCCCCATGCTTATTGTGATAATACATGGAATGAGCATTTTCGTCGTCATCGTATACACATAATACAATGGTTTCATTATACTTGGTATAAAATCAGAGAACACACAAATAAGCATCAAAATATATATTGTTGATACGTCCTGATTCTTAACCCATAACTCAATAAAATTTTCCCCACATGCAATGATTATTCCCGAAATAGCTATATACAAAATACCCGATATTTTCATGGCATATTTTAATTCGTCTATGAGTTCTGCTTTGCCTTCAGAATATAGCTTTAACTGTTTTGCTTTAAAAGATTCACTAACACCACTAATAAATGAATACGTCATCGTACTTATCATTTTGGCAACAGAAATCTGCCCCATTACTGTTTCTGAAATCATCAGATTTGTTATAAGCAGATCCAACCCACTATTGAGCAGATTTCCAACGTTATTTATTGATACCCAAATGCCTTTTGCAAAAAAAGTTTTTATTGATGAAACAGAGAATTCTTCTATATTGTACTTAAGAAGTGGTGTGTATTTTTGCTTAGCTGCAAATTGCAATATGAAATTACATGAATCATATGCAACGGCAGCTATTCCAACGTAGTATATTTTTTTATCTACAAATCCAAACAGACAAACAATGGTAAATACCTGAACTATAGAAGAAAAAACTTTATTTTTTGCAATTACATCATAGCGATCCTTCAAAAAAGAACCATTTTCAAATGGCGTAGCAAACAATGAGATATAATATCTTAGAAGTACAAAACCAAATAATAGTTTTACATCAAAAACCAGATATTCCGATATCTTAATAAAATGTTCCAAAAAGAGCACAAACACTAATAAAGGAACTATTGAAATTATGCAGAGTATCTCGTTTGCTACAATTATGCTTGAGTAATACTTTTTACTTAACGTATAGTCACCTTGATGATATGCAACAGAAATATACCGTTGAGCAAAATAGTTAAAAGAGATTGCAACTATATCCAAATACGTAATCATAGTATTTGCCAATGCAACAAAGCCATAAGCCTCAATTCCTACATGTCTGGTAATATATGGAACCAAAAAGAAACCAATAGCTGACTTAATAAAGACAAGAATAATTGCCCATAATGAATTGCTATTTAACAGTTTTTTAAAATTCAAGCCCCTCAAATAATTCCTTATATTTTTGTTTTGTTTTTTCATAAGAATAATCGTGCCTAACAATTGTTTTCAGTTGAGTAATCTTATAGTCAAACATGCTTCTATTATACAAATAGTCAGAATATGCTTCATTAACTTTACTATAAAGCGCCTCCAGATGATCATTATCATCGTTATAATCATATGAATAAATCATACCTTTAGGAAACTCTTTTGTTGTCCCGCATTCAGGGCATATCACATTTGTTCCAACAGTTAATGCTAAAATAACTGCAGCCGAATTTAAAACCGTTTCTTTATGATAGGGCAATACAATACAGTCCGCCCCCTTAATAAATCCCCATATTTTATCTTCAGGAACAAATTCGCTCCTATACGTTATGTTCTTTCTCTTAGCAAATAATTCATTAAGTCTGGATGAGTATTCTTCATTGCATTTTCCAACAACGGTAATCCAAATTTTTTTGTTTTCAATCTTCTCAGCCAACCTTTCTATTATTTCAACATTCTTATACTCAGAGATAGTTCCAAAATATGCTAACTCGAAGTAACCCTCCCGTTGATTGTCACTATATTGGTAAAATACCTCCTCCGATGAATGTGGATAAACATTCTCATAGCTTGTGATTTCAATTTTAAATATTTTGCTATTTTTCCTGGAGCATTTTTCTTTTTCCATCAAGTCATTTACATAATTTCTTGTAATATCACATAAAATCACTATCGCATCAGCTCTATTAAGTAACCAGACAAGCATTTTTACAGAAAGATCTTTATTTGATGCCTTATGACTTTTCTTATTATGAACAGTAATGACTATTTTACTCTTTCTTATATGTTTTAAATAAAGAAGTAGTAATTTTCTCTTAATAATCATCACATATGTTTTATATAATCGATCGCACTCTACATTTTCATACCAATTTAGTTCAGTAGCATAAATCTTCTTGAATATATTTCTTGGTAAAAATGCCATTTTGGGCGTTATCACTTTATATCCATTATCCTCTATACATTTCCTGACTAAATAAATATACGGATTCTCATTACGATTATAAGGTCTGAAAACCACTAGTTTTTCTTTCATCGGGCATTCCCTCTAAAATACGATTCTTATTCTAGTTCTCCCACGCTCTACAAGGCTTGTTTCATCTTTTAATGACTTATTAAAGATAGGCGCTGCCAAAGCTAATAAAAAAATATTCTGAGTCATTGAAAAGAATGTATTTTCCATTATTCCATATATCGCATAGAGGCATAAAATCATAATCAAAAAATAATTTCTTGTTTTAAGCAAATATCTCATAGTGACTATATATAAGACAGAAAATAATATAAAAACAATAATTCCATATCTAAGTAAGATTGCCACATACGCTGTATCCATATAAAACTTCCTATATAGCGTATTCATTCTTCTTCCATATAATTCTATATCCTTGCCAAACAAAGACACCCCAAACGCTTTCATCGTTCTATGGCACCATGAAAATCTTAGGGAAAGCAATTTATCAACTCTCTTGAAAAAATAATACTTCCTAATATCTATCACAGACATAAAAATACTAAATACATTAGCAAAAGCTGCACACCCTATAAGAAATTTTATAAATGCCAGTCTCCCCCCCTGAAAAAGATCAGCAATGTCATATAATGCCTTCATTATCAAAAAAATCACCAAAAGAATATACGCAGTTTGACTATTTGGAACTTTATACACGAAATAAATCGCTATTATATCAAGAATATAGTCTACTAGATTCAATTTATTCCGTCTTAAATACGCCCTTGATAATACTAATTGAAAAACTCTTATTCCCAACCAATTGGGGTGATTAAATCCCAGCGAGTGCCTGACAACCATCCCTCTGTATGCAGTCTTTTCATCTATAATGCCTGCAAAATATAAATAAATAACTAAAGGGACGAAAAAAAGCAAAACATAATAAGTAAGTTTCATGGCATCATCAAAATCAATATATTTAGCAGATATAATTAACAACCATGTTGATAACATTACATTGTTTCCAGAATTCAACGTACCTAATATAATTGGACCAGAAATGACTATAAGTATTACTAATTCTCTAAAACTGTAATGTTGAAAAAAAACTATCTGAGTAAACACTAACCCAAGAACCAAAAACGCCATTAACTGATTGACAGCGCCTATTTCCCACCAGAATATGTATTCTAAAGTACTATTAAAAAGAATTTCCGTACTAAACCATAAAACCAGAATAAAATACATATAATTTTTTCCGATTATTTCTCTTCTTATATCCATTACTGGTTTCTACTCCCCATCATATTACTTCATTATATATTTCCTCGATTTCCCCAATAATACTACCGCTGAATCTTGCTACAGCCTGCTCTTTTGCATTGCATATAATTTCATCTACTAATTGGTAATTATTTATTGCGAAACATAGAACATCAAATAGATTATTTTTGTTTTTGTCATACAACAATCCTGTCTCATAATTCTTAATTAGATACTTAGTACATCCAGCGTCAGCACCAATCACTAAATTTTCATAATATTGCCCTTCTATAGTTGTTCTTCCAAATGCTTCGGAATCAGAGCACATAAAAGCAATATCCATATTCTTTCTTATATCAAGAATATCATTTCGAAATCCAAGAAACCTAACATTATCCAATGAATTATCAATACAATAGTTCTTATATTCTTTTTCGCACCCCCCAATACCACACACAGTTAGTGTACACTTAATTGAAAAAGCATTCATTTTCTTAACACACTCTAAAGCATCCTGTAATCCTTTCTTCTTTTGCAACGATCCGACAAATAATAAATTGCAAATACCATCCTGCATAAATCTTCGTTTTTTTACATAACTACTATCAAAAAAAACACGATTATATATCACCTTCGAACTTTTAAAGTTGTATATCTGTTTATATTTGGTCTCAACAAAATTACTTATAAAAATTGCATGAGAATAATCTGCATATTGAAGTACTCTAATCGCATCATAATGTTCTATTTCATGATCTTCTTTCATTAATTCTCTAATATGCCAAACATGCGGTATTTTTAACCATCTCGCAATCTTTACACCTTCAATTATGGCAAAAGAATTTGAATGTATAATATCCACCTTAAGCCTTCTCAGCTTTATACAAAGAATTAAATCAAACAGATTATTGAAGGTTTTAGAATATGTGAATTTTATGCTTTCTTTTATTGTTTCTCTGATGCTTTTATGATATAGCTTTCTTGTCGCTACTCTATAGTGTCCAATAATTAGATTATCAATTCCATTATCTCTTAATCTGGAAATAAATTCCTTGTCATACTTTGGTATCACTACATAATAAACGCAATTTGTTTTATCAGTATCTTTCAGCCAATCGATTAATGAAAGATTTGCACCTAACGCTTTATAACTATGACAAAAGACACATATCTTCATATCTGCTACACCTGTATTTGACTTTCACTTTTGATTATAATTTACCTCTAATGATTGCCCACGTATTATATATTCTCCAATTCATGGACACACCCTGATTATATTTACTTGAAAACATTAGATATATCCTATTAAACAGATTTTCTCTATAGTGTGCAGTCATCAGCAATTTGCTATCATAATTCTCAGAAAAAAACTTTTCATATTCTACTGCGCTTTTTTCTCGGATACGTGCAAGTCTTTCATTATGATATTTAAACTTGTTATACTTTCGTCGAATATTCTTAATCAATCCCATTCCAATATCTGCACCTATAAGGTTATCTCTAGTCTGTCGATAACTCATATGTGGCATAGGGTCATATATCTGTTTGCAATCAAAAAAAGAATTATAATGCAACCATGTATCATGTATAAGAATATTCTTTAAATTTGGTTTCCTTTCAACAATAGTTTTATGAAATGCATTATTCCATACCTGAGTACATCCTCGAGACAAACCTATCATTGATGCCGAATAAATATTATATCTACTAACACGTTCAAAACAATTCTCATAACGTATAAACTTGCTGTTCTCATCAACTATATTCTGTGCCGAATAATAAAAACATTTTTTACTATTATCCATCAGCTTACTTGCACTAATTAGTTTATCATCATCCCAAATATCATCCTGATCTGAAAAAGCATATAAATCTGTATCTTCATATTCTTCTTCATAGATCATTTTTAAAAAAGAATATCCACAACCAATATTCTCCCCAAATATTCCACGAATATTACCATGTTTTTTTTCATATTCTTTGATTATATTCACAGTATTGTCTTTAGATCCATCATCTCGAATGATTATATGAACAAACACCTCACTCTGAGTAAGAATAGAATCAATCTGTTCTTTAAGATATTTTTCGCCATTATATGTTGATAAAAAAACTGTCGCTGTTTTTTTAATTCCATTCATTATTTATTCCCATGTACTGCATAATCACCTACGAGCTCTATTGGATGAACACCTTTGTTTTTATCTTTTGGAGGAGACCAATAATCACCATAAAGTTGAGAAAGTATCCGATCATAATCCTTTGGCCCTAATATTGTTCTACCTTCAAATTCGTATTGAATTAGGTCAGCAAAAAACTTTTGAGGAAAGATTTCTTTTCTCCTTTTAATACCAATGAAATTTACGATATAATCACTTTTTTTTATACTATATCTTTTTAACAGCTCATCTATTTTTTCTCTCCATTTGATTTTATCAGGATGAACCACTACACTCAGATATTTGCATAGCCCAATCGCTATCTTATCTATTCTACTTCTATCTTTCCTCTTAACATCAACTGTCTCAAAATATGCCAAATGAAACATGGCTCTACAAAATGTCAAATATGAATAATGTATGCATCGCCTTATCGGATTGTTTGGCAACGCATCATATGGGAATATATCTACCCAAACATTTTCGATTCTTTGATCTTTACTTCCTAGTCGTTTCACGCTATATCTTTTATCAACCACATGTGCCATGTAATAATGATGACTCTTGTTATTCCTATATGTGTGTATCTCAAATTGACCATTTAGGTGTTCCTCAGCAACCTGAATAAATCGTTCATACTCATCCCGAAACATTCCTAAATCTATATCATTATCCCAAGGAATAAACCCCTTATGCCGAACAGCTCCCAAAAAAGTTCCACCAGAAGCGAAATAAATAATCCCATATTCTTTACATAATCTATCGATTTCATCCAGTATATTCAGTTCTATCTCTTGTATAGCTTTGGTATTGTATTCACACATTCTTATCGTTTATCCCTTTTCTACTTCATGGTACAAAAGCCTTCTAATTTCACTTTAGCTTTTATCAATCGTCTTTTACAATCGCATATAATACAGTTTCTACATCGCTTCTTGAGTGATGTCTTACAAATATCTTATAATCAGGTACCAGTTCATTTATATACTCGGCAATTCTAATCATGTCTTCGTTACTATGGTATATACAAATTGCAAGTTTAGGTTTGTTCCTTTGTATAACATTTCTAGCACCTTTTAGTGCATTTAATTCTTCCCCTTCTATGTCTAATTTTATATATGTTACATTTTGACATTCATCTTCTTTATCAATTGAAATAGTTTCTATAACTTCCGTCGCATCACTTTTATCTAATGCTATCTTCGAAGTAGCGCCATTTTCTTTGAAATACACCTTTTTTCTTACATCAGATAATCCTTTTTTGTGCACTGTCACATGTGTATTCTTCGAAAAAAAACGAGCAATCAAATTATAATATTTTTTTGAAGGCTCAAATGCGAGAACACTATAATTCTTTATTTTTTTCTTTCTCGCAACATCGATAAACTGTTGTATAGTATCTCCAGTGTATGCTCCACCATCAATAAATACCTCATTTTCTTCTATACTGAATATTTCATCCACAAAATACTGATTTGATTCCATATACATTTGCGAAGGAATAGGCTTTTTATTTATTCGATAATTTATACATGCTTTATAAACATTTTTAGATATCTCATCTTCCAACAATTCAACTACATTATTAACTCTTACTTCATTCTTCTCAAAAAAAACTTTCGCTTCCTTCATTTCCGTTGTCGGATGCATTAACTCATTCTTGTCGTTTTTGTGTGATAGTATAAAATTAATTCTTCTTGTAATACCTATCTCTTTAAGGCAAACCAAAAGCCTAAAAGTCAAATAGTGTTCTTGCAAAAAATGATATACCGGCATAACGACTCGTCTTAAATCATTATTTTTTTTAGACATCTTTTCTCTCATAGTATTTCAAACCAAAAACAGCAGTCACGTCAGGAAGCATCCTGGCGCGCTGCTGCCAAATTAATCTTTATTCATGCTCCCCATATAAACTCTTTTCATAAAGTTTATGCACCTGCCTCATTCAGGTGCTCTCATAAGAAAAATCCCCATAGAGCCCTTAAACTCTATAGGGATATTATACTTTAGATATGGATTTTTGTCATTTGCTTCTTGCTTCATATCAAAAAGCTGTGCCCCTTCCTTGACCCTTCCTTACATTAAAGTCTGTCACTATGCATCATTAGAACTTTTTGAACAAATCAGTGTTTTCATCAATAAAAGTATATATAGCTTCTCTTGTTGATTTCTTCTGGATAATATCACCCGTCTCATGAGCACGCTTCTCTAAGTTATATATCTCTGTAAAATTTTCTTTTCGGATTATCACTATCGAATCCGAATAGAATAGAGTTCCTTCTTTTTCCAATACACAGAGCTCATATCCAAGAATTCTTTTTATTACCAAACACGCCATGCACTGTTACTCCCATTCCGGCATCAATTCTATTTTTTTAGATCTCCACATATCAAGCAGTTGCCTCCTATTATCACCAAGCCAGTCCTCGATAACCGGACGCACATATTTAGAAAAATCGCCTTCAATCATTCCGCTTTTTATGTCTATCCTTCCTTCCACATTATCATCTATATAGTTCACTACCAACGATGGATCTCCTTCGAAATTTGAATCCATAAAAATCTCAATGTTACAGAAATGCGCTATCTTCACAAATGAATCAGAATTATTCATGTTTCCTCTGCTATTCCTCCTTGTGGATTTCATCTTTTTGGCATATTCAAGAAGATGCTCCCTGTCAATCCATTCCATGTCATTGAATGCTTCTATCAGTTCACGCTCTTTTGTCCCACTAGGAATAACCATATAATCCACACTCCTTCCCCTGTCACTATCCTCGGTAACTCCGGAGAGAAGATACTCCGGAGTTACATCCAATGCAGCACAAATGCACATAATCTTCTCAGATCCAGGATTAGTATTCTTCTTTCTCCAATCACTTATAGTCGTAGTCGCAATGCCTGTCCGTTTTGAAAACTCACGTTGCGTCATATTTTTTTCTTCCAAAAGATGAAAGACTCTTTGTCCAATTGTCATAAATACCTCCGATTCCAAGCATCGTTAATTACGGATATTATAGCAAAAATACTATATAATGAAAACCCCTCCACAAAGTGAAGGAGTTTTCAATCATTAATTACAACTACCTTCTAAGCATTTTCCACCCTTTTGATTTGGGCTTTGAATTATCCTTTTTGGGCTTTGTAAACTCCAGCTTCCCTCCGGTTATTTTTCCGGTAACAGACTTATGACATTCTGAGCATAGGACGACTATTCTGCCTGTTTTGGGAGTATATTTGTAATAAAATTTATTTGTATTGTGCTTGCCTGAAAAAGCTGCTGTCGTGCCTTTTACAGCCTGGTTGTCTTTTCCGCATGCTGTGCAAATGCGCTTCTGGCTTACTTTAACAGTTCTTCCTTTTACTTCAATTGATTCTATGGACCAGCTACCATATTTGTGTCTTTTCTTTGATGAAACAGATTCTGACTTGCCCGTAGCACCACAGTTTTTACAAACCTGCTGTCTGATCCCATTTCCTCCACAGGTTGCTTTAACAGTTGTTTTCCATATAAACCTATGATTCTTAACAGGTATCGCTTCTGTCTTAATAACAAACCTACAATTTTTGCATACGTAGGATCTCACTCCTTCATGAGCACACGTGGGATCCTGAGTTTTCTCCCACTTTCCTTTGTGTTCTGTCTTCTCGATTTCCTCAGTTTCCAATATTTCTTCGCAGTCCTGACATATCATTACCTCTTTTCCTGGCTTACTGCATGTTGGCTTTACCATAGTTACCCACTCGCAATTTTCATGAGCACAACTACTTGCCTGTACTCTGGATGCAGGCATCACAGGTGCCCACCAAAAGACTGATGCCCCAACTAAAACAGCTACAGCCGCACGCACAATCCTTTCGGCTGCTTTTTTATTCATTTAAATTATCCTCCTGTATCATAATGTAATTAAATTGCAATTATCCCGGGATATCTTCTGTCATTTGTATAACGACAGGTACGTCAAGAATTGACGCATTAAAGAAAATAACATTTTTATACCATCAAAACAAGTCAATTAAGAAAACATTAAGAATAGAAAAGAAATTACAAAAAACTCCCCCACATAGTGAAGGAGTTTTTCAATAATCATAATATCTTTTTAATATGCACCATCCGATTCAAAAACTACGGGGATAGTTTTCAGGATAAGCTTTATGTCGGTTGTAATGCTCATATCCTTGATGTATTTAAGATCGAGCTCAACCCATTCTTCCCATTTAATGTTTGCACGTCCGCCAACCTGCCAGTAGCATGTAAGTCCAGGCTTAACAATGAGGCGCTGCTTCTCATAAGCGTTGCATTCTTCCATCTGCTGTAGAAGAATAGGTCTTGGTCCAACTATACTCATATCTCCCTTAATAATGTTAAGGAGCTGAGGAAGTTCGTCGATTGAATACTTTCTAATAAATTTTCCTACGTGAGTTATTCTGGGGTCATCCTTAATCTTGAATGCATGTCCTGTCTGCTCATTCTGGGCCTGCATACGTTCAAACTGTGATTCCGCATTCTTGTACATACTTCTGAACTTATAAATTTTGAATGGTTTTAAGTCCTTGCCAGCTCGTTGCTGTGTAAATAACACAGGTCCACCATCTTCCATCATAATCGCCAACGCTGTTATAAGGAAAATCGGCGAAAGTACGATAAGTGCAAAGCTGGATGCCACAACATCAAAGCCTCTTTTTACCCACTTATATACATTTGCCTTATGATCATAGACCTCCTGATAAATCAGTTCTATGATTTTTGAGCCAGCAGTCTCGATGATTGCCTCATCTCTTTTGACAGCTACCATCTCATTCATATAGGCCTCTCCTTTCCCCTCATCCGTCATCTCAACTGTTCTCAAATTGAAAACATAGGATCAGGCCTTTAAATATGTATCATTATGTAAGTGCGAAATCAGCCAGTCTATCAATTCATCTTTATAAATGCGAATGTGCCTGCTTTGTTAACTGTGCAGACTACATGTCCCTCATGAATGTCATCAACCTGTACTTCTTTCCAGGTTCCATCTGACATCAGCTGGAAAACTCTGTATACATCGCCATTCTTGCATCCATAAACCTTGAAATCAACCTGGCATGTACTGAAACGAACACCACGTGCATAGGTCTCAACAACGTTCTTTACTGATCCGCCAATCTGAGCTGCAAGAGTCTTTGCAGAGCTAACTGTTCCAGAATTAGTCTCTCTCATAACGAAAGTTGCTCTGGTCTTAACTCCACCAATTACAAGCTTACCGCCCTGGCCTACAGGAATAACATTATCAAGTCCAGGTGCCTTGGAAATGGTATTGAAGAAAGGTCCCTCAGTAATACTTACCTTGCTGCCACCACCTGATGAGCCGCCACCAGTAATAGTTACCTTAGGATTCTTCTTACTGCTTCCATTGGAGTTCGTAATAGTAATCTTGTATGTGTAGTTATTAGTAACACGGTTATCAACGTAGTAGGAACCATAATTTGTAGAATTATCTGTTGTGGTACCTGACTTACCAGCTGCCTGAGTAGCTGCATTAGCTGCTGTCTGTGCTGCGCTGGCTGCTGCATTAGCCGCCTGTGCTGCTGCATTGGCAGATGCCTGTGCTGCCTGAGTAGCTGAAGTCGCTGCCTGTGCTGCCGCTGCTGCTTCTTCTGCTGCTTTAGAAGCCGCCGCTGCTGCCTCTGCCGCTGCTTTGACCGCTTCTGCAGTTGCTGATTCGGCAGCTGACACAGTCATTGGTGATAACACCAAGACCCCCGTTAATACCAGTGCCATTATCTTCTTCATAACATTTCCCCTTTCTGCGCATCCTGCGCAAATAACTCACAAGAAAATCTAACTATATTTTAACAAGAATACGTTTAATTAACTACTTAAAAAACAATAAAATAAGCATAAAATGGGGCTTTCAATTATCAATTATATGTTAATCTTCGTCCAATTCTCTGTCTATTGTTCCAGCAGCATCTCCCACAAGACACCCCACTACAATCCACTGTACATCTGGATGATTGGCATCTACGGTAGATAATGACACCAGGAAATTGTAGGGATCAACGCCCTCTTCCCATCCTTCTCTGATGTTAGTCTTAGTTGTCCAATTACTTTTCATATCCTTAAGATATTGCTGACAACTATCTACATCCGTAAAATCATATTTCAAAAACAGATTATCGTTTGGTGCTTTATACGCTGTATAGATTTCATAGGTAAGAGTATTATCAGGCAAGAAAATAAAAAACTGATCATGCTCTTTAAAATAATTCTCATCTGCAAAGTTCCATAGTTCAGAGAACATGTCTCCATCACTAGTTGTCTTACCATGAATAATCGTATTGAAATCGCACATATCCATCATGTTATAGGACTCTATATAAATCCCGCCCTTATCCGACTCCGTCATACCGTTGCAATCATGAGTCAGATAATAGGTGTCGTCTCCATCAACATTCTGCGCGAGAGGATAATTGATACCAGTCCCCGGCACATAAAGCCACGCAAATACATCCGGATTCTGCGCAGTGTAATTATTTAGTTCAGTGGTAATACTTATAGAATCACCATCTGATGCATTTGCATCAGTCTTTGTTTTGTCTGCCTGATTTCCACAAGCTGTAAGAAGCACAGCCATGGTCATACCAATCAGAAAAAGTCCCCCTTTTTGCATCGCAAAGTACTCCTTGTTTTTAGTATATCGGCACAAAACGAAAAAACGATTACCCATTTACCTCAACAGGTTCATAAAATATTTCTAAAAACATTTCATACATTGCATCTTCATCCGGGTAAAATTCCTCAAACTGTTCACCCATCATAGTCTTTCCTTTTAATAAATAAAAACTGTCTTTATCAAAAGAATATGATGACACTGTAGATGCCAGATATGAAATTTCGTCCACCGAAACATCAGTAGTCATCTGCTTACTAATCGCTTTAAAAATATCAACCGCTAATGTAGGCTTACTCTCTGAAGAAGAAATTACCTGATTAATAAAAGCAGTAAGGTACTGTTTTTGCCTATCCAGTCTCTTATCTGCAGATCCTATCTGTTTAGTATCTCGTCCCTTCAAAAATGCAAAAGCCTGCTCTCCATCAAGATGAACCTGCTCTCCCTTTTTAAAGGAATAATCCTTTATTTCAAAATCGTACTCAGGTGTAACATCCACACCGCCAACTGCGTCATTAATGGTCGCTATGGCACTCATGTTAATTGCAGCATATCCGTGAATAGGCAACTGATAAAAGAGATTGCTCACAGCTCTCTCCTGAAGCTCGCATGAGCCTTCAACGCCATCTCCAAATCCATGCTGTACTGCAAGCTGAGCCTTATAGGTGGTCACATAGTTTCCGTATTCATCATAGATCTCGATGTCTGTCATGGTATTTCGGTTTACACCAATTACCTTTGTTGTTCTATCATGCGGATTAAAGACAAGAAGGAAAATGGCATCAGCCTGTCCACCTGCAATCTCACCGTAGACCTCCTTTACCTCCTCATCCATCTTATCTATTCCCATGACGAGGAATGTGATTATATCCTCGTTATAATCATAAATAGTACCATTATGCTTTACCCAGTCATCCTGCCACTGAAGTTCGTTTTCACTTTCAGTTAAGACTTCCGTACTCGTCGTTACAGGCGCAGTAATAGCATTTTTAGACTGCAGCTTACTATGCCCTGCGATTCGCACCACCTCAAAAACACCGAGTGCAACCAGAGCTACAGATACAACAATTGCCCATATGAGTAAAATCTTATTTACCCTGTTCTTCATAGTCTAATTCCCAGCTGTCTCGCTTTCTGTATTTTCTGATTGAATTTCACCCTGAGAATAAAAACCTCCGGTGTATATATTCACTTCCTCATTCTCTTCCTTGGTCCCTTTTATATCCTCAATATCTGCAGGAAAAACCCTGGACTGCTTTGTAACATTTCCAGAGAGATCGCTTACTGCATAGTAAACAACCGCTGTCTGCTGTTCTTCATCCAGGATTGCCTTTTCAACAACAACGCGATCCGTTATTTCACCATCCACCGCATCGTATGCCATTACTCCTTTTAGAAGATCAGACTCAGCAGTATTTGAATCATATACGAGATCCATTGCCATGAATCTCATCTCAGGAGCTGTCCTGTCTGACATGTTATAAAACCAGACAATGAGCACTGCCAGCCCTATGCTGCCTATTGATAAAAAGAATGCCAGTATATTGCTCTTCAATTTTCGTCAGTCCTTTCTAAAAACTCCATCTACATAATCCAGGTCGTCTAAATCAGCATGCATTGCACTCTTTCTGGAAGAAAAACGTTCCTCCTGAGGAGCAGCGTTTTTCTTAGGTGCACCCACATTAAGGGATACATTGGAGTCATCCCTTCCATAATATTTTCCGTAATACTTGCCATAGTATCTGCCGTAGTATTTGCCGTAGTGTCCGTAAACACCACCACTCATATCAACCTTGTTAAGAACAGCACCTATAACCTTGGCGCCAGCCTTATCGAGCTGCCCTTTTACTCTCTGAGCGAAACGATAACTTATGGCATTATCTTCAACTACCATTATTGTTCCATCGCACTGCTTTGCTATAACAGCAGCATCAATAACGCTTCCAAGAGGCGGCGTATCAACAATGATGTAGTCAAATACATTTTTCATATTTGCAAGGATTTTACTGAACACTTCTCCGCCCAGAAGCTCACTGGGATTAGGCGGGATTGGTCCTGAGAATATTACATAGAGATTAGGTGTGTCCGTTTCGCAGATTACGTTGGACAATTTGTCACGCCCTACAAGGCAATGTGTAAGACCAAGCCGCACTGATCCCGTCTTGTATCTTCCAACCATGACAGACTTTCTCATGTCTGCGTCCACAAGAACAGTCTTTTTTCCTGCTTCTGCAAAAGCACGTGCAAGAGCCATTGAGACACTGGATTTCCCCTCTCCGGGAGTACAGCTTGTGACAGAGATAGCTCTCACGTCCTGTCCTGAGAATTCGACATTACTTCGAAGTGTCTTATATGCCTCTTTTATCTGATAGTTATTTTCCGAATCACTAAAATGCAAAGTAGTCTGTTGCATATCATCCCCCGCATGCTTTCTTACTTACGTTTTTTCTTGTTTGTCTGTTCATCAGAAATGGCCGGTATCATGGCAAGTGTAGAAAGTCCAAGATAAGCCTCTATATCATCACTGGATTTAATTGTGTCATCCATTAGATAGTTCAAAATAATGATCGCAGAAACAATAACAGTGGCTGCCACGCCACCGATCATGGTCCACCTCTTTGCACTCGGACTATGTTTTTCAGTTGGCATATTTGCAAGCTCTGCTATGTTAATGGCATCTATATCCATAACATTCTGGATGTGTTTGGATGCGACCTCTCTTACACAGTTAGCTTCCTTCATTGCCATCATGGGATCAGAATCCCTTACTGTTATGGAAACAATACGAGTATCATCAGGAGTTCCTATGGATACAAGAGAACTGAATTCGTCGTAATCCATATCAAGATGCAGAGTCTGAATAACCTCTTCCAAAACGTATCGGCTCTTTATAAGCTGCGCATAGTCTTGTGTCAGCTGCGTAGAAATCTGCACATCTGAATAGGTTACAGTTGCACCTTCCTCTTTATTCAAAATATAGATTTTCGTAGTGGATGAATACAGCGGAGTCAGAATGAACTTGCTGATAAATAGACATAAGAGCGCAAAGAATACTCCAGAGCTAATAATTAGCCACGCTCTCCCCAGTAAAACTGCAAATAACTCGCCTAGATTAATTTCTATAACGTCGTTTTTTCCCATACACCCCTCGCAACCAAAAACACAACCCTGCACGTAGGAAAGTAACTCTTTGGTACATGATCAGATAATCTGATCCTTTAAGACCTTCATGGCATTGTCATGAAAAATCTTAAGCGCATATTCCTCTGAAAGCTTCCCAGTCACATATTCTCTGCAGTCAAGAAGATGTGGCGCTCTGGATCCGCTATCATGTGCATCCGTAGCCACGAAATGCACCATCTCTCTTTTTAATAATTCCCTGGTGAAATGCCTAATGCCAAGTCCATACTTCCCCATGACACTATTTGCATTTACCTGGATATAAATTCCCATATCAATTAGCTCATCCACATACTTAACATGTTTTGCCATATCAGCATATCGTTCAACATGTGCAAGTATAGGGAAAAAGCCTGCTGCCTGCACCGCGTACAGTGCATTATGAATCGTCTTATACATATCTGTTGGGTGGAATTCTATAAGAGCATACCGCGAACCGGCAAGTGTCGAAGCTCGTCCGCTCTCGAGCTCCCGGACCGTCTGGTCACTGTAATACACCTCATTCCCAGGAAAAAGCTGAACCTTTATTCCATGGCTATGGGCAGTTTCCATAAGCTCATTAGTGTAGTCGATCAGATGATCAGGACCCACATTATGATGCATGGGCTTATGATGCGGAGTAAGTATCATTCCTTTGGTACCTTCAGAAAGCGCAGTCTTAAGCATTTTAAGACTGGTCTCCACATTCGGGGATCCATCATCAACCCCCGGTAAAATATGACAATGTATATCAATTGATGGTACCACTATGCTGCTCCCCACACACAACAAATTGTACTTATACAGATTAAGTATACATCATGTGGTTTGAGGCTGCAATCATGCAAATCTGTTTTCTTCTGCTTTGTAGCTGTATCCTATGCCTTCAAGCTTAGAAACTATCTCATTCAGTTCTTCCTTGCCAATATCAAGCCCATCAGCAAGCTCTTCCAGATTACTATAGTTATCTCTAAGCTGAGTATTAATATAGCTAAGTAACATTACTGGATCCTTTGGTATCATAATTTCCTCCTATTATGAATTAGAGCTGCAGGCTTTACACCTGCAGCTCTATAGTACCACAATTTATCTTTCTTTTACTGCCCTTGCGACAAGTTCTCCATTTTCTACACCGATTTCAATCACATCATGAGGCTCAACCTTATCCTGAAGAATAAGCTTAGCAGAAAGTGTCTCAACATACTTCTGAACAAATCTCTTAACTGGTCTTGCACCATAATTTGCGTCATAAGCATTATCAGCAACATACTGCTCAGCAGCAGGAGTAAGCGAAATGCTTATCTCTCTGTCCTCAAGTCTGGTATTGAGGTCTGCGATTATAAGCTTAATAATTCCGCTAATATTATCCTTAGTGAGAGGCTTGAATAAAATCATCTCATCAAGTCTGTTTAAAAACTCAGGTCTGAAATGAGCTCGAAGTTCATTCATTGTCATCTCTTCTGCCTCTTCACTTATAGTACCATCTTCCTGAATTCCATCAAGGAGATATGGTGCTCCAATGTTAGAAGTCATGATAAGTATCGTATTCTTGAAGTCAACTGTTCTACCCTGAGAGTCAGTAACACGTCCATCATCAAGTATCTGTAAAAGAATATTGAATACATCCGGATGAGCTTTCTCAACTTCATCAAAAAGAACAACAGCATACGGTTTTCTTCTGACAGCTTCTGTGAGCTGACCACCTTCTTCGTAGCCTACATATCCTGGAGGCGCTCCGATAAGTCTGGATACGCTGTACTTCTCCATATACTCACTCATATCGATTCTGACCATGTTGTTCTCATCATCAAAAAGCGCTGCAGCGAGGCTCTTTGCAAGCTCAGTCTTACCAACACCTGTAGGACCAAGGAACATAAAAGAACCAATTGGCTTTCCAGGATCCTTGATTCCAGCCTTTGATCTCATGATAGCTTCTGAAACCTTGGTCACAGCCTCATCCTGTCCGACAACTCTCTTATGAAGTTCATCCTCAAGATGAAGAGTTTTGTTTCTCTCACTCTCAGTAAGCTTGGCAACAGGTATACCAGTCCATCTGGAGATTATTCTTGCGATCTCCTCATCTGATACCTTTTCATGAACAAGAGACATCTCTCTTGCTCCAGCCTTTTCCTCTTCCTCGTCGAGTTCCTTCTCAAGTGCAGGGATTGTGCCGTACTGAAGCTTACCTGCTCTCTCCAGGTCGCCACTACTCTGAGCCATTTCCAGCTCACTCTTTGCAGCTTCAATCTTCTCTCTAATTTCTGCAAGTCTGCTTACAACGTTCTTCTCATTAGCCCACTTGGCATTCTGATTATCAAAGTCAGCCTTAAGTTCGGCCATCTCTTTCTGCAGATTTTTAAGCCTCTCCTTACTAAGTGAATCGTCTTCCTTCTCAAGAACAGTCTGCTCAATCTGCATCTGCATCATTTTTCTGTTAAGCTCATCCAGTTCAGCAGGCATAGAATCCATCTCTGTCTTGATAAGCGCACAGGCTTCATCCACAAGGTCTATTGCCTTATCCGGCAGGAATCTGTCAGAGATATATCTGTTACTCAAGGTAGCAGCGCTTACAAGCGCTGAGTCCATAATCTTAACGCCATGATAAACCTCATAGCGTTCCTTAAGTCCACGAAGGATACTTATTGTATCCTCAACTGTAGGCTCTGAAACCATAACAGGCTGGAAACGTCTCTCGAGAGCCGGATCCTTTTCAATGTACTGGCGATACTCATTTAATGTAGTTGCGCCAATACAGTGAAGCTCACCTCGTGCCAGCATAGGCTTTAGCATGTTGCCGGCATCCATTGCTCCATCAGTTTTACCAGCTCCAACAATTGTATGAAGCTCATCTATGAAAAGAATAATCTCGCCATCGGATTCTTTAACATCCTGTAGTACAGCCTTAAGTCTCTCCTCGAATTCTCCTCTGTACTTCGCACCTGCAACAAGTGCACCCATATCAAGTGAGAAAATCTTTTTATCCTTAAGTCCAAGCGGAACGTCTCCTACTGCAATTCTCTGTGCCAGGGCTTCAACTACCGCAGTTTTACCAACGCCAGGTTCACCTATGAGAACAGGATTATTCTTTGTTTTCCTGCTAAGGATTCTAATTACATTTCTTATTTCTGCGTCTCTTCCTATAACAGGATCGAGTTTTTGCTCCTTAGCCTTAGATACTAGCTCCTGTCCATATTTGCCAAGGGCGTCGTAAGTAGCCTCCGGGTTGTCCGTCGTTACCTTCTGATTGCCTCTAATCTCTGACAGAGCCTGAAGGAATCTATTCCTGTCTATTCCAAAGGACTGGAAAATGCTCTTAATCTCGCGATTAGGGTGCTTTATCATAGCAAGCATAAGATGCTCAACAGAGACGAATTCATCTCCCATTGCCTTCATCTCATCCTCACTCTTTAAAAGTACCTTATTAAGATCAGCACCCACATAAGCCTGACCACCCTGTACTTTAGTTCTCTTCTTGAGTGCCTCATCTACTCGATTAGTAAAAATAGCAACATCCACGCCCATTCTCTCAATGAGTCCCGGGATACTGCAATCGTCTATCGTCAAAAGGCTATATAAAAGGTGTTCCTGTTCTATCTCCTGATTGCCATAATCAACAGCCACCTTCTCCATATTCTGGACCGCTTCAATTGATTTTTGTGTAAATCTGTCTATCTTCATAATCCTCACCCCCCAGGGTATTAAATTGCTGTTCTACATAATATATAACACACAAATTAGCACTCGTCAACAGTGAGTGCTAATTATGTTTCAAATGGCTTCCCACAAGAAATAATCGGCAGAGCTAATGCCCTGCCGACCTCTGTCAAACTTCTTTACTTTCAACATCTATAACTTCTTTTTTAATTGTTTTCTCAACCTTGTGCATACGTGACACAATCCAAAGGTTGGAAGCTCCATTATAAACGAGTGCGCCTCCGATTATCTGCACAACATAAGCCATAGCCGTTAATGGTCTGAATAAGAGAAATGCTCCAACAAGAATTGTAAGTACTGCAAGAATCAGTGCTATCCACCAATTACCATAGTTACTTTTTCCAAGGCTGAGTGCTTCTCCCAGGTTACCTAGTCCACTAATAAGCACAATCACACCAGCTATAACAGGAATTATAGACTCGAAAAATGTGGGATTCATGAGTATCCACATGCCTACTACAGCAATGATTATTCCAGCAACAAGCGAGCTGTTCTTTGTAAGCACATTTTTCTTTTTAGAAAAAATACCGCTAATAATCGCAGCAACACCTGCAAACACTACAAGTCCACCAAGCACCTTAGTTAATAGCGCCAGTGTAGTTCCAGGCAAAAAGATAAGTACCAGTCCTACAACTATCAAAAGAATCGCATCCACAAGAAAATTAGTTTTTAAGTTAAAAAAGAAACTCATAACAAAACCTCCATCTGAAATTTTATATATGTTTCCCAGGCAGTTTCAACTAACTTATTCTTCTGTCTGATTACATTCCTCAAGAATTCTATCCATTACCTCATATATTTCTTCTCTGCCAGCCTTGCTCTGTGCTGAGAAAGGAAGTACAAGGCCATCTTCAGGCATTCCAAGGCATTCCTTGATCATATTTATATGTTTCTCAAGCTGACTGTTCTTTATCTTATCAGACTTTGTCGCAATGATAATTGGATTTGCTCCGTTTGCAACGATCCATTCATACATCATCTTGTCATTAGCAGAAGGCTCATGTCTGATGTCTATTAGAAGGAATACCTGTCTTAGCATTATAGACTTATTGAGGTAATTCTCAATCATTTTGCCCCACTGCTTTTTAACTGATTCCGGAACCTTTGCAAATCCGTAACCCGGCAGATCCACAAGATAAAACTCATTGTTAATATTGTAGTAATTGATGGTCTGTGTTTTTCCAGGCTCCTGACTTACTCTGGCATAATGCTTACGATTCATAAGTCCGTTTATAAGTGAAGACTTACCTACATTACTTTTTCCAGCAAAAGCAAACTCAGGCTTATCATTCTGCGGGAGTTTACTTGTTATTCCTATTACTGTTTCAAGATTTACGTTCTTTATTACCATATATAATTCCTCAAAAGTGGTTCACATTGAATCGAATCTGATCATAATGAGACATTCCCATATGATGAAAAATAGGCAGAAACTAGATATCTCTGCCTATTTATGTATAACATATTTTTTTCTCAATTCACGAGCTGCTTGGCCTTCTAAACTAATAAATTACTTAGCGGGCTTAAGTCTCTTGACTTCATCCTTATAAACGATGAGAGGCTGTGCATTTCCTGTAACGGCTTCCTCAGTTACAACACATTCTGAAATGTTGTCATCCGAAGGAATCTCGTACATAACATCCATCATAGCCTTCTCCATGATAGAACGAAGTCCACGAGCTCCAGTCTTACGCTCATGTGCAAGCTCAGCTATCTTCTGTACTGCATCATCCTCAAATGAAAGACGTACATCATCAAAATCAAAGAGCTTCTGATACTGCTTAACAAGAGCGTTCTTAGGCTCTGTAAGAATTCTGACAAGAGCTTCCTTGTTAAGACCTTCAAGTGTTACACAGATTGGAACACGTCCTACAAACTCAGGAATAAGACCGAACTTTGTAAGATCCTGAGGAGTTACCTCCTTAAGAACCTCGCCGATCTCACGCTCTGACTTATCAGCTATCTCTGCATTAAATCCGATCGAGTTCCTATCAAGACGAGCCTCAACGATCTTATCAAGACCGTCAAATGCACCACCGCAGATAAATAAGATATTGGAAGTATCAATCTGGATAAGCTCCTGATGAGGATGCTTACGACCGCCCTGCGGAGGAACACTTGCAGTTGTACCCTCAATAATCTTAAGAAGCGCCTGCTGAACACCCTCGCCTGAAACGTCTCTTGTTATAGAAACATTCTCGCTCTTCTTGGTGATCTTATCGATCTCATCGATGTAAACGATACCGTACTGAGCTCTCTCAACATCATAATCTGCTGCCTGAATAAGCTTAAGGAGGATGTTCTCAACGTCCTCACCTACATATCCAGCCTCAGTAAGAGTAGTAGCATCAGCTATTGCAAAAGGAACATTTATAATCTTTGCAAGAGTCTGAGCCAGGTATGTCTTTCCTGAACCAGTAGGTCCTACCATGATAATATTACTCTTCTGAAGTTCAACCTCATCCTCAACATTGTGAGCCTTGGGTGCAAGTACACGTTTGTAATGGTTATACACAGATACAGACAGAACCTTCTTTGCTTCATCCTGTCCGATTACATATTCATCCAAAAAGTTCTTGATTTCTACAGGCTTAAGGAGATTGATATCTCTGTCATCATGAGGTATAGGCTCATCCTCAAATTCCTCTTCAATTATATCTGCGCAAATATCAACGCACTCATCACAGATGTAAACACCTGCAGGTCCAGCAATCAGCTTTTTTACCTGATTCTGTGTTTTGTTACAAAATGAGCACCTGATCTCACCGTTGTTTTTTACTGCCATACTTTTTCTATCCTTTTCCTAATAAATAAAGGCAATTACTTATCTTCTTCCTTGTCCTTGGGTCTTGACTCAACAATAGAATCGATAAGGCCATACTCAAGAGCTTCCTTAGCTGTAAGCCAGTTATCACGCTCTGTATCCTGAGCAATCTGCTCGTACGGCTTGCCAGTGTTCTCAGCCAGTAATGTATTGAGTTTCTCCTTAGTGCGGATGATATGCTTTGCAGCAATCTCAATCTCAGTAGCCTGACCCTGAGCTCCGCCAAGGGGCTGATGAATCATAATCTCAGCATTGGGAAGAGCCATTCTCTTACCCTTAGCACCGCCTGCAAGAAGGAATGCTCCCATACTTGCTGCCATGCCTATACAAATTGTGCTAACATCACACTTGATGTAGTGCATTGTATCGTAGATAGCCATACCGGAAGTGATCTCACCACCAGGGCTGTTAATGTACATATGGATATCCTTACTAGGATCCTCTGCCTCAAGGAAAAGAAGCTGTGCTACAACAACGCTTGCTGATACAGAGTTTACTTCTTCACCAAGAAATACGATTCTCTCCTTTAACAGTCTGGAATAAATATCATAAGAACGCTCGCCGCGGCTTGTTTGCTCAATGACATAAGGTATTAAACTCATGCTTTTTATCCTCTCTTATCATTTAAATATATACATACCACATTATTATATAACAAAAGTGGTTAATTTGCCTAGCATAAATCAGTGTGCTATTATTACTTCATATAAGGGGGCGTTATGAGTGATAATAAAAAGCCAAGAAAACACAGACATAAGCGTCATTATACTTTTATGATCATTTCCGGAGATTCTGACGGAAGCAGTGGTAGTTTCCACCTCGGACATGTAGCAACACAGGTTTTGTCATTTACATTATTCGCAATCATTGTTGCTCTTGTCTGTTTCGTAGTACACTCCGCCATCACAGTTTCATCATTAAGAAAGCAGTCAGCTAAACAAGCATCCCAGATACTGGAGCTTGAGGAAGCAAATGCTTCACTTGAGTCCACCAATTCAGAATTGCAAAGTGAGGTAACACAACTAAGCCAGGCCCTGAATCAGAAGGTCGAGGCTGAAGCACAGAGCGCAGCTGCTGAAGAGGAACTGAGTATGCCGACTCTTCTTCCAATATCTAATGGAACAGCTTCAATGGTCAGCTATTTTGATGATCCAAACTCAACTGAGATTAATCTTCCAAAGGAGAAAACGGAAGGTGATGACGCCGGGGACGAGGATGAAGAAAATACTGAAGAAGCTGCTTCAGAAGAACCTACAGGTGATCCCATACTTATAATCACTGCTGAAAAGGGTGCTACAGTAATTGCTTCAGGTTCTGGAACAGTTACTTCTGTTACAGCAGACATAAAATATGGTAATGTCATTACCATTGATCATGGAAATGGATATATCTCCATGTACCGAAACAAGGGCAATAGTCTGGTACACGAAGGCGATTCCGTATCAAGGGGTGCAACCCTGATAGTCATCGATGATGACAATACGACTCTCGGATATCAGATCAAGTCCGGTGACAGCTTTATAAATCCCGAAGATTTAGTTGAGATTAACGGTTAACAATAAGATTTCTAAGAAACGACAACTTGCAATCATACACATGAATCAAAAAGGAGATTTACTATGGCACTGTTTAACACAACCAGTAAGAGTGAACAGTCAGATGCAGGTCTTGACCAGATCACTACCATGATAGCTCAGGGCGCAGTTCTTGATGGTCCTCTTACAACCAGAGAAGGCACCAGAATTGACGGAACAGTCAACGCAAATGTCACTGTAAACGGATCTCTCATAGTTGGTCAGGAGGGAAAAATCACAGGCACGGTAACAGCCACTAATCTGTTTCTGGCAGGTGAGATTCAGGGAAATGTAAGCGTCACAACCGGAAAGGTTGAGATCAGCGACACCGGAAAGCTGATCGGTGACCTCACTGCCAAAACTCTGGTTATCGATGAAAATGCTGTATTCCAGGGACAATGCACGATGACTACCGAAAAGACCTCAGCTGAGACAGCTAAAGAAAGAGCTGCCGGCGGAAAAGAAGAATAAATAATAAAAGAAAAGACTGCGCTTATTCTTCGCGCAGTCTTTTAAATACTAATGCATATCCATCATCACCATAATTGAGTGATCTGTTCACACGGCTTATGGTAGCAGTTGAAGCACCTGTCTTCTCCGCAATCTCAAGATATGTCTTGTGCTCTCTGAGCATCGCAGCCACTTCGAATCTCTGTGACAGGGACATCAGTTCATTTACTGTACATAAATCCTCAAAGAAACTGTAGCATTCCTCTTTATTATCCAGTGCAAGGATTGCTTCAAATAAATGATCCACTGCCTCTGTCCGAATCTTCTTATTCATTTATTGCCTCCTAATATAAATAATACAGCGAAAAATTAATAATCACGTTTCTATTCGCGTATTTTCCCTCTTAACTATTCCAAAGAATAGTGACACACATTTACAATATATCGTTAATTCGATTTACTGCTTGCATATTTTACCACACTGAATTATTAAAGTAAAGTGATGTAGTCAAAGGTCCGATAAATTGCGATTTTTTTCGTGAATATTTTAATAATTCCTTTACTTTTAAAAAGCTGTGTGATATCCTAATTATGTTGTTTTAATACAACATATCGTCAATCTGACCCGATTGCGATAAGAACTATTTTTTATTTATTTAGTGGAGGTAAGCTATGAACAAGGGTACAGTTAAGTGGTTCAACAACCAGAAGGGTTACGGCTTCATTTCTGATGAGGCAGGCAATGATGTATTCGTACATTATTCTGGACTCAACATGGAGGGCTTCAAGTCTCTTGACGAGGGCGCTGCAGTTGATTACGACGTAATCCAGGGTGAAAAAGGACCTCAGGCCGTTAACGTAAATAAGCTTTAATTAGCGGTCAACATTTTTAATCAAGAATACAATGTGCCTTATTCTTTACATATATAGAATCAGCAAGTGTACTAATGATTAAATCAAAACCCATCCGGCAACGGATGGGTTTTTTGAGACCGTACAGAGGCATGCGATCAAAATAAAAGGCGAAACATGTGCTTGCACAAATGTTTCGTCTTTTTATTTTGATCATATGGCGGATACGCCACAACGAGGAAAACCGAAGGTTTTTCGAGTCTGCCTCTGTTCATTTGTTTACTTGCACTCCTCAATCACATCTTCCAGGCTAAGTTTTCCACCAAAGATTTCTAATGCACTTCCTACTGTGACATCAAGTTTACCTTTTCCAAACACTTTAAGATTATGAATATCTGTAAGATCGTGGACTCCGCCGGCGTAGGTCATGGGCTTCTCACCCCAATTTCCAAGGATTTCTGCAACCTCAGTTTCAATCCCCGATTGTTTTCCTTCCACATCAACAGCATGGATCAAAAACTCATCACAATAGTCTTTTAGCATATTAAGAGTATCAGCATTTACTTTCTCTTTAGTCAGCTTCTGCCATCTATCAGTAACTATATAATAGTCATCCTCATGCTTTTTGCAGCTAAGATCAAGTACAAGCTTATCCTTGCCAACTGCCTCTACCAGCTTCTCCAAATTTTCAAAATTGATTTTTCCATCAGAAAACACGTAGCTTGTGACAATCACATGTGTTGCTCCTGCTTCAATGAAGCCCTTAGCATTATCAGCTGTTATACCTCCGCCTATCTGCATTGTATCGGGACACGCCTTCAAAGCAGACATTGCCTGATTAAGTGTTTCCTCGTAATACTCGCTATCCCTGGAATTTAAAATTATTATATGTCCCCCTGTTAACCCAAGGTCCTTATACATCCTTGCGTAAAAAGTCGCATCCTGCGAAGCCACAAAGTTTTCTTTTGCAAAATCACCCTTGTCTGCAAGGCTTCCACCAACTATCTGTTTAACCTGTCCATTATGTATATCTATACAGGGTCTGAACCTCATCCTTTTCCCCTTTTCCGTACAATAATTATGGTAGCTATTAATATAATAATTCTTTATTCAAAAAATGGCAGAGCGATAATGCCTGCCATCTTTCAAGTTCCATATTATTTTATTACATCTGACATGTCATACATTCCAGGATTCTTTCCTGCAAGGAATTTAGCTGCCTCAATAGCACCCTTGCCAAATACCGTTCTGGAATATGCTCTGTGTGAAAGAGTTATTACTTCATCAGTTCCTGCAAAGATGACATCGTGATCGCCCACAATAGTTCCGCCTCTTACAGCTGAGATTCCAATCTCTTTCTTTGGTCTCTTCTCTCTGCGAGTACTTCTGTCATATATGTACTCACACTTCTCATCAAGTGAATCATTGATGCTGTCTGCAAGTGCAAGTGCTGTTCCACTGGGCGCATCAAGCTTCTGATTGTGATGCTTCTCCACTATCTCGATATCAAAGCCTGCAGCAGCAAGCATCGGAGATATATCAGCAAGCACCTTCATAAGAGTATTGATACCAACAGACATATTTGCTGATTTAAGAATAGCTACATCCTTAGAAGTAGCCTCCAAAAATTTTAACTGTTCATCAGAAAGTCCTGTCGTACAAAGAACTACAGGTAATTTCTTTTCTGCGCAAACCTTTAAAAGTTCCTCAACAGCGCTGGCGTTAGAAAAATCAATAACTACATCTGCAGAAACATTGCATTCAGAGATAGCCTTGAATACAGGGAAAGAATAATTGTTATCCCCATAAGCATCAACTCCAGCAACAATCTCAACCTCAGAATCCGCAGCAGCAAGATCAACTATTGCTCTGCCCATACGACCATTACAGCCGTGCATAATTATTTTAGTCATCACCTATACCTCGCTATAGTTTCATGTCATATCAAAAGGTGCTTTTCGAATGTTTTAACCGAACTGTTTAATCATTTAATAAGACCGAAGTTCTTCATTTCCTTCTCAAGTACTACTCTCTTTTCCTCTGTCATAGTTGTAAGAGGAAGTCTAAGAGGGCCTGCCTTAAATCCAATCATCTCAAGTGCTGCCTTTACAGGGATAGGATTAACCTCTGAGAAAAGTGCATCAATTAAAGGAAGTGCCTTGAACTGGATCTCACATGCTCCCTTGAAATCTCCTTCAAGTGCCTTCATGCACATATCATGAGTCTCTTTGGGTGCAACATTTGAAAGTACAGAGATTACACCAATACCTCCAAGTGACATGATTGGAACTACAAGTCCGTCCTCACCTGAATAAAGGTCTATGCATCCGTCTGCAAGCTGCATCATCTTTGTTGTCTGAGCAAGGTTGCCTGTAGCATCCTTGATACCAACGATATTATCAACCTCTTTGCATAGTTTAACTGCTGTCTCAGGAAGGATGTTTGTGCCTGTTCTGCTGGGAACATTGTAAAGAATCACAGGAATATCGATTGCTTTTGCAATAGCAGAAAAATGCTGAACAAGGCCACCCTGTGTAGCCTTATTGTAATAAGGTGTCACTGACAAAACTGCATCTGCTCCAGCCTTAGCTGCATCTACAGAAAGATCAACAGCAGTCTGTGTACAGTTAGAGCCTGTTCCAGCTATTACAGGAACCCTCTTATTAACGTAACTAATGCAGTGACGTACAACCTCCATATGCTCATCTTCAGTCATAGTAGCACTTTCACCAGTTGTGCCGCATACTATGATTGAATCTGTTCCGTTGTCAATCTGAAAATCAATCAGTCTGTCAAATTCCTCGTAATTAACTGATCCATCCTCAAAAAAAGGTGTTGCAATAGCACATCCTGCGCCTTTGAAAATAGCCATACTTCCTCCCTTACTCTGTGCTTTACTCAAAATTAAGCCAACTCATCGCAAAACGAGTCGGCTTAAAAAATCATCATTGATCCAATATGCCTTGATAGCTCCCCATCCTACGATGACAGTCACACAGTTATTAGCTGTATGCCCAGGCATATCCGTCACAGAACGAATACCCTTCGGCGTGTACTCCTTTTTGCATTACTCACTTGCGCCTGCCGCATCATAATGCATACTTATAGAACACGCGACCTCTATCTTTTTATTTTCTAAACAAAAGCATCATAGCATCCGTAACACCATGTGTCAACGTCAGCCCATCATTTCATTCCTTCCCAGAACCTCTCTCGCTCTGTGAAAACAATAGTTTCATCCTTGGATATCTCAGCCTTAGGCTTCTTTTCCTTGGATCCTGATCTCTCGAGTTCTAACTCTTCCTCTGAAGAAACACTCTTCTCATGCTTACCTAAGATTTCATCTATAACTGTCATAACAAGTACCCCTCTTTCCCTCATTTTGAATTGTTATAAATTTTTTAATGTATTTCTTCTCTATTCTTTTGTTAATAATATTATATCAAATCCAACATCCGTTATATAGCTTAATCTTGGAAATCTGTATTAAATCCGCAACCTGCGAACATTTGCTCTTGGAGCAAAAACATTACTTATCATTCTCCAAAAAACGCATCTTCTTATTGCCATCTGTATTGGGCTGAGAAATGGCAACACCCTTGATATTTTCTTTCTTTTTATCCTTCATGCATCTGGGACAGATTGTTCCAAAGCTGATAGGGCTTCCACAGATCTCGCAAAAATTGCCCATGATTGCTGCCTTCATAGTGGGATCATCCTTGTACTGTATGCGTCCCTGTCTGATCCACTCCTTAACCTTAACAAGCGGAATTCCGAACTTCTCAGCCACATCATAATCCTTAACATCATTAGCCCTGATGTAATCACGAACATCATTAAAAAGCTCTTGCTCAGCACACATAGGACAGAGTCCGTTTTTGGCAGAACGAATAAGGCGTCTTCCGCACTGGCGGCACACCTTGGGATCTGATTTTATGGGCTCATTACCCATTTTGCTGTCTATAAGACTATTAAATTCCTTTAATCTCTTATCTTCACTCTTTTCCATATCTATATTTTAAATCAAATAATTTGAAATAAAAACTCCCCAAACAACATAATTTGAGGAGTTTGAAATAATTATTTCTTGTTTTTAGCTGCAAAACCGGCTCTTTTTCTCAAAGTAGGATCAAGAATCTTCTTTCTGATACGAAGAGTTAAAGGTGTTACCTCCAAAAGCTCGTCTGTATCAATGAAATCAATACTCTGCTCAAGAGACATGATTCTCGGAGGAACAAGACGAAGAGCTTCATCAGAAGATGATGTTCTTGTGTTTGTAAGGTGCTTTGTCTTACAAACGTTAACCTCGATATCCTCACTCTTTCCGCTGGAACCGATTACCATTCCTGAGTAAACCTTATCGCCTGGGCTGATAAAGAGCTGTCCACGCTCCTGTGCGTTGAACAGACCATATGTAACTGCCTCACCTGTCTCAAATGCGATAAGTGAACCCTGCTTACGATAAGAAATATCTCCCTTGTAAGGTGCGTAGCCATCGAAGATAGTGTTCATAATACCGTTACCCTTGGTATCAGTCATGAACTCACCTCTGTATCCGATAAGACCTCTTGAAGGGATAAGGAACTCAAGACGTGTATATCCGCCATTTGCAAGTCCCATGTTGATCATCTCACCCTTACGCTCACCAAGCTTCTGGATAACGCTTCCTGAGAACTCTTCAGGAACGTCGATGTAGCACTTCTCCATAGGCTCAAGCTTCTTGCCATTCTCATCAGTCTTATAGATAACCTCAGCCTTACTTACAGCGAACTCATAGCCCTCACGGCGCATTGTCTCAATAAGAACTGAAAGGTGAAGTTCACCTCTACCAGATACCTTGAAGGTCTCTGTTGTATCAGTATCCTCTACTCTAAGTGATACGTCAGTGTTAAGCTCTCTGTAAAGACGATCACGAAGGTGGCGGGAAGTAACGAATTTACCTTCCTGTCCAGCAAGAGGAGAATCATTAACTATGAAATTCATAGAGATTGTAGGCTCTGAAATCTTCTGGAAAGGAATAGCATTAGGTGCATCAACTGCACATAATGTATCGCCGATCTTAAGATCCTCGATACCGGAAATAGCAACGATAGAACCGATTCCTGCTTCCTGTACTTCCTTTTTACCAAGGCCTTCAAACTCATAAAGCTTGCTAACCTTTGTTTTGAATGAACGCTCAGGCTCATGATGGTTAACAATCATAACCTCCTGATTAACCTTAAGTGTTCCGTTATCAATCTTACCAACACCGATACGCCCTACATATTCATTGTAGTCAATTGTACTGATAAGCATCTGTGTACCTGCATCAGGATCTCCAACAGGTGCAGGAATGTAGTTGATGATTGTATCAAGAAGAGGCTTTAAGTCGCTTCCGGGCTCATCAAGTGACATCGAAGATACCCCTGCCTTAGCAGATGCAAATACGAAAGGACAGTCAAGCTGCTTATCGTCTGCACCAAGATCAAGAAGAAGCTCAAGAACTTCATCAATAACTTCGTTAGGGCGAGCCTCAGGTCTGTCAATCTTGTTGATACATACGATAACAGGGAGCTTAAGCTCCATTGCTTTACCAAGAACGAACTTAGTCTGGGGCATAGCGCCTTCAAATGCATCTACAACAAGGATAACGCCGTTAACCATCTTAAGTACTCGCTCAACCTCACCACCGAAATCAGCGTGGCCAGGAGTATCAATGATATTTATCTTAATATCCTTATATGAAATTGCTGTATTCTTAGACATGATGGTGATTCCACGTTCACGCTCGATATCACCTGAATCCATGACTCTCTCTACGACGTCCTGACCCTCGCGGAAAACACCACTCTGACGAAGAAGACCATCAACCAAAGTAGTCTTACCATGATCAACGTGAGCTATTATTGCAACGTTTCTGACATCGTTTCTAGTCTGTTTCATTGTATTCCTCCATTAATAAATATATGAAATTGACCTTGAATTTTTCTTAAAAACCAACAGATTATATCACGCCAATGTTTCATATTCAAGTATGGATTATTGAAACCCTCTCTCATCAGATAGTGGCCATATTAAAAAGGAAAATAACCTTCTTCTGCTTTTTCTATTTTAATCTGCCCCTCTGTTTTCTGGGTCAGACCATCAATAATTCTATCGGTATCTTCATATCGAACCGTAATATCATATTCAACCTTATCAGTATAGTTCTCATTTTCCAGAGGGATCTCTTCCTGGCGCAGATAGTACTGAATATTATTGATCAAATTATAATCAGCAGTAAGATGAAGCTTTGTTCCGTATACCACATCCCCAATGCTGCATTCAGCAAGTCCCGCCTGAGCAGCCTGAGTGTAAGCTCTGACCAGACCGCCAGTTCCAAGAAGCACTCCTCCAAAATATCTTGTTACTATAATAAGAACATTTGTCACTCCGGCGCCTTTTATAACTTCGAGGATGGGCTTTCCTGCTGTACCTGACGGCTCTCCGTTATCACTGCATCTGGTTACCGAAGAATCTGCTCCTATTACAAAAGCATAGCAATTATGCCTTGCATCCCAGTATTTTTTCTGCATCTGAGCTATCTTTTCTTCAGCCTCCTGAACAGACTCAACTGAGAACACATTAGCTATGAATCTTGACTTTTTTTCTACTATTTCACCCGCTCCCTCAGCGGTTATCACGCGGTAGCTACCCTTATTTTCCATTGTTTACCCTATTTTTTGAGAACTTTATTTGTTATAATATTATGCATATTTGAATTCGAAATTCAAATATGGCTAATAGTTTATGGAGGATATTATGAATTTTGGAAGAAAAGGTATCCGTAAACAGCAGCATGATCTGCTATCGGGTACCAAGAAATGGGGAAACAAAATTTCCCTTATATCTTTTGAGCTTTTGCTTATTGGTGTCATTGGTCTTGGTGTCATTGGCGTCAGCGCAGGCATTGGTGTTTTCAGAGGAATAATCGACACCGCCCCTGAGATCGGCAATATCAGCGTAACACCTACAGGATATTCAACCTTTGTATATGATACAGAAGGTAACCAGACAGCTAAGCTCGTATCAACGGATTCAAACCGAATCCCAGTAACAATGGACATGATACCTGAAAATCTCTGCAACGCCTTTGTTGCCATAGAGGATGCCCGTTTCTACGAGCACAACGGTATTGATATCCAGGGTATTATCAGAGCAGCCTTTGTTGGAATCACAAGTCATGATCTCTCACAGGGTGCTAGTACAATTACACAGCAGCTTTTAAAGAACAATGTTTTCACCGGATGGACAAGTGAAAATTCAGACATTGCCAAGATCAAGCGTAAGATTCAGGAGCAGTACCTTGCAATCCAGCTTGAAAAAACAATGAGTAAGGAAGACATCCTTCTTAATTATATGAACACCATTAACCTTGGTAGTAATACCCTTGGTGTTCAGGCTGCTTCTCTTCGATATTTTAATAAGTCCGTTAGCAACCTGACGCTTTCAGAGTGTGCGGTTATTGCAGGTATTACACAGAATCCCAGCAGATTTAACCCCATTACACACCCTGAAAACAATGCAAAAAGACGTGAGAAGGTTTTAAACGACATGCTCGAGCAAGGATATATCACTCAGGTTGAGCATGATTCCGCTCTTGCTGATGATGTATATGCAAGAATTCAGGTTGTCGATGAAGAGACAGAATCTGACAGTATCAATTCTTATTTTGTAGATGCACTTACTAACCAGCTTATAGATGACCTTATCGAAGCCGGCTACAACGAAACACAGGCTTACACTCTTTTATACAGTGGCGGATTAAAGATTTACTCAACTCAGGATCCTGCAATTCAGTCCATTTGTGATTCAGTTCTTTCTGATGAGAGCAATTATCCCGAGAACACAAAGTACCTTCTCGAATATGCGCTTACCACAGTTGATTCACAGGGCAACAAAACGAATTACAGCTCTCAGATGCTCAAGACCTATTTAAAGGACCAGCAGAAAAAGTCAAACCTGCTATTTAGCTCAGCTGAGGAAGCACAGGAAGTTATAGACGAATACAAAGCCTATGTAATGTCTTCCGATGATAAGGTTGACGGAGAATCCATTTCTCTTACACCTCAGCCTCAGGTTTCTCTTACTGTAGAGGATCACACCACAGGCTATGTTGTTGCTATGGTAGGTGGCCGCGGAAGCAAAACAGCATCAAGAACACTTAACAGAGCTACCGATGCTGTAAGACAGCCCGGTTCAACCTTTAAGGTTCTTTCAACCTATGCTCCTGCTCTTGATAGTGCAGGTATGACACTTGCAACAGTACTTAACGATGCTCCGTTTAATTACACAGACGGTCGTCCTGTAAACAACTGGTATGGTGAATCCTATCGCGGTCTTACAACCATCAGAACCGCAATCAAGGATTCAATGAATATCATTGCCGTAAAGACAATGACACTCATCACTCCTCAGCTTGCTTATGATTACCTGAAGAATTTCGGCTTCACAACAATAGTTGAGCGTGAAGAGATAAACGGCAAAATCTACACCGACATACAGCTTCCTACAGCACTTGGTGGTCTGACACATGGTGTAACAAACATAGAGCTTAACGCAGCTTATGCTGCAATTGCTAACGGCGGTGTTTATGTAAAGCCCAAGCTTTACACCAAGGTAGTTGACCATGACGGAAATACAATCCTTGATAACACAAGCATCGAGTCAACACGTATACTCAAGGAATCCACTGCATATCTTCTTACAAGTGCAATGCAGGATGTAGTTACAAGCGGTACAGGTACAGCAGTTAATTTTGGAACAACTGCTATCGCTGGTAAAACCGGAACCACTTCAGATGAAAACGACGTATGGTTCGCAGGCTATACCAATTATTACACTGCAACCACATGGGCTGGTTATGACAACAACGTTGATATGAACAGCACAGAAGCCAAGCTTGCAAAGGTACTCTGGCGTGAAGTAATGTCCAGAATCCACGAGGATTTACCTGCAGCTACATTTGAAAAGCCAGCTTCAATAGTTACAGGAACCGTATGTTCCAGATCTGGTAAGCAGGGTATTCCTGGTGTCTGTGATGGAGTTCTAACTACAGAGTATTTTGAAGAGGGAACAATTCCCACAGATAGCTGTGATGTCCACTATGTTGGCACACTTTGCCAGTGTGATAATCTTCCTGCTACAGACCAGTGTCCTTTCAAGGCTACCGGAATATTTGAACTTGTTCCCATGGAACCCGCAGCACTTCTTGCTCAGTCAGGCAGCGCAGCCGGAGGAAATGGATATGCATACACAACTGATGAGTTTGGCAACCAGGTACTCACACCTGTAGCGAACTGTCACCATACAGCTGAATTCATGGCTCAGCCAAACATCAATGAAATCCTTGCACAGGAACAGGCGCAGATGGCAGCAGGAGCTGCTCCAGCAGAACAGGCTCCAGCAGAACAGGCTCAGCCAGCTGAGCAGGCACAGCCCGAGGCCCCTGCTGATCAGAGCGCTGCAGCTCCAGAACAGCCAGCTGAGCAGCCCGCACAGGAAGCTGCTCCAGCACCTGACGCTACAGCTCAGGAACCACAGCAGTAAGCCAAAACATATAACAACTAAATAATTTATAATTGAGTAGGAGGGAGTGATTAGCTCCCGTCCTCTCACAGCACCGTACGTACCGTTCGGTATACGGCGCTTTCA